>CAWGSY010000015.1:0-356040 GCA_963825355.1 uncultured Verrucomicrobiae bacterium | reverse complement strand
GCCGCGTCTGGCCGATGGCCTGTGCGATGATTTTCTCCATTGATTGTGGTAGCGCGATTGCAAGACCGGGATCAACAGTCGCCAAGGTTGAGCGCACCAATTTTGTGACGGCGTCCTCCCTTAAATTGCTGCGCACCACAATCGTCGGGAATGGAAAGTTTTCCTGCGCCCACGGACGATAAAATTCCATGTCGTCAGCCTCGTTGACCTTTCGCGAGCGAACGTCGCCGACGATGCCGACGATCTCGCACGGTGTGCCGAAACTCGTGACCAACAGCGTTTTGCCAATCGGATTTTCGTTGCTGAAAACCTTCTTCGCCCCTGACTGACTGATGAGAACGACGTTCTGATGATTGGCGGTATCGGACTCATCGAAATCGCGTCCTGCCAGAACAGGAATGCCCCAAGTTTTGAAATAACCGGGCGAAACGTCGTGGCTTGGGGCCGTCGCCCGCTTGTCTACCGGCAACACTTCGCCATCAGCGCGCGAATAAAGCGTCGCGTTGCCGCCGCCGGCCAGCAGCGGAATATCGCCGCTAACAGTGACACTCTCAAAACCTGGAACCGCTCGCAACGAGGTGAGCAATGTTTCTACGAAACGCTGACGCGTCCCGATATCAGAATACTGTGCTGTCGGCAAAGTGACGAAACCAATCCAAACATTTCTGTAGCGGTAGCCGACGTTTTGTTGATTAAGACCTACAAAACTCGCGATCAACAATGCGGCACCGGCAAGCAGCGTCACCGAGAGCGCGACTTGCGCGCCCACGAGGATTTTTCGGAAGCGCTGTTGTCTCACGCTGCCGCTCACCCCGCGGCCGCCTTCCTTAAGCGCATCTACCAGGTCGCCGTGCGAGCTTTGAAGTGCAGGATAAATTCCCATCAACAGCCCGGTCAAAATCGACAGCGCAACTGTGAAGCCGAGCACGGGAAAAGAGAGGTTAACGCGTGTGTTGGGATCGAACGGCAAAAAATTCGCAGCCATTTTCGGAACGAGCGGGACCAACTGCCATGCCAGCACGGCACCGACGATTCCGGCGAGAAGACTCACGAGCAAACTCTCAAATACGAACAGCCGGACGATGCCCGGACGGGACGCGCCAATCGCCATTCGCAACGCGATCTCACGGCGGCGTCCGCTGAACCGGACCAACAACAGATTTGCAACATTGCTGCAGGCGATGAGCAAGACGAAAGCCACCGCGGCGAACAGCGTCGCAAACGCGGGGCGGAAATTTCCGCTCACGTCCTCCGGAATCGTCTTTAAGGTCGTAGTTAACCCGCTATCGATCTTGCCGGGAAATTCACTGCGATAGCTCTTATCCAGCGCAGGTAACGCGGCTCGCGCTTGTTCTACGGTCATTCCCGGCTTCAACCGCCCTACGACGCGCAAAAAGGTAGTGCCGCGCATCATTCGCTCGTACGTAAAACCGGGAATCGCGTACGGCTTGGTTGTCCAGATCTCGGCGTTCGGACCGACCCAGGCAAACGGCAGGTTCGGCAACAGGCCAACAATCGTGTGCGCCACGCCGTCGAGGGTGATACTGCGGCCAAGGACGCTCGGGTCGCCGCCCATTCGTTTCCGCCAGAAATTTTCCGTGACCATTGCCACGTCGGCGCCTTCCTCTTCGTTAGGCAAAAAGTTGCGGCCACGAATCGGATGCACACCGAGCACGTCGAAATAGTTCGACGTCACTCTGCCACCGAACAGTTGCACAGCGTCGCCAAGTCCCGTCAACGTGAACGCAAACAGGTTTTCGGCAGCGAGGTCGTCGCAAATTGTCTGGCCGGCGCGATAGTGCTGAAACCGCGGTAGCGACAAGGGAAGGTCGACCAGCTTACCGTCCGGCGCGTTGGAAAAGAAGTGCACAACACGCCGCGGTTCTTTAAACGACAGACCACGCAGGAACAAATCGTTGATCAGGCTGAAAATTGTCGTGTTCGCGCCAATGGCGAGCGCGAGTGTGACGACGGCGATGATGGTGAACCCCGGCGTTTTAGCGAGAGTACGGAGCGCATATTTGAAGTCAGAGATCATAGGGATTTGTCGGGAATGGATGGAATGTTAGTGATCATTCGGCGCGAAGTGCAATGACAGGATCGACGCGCGAAGCGCGGCGTGCCGGCAACCAGCACGCGACGATGACTGCGATTCCAAGCACGATCGCGGCGCAAATGCACGCGATTAGATTCGGCCCCGGCATTTCGGCCCATTGATTTCGCACCAGGCGCACGACTCCGTAGGTCGCAAGTGCGCCGACACTGAAGCCTAGCGAGAGTAATGTTGCGCCTTGTCTGGCGACGAGTTGGATGATCTGGCTCGCGGTAGCGCCGAGTGCACTGCGGATGCCGAATTCGCGTTCGCGCCGTGCAACCTGGAGCGCAAGCAGACCATACAATCCGATCGCAGCGAGCACGAGCCCGACGATTCCGAACGACGAAACAAGGACGAAGATGAACCGCTCAGTTGTGCGCGAGCGCGCCGCGGCATCCTGGAGCGACAGAAAATTGTAAGCGGCAAGATTGGCATTTGCGCGGGCGAGCGCAGCTCGAATCGTCGCCTCGTTGACCGAGCGGCCATCGGTGTGCAAAACAAAGGTGATGTCGTCAAGCGGTGTGGTCGCGTGCACGAGCATTTGGGAGAGTGGACGCGCGATCATGCCGAGCACTTCGCCGTCGCGTGGATCGGCGATGGCTTTCATATCGCCGACCACGCCCACAATCGTAAACCACGGACGGGTACCGTCGAGTCGTCCCCAGCGAATGCGTTTTCCGATTGGATGAATCGTTAGGCCAAAAACGTTGTGCAATGCTTTGGCTGATGATGCAGACTAGCGGCGAGTCGGCAGTGTCGCTGGATTGAAATCGCGGCCCTGCAACAGCGGCTGGCCCATGCTCTGGAAATAGCCGGGCACGGGAACACGCGAGTACGCCGTGTACAGGCCGCGCGGCTCGGGTGCGGGCCTGCCTTCGGCATTGAAGAGCATCATCGTCCATGACGCGTCCATTGGCGACGGCGAAACGACGGTTGCAGATTTGACGCCGGGCAGTCGCTTGCAATTGCGCGAGCGACGCTTCGAGCGCGTTCTTTTTTGCCGCGGCAGTCGAAAAGAATCGATCGGGAACGGTGACGTTGAAGGCCAAGCGATCTTTCGTGTCGAAGCCCCATGGCTCCTCGACCAGCTTCCGGAAATATTGCGTTGCGGTGACGCTGGCTGTCAGGAGCGCAGCGGCAATCGCGAGCTCGATCACGACGAATGAGCCGAGCAATCGCCGCGTATTGCGATCGAGGGTTGCGCCACGTGAGATCACGCTCATTGCGCCGCGTAGATCTGTGCGCGATGCGCTCAAAGCCGGCAGCAAACCGAACCCCAAACCGACCAGCGCCATCATACCAGCAGCGAAAGCGAACACCGGCAGATCGAGTCGCGCAGCGTAATCGAATTCACGCATTGCGCTGCCGGTTGCATCCGAGCCTTCGGGGCTGAGCGCGAACAGTATTGGCGTGATCCACGACGCTATAAGGAGACCGAGCACAGTCCCTATGAGCGCAATTAAGAACGCCTGGACGAGCTGTTGCTTAACGAGCCGTTGCCTGGTCGCTCCGAGCGCAGCTCGCAATGCAAACTCCCCTTCCCGCTCAATGACGCGAGCCAGCAATAGACCGGCGAAGTTCGCAGCCGCAATCAAAAGCGCGCAAACCGCAGCGCCAATAATGACGAGAATTTTCGGTCGCAAATCCATGACGAAGCTCTCACGCAACGGCGGGATGTAAGCAGCCCGCACATTTGCTGGGTTCGGATCGTCGCGATTGATTGTGGCGCACATGCGCTTCACTGCCTCTTCTGCTTTTGCCGGTGTCACGCCAGGGCGCAGCAGCGCGACACCATAGAGATAGTGGTTGTTAATCGCCGTAGGATCGTCCGGCTCAAGCGCAAGCGGCAGCCACAGATTCGCGCGATAGGGATGCCGGAACGCTTTCGGCATCACCCCGATAACGGTGCGAGGCGTACCATCGACCACAATCGTGCTGCCGAGCACGTCTCGGCGCGAATTCAGGGTATTGCGCCAGAGATCGTCGCTGATGATGACAACGTTTGCTGCCCGATCCAGTCCTTCTTTTTCCGTGAAATTGCGGCCCTGTGCCGGTGATAATCCGAGCACATTGAAGAAGTTCGAAGTGATTTGTGCAGCAGGGAGCGTCTGGGCAGGCACACCGCTGGTCAGGCCGACAACGGCAGCCCCGCCGGTTCCGCCTGCAACATCTTCGAAAATATCCCGGCCGAACTCGCGGAACCGCGCGACCGTGCGATCGCTCAGATTCAACGACGCCGAACGCGCGCCATTTTCGTCAAGCGCTTCATAGACCCTAACGAGTCGCTCCCCATGTGGAAACGGCAATGGCCGCAGGAGCGCGCCTTCCACGCACGGAGAAGATCGCAGTATTTGCACCGATGCCGAGGGCAAGCGTCAGCACAGCAACCATCGTGAACCCCGGCGACCTACGGAGCTGACGCAGCGCAAATTTTAACTCATTCATATCATTCTGTCCGGAGCGCGTGAATCGGATCGACGAGAGTCGCGCGTCGGGCGGGAATAAGGCAGGCGACAAACGCAACTCCGGCCAGGATCAGAGTGACAATGAGCATCGTCCGAAGATCGTTGGCGCCGACGCCAAAGAGGAAGCTCTGGAGCAAACGCGAACAAAGCAGGACACCGATAAGTCCGAGGACCAAACCAGCGCCGACAAAGCGCATTCCTTGCAGCATAATCAGCCGCAAAACATCATATCGCTGTGCACCAAGCGCGATCCGGATCCCGATCTCCTGCGTGCGCTGCGTGACCGAGTAACTCATCATGCCGAAAATTCCCGCGGCAGCAAGCAGCAACGAAATCACCGCAAACAACGTGACCAGCATTGCATTCAGCCGGGGCTGCGCAATAGAGCCTGACCTGTAGTCCGCGAGTGTGCGGATTCGGTAGACGGGTACATCCTTGTCGATTTCCACAACTGCTCGACGCAAAGCGGGGACCAGCGATTGCGGATCGACCTGCGTTCGCACAAAGATCGACATCGACCGGATTCCGAACTGCTGAGAAGGAATGTAGATCTGCGGCTTCGGTGGCAGACGCAGGCTGATTAAATGCATGTCCGCGACGACGCCCACAATTTCGCGCACCGGCGGTTTGCCGAGATCAGGTGACCCGTTCGGAATGATCCTTTTACCGATCGGATCTTCGCCCGGAAAGGATTTCTTTCGCGAAACTCTCCGACACGATCGCGACCAGCGGCGCGTTGCGGTCGTCGCGGTCTGTAAACGCACGGCCACGGCGAATTGGACGCGCATCGCCTGAAAATAATCCGGCGTGACGATGTTGACTTGCGCCAGCGGCTGTTCCGCAGCTGGCACTGGATGTTCCTGCACGTTGAAATTAAAAGTAATTTCGCTGCCACTGAGGGGAATCCACCACGCGGCGGCAGCGGATTGCACTCCGGGGAGAGTCGCGACGCGTTCGAGCAGCTTTTTGTAAAACGCGGCGGACCCTTGTGAAGTCGGATAACGTGGCGTTGGGAAGCGCAACGCGCGCGGTGATCACATCACTCGGGTCGAAACCGGCCGCGAACTTTTTGGAGACGCACAAAGCTTTCGACGAGCAGTCCCGCGCTCGCAAGCAAGGCAACTGCGAGGACAATTTCTACGACCACAAGCGCCCCGCGCGTCCGCCGGCCGCTCGCGCCTGTGCTCGAACCACGCGCAGCCTCGTTCAGCGACGTCGCCAAATTTGGGTGCGACGCGCGCCATGCGGGAAGCAAGCCGGCAAAAATGCCGACTCCAATACTGATATAGGCAGTAAACACGAGCACGCGCGGATCAGGCGAAATCTCGTTGATGCGCGGAATACTCGGCAGAAAAGCTTTCAACGAATCGATGCCCCAGATTGCGAGCAGCAGTCCGGCAAATCCGCCAACCGCCCCAAGCAAAATACTTTCGACCAGCAGCTGCCGAATGATGTGACCATCGCCCGGCGCCCAGCGCGGCGCGAATGCTAATCTCACGATTGCGGGCAAGCGACCGCGCAAGCAGCAAGTTGGCGACGTTGACGGATGCAACCAGGGAAGACGCAACCTGCCATCGCCCACAGCATGAGCAGCGCCGAATGCGTGCTGCCTATCATGGCGCTGATCTCGGGAATGACTTTCACACCGGTATGCAGTTTCGTTTCCGGGTATTGTTGTCGCCAGCGTGCGGCGATCGTGTCTAGGTTCGCCTGCGCCTGCTGAATCGAGACACCTGATTTCAATCGAGCAATGCAAAACATGAAATCGTTGTCCCGCGCCTCGGTCATCGGTTGCGAGCCGTCTCTTGACTCGCGCAAGGTCGACATCGACGTCCACAGCTCCGGCGGCATCGAAAACCGAAGCGGATACGTAAACCGCGGCGGCATTACGCCGACGACTTGAAACGGCTGACCGTCGAGCGTGACCGTCTTGCCGATGATACTGCGATCCCCTCCGAACCGCCGTTGCCAAAGTTCGTTGCTCAAAATCACGACGTGGTTACCCGGTTGATCCTCGTTAGGCAAAAACGAACGACCAAGGATGGGTTGAACTCCGAGCAGCGTAAACAAATTCGCCGATACTGACTCCCCTTGAACGTGAATCGCTTCGTTGCCGTCCGTTAGCGTGGTGACGCCATAATTTGTGTACACTGCAACACTGTCGAAAACTTGATTTTGATCACGCACGTCGACGTAATCGGGATAGGAGATGGAATCAAACTCCGTCTCCGGATCAGACTTGCTCAAAAGATCATATTGGCCAACAGCGACGAGATTTTGCGGTTCGCGGAAGGGAAGCGGCCGCAACAACACGGCGTTGAGAACGCTGAAGACGGCGGTGTTGGCGCCGATGCCGAGCGCAAACGTCAAAATGATAATCGCGGTAAAAAGCGGCTGCTTACCGAGAACACGTAGGGCGTAGCGAAGATTTTGCATACTTATTCGGTTCGTAAGGCAACGATTGGATCGACGCGCGATGCGCGGCGTGCCGGTATCCACGAAGCCAGAAACGTCGCGATGAAGAGAAGCAGCCCGACGCCGAAGTAAATCCGCGGATCGATGCCTTCGACTTCGAAAAGCACGCTTTGCAATGCGCGCGAAAGTGCGACCGCGGCGATCAATCCGATTGTCGATCCAATCAAGAGCAATTGCATTCCATGCGCGAGCACGAGCATGCGGATTTGGTTCGGCCGGGCGCCAAGCGCGAGACGAATGCCGATTTCACGAACGCGTTTGAGCGTCGTATAAGCGAGAAGCCCGTAGAGACCGATGGTTGCGAGCGTCAGCGCGAGTCCGGCGAAGACGGAGAAAAGAAAACTGAGCAGGCGTTGGCTTCCCCAAGTTTCGCGCACGCGATCGGTCATCGGACGCGCATCGAACACCGGTAGCGAGGGATCGATCGAGGTTGCGGCGTTGTGAATCGCGCGCTCGAGCGACGCAGAGGCCATTGTCGATCTTATGAAGAGCGTGAGGCTCGTTCGCTGGGCCTGCCCTAACGAATAGTAGATCACCGGCAGCGGGGCCATTTCGTCAACCGCGTGAAAACGCATTTTCGCGACGACGCCGACGATCTCGCTCATGGCCCAGCCCTCATTGTCGTTGCCGGCGTCAACTCCGAGGCGCTTGCCGATTGGATCTTCGCCGGAAAAATATTGTTCGGCCATCGCTTGATCGATGATAATGACCCGCGGCGAATCTTTTGTGTCGCGCTCGTTGAAACGTACGGCCGCGAACCAGCGGCACTTTGAGCGTCTGAAAATAATCGCCCCCGACCACTTCAAGATCGCTGTTCAACATATCCGAAGGTTGCGGGCGCGGGTTCTCTTCGCGCCAAAAGCCAGTTTGCCAGCCACCCATAAGCGGTCCGTTGGAACTGATCGCCGCGTTTTGCACACCGGGAATCGTGCGCACTTTGTCGAGAAGTGCCTTGGCGAATGTGTCGATCTTCTCGCGGTCGTTGTAGACACGCCACGGCAACTCCAAACGTGCGGTGAAAAGAGCGCGCGGCTCGTAACCCAGCGAGAGCGATTGCAGCCGCGAAAAACTTTTGAAAACCAAGCCTGCCGCGACCAACAAAGTGAGGGTGAGTGCAATTTCGCTAATCACCAGCCAATCCCGCACGCGTTTGGCCGACGGCGGATCGCCACCCCCTGAAGACCCCTCTTTCAACGCAACCTGGACGTCCGCTCGTGAGGCCTGCCATGCGGGCCATAATCCGAAAAGCACCGTGGTGACCGATGCGACGAGAAAGGTGAATCCCACCACACGCATATCAAAGGAAACTTCTTGAAAGCGAGAAACGTCCCCCGGACTCAGCGCGACCAATCCGTTGCGAACCCAAACCGCAAACAAAAAGCCAAGCGCTCCGCCAAGAAACGCTACTAAAAAACTTTCGACCAAAAGCTTTTTGATGATTTGGCTGCGGGTCGCTCCGACTGCGGCGTGGATCGCGAATTCTCTCGCTCGCGCCGCACCTCGCGCGGCAAATAGATTGGCTAGATTGGCGCAAGCAATTAACAGAACGAGACCGACAACTCCGAGCAGCAGTCCGAGATTCGTCCGGTACTTGCCGACCAGATTATCAAGCAACGGCGTTACGACGGCTGTTTCGCCACGGTTTGTGTCCGGATACGTTTTCTCTAGACGCGAAGCGATTCCCTTCATTTCCGTCCGCGCTCGCTCAACCGTCACGCCGGGCTTGAGCTTGCCCCAAACGTAAATCATTGGATGAACCACTCGAGACATCCACACCCCGTTATTGCTGCGTCGCATCATCGACAGCCAGACATCCGTATCCTGCGGTGACGTCATTTGCCGCGGCATGACGCCGATCACGGTGTAACGCTGATCGTGAAGCGTGATTGCTTGGCCGAGAATTTTTGCGTCGCGATTGAACGCGCGCTGCCAAAGCCGATCGCTAATGACGACCACCGGTGGCGCCCCAACTTTATCTTCCTCTTCGCTAAACGTCCGCCCAATCTGCGGCGGCAGCCCCATGATGTTGAAAAAGTTTCGCGTGACCGCAGCGCATGAAACGCGCTCCGGGTCGCGTCCCGGAATTCCGCTGAGATTGCGCGATTCCTTATGCGTCGCGGCGAGATATTCAAAAACGATGTTGTCCTTTTGCCAATCAAAATAATCCGGGAGCGCGACGGAATAATCCTGGCCCGGTCCGGAAGATTCGTTGAGAACCATGATGCGATCGGCATCCGGATAAGGAAGCGGTCGAAGCAGGACAGCGTTCACGACGCTGAAGATGGCGGCATTCGCACCGATCCCGAGCGCTAGCGTCAAGACAACCACCAAAGTGAATCCGGGCGATTTGCGGAGCTGCCGAAAAGCGAAACGAATCTCGTCTAACATACGAGTGAGTCAGTGATTGCTTCATTCATAACGAAGCGCGGTCACCGGATCGACGCGCGTCGCGCGGCGCGCGGGAACGAAACAAGACGCCGCGGCCACGAGCGTGAGCAGCCCCGCGACGGCGAAATAAATGGTTGGGTCGAGCGCGTTGACCTTGAACAAAATATTTTTCAACGCCGCCGCGGCCAGAACCCCGAGCAGCAACGCCGCGCCACCCGCTCCAAGCACAAGACCAATGAGCAGCTGCCATGCGCCCTGTCGCATCACCATTTTGAAAATTCGCCGCGCGTCCGCGCCCAAGGCCATTCGAATTCCAAATTCCTGGGTACGCTGGTTCACCGAAAAACTCATCACCCCATAGAGGCCGACGGCTGACAACACGAAGGCGACTGCGCCAAAAATCACGAACAAGTTCGCGATGATTCGGTTGCCACCAAGGAAAGCGTTGTGTAACCGCGCTGGTGTGCCGGGAAAATAGATTGGAAGATCCGGATCAAGCTGAGAGACTGCTTTACTCAGCGCTGGTCCAAGCGTTTCTGCGCTCTGTCCGGCTCGCGGCCGAACGATGATTGTGCAAAATTGTGTCGCTGGCTGGGCTCCGAGCAGCGGCATGTAGAAGCCTCCGTTGTCGGTTTGCTGATCGAACGGCCCCTGCATCAACGTGTCCGGCACCACGCCGACGATAGTGCGCCACGGCTGGGGCTGGCCGGGGTTGAAAATCCGGACCTGATGACCAAGCGCGCTTTGATTGCCCCAATGCTTGCGCGCAAAACTTGCGTTCACGATCGCGACCGGGTGTTTCGAATCGGCGTCGTCGATCGTGAAATCGCGGCCTTCAAGAATTCTCAGCTTTAGCGCGCTAAAATAATCGTCAGAGACCGACTCGTAATTTCCGCGTGGTCGGTCGCGATCGATCAGATACTTTTGTCCGTCCATTTCGTACTGACCGCCTCCGGCGAACGTCATTTGAAAGCGGTCGCTCAGCGCCGCCGCGTCGAACTGCGGATTCGCGCGCAATTCGCGCACGGCACGATTGAAAAATTCGCGGCGCCCGTCCTCAGTGTAAGCCCCTTCCAGCAAGGCCATTCGTGCGGTGTAAACCGCGTTTTCATCGTAACCGTAATTGAGCTTGAGTTGATTGCGGATCGATTTGATTTGCAGCGTCGCTGCAATCAACAACCCAGCGGTCAAAGCGATTTGGCCGACCACAAGCACGCGCATGATAATGTTGGCAAGCCGGCTGGTGTTCCCGCGCCCGCCTTCTTTCATCATCTCCGCGGCATTGCCGTGAGCACTGATCAATGCCGGTAAAAGCCCCGAAGCGATCGTTGCGACCAGGGTAATTCCGACCGTGAATGCGAGAACGCGCGCATCGATCGTAAATTGAACCCAGTATGGCAATGGATTCGACAATGCGCTCGTTACGCGCGTGAACATATCGACCGCCCAGAAGGCGAGGAGAATTCCCGCGACCGCTCCGAGTCCAGCGACCACGAAACTTTCGGTCAACATTTGCCGCACCAGCCTCCAACGAGTCGCGCCCAGCGCGCCGCGAATCGCCAGTTCTTTGGCGCGTAACGCCACGCGGCCGAATTGCATGTTCATCACGTTCACGCAGGCGATCAGCAACACCAGAATGACGGCGGCGAGCATCGCCCAAACCGTTTGACGAAATTGCGGACCAATCATCGAGTTCAACAGCGGCTGCACGCTTGCCGACGTGAAATTTTGATTCGTCTTCGGGTATTCCTGGGCCAAACGCCTGGCCAGACCTATAAACTCCGCGTTCACCTGATCGAGGGTGACACCCGGTTTGAGCCGGCCCATCACGGAAGGCGCTGCGTTATTAGGTCCGATCCGCAACTCGCCGCGCGGAATCGGCGGAAACTGATTGTAAAGCGGCGTCCAAAGTTCCTCCGAGACCGGAAATTTAAAATTCGGCGGCATCACGCCGACGATCGTCGCAGCCTTGCCATTCATCCGAACGCTTTGTCCGATGATGTTGGGATCAGCCATTGAAGTCGCGTTTCCAGATTTCGTGACCGAGAATCGCGACCTTCTCCGCGCCTGGTTTGTTGTCTTCCGCGGTGAAATCGCGGCCAAGAATCGGCGAGACGCCGAGAATCCTGAAAAAATCCTCAGTCACATAACCGCCGGTGTAACGCTGCGGATTATTTTTGTAGCTGACGTTGATTGTCGATCCGTTGAGGTAACCGGCCATCATCGCGAACGACTGCTGCGCGTTCTTCAGGTCTTCGTAATCCTGCGCAGTTGGAATGAAACCCAACCCGAAGTTGTTGTTTTGATCGCTCGCCTTTGGATCGAGCAAGCCTACCGACATCAACTGCTCGGAATGCGGGAAAGAAAGACCGCGCAGCACGATTCCGTTCACGACCGTGAACTGCGTCGTCGCAGCGCCGATGCCGAGCCCGAGCACGAGCACAGCCAAAAAGCAGAACGTTTTGTCCTTGAACAAAAGCCGCAGCCCGACGCGAATGTCCTGAAAGAACGAATCAAACATAGAAGTTAAGAAGTTGAGTTGTTTGGAACGACCCAGCCGTCGCGTAGTTGAATGACGCGTTTCCCGTAGGAGGCGTTCTTCTCCGAATGCGTGACTTGCACGATGGTCATGCCTTCTTCATTGAGCTTGCGAAACAACTCCATGATTTCTTCGCCCTGACTGGAGTGCAGGTTTCCGGTCGGCTCATCAGCGAGCAGAAGCTTCGGCTCGGCGATAATCGCACGCGCAACACCCACGAGTTGCTGTTGTCCGCCGGATAACTGGCGCGGATACAAATCCTTCTTCCCAACGATTTGAAAACGGTCGAGCATGTCGGCCACCAGCGCGGCGCGCTCACTTTTGCCGTACCGCCGATACGACAGCGGTATGTCGAGGTTCTCGTAAACCGTCAGGTCATCGAGGAGGTGATACTGCTGAAACACAAAGCCGATCTGCTCGTTCCTCAGCGTGGCGCGTTCCTTCGGCTTCAAATGATGAACGGCAGTTTCGGTTAAAAAATATTCACCGCCCAGCCGTGGTCATGCATGCCGAGAATGTGCAGCAGTGTGGATTTGCCGGCTCCGGACGGCCCCATTATGGAGACAAAGTCGCCTTCCTCAATGTCGAGGTTGATCTCGCGCAGGACGTAAAAAAACTTTTCTTTCCCGAGAGGATAACTCCGTTCCAGATTTTTGAGTTTAATCATGGTCGAGCAACTGCCGATTTATGGGAAGTGGGGCGAATGTAGATCTGGGGAGCATCCCGCAACTGCGGGGGCCTGTAGTTCGCGGAACTTGCCGCGAACAACTTGCGCCACGTCGAAGTCCTTGAGGTTTCATTGTCTAAGATCAGCAATTCTGAGTTCATTCCATGCGCAGGGCTTCGATTGGATCGACGAGGCTGGCGCGCCGCGCGGGCAGAAAGCAGGCCACAAACGCTACCAGAGAGAGCACCAGCGTTGCGCCGATCAACGCCGCCGTGTCCAGCGATGCGACGTTGTAGAGCACACCTCTTAGAGCGCGGCTGGCAATAAACGCGCCGAGCAATCCCGCGGCGAGACCAAGCCCCACCAGAAAAGCACCCTGGCCAAAGATGAGCCGCAGAACATCACCTCGAGTCGCCCCGAGCGCGAAACGAATGCCGAGCTCACGTGTGCGTTGGCTGACAATTAATGCCATGACGCCGTACAGCCCGATACTCGCGAGGACCAGCGCGAGTCCCGCAAATACGCCGAGCAGCGTCATTGTCAGGCGCTGCGAAGCGAGGCTGTCGCCGATGTTTTCCTCCATCGTGGAGATTTCGGTCACGGCCTGATCGCGATCCAGCGTCGCGATTTGCTGTTTGATGGGACCGACGAGCGAATGCGGATTCAACCCAGTTCGTGCGCGCACTACCAGGTTCTCCTCGCCCTTCGCAAACTGCGACGAGCTGAAGTACATCATCGGTAAGCTCCGAACATCAACTTTGTCGCCCGGCGCATTATTGCGGGTGTGCGGAACGATTCCAACAATGGTAACCGGGACGGGCTTCTCGTTGTTGTCTTCAGTGGTAACCGGATCGTCTATCTGTCTCCCGATTGCGTCCGTGCCAGGAAAAAATCTCTGCGCGGCAAGTTCATCGATCAGGGCCGTTGCTGGACGACCACTTACATCTGCAGGCCCAAAATCTCTGCCGCGCAAAATATGCATGCTAAGCGCGCGAAAGTAATCCGGCGAAACGATCGCCATTTCGCTAACGGGTTCCTTACCGGGAGGATCAGGCGGTGTGCCGGTAATGTGAAATGAACTATCCCATTCGTTGTGATCGAATGGTGCGTTGTTGCAAATCGCCGCCACGCTCACGCCCGGGAGGCGTCTCAATTTCTCGAGCAGTTGATCGTAAAAGCGAACGATCTTCTCCGGCGAATCATAGCGCGACTGCGGCAGTGCCACAGTCATGGTCAAAACTCCACCGGGATCAAATCCAAGCGGCACCTGCTGCGAACGCCAAAAACTCTTTAGCGTTAATCCCGCCGCAGCGAGCAACACGACCGCAAGAGCGACTTGTGCAATCACGAGCACTCCGCGGGCGCGCTGTCGTTGTGCGCCGCTGGTGCCGCGTGCGCTCTCCTCGTGCAACTCGCTCGCCACGGAGGCGTTGTTCGAAACACGCAACGCGGGCCACGCTCCAACGAGCAACCCGGCGAATACTGAAATGATGGTCGTCATTCCAAGCACGAGCGCGTCGATGTTGGTTTCCTGAAATCGCGGTACGTTCGGCGGAACGAGTGCCCGAATTGTGTCCAGACTCCACACAGCAACCAGCACAGCGCAAAAGCCACCTAACAAAGTGACCACTCCGCTCTCGACCAACATTTGCCGGGCCAGATCCCAGCGGCTAGCACCAAGCGCGGCGCGCACGGCCAGCTCTTTGCGCCGCGCAAGACCACGCGCCAGCTGAAGATTCGCCACGTTTGCGCATGCGATCAAAAACACGCAGGCCACGGCCGCAAGCAGCACAGCCAGAAGGTATCGGTATTCGCCGACTGAATATTCGAGCAGCAGCTTTGCGGAAACCTGGCGACCGGTATTCGAATCAGGATAACGCCGGGCAAGATCGGCAGCGATGGTGTCCAGTTCTGCTTTGGCTTGTTGCAGCGTCGCGCCCGGCTTCAGCCGGCCGAGCGCGGAAAAAGCCTCGTGGTTTCCGCGGGCGAGAAAATCATGGTCTGCCCGCAGATCGGCCACGGGCAGAAAGATGTCGCTGCTGCGCGGAAAACGAACTCGCTCCGACGCAACGCCGATGATCTCGCGTGGAACGCCATCGACGTTCAGCTGTTGACCGACGATCGCAGGCGCTGCGCCAAAACGCGTCCGCCAAACACGCTCGCTGATCAGCGCTACTTTCGCGGCGCCGGGAACATCGTCGCTCTCGACGAAATCACGGCCGATCACTGGCGGGAGTCTCAAAATCGACAAATAATTTGCGGTGACGCGCGCCGCTCGGATTGCTTCTGCTGTTGATTTTCCATCAAGAGCCGAAAGGCTCACGCGTTCCGTCCTTGCCAGAGCCAGATCGGTGAAGCTCTTCTGTGCGGCGCGCCAGTCGAGATAGTTCATGTAACTGACTGAGCCCGATTCGAAGCCGGCAGGCCCAAGCAATCTCTCGCGCAGCAACACCAGTTGCTCCGATTGGGGATACGGCAACGGCCGCAGCAACACGGCGTTTACAACGCTAAAGATCGCTGTGTTGGCACCGATCCCAAGCGCGAGCACCAGAACGGCAATGAATGTGAATCCCGGCGTTTTGCGAAGCTGTCGCAGCGCGAATCTTAGATCTTTCATGTCATTCAGCGTGAAGCGCGGTCATTGGATCGGCTCTGGTTGCACGCATGGCTGGCAGATAACTTGCCGCCAATGCGACAGCAGCGAGCAAAATCGTGACCAGCACAAAAGTTGGCGTGTCGAATGCGCTCACGTTATAGAGCAACGCCCGCAACGCGCCTGCGCTTAATAGCGCGACGATGAGTCCGATGGCCGCTCCAGCAGAAATGAGCTTGAGCGAGCGGCCGAGGATTAGCTTCAGAACGTCACTGCGCTGCGCGCCAAGCGCCATTCGCACACCAATCTCCTGCGTGCGTTGAACAACGATAAACGACATCACACCGTAAATCCCGACACTCGCAAGCAACACCGCGACGCCCGCAAATACTCCCAGTAAAACGACAGAAAGCCGCCGCGGCGCGACTGAATCGGCGATCACGCGCTCGAATGTACGAACATTCGCGAGAGGCACCGCGGGATCCATGGCTTGGATTTCGCGATGGATCGCTGGAAGCAAAGTTCGTGGGCTCTGGGCGCTCCGCACCACGTAGATTGTCGTGAAGTAGGGCTCCTGAGCGAATGGAACGTACATTTCCGGTTTGGGATCCACATCCAAACCGAAATGACGCACATCGCCGACAACTCCGACGATCGTAATCCAATTCGGGTGCTCGGACATTCCTCCCATTACGATCCGTTTTCCGACCGCTTCCTGATTCGGCCAGAATTTTTTCGCAAAAGCCTGATTCACGATGATGACCGGCGGCGCGTCTGCGTTATCGGCATCAGTGAAGAATCTGCCTTTGATCACTGGTATCTCGAGCGCTCGAAAATAATCTGGAGAAACCTCGCGGTTTTCTTCGTCGGGGCTCGGGTTACGATCGTTCGATGGTTGGCCTTCGATGGCAAAGGATGAATCGCTGTTTGTCCCGGCGAGTGGCAGAATTGTACTGAATCCAGCAGACTGAACTCCTGGAAGCGAAGCGATTCGACGTTGCGCTTCGTTGTTGAAACGAACGATCGACGGATCATTTGGATATTGAACCTTTGGCAAGGAAATCTCGAAGGTCAGAGCGTTGCGCGGATTGAACCCGGGATTCACGCTTTGCAAGCGCGCGAAACTTTTCAGTAAAAGCCCGGCGCCGCTAAGCAGGACGAGCGCGAGCGCGACTTCGGCGATGACGAGCCCATTGCGCAGACGATTTCGCCGTGCGCCCGCGGTCAAACTTCGGCCGCCTTCCTTCAGCGCTTCGGTTAGTTCCGGCCGCGCGCTGACCAGACCCGGAGCAAGACCGAACATGATTCCGGTGCCGACGCAAATCGCCGCCGTCACACCCAACACGACGAGATCAACGTTCACTTCGCGCAGCCGCGGCACGGTTTGCGCGCCGATTGTTTTCAACAGCTCAATGCCCCACAACGCGAGAACAACCCCTGCCGTGCCGCCGATCAGAGCCAGCAACACGCTTTCAGTGAAAACTTGTTTCAGCAGGCGTAGGCGACCAGCACCGAGCGCGACGCGAATTGCGATCTCGCGTTCACGCGCAGCTGCACGCGCAAGCAACATCGTGGTGAGATTTGCGCACGCGATCAGCAGGACGAGAAAGACAGCGCCAAGCAGGATGAACAGCGCCGGACGCATCCGGGCCACTGCCAAAGCCTGCAGCTGCAAGATGTCGCCGCCAAAACTGTTGTCCCGTGAATAATTATTCGGATGTTCGAGTCGCATCTGTGCGTTGAGCATCTCAATCTCCGATTGTGCTTGCCCCACCGATGTTCCTCCGGCCAATCGCCCGATGATGGCATAGCTGCGCGAGCCGCGTTGCTTCATCTCTGCATCGGTAAATGCCAGTGGCTTCCAAATTTCAGCGCGCCCGCCAAATTGGCCGCCGTTGCCGAGATTGAAAAGCTGAAGCGGAAAATCGAAAGTTGCGGGCATGACGCCCACAACGGTGTAGCTTTTGCCGTCGAGAAGCAGCTTCGTCCCGATGATCTGCGGGTCGCTGTTGAACCGGCGCTGCCACAGACGCGCACTGATGATCACCACATTGTCGCGACCAAGCGTGCATTCTTGAGCGTCGAAGAATCGGCCTTGGAGCGGTGAGACACCGAGCAGAGGCAACACCCCTGCCGTGACAGTCGCGCCCGGAATACGTTCCGGTTTATCCTCGCCCGCGAGATTGAAATTTGTGTACCCGAACGCGCCAAGCTTTTCAAAACTGTGCGCGCGCGTTTCGTAATCCTTGAATTCCGGCGGCGAGACCGGAATCCGCTCGAGATTTTGCGATTTGAAATGCTGAAGGAGCAGGACGAGCTGCTGTGGCTCTCGATATGGCAACGGCCGAATTAGCAGCCCATTGACAAGGCTCAGAACAGCGGTGGTCGCACCAATGGCGAGTGCAACGGTAACGACGGCAATGGCTGTAAATGCCGGTTGCTTCAGTAGCTGGCGCAAAGCGAATCGAATGTCTTTGAGCATAGGCAAGTCACTCAGCTCATCATTCGCATCGAAGCGCTTCGACTGGATCCAACCTGATCGCAGCGCGCGCGGGCATGTAATAGCGGATGTCCTGCCAAAGCGTTTGCATCATTGGTCTATTCGTACCGGAGCGCTTCGACCGGATTTAATGCGGCCGCGCGACGTGCCGGTAGCCAAGTCGCGACGAGAGCGGCGGCGGCGAGTAAAATCGGCGCGGCGGTAAAGGCAAGCGGATCGAGCGCGCTGACTTGATACAAAATTCCGCTGAGTATTTTTCCAGCCGCGGCCGCGAGAAGAAGGCCGAGCGCGATGCCGCTAAGAAGCATGACTGAGCCCTCGCGCAGAATCAATCGCAACACCATCCCCGGCTGCGCGCCAAGCGCCATGCGGATCCCGATCTCGCGCGTTCGTCGCGCGACCGAATAAGCTTTGACTCCGTAGAGACCAACTACGGCCAGACCAAGCGCAAGTCCCCCGAAAATGGAGAACAACGCCGCGCCAGCGCGAACCAGCCACAGATCGAGGTTAGAATCAAGATACTGGGCAAACGTTCGCAACGAAATGATCGGGATTGAAGGATCGACCTCGCGCACGGTACGTCGTAGCAAATCGGCGGTGATGGCTTCGTTTCCGGAAGCGAGCGAACGGAACCGAACGAAGAAAGAAACGTCGTTTTGGAATCCACGCGCGAACGGCAAGTAGATCGCGCCGCCCGGCTCCTCCTTTTCAAAAAGCTCGTGGCGCGTTGCCGGCACGATGCCGACTATTTCAATCGTTTCTTCCTGCTTCTCCTCTTCACTCAAATCGGCACTCATTCCATTGTGGGCGCCTCCGCCGCGCCGGGCCACTGGCGCATTTTCGGCCGCATATTGAATGCGTTGTCCAAGCGCGTCATTGTCCGGCCAAAGTTTCTTGGCAAGAGCCTCATCAATGATGGCCACCTTTGGACCAGGTCGCGTCGCTTCCACTTCGGTGAACGCCCGACCGCGAACCACCGGCAATCCAACAGTTGAAAAATAATCCGCGCCCACACTGTCCCAGGCCACGTTGAACGCAAGACCTTCGGCGGCGGTCGCCGGCTTGGCGTCTGGACCGGGACGGACACCGGCGCGTTGGACATTTCTGTCCAACTCAATCATCCCGAACGGAACTGTTGAAGAGATACTCGTACGCTCTACGCCTGGCAGCGCCGCGAGTCTCTCGTTCAAGTTCTGATAAAGTTCCTGCGCGCGTTTCGGTTCGTAACCAGCCAGGCTCGCGTCCACTTCGAGCAGGAAGCTTGCGCCCGGTCTTAGACCTGTGTCGACGGATGCAGCTTTACCGGCGCCGCGAATGAACAAGGCTGCGGCGGTAAGCAGCGCGAGCGAGAACGCGATTTGCACGACAACCAGCGGGTTGCGCGGTAAAAATTTCCAGCGACGGCGCACCACATCTTCCCCGGCATGTTCCTTCAGATCGGTCACCAGCGCGCTGCGCGAAATTTTCAATGCCGGCCCGAGCGCAAACATGAGCGTGCCGATCAGGCAAAATCCGAACGTCGCCGCCAATATTGCGGGGCTCGGTCCGCTCATCCAAACAATGTCGAGCGGCATCAGCTTGCGCATTGAGCCAACCAGCAGATCGGACGACCACAGTCCAAGAACGAGTCCACCCGCGCCTCCGAGCAGTGCGAGCACAAAACCTTCGGTGAGGAGCTGGCGCACGATGCGCCAACGGCTGCCGCCGAGCGCGAGACGAATCGCAATCTCCTTGCGCCGCGCTGTGCCGCGTGCGAGCAGCATGTTTGCGAGGTTAAGGCACGCCACCAGTAGCACCACCAAGGCCATCCCGAGCAGCAATGGTGCGATGGATTTTATCCCGCTGCCGGTGGACGGGTCGTTGCTAACTGAATTACGCGACACCGGCGCCGTTGTGAACGTCTGGTCCTTTTGCTCGACTGGGTACGTTTTTTCCAAATTGGCCGCCAGCCCTTCGAGCGCAGGTTTGGCCGCGGCCGCATTCATCCCGGGTTTAAGGCGCCCCATGATGCGCAACTGCGTTCCTTTGCGATCGCTAATCGTTGTCTTGTTCTCCGACTCAAAATCGTTTGCTACCTGATCGTAAACACTCATCGGCAACCAAACCTCCGGCGAAAAAACTTGCAGCGTGCCGACGAAACCCTTCGGCGTGATTCCGACGATTGTGGACGGACGGCCGTTAACGAGTAACTGCGAGCCGACCACGCCTGCATCGAGGTCGTGCTTCTGCCAGTAACCGTAACTGACGATCGCGACCGGCGCGTTGCGGCCGGGCGTTTCCTCTTCCGGTAGAAATGCGCGCCCTCGCGCCAGCGGGACACCGAGCACGGAGAAATAATTCGAGCTGACGATGGCGGCGAACGCGCGGCGGGTATCGCCTTTTTGGCCCAGGCCGATCAGCGCGAGGTTGAAACTCATTGCGTCCTTGAAGACCGTGTTCTGCTCGCGGATGTCGAGATAAGTCGGATAGGAAAAACCGCGAAATTTTTTCGGATCCTTCTTGTCCTGGGAAAAGAGCTGCACCATTTCGTGCGGCTTGGTGTAAGCAGGCGGGGCAAAGAAAAGCGTATTAACCAAGTTGAACACGGCCGTGTTCACGCCAATACCGAGTGCGAGCACCGTGACCGCCGCAATCGTGAAACCTGGGGCCTTAAATAACTGTCGAACAGCAAATCTAAGGTCTTGAACCATCTTTGGCGTTCCTATGCTGCAATTCGATCTTCGACGACACGACCGTCGAATAAATGCACCGTGCGATCTGCATGCTGCGCGAAACGTTCGTCGTGCGTAACCATGCAAATCGTGGCGCCGCCCTGATGCAGTTCGCGGAGCAGATGCATGACAGCTTCGCCGTTGTGCGAATCGAGATTGCCAGTCGGCTCGTCCGCGAGGAGAATCGCCGGTCTGCCGGCGAGCGCGCGGGCGACTGCGACGCGCTGCTGCTGGCCGCCGGAAAGCTGGCTTGGCAGATGTTTTGCCCGATGCGCCATGCCCACACGTTCCAGCGCTTCGGTCACCAGCGCTTTGCGGTCACTGGCACCGGTGCCGCGATATGTGAGCGGTAATTCCACGTTTTCAAAAACCGTGAGGTCGCCGATCAAATTGAAACTTTGAAAGATGAAACCGATTTCTCGATTGCGAACGCGCGCGCGCTCCGCGAACGAAAGATTCGCAACCTCGTGACCCTTCAGCGCGTAACTGCCGTCCGAAGCAGTGTCGAGCAGGCCGAGAATCGAAAGCAGCGTCGTCTTGCCGCAACCTGACGGTCCGGCGATGGAAATGTATTCGCCTTCGCGAATGTCGAGATGAATTCCCGAGAGCGCGTGCGTCTCTACTTCATCAGTGAGAAACACTTTGGTCACGCCCGCAAGGCGAATCAACGGAGAGATACCGTTTCCGTCGAATACATTGGTTGAATCCTCTGCGATTAGTTCATTCGATTTCATTTTTTTCGTTAGTTAAGGCGAATTCTGTCGTGCGCATCCCACGCACTGGTATCGGAAAGGATCACCTGATCCCCCGGTTGGAGCCCATCTAGTATTTGAATGGTGTTCACCGAGCTTTTGCCCAACTTCACCGGAGTACGCACTGCCTCGGAAGTACCGCTGACAATCCTAAACATTCCTACCGTGTTGTTTTCCTGGCCGAACGCTGGACGCCCGACGTAAATGACGTCGTCGAGATGTTCGAGTTCGATCGTTCCGTCGACGCTGAGATCGGGCCGCGCGCCTTTGGGCAGCGCTTCATCAAAGGCAACTTCAACGTTTACAGTCCCCTGCTCCACTGCGGGATCAACGCGCGTGACGTGGCCATTTGCGACGCCGTTGCGAGTGTCGACCACAGCTTTCTGACCAATCTGAATGTCCTTTGCCTGGGTCTCGGCAATCTTGACCTGGGCTTTCAGTTTCGTTGGGTCTGCGACGCGGGCGAGATTATCGCCGACTTTCATCCGCTGGCCGATTTGCACGGGCAGTTGCTGCAGCACACCCGACATGCCAGCGCGCACATGCAACGCTTCCACCTGGTCGGTCTTCAACTTGGCGAGTTGTTTGGCCTGATCGACGGCGGCCTGTTTCGACGCTAACTGTGGGTCAATGGACTCATGCGCAAACTGCAGTCGCTTTTGTTCGATCTCGTTCCGATTCGCTAGCTCCGCCTCTTTTACCTTTGACGTTTTGTATTGTAGCTCGGCGATCAAACCGTTCTTCGCCAACTGATCGTTGGTCTCGCGTTCCATCTTCGCCTGCTCGTAATCTGATTTCACCTTGGCTGTGGTTGCTTCCTGATCGAGCAACTCGCGCTGAAGAGTCGCACGCAACGTAGTTAGTTCCGCTTCAGCGGCTGTAGCCTGCAAGTCGGCGTCATGAGCGGCCTGTTCCAACTCGGGACTCGTTAATTCCAAAATCACCGAGTCCGATTCCACATGCGTGCCGGGCCAGATCTTTATTTTGTCCACGCGACCTTCCGTATTTGCTGCAATCCAGCGAATGTCTTCCGGCACCAGAG
Source organism: uncultured Verrucomicrobiae bacterium (assembly GCA_963825355.1). Classification (GTDB taxonomy): domain Bacteria; phylum Verrucomicrobiota; class Verrucomicrobiia; order Chthoniobacterales; family UBA10450; genus Udaeobacter. The sequence goes on along the minus strand of CAWGSY010000015.1, from coordinate 333,813 downwards.
TGCCAAGGCCGCGCACCTGGCGCACCATCGGACCGCGCTTGACGGTATCGACCCAGACAGTCGAGCGATCCACGCTCGGCACTGCCGGTTTCAAACGCGAAATTGCAATTGTCGCCAGGATCAAACCCAGCGCAGACGCAGCGATGATCATGATGCGGCGCTTGCGCTTTTTCGCCGCAACGCCCGTGCGCGGTACGTCCATCGAGGAAAGATTCGGCGCAAAGCCGGCCGGGCGCACAACCTTTTGATCTGTTGGTTTTCGTTCTGGAATCACGGTTTCGCTTGGATCAAAACAGCGGGAGAGCGCGAAGGAGTTGGAGCACCGCGGACATACCGGTCATGATCGGCACTATCGCCATGACGATAAGCGTGCCGAACACGGCCGCTTCGGTTGTGAACTCGCGGTTGGCTTCAGCGTCGAAATAATCCCGGCTGATGTCGCGCAGTGATTTCGATGTCTTGATGCATGGCGCGCTCGAAGCGTTGAGCATCGACGCGTGGTAATGATACTCGACGAGCGGAAACTTGCGCCCGTTCGGTGAGGTATTTGGTGATGATTTCATTTTCTTTCAGCTCCTATAGTGAGAGGCAGTTGGTGTATTTGCTGGATTCAAAAAAATTTCTTTTAATAAGACGACCAACCATAATCGTGATTTCCCTCGCACTGTTGCAATGGCCATGCCAAGTTCAGAAACAAAGTTGTATCTGCCGAATTATCAGAGACTTGCGCTAATCCTATCCGCGCCTGCTCGCACACGACATTTTCACTCGCGGGACGCGATCGTCCCGATTTTGGGACAAAGGTAGTGCGCGCCTCTGGCTTGTGCGGGCTAAGCTCGCAAGCGCGGACGCTTGCGCCACGCTATTACTTCGGCAGGCGCAGCAAAGCTCGCGCGCCCTGGCGATCCTCTCGGTTCATGAGGGCCAACGTTCCGTCATGAGCTTCAGCAATTTGACGGCTCAATGGCAGACCAATTCCCGAGCCGTCGGGCTTTGTTGTAAAAAACGGAACGAAAAGATTGGCCGGGTTCATAATGCCCGGACCTTCGTCTTCAACAAAAATCTCAACGCAACCTGCTTTCTCGCGCCAACTAAGCGTGACGTTTCCATGCGTTTCAAGCGCGGCATCAACAGCGTTGTGCACCAAATTGATTAGCGCTTGTTCAATCTGCGCCGCGTCTGCGAGAATCACTGTCTTCGGACCCGAGAGAACTTGCACCTTGAGTCTGGGTTCGAGATCCACCACACGCTGCACAAGCGGCGCTAGCTCGATGTCTTGTTTTTGGGGCGGCGGAAGTTTTGTAAGCCGGGTGTACGCTTGCAGAAAGCGGCTCAGCGAATCGGCGCGCGAAGCGATGGAGTTTAAGCCGGAGCTTGCATCATCTTTCCAATCCGCTGGAAGCGGCTCCCGGCGCAGGAGTGATTCCAAACTGGCGGCAAGCGATTTAATCGGCGCCAGCGAGTTGTTCATCTCGTGACCGAGCACGCGCACGAGTCGCTGCCACGCCCGGCGTTCTTCTTCGCGCAGCGTGCGACTCAGATCCGTCAACACGAGTAATTCGTGAGGCAATCCTTGCTCGCGAAACGTGCTCCGTCGAATCCCCCAACGCCCTGACCCACCGGGGAAATTCAACGTCAGCGGTTCGTCATCGTCCGCACTCAAACAATCCTGCAGGGCAAGTTCCTGCGCGGTTTTGCCTAACAACTTGTCCATCGGTCGTGCCAGTAAAGTTTCGCCGGCGCGATTGATAAGGCGGAGACGCCGTTCGGGATCAAACGTGAAAATTGCGACATCGATTTCGCTCATGATCGTGCGCAAAAGGGCTGTAGCTTCAAAGGCACCCAAACGCTGCTGACGCAAGGTTTCGCCGAGGGAATTTACTTCGAGAAGCACTTCACCCAACGCGCTGCCTTCACGGGCGCCCCTGGCGCGGATCGAATAGTCTCCCTCGCGTAATGCCGCGAGCAAATTAGACAGCGTCTGCAATGGGCGAACGGCGTGTTCGCGTATGCTCCACATGAACGCAGTGAAGCAGCCAACAATCAGAACCGTAAACGTCCACTGTACCTTTGACGTGTGATCGCCGAACCAGAGAAGCGCCATGGCAATGATGGCTGCAGGCGCGACCGCGACAAATGTGAGCCAGGTAATTTTCCCTTCGTAGGAAAGCCGGGCAGGTCTTTTTGTTTTGCGCGACATCAAAACGCCAATCGGCAATCGGCAATCGGCAATCGGCAATTCTCAAAGGCCATATTGTTGGAGACGCCGATAGAACGCACTTCTGCTCAAGCCCAGCGCCTCCGCGGCCTTGCGCGCATTGCCATCGTTTCGGGCCAGCGCTTTTTTGATCAAGAACGCTTCAACCTCTTCGAGACTCATCTCCTCGACGTTCCGCGATTCGCTGCCGCCAACCGTCAGACCAAGATCGGCTACGCCGACTTGTCGATCTTGCGTCATAAGCACTGCCCGCTCGACGATGTGATCGAGCTCCCGGATGTTTCCGGGAAACCGATGCTGCAGCAAACGCTCTCGTGCGCTTTCATCGAAACCGCCCACGGTTTTGCGGTAGCGCTCTGCGTGTTGACGTAGAAAGCTGTTCGCGAGCGACATGACGTCCTCGCGTCGATCACGCAAAGGCGGCAACTCGATCTGAATCGTGTTAAGTCGAAACAGTAGGTCCTGCCGAAAGCGGACGGCTGTAATTTCGTTCTCCAGATTTGCGTTTGTGGCGGAGATGATTCGCACGTTAGCGTGAAGCGTTTTGGATGAACCAACCCGTTCGAAATCGCCTGTTTCAATCACTCGCAAAAGTTTCGCCTGTTGAGCAAGCGGGATATTTGCAATCTCATCCATGAATAGCGTGCTCTCATCGGCCAGCTCGAACCGTCCCGCCCGATCCGTCTTTGCGTCAGTGAAAGCGCCTTTTACGTGTCCAAACAATTCGCTCTCGAACAATGTCTCCGACAAGCCGCCCATGTTGACGGTGATCATCGTACGCGCCGCCCGCGGCGACAAAGCGTGAATCGCCCGCGCAATCAAGCTTTTGCCGGTGCCGTTTTCGCCGGTTATCAAAACGTTCGCATCCGATGGCGCGACGCGTGAAATCATTTCGATCACAGGCCGCATCGCAGGCGATTGCGCGATCAAATCCGGCATGGTGCCGCGCAGCATTTCATTTTCCGCTTCGAGTTTGCGCTCGCGACGCAGCGCGGCTGCGAGCTCGATCTGTGTCCTCACAATCGTCAGCAGTCGCTGGTTGTCCCACGGTTTGGTGACGAAGTCGCGCGCGCCATGTTTCATTGCGTCGACCGCCAGTTCGATTGTCGCCCAGGCAGTCATCACCACAATTGGAAGCGTGTTGTCGATCTCCTGAATTTTTGGAATCGCTGACAAGCCCTCCTGCCCCGAGGTCGTGTCGCGAGTGTAATTCAGGTCCATTAGCAACAGCGCGTACTCTTTCTTTTCCAGTGCGTGAAAGACGCCGGCAAGCGACGTGACTCCTTCAGTCTGATAACCTTCGCCCTTGAGCAAGATGCGCAGCGCCTCGAGCACATCCCGCTGATCGTCCGCAATTAAAATTCTAGTCACCGTCTGTCTCTCAACGTCGTATTTGAGCGAGTGTCAATTGCATTTGCAATGCTCGTGCCAACAATTCTCATTCTCATCAATTCAGCTCAGGCAGCGATCTGCGTTCACTCAAAGAATTTCCTTTGTATTGGCGCCTGTGGGATTTGCGCGTCCCGATTCTGGGACGCATTGTTGGACCTTAACGAGACAGCAGGGTTCCCTTTGCACGACGCCGTGCCGTGCGCTAACACTTAGGTTTACTTTGCTGCCGATCCGGAAAGCGGTGGCCACCCGATCGGCCGCAGATCGATAGCGGATGAAGATCGTTTCCGTTTTCGTTGCCGCAGTTGGTCGAGTGCGAGATAGACGACCGGAGTAGTGTAAAGCGTCAGGATCTGTGAAACGATAAGACCTCCCACGATAGCAACCCCGAGCGGCTTGCGCAGTTCACTCCCGATGCCCATTCCGATGGCGAGCGGCAACGCACCGAACATCGCGGCCATCGTTGTCATCATGATCGGCCGGAACCTAACGAGACACGCCTGGTAAATCGATTCTTCGGGACTGAGTCCTTCGTGGCGCTCAGCGTCGAGCGCGAAATCGACCATCATGATCGCGTTCTTTTTCACGATGCCGATGAGCAGGATAATTCCGATGACCGAGACGAGATCCAGTTCATTGCCGGTCACCAGCATGGCTAAGAGAGCCCCAAGTCCAGCGGATGGTATTGTGGAAAGGATCGTGATCGGGTGGATCAGGCTCTCGTAAAGTATTCCCAGGATGATGTAAACGGCCACGAGCGCCGTGAGAAACAACCACGGCATTGTCACCCACGAAGCTTGAGCAACCTGCGCAGTGCCGGCGAAATTTCCGCGAATGTTTGATGGCATTCCGAGATCACGTTTCGCACGCTCGACGATTTGCGTTGCCTCGCTTAACGAAACGCCTTGCGCAGTGTTAAAGGAGATTGTCACGCATGGAAACTGGCCCTGGTGATTGACTGAGAGTGGCGTGTTGTCCAACTGAAAATGTGCGATCGTGCTCAGCGGCACCTGGCTTCCGGAATTTGATTTGACGTAAATTTTGTCGAGCGAGCTCGGGTCGAGCTGGAACTTCGGATCGACCTCGAGAATGACGTGATATTGATTCTGCTGCGTGTAAATGATCGAGACCTGCCGCTGACCGAATGCGCTGTAGAGTGTGCTATCAACCGCCTGCGGTTGAATACCTAGACGGGCCGCCGCGTCGCGATCAATCACAACGGTTTCCTGCAAGCCCCGAAATTGCTGATCGCTCGTCACATCTTTTAGCTGTGGATAATGCCGTAGTTTCTCCACGAGCTTGGGAGCCCACGAATTCAGCTCATCAATGTTTTGATCGGATAACGCATATTGATATTGCGCTTTTGACGATCTTCCGCCGACGCGAATGTCTTGATTTGCTGTGAGAAAAAGTTGCGCGCCGGGAATTTTCGAGAGCTTTCCCCTCAGACGCGCGATAACTGTGCCCGCGTCATCTTTGCGTTCTCCTTTGCCCGAACCTTTCGGTTTCAAACTGATGAACATGCGGCCGTTATTCAACGCCGAGCCGTTCCCGCCGCCGAAGAATGAGCCCACGGCCTGCACAGCGGGATCGGCCATGACAGTTTTCACGACCTGCTCTTGCTTTTCTTTCATCGCCTCAAAGGAAATGTCCTGCGCGGCCTCGGTCGTGCCCATCATTTGTCCCGTGTCCTGTTGCGGGAAAAATCCCTTCGGCACAACGAAGTAAAGGTAAACGGTCGCGATGATCACCAGCCCGGTGACAATGAGCATGGTGTATTCGTGTTTGAGGACCCACTTCAAGCCGCGTTCGTAAAAATCTTGCATTGCGTTGAAACCGCGCTCGCTCAGTCGATCGATCACGCCGCGCTTTCGATGTCGCTCCTCGCTTTTCAAAAATCGGCCGCAGAGCATGGGCGTAAGCGTTAACGAAACGACGCCGGAAACGAGAATCGCCGCGCTCAACGTCACCGCGAATTCGTGAAACAAACGCCCGATCAAGCCGCTCATGAAAAGCAGTGGAATGAAAACTGCGACGAGCGAGAGACTAATCGAAATGACGGTGAAACCAATCTGACGCGCGCCTTTCAACGCGGCTTGAAGCGGTGGCTCGCCTTTCTCAATGAAGCGCACGATGTTTTCGATCACGACAATCGCATCATCGACAACGAATCCGGTCGAAACCGTCAACGCCATGAGCGAGAGGTTGTCGAGGCTGTAACTGCACAGCCACATCACGCCGAAGGTGCCCGCGAAGGCGAGCGGCATCGTAATACCGGAGATGAACGTCGGCCAGAACCGGCGCAAGAAGAGAAACATCACCATCACGACGAGCGCCATGGTGATGATGAGCGTCAGCTGCACATCGCGCACAGACGAGCGGATCGTGGTTGTGCGATCGCTCATTACATCGAGATGCACACTCGGCGGCAGCCAGGTGCGGAGTTGTGGAAGGATCGCGTGAATCTGGTCGGTCGTACGAACGACGTTCGCGTCCGGCTGTTTGAAAATGACTAACAAGACAGCGCGCTTGTTGTTGAACAAGCCGGCCTGGTCGCGATTTGCCTGTGCATCGATTGCCGTGCCGACATCGCGTAAGGGCACGGCCGCGCCATTGTGGTTCGCGACGATGATCGGTTGATATTGGTCGGCCTGCGTTAGTTGGTCGTTGCTCGCGATGACGAAACTCTGCTCCGGACCATCAAATGAACCCTTTGGCGAAAGGACATTCGCCTGCGAAAGCGTCGTGCGAATGTCTTCCATGCTCAGGCCCATCGAGGCGAGCGCGACCGGATTTATCTGAACGCGCACGGCGGAGTTCGCGCCACCGCCGATGGTCACCTGGCTGACGCCATCCACCTGGCTGATGCGCTGGCCGATGATTTGATCGGCGAGATTGTAAACTTGCGACAAGGGCAAAGCGTCCGACGTCATCGCAAGCACCATGACCGGCGCATCGGATGGATTGACTTTGCGATAGGAGGGCGGCTGCGGCAGTCCGGTGGGCAATTCCCCCGACGCGGCGTTGATTGCGCTCTGCACGTCTCGTGCGGCGCCGTTGATGTCCCGATTCAGATCGAATTGGATCGTTATGGACGAACCGCCTAACGAACTAACGGAAGTGATTTCAGATACGCCGGCGATTTGCGCAAAGCGGCGCTCGAGCGGCGCGGCGAGCGATGACGCTGCGGTCTGCGGATCGACGCCCGGTTCTTGCGCGCTGACAGAAATGGTGGGGAAATCCACTTTCGGCAACGGCGCCACCGGCAAAAAATAATAGGCCACGGCGCCCAGCAACAGCACTCCCGCTGCCAGCAGAGATGTGCCGACTGGTCGACGAATGAATGGCTCGGAGATATTCATGGCTAAAATCCAAGTCGATCATCTTCACCGTTCACTCCCGCGAATTGCGGCTCGGGTTCGTGTTCCAGAGTTGTCGACGTCCTTAACGGTAGCTCGGCTTGAGCAATCTCACCGCGGCGACGGCGTTCTTTCATCCAACCTCCAAACCGATCGAGATAAAGGTAAATCACCGGCGTCGTGTAGAGCGTGAGAAATTGGGAGAGCAACAATCCTCCGACGATGGAAATTCCGAGCGGGCGCCGCAGCTCACTGCCAGTTCCACTCTCGAGGGCAAGTGGCAATGCGCCCAACAATGCCGCCGCCGTTGTCATCATGATGGGCCGGAACCGCAGCAGACATGCTTGATAAATCGACTCCTCCGGCGAGAGTCCCTCGTTGCGTTCGGCATCCAGCGCAAAGTCGATCATCATGATCGCGTTCTTTTTCACGATGCCGATAAGGAGGATGATGCCAATGAGCGCGACCAACGAAAAATCGATGCGGCAAATGAGCAGCGCGAGCAACGCGCCAACACCGGCAGATGGCAGTGTCGAAAGAATCGTGATCGGATGAATGTAACTTTCGTACAGAACGCCCAGCACGATATAAATCACCACAACGGCCGCCAAGATCAGCAGTGGCTCGCTCGTTAGCGATGAACGAAATTCCGCCGCTGCGCCGGTGAATGTAGTTGCGATTGTATCAGGCAAACCGATTTCGCGTTCTGCTTTTTGAATTGCCGGAATTGCGTCACTGAGCGAACTGCCGCTGCGCAAATTAAACGAGATGGTGGCCGCCGGAAATTGCCCCTGATGCGGGATCGACAGCGGCGTGTTGCTCACGTGCATCGTGGCGAACGCGCTCAGCGGCACCGGCTGACCGCTGCTTGATTTGACGTAAATTTTGTCGAGCAAATCGGGCGATTCGCGAAAGCTTGGTTCCACTTCGAGAATGACGCGGAATTGATTGAGCTGCGTGAAAATGATCGAGACCTGGCGCTGCCCAAACGCGTCGTAAAGCGTGTCGTCGATTGCTTGCGTGAGCACGTTGAGGCGCGATGCTTTCTCCCGGTCAACATCAACGTTCAACTGCAACCCGTTCACCTGTTGGTCACTTGCCACGTCAGTGAGCTGCGGCAGTTGTCCAAGTTTTTGGACGAGTTTTGGAGTCCACTCCGCCAGTTCCGCCGCGTCGGCATCCTGTAAAATGTACTGGAATTGCGTGCGGCTGACGCGCGCATCGATCTGCAAATCCTGCGCCGCTTGCATGAAGAACGAGACGCCTTCGACATCGCGCGTGGCATTGCGCAACCGTTCGATGATTTTTTCGGCATTCGCGCGCTCATCGTGCGGCTTGAGCACGATGTAAAGCCGGGCGGTATTGATGGTCGCGTTCACTGTTCCCGCGCCGACCGAAGCCGACACGCTCGCGACGTCCGGGTCGCGCCTAACGATATCGGAAACGGCGTGCACGCGCTCCAACATCGCCTTGAAGGAAATGTTCTCCGCGGCATCCGTCACGCCGACGATCACCCCGGTATCCTGCTGCGGCAGCAGCCCTTTGGGCACGACGATGTAGAGGAGGATGGTTGCGACCAGCGTTATGATAGCGACGATCAAAACGAAGCGCTGATGGGCGAACACCCAGCGCAACCCGCGTTCATACAAATTGCTAAACCGCGTCCAGTATTCTTCGGTCCGGCGATAAAACGCGCCTTGGTGTTCTCTATCTTCTTCCTTTTCGGAGCGCAATAGCTTCGCGCACATCATCGGCGTGAGCGTCAGTGAAACGAACGCCGATACGCCAACCGCCACGCTCATCGTGATCGCGAATTCGCGGAACAAGCGCCCGACAATTCCGGTCATGAACAGCAGCGGAATGAAAACCGCGACAAGCGAGATACTCAACGACACAACCGTGAAACCGATTTGCTTTGCGCCTTTGAGCGCGGCTTCCAACGGCGGATCGCCTGCTTCGATATAGCGGACGATGTTTTCGATCATCACGATCGCGTCATCGACGACGAAGCCGGTCGAAATGGTCAGCGCCATCAACGAAAGATTGTCGAGGCTGAATCCGGCCAGATACATGATGCCGAACGTCCCGATGAGCGAGAGCGGAAGCGCCACACTCGTGATCACCGTCGCCCAGAGTTTTCGCAGGAAGAGGAACATCACCATCACGACGAGCGCGATGGTCAGCAGCAACGTATATTGCACGTCGCGCACTGACGCGCGGATCGTCTCGGTGCGATCAGCCAGAATCGAAACATGCACGGACGGCGGCAGAGTGCCGGTCAATCGCGGCAGCAATTGCTTCACGCGGTCCACCGTTTGAATAATGTTCGCGCCCGGTTGGCGCTGAATGTCGAGCAGCACCGCGGGCTCCTCGCCGCTTTCCGTGCCGACCCACGCCGCGAGCTGATCGTTCTCCACGCTGTCGATGATGTTTGCAACATCGCCGAGTCGAATCGGAGCGCCGTTCTTGTAGGCGACGATGATCGGTTTGTAAGCGTCAGCGGAAAAAATCTGGTCGTTCGATCCGATAGTAAACGATTGCCGCGGCCCGTCGAAGCTGCCTTTCGGCGCATTCACGTTCGCCTGTCCGAGAACTGTTCGAACATCTTCCAAGCTGAGCCCGAGGGCGGAAATCGCCGCCGGATTCACTTGCACGCGCACGGCCGGTTTTTGATTTCCCTGAATCGTGACAAGGCCGACGCCGGTGACTTCGCTAATTTTCTGCGCGAGCAACGTGTCGGCGAAATCGTTCACGCGATCCAAGGGCAAACTGTCGGACGTAATCGACAGCGTAAGGATCGGCGTGTCCGCCGGATTGACCTTGTTGTATTTCGGCGGATTCGGCAGATTTGGCGGCAGAAATCCGCCGGCGACATTGATCGCGGCTTGCACGTCCTGCGCCGCAACGTCGATCGGGCGGTCGAGAACGAACTGCAAAGTGATTGTCGATGTACCGAACGAGCTGGTGGAATTCATCGACGCCAACCCGCTGATTTGCCCAAACTGCCGCTCGAGCGGCGTAGTGATCGACGAGACCATCACGTCTGCGCTCGCGCCGGGATAAAATGTCGTCACTTCGATCGTTGGAAAATCAACGGCGGGCAGCGCTGAGATCGGCAGTAACTTGTAGCCAAGTATCCCAAGCAAAACCACGCCGGCCATCAACAGCGAAGTCGCCACCGGTCGCCGAATAAATGGTTCCGAAATGCTCATGAAAGTAGCGCTAGCCTCCGGCTTGCGTCCCAGTTCTCCGCAAGCGAGACGCTTGCGCTACTCTTTGTCGTGACCGCTCGGCGAATGAATCGTTCAGAAATACTCACGGTTTTCCTGTGCTCACCGTTTTGTGGCTGGATTGCTTCAGTTGTGGAGTTCGCGCTTGCTGCGACGGTTGCGGTGTCGTCAGCTCAACATGCGCTCCAGGTTGTAGTTTGTATTGACCGTCCACTACGACCTGCTCCCCTGCTTTCAATCCGCTGTCGATCAAAGCGACATTTGCCTCCGTTTGCGCGACCTTAATTGGCCGCATCTCGACCGTTTTGTCTGTCTTGATGACGTATGCATACGTTCCCTGCGGGCCGCGTTGCACTACGCTTGAGGGAACGACTGTGGCATCTTTGCGCGTGGTCAAAATCAAACGCGCGTTAACAAATTTTCCCGGCCAAAGTTGCAACTGATCGTTAGGAAACGTCGCTTTCAACTTCACTGTGCCGGTCGTCTGATCAATTTCGTTGTCCACGACGGCGAGCGTACCTTCGTCGAGCACATTCGTGTTTCCGCGATCCAGTGCAGAGACATGCAACCCGCCATTCGCACCGCCTTGGCTTAGAACTTCCTGTAACTGTTGTTCGGGCAGGGTGAACACGACCGAAATCGGGTGTAGCTGCGTGATGACGACGATTCCAGTTTGATCGGCCGCGTGAACGATATTGCCAACATCGACCAGTCGAACGCCGGTGCGTCCGTCAATCGGTGACTTGATTTGCGTGTAATCAAGCTGCGTCTTCGCGGCCTCGATCGCTGCCTGGTCCGCCTGCACTGCAGCCTGGAACTGATCGCCCTGATACTTGGATGTGTCGAAATCCTGCTGATCGATCACCTTCTTTTTCAAGAGATCAGTGTTGCGTGCCAGCGTGGCTTTGGCGTTGGCGAGTGCCGCTTCGTCCTGCGCTTTTTTTGCGATCGCCTGATCCAAAGCTGCCTGGAAAGGCCGCGGATCGATCACCGCCAGGAGATCACCCGTTTTTACATCCTGCCCTTCGGTGAAGAGCACCTGCTGTAATCCGCCATCTACGCGGCTGTGCACCGTAACGGTGTTGAACGCCTGGACCGTTCCGAGGCCATCGAGGTAGATAGGCGTATCTTTCTGCTCGACTTTTCCCGCGACCACCGGCACCGGGCCGCCGCCGCCTCTAGATCCGCCGCGTCTTCCCGAAGTTCCTGCTGTGCCGGTTGACCCGGTTTGAGCAGACGGAGCGCTATGATGAAAGCTCCACCATGCGATCAAAACGACGAGGGCGCCGATGATTCCAAAAATAAGCCGCTTAGACATTTTTTTACATACCTCGTGCGCATGGGGAGACGCCTATAGTTGTGACCTCCGAGAAAGCCGTTCGGTTACAAAAATGTATCGTATGCGCTGCAGAGACCAACTGGATTGGGACGGGGGGCTGGGAATCACAAGAAAATCTGTTTGGAGCAGGCAGGCGTGTGCTCATCTTTGGGATGTTAGGTGCGAACTGAAGAGGTTCTGGCGCCTGATGCATTCAAGGATCAGCCAAAGGAACCGAACGCAAGTCCCAGTCCGTACGTGACGACCGCAACGATGACACCTATCCAGGTCATTTCCAGACCAGACGCCCACCAGGAACGGATGGTGATGAGTGATTTCAGGGCGCCGACGGCAAAGTGCGCGACGAGACTGATTCCGAAGGAAGCGAGAACGGCTTCGAGACCGCCGGTGAAAAAGAACGGAATAATGGGAACAAACGCGCCGATTGCCGTGGAAACGCCGGCTGAAAAAGCAGCGGTCCAGTGATTTGGAAACCGATGCTCGGACAAACCGAGTTCGCTTTGCGCCATCACCTGCACAAATTGCTCGGGTTGTTCCGCCAGGCGCTCCGCCATTTTCTGCGATTCTTCAGGAGTGAATCCCTGCAACTGATAGAAGAGCGACATTTCTTCGATTTCTTCTTCAGGATTCTCTTCCACCTCGGCGCGTTCGCGTGAGATTTCCGCTTCGTACACTTCCGCTTCACTCTTTGCGGCAAGATATGCGCCTGCGCCCATCGACAGAGTGGACGCGAGCATGCCGGCAAGACCAGAGATCAAAACATAATGCTGCTGATTATTTGTGGCGCCGGCGACGCCCGAAACAATTCCAAAGACTGCGCCGAGTCCATCATTTGCGCCGTAAATCGCATCGGCCACCCAACTGCCGCCGCGCCCGTGCCAGCGTTCGCGCTTCAGTATCTTATCGAGCGCAGTGCGCGGGCTCACCGGCGGGACCATCGTGCTCAGCACTCGCGCATGAGCCTTCTCTTCGAGCGCACTCTTTCGCAGAAATTCCTGAACTTCCTTTTCACCGGCGAAAGCGCGCTCGGCTTGATCATGAAATTCTGCTTCGTGCCGTTCTTCTGTCGCTTCCATACGGCGAATGGCAATTTCTGCTCCCGCGACTTTGTTCCACCATCGATTTAGACGGCGCGCTATGGTTTCTCTGTAAACAGGCGCCTCGGCACCCAGATCCTTCAGCGTTGCTTCCCAGCGGTGCGCGTGACGCTCTTCCGCTTCGGCCATTCGCAAAAGAATGCCTTTGCGTTTTTCGTCGCGCTCACGTTCCGCGAGGTCGCGGTAGGTTTGCGCGGTCTCGACTTCAGCCTGCCAGTTGCGTCTTGCAGCATCGATCGTCTGGTGGCGATCTTTCTGCTCTGCGGCCATGCCGCATTAAAGCCCAAGAAGTGCAGAGTGCCTCACGAAAATTGTCGGTCCAGTGATAAGCGCTGGTCGGCAACATGCCGGCCACTGCGGGCAAAATGCCCGCGCTCCCCAAAGTCACGCTCGCATCATCGCAACGCTCCTTCGCATTGCGCTCCAGCAGCACGTCCAATGGAGCCGGTGCGCCCCCGCACCGGAATAGAACGCCCGAAACAGCCCGAGGGCGGGCGGTCTCCAACTTTAATCAGCAGGCTCCAGCGCAGCGCTCAAGGCCGGTTCGACGCGCGCTCGGAGTTGTTGCGCCGTGATTATGAGTGCCACCGAACCGATTATGAGAGCAGCGGCAATCAATGTGCGCACGGTGACGGTTTCGCCAGCAAAAAAAGTGCCGAGCAAAACGGCGACAATAGGATTTACATACGCATAAGTAGCGACCTTCGCCGGATCGCAGTGACGAAGCAGCCAGATGTAAGCGGTATATCCGACCACGGCGCCAATGATTACGAGATAAACAAATGAGCCGAGCGATAACATGGAAATAGAACCGGGATGAAAGCGCGGCAGTTCACCGGTAACGATGCCCGCGAGCAAAAGTAAGATGCCGCCACAAATCATTTGTTGAGCAGCAGTGAGAAATGGTGACGCTGCGTGTTTTGCAGCGCGCGAGTAAAGCGAGCCCGCCGACCAAATGAAACTTGTGACAAGCAGGATCGATATTCCGATCGCAGGATTTCGTCCGCCGACAGAGTGAAAATGCAGGCCCGGTCCGAATAGAATTCCTACGCCAACAAAACCGCCGGCGAGCCCCATCCACATGATTGGCGTTGGCCGCGGCGCCATTCCCGTGCCCCACCCCAGCAGCACGATGTAAATCGGAACGATCGCGACGATCAGCGCGGCCAGTCCGGAGTCGATATATTGTTCTGAGATCGTAACGCCGCCGTTGCCGCCGAGCAGCAAACACGCTCCGATAATGAACGACGTCCGCCAGTTCGCCCAAGTCGATTTGCCGATGCCCTGTGACCAGGCGATCGCATACATGATTATGCCGGCCAACACGAATCGAGTGCCTGCCATCAGAAAGGGCGGAATCGTTTCGATGGAGAACTTGATCCCGAGGTAAGTGGAGCCCCAGATCACGTACAACGCGGCAAACGCAATCATAACGAGCGTTTTTTTTGGGACAGCCATTGAGGAATGACAATGTCGCGTTCGCCACGCAGAGCAAACGCGCGAATTGATTGTAGAGCCGTTCGCCGCGCCGAACGCCTGATCAAACGTGACGATGCCTAATACAAAGCACCGCTACACCTGCAGCCGGCCCCTACGCGCCGCGTTTAAAAATGAATCGATACAGCAGCAATAGGATCATGGCGCCGATGACCGACATGATCCAGCCGGCGATGTAATTCTCGCCCGCGAAGATGCGACCAATCCACGTCCCAACGATCGCGCCGGCGATGCCGAGCAGAATGGTGATGATGCAACCACCGGGATCTCTTCCCGGCATCAGCAGTTTCGCGATCGCACCGATGACAAGACCAACAAGAATGGTCCAAATCCATGAATGAGCGCCAAAGTCCATAAGCGGAGTTGTATCGAGTTGATTCGTGCTCGGCAAGAACATTGATTTGGAATTGTTAGGGGCGGCGCGCCACGCCGTCCGGACATCGCAGCGCGATGTCCCTACCTACAACTGGATCACTTGCGCCGAGTGAATGTCTTCGCTCGCGTGAATTTGGCGGAGCAACTCTTCGCTCGGAGCGGTGTCGAGATTCAACACCGTGAGCGCGGTGCCGCCTGCCTGATTTCGGCTCAGTGACATCGTTGCGATGTTGACGCCGTGTTCGCCGAGCAGCGTTCCAATTCGCCCGACCATTCCGGGACGATCCGAGTTTTCCAACACAAGCACCACGCCCTGTGGTCGGGCCTCGACCGGACGGCTATTGATGCTCACAATTCGTGGCGTCGCCCCGAAGAATGCGCCACCTACTGAAACAGTTCTACCTTCGCCAGCGGCGGAAAGTTCGAGCATGTCCGTGTAATCGCCGGGCGCGCTCAGCCGTGATTCGCTCACCTTTAAACCCAGCGTTTCGGCAAACGCGGGTGCATTCACTTCGTTAATTTCGCTGCCGCCAGCGATTTGCAGGAAGCCTTTCAGCGCTGCGCGCGTGATCGCAGTCGTATCGACTTCGTTCACTTTGCCGCTGTAATTAATGTTGAACGACTCCGCCCGTTTCGGCGCGATCTGCGACAGAAATTTACCGAGCTTTTCGCCAAAGCGCAGATGCGGCCCGATGATTGCCAACGTCTTCGCATCGAGATTCGGCATGTTCACCGCGTTACGGATCGTGCCTTCGAGCAGCACGGCTCGGATCGATTGTGCAATTTCAATGCCGACGCTCTCCTGAGCTTCCGCGGTCGAAGCGCCGAGATGCGGTGTAAGAACAACGTTAGGCGCGCCGCGCAACGGCGAATCGGCCGGCAGCGGTTCAATTTCGAAAACATCCAGCGCTGCGCCGGCGACTTGTCCCTCCGACAACGCTTGCGCCAGCGCCGCTTCATCAACCAGACCGCCGCGAGCGCAATTGATGATACGGACGCCGCGCTTTGTCTTTCCTAACTTTGCGGCATCAAGAATGTGGCGTGTCTCAGTAGTAAGCGGCGTGTGCAGCGAGATAAAATCGGCACCGGCAAGCACATCGTCCAGTTCATCCACCAGTTCTACTTGCAAACTGCGGGCACGCGTGGCGGATAGGTAAGGATCGTAAGCTACCACTCGCATACCAAAACTGATTGCGCGTCGAGTCAGCTCGCTGCCGATGCGGCCCATGCCGATTACGCCCAGCGTTTTGTTGTACAGTTCGACGCCTTCGAAACTCTTTTTGTCCCAATGTTTGCTGCGAACGTTTGAATCAGCCTGCGGAATCTTGCGCGCGACAGAGAGCAATAACGAAAACGCATGTTCGGCGGTCGAGATCGTATTTCCGCCCGGCGCGTTCAACACGACGACACCACGGCGGGTCGCTGTCTCAACGTCGACGTTATCCACTCCGACACCCGCGCGGCCAACAACGCGCAGTTTGTTACCGGCATTCAAAATTCCGGCGGTGACCTTTGTCTGGCTGCGCACCACCAGTGCGCTAAACGGAGGAATCAAGTCGACAAGATCGCGCTCGTTCAAACCGGTTTTAACGGTGACTTGCAGCGAATTCTCGCGCGCGAGTTCGTCCACTCCGCGTTGCGAAATCGAATCGGCGATGAGGACTTTTGGCGGAGTCACGGCAGTTTAACTTTTAAGCGCTCGATCAGATCTCACAAATGTCATTCTGAGCGAAGCGAAGAATCTCTGATTTTTTTCTGAAAGCGCTTTTTCTCAAGTGAAGGGGGATCAGAGATGTTTCGCTTCGCTCAACATGACAATCTTTTTTATGAGTCGCGGCACTTAAATCTTAAAACCTAAAACTGTTCTGCTTAAGCTGTGGGCGCATGCAAGAGCGAAGAGCGTTTTACGTTGTTTTTGCCATTGCTGCGGCACTCATTATTCCGGCTGCGCTCACGTTACGGACGGTTGTTCACCCCGTCGTGTTGCAAGCAACCTCGGATAATCCGACGCCGCTCGGATACACGTGGAGTCTGCTATTGTTTATCATCCCGATCGGCGCTCTCGGTTGCTGGTTTGCCAGTCGACCAGATTTGCAGTTTCCCAAAAAGGCATTCTGGCGAACGCTCGCGGTGCTAACGCCGCTCGGTTTCCTGCTCGACCTTCTGTTTGGAAACGCGTTTTTCGTTTTCCCGAATAAATTGGCCACACTGGCTTGGGAAGTACCTGCGTTTGGCGGAGCGATTCCCATCGAGGAATTCATTTTCTATCTCGCCGGGTTCATGCTCGTGCTGCTGAGTTACATTTGGTGCGATGAATACTGGATGGGGACGTACAACGTGCCCGACTACGCGGCGACGGCCAAAAACATACTGCGGATCGTTCGTTTTCATTTTGCGTCTGTGGTGGTCGGCATTTTGCTGATCGTCGCTGCGATTCTGTATCGAAAGCTCTTGTCAGGCGCGCCAGAAGGTTTTCCCTGGTATTTCGTTTATCTCGTTTGCGCGTCGCTCATTCCATCGGCTGGCTTTTTTCACACGGTCCGGCCATTCATTAATTGGCGCGCATTCAGTTTCACTTTTTTCCTGCTCCTGCTGATCAGTCTGCTTTGGGAAGCGACGCTCGCATTACCGTACGGCTGGTGGGAATACCGGCCGCGCACCATGATGGGGCTGCACATTGGAGCATGGTCAGGCCTGCCGATTGAAGCAGTTTTTGTTTGGTTCGCTGTGACCTTCACCACGGTTATCACATACGAAGTGATCAAAATCTGGAAAGCGCTGGGAACGCGTGCGCTTGAAGCATTTTTCGGGATCAGGAAATAACTCCGCTGCACTTGTAGCCACGGCCCTATGGGCCGTCATTAGGTAGGGCGCGTCACTCTGTGCGTGCCGCTCTGCGTAAATCCGAACCGGCGGGCAGAGGACTGCCTGCCCTATCAATTCGACCGGCCAAAGGCCGGTGGCTACAGTTCACCCGTAAATCATCAAGTGAATTGATTCAGGCAGATGCTGGGCCACGTTTGTGGCAACGCTACCGCGAAGGAGCTTCACCATCGCCGGTCGCTGTGATGCACCGATGACGAGAAAATCCATGCCCATCGTTGCGGCAAGATCGACAATTGTCGTGGCGGCATCCTGACTTAAGGCGTAAAGCGGAACGACGTTAATGCCGCGCTCGTTCCCGAGTTTGCGCATTGAGCACATGATAGCATTCGCCTCCGGATCGTCCTGCCAGTTGGAGCGGCCGAGCCGTGTGCCGGCTGCCGTGAAATAAACAGCGACTTCTTTAACGTAGAGCACAAAGAGCGTGGCTTTGCGCAACTGCGCTTCATCCAAGGCAAAGCTGAGCACCGGTGTGATTCCGCGCGCAGCGACCATGATTTTTTGACCTTCCTGCAAATGCGGTCGCATGGTCGCCACGAGATCGGGCGTGACCATCCGGGCGACTTCACGCGTGACGGTGAGCGTGGTGAGGCCCTGCCGCTTCAAAGTGTAAGCGCGCAATGCCAGGCCGCCGACCAAAACCGCGAGCACAAATTGAAGCGCATCAACTTTCGTGTGAGCCAGCGTCAGCTCGACAAAAGCCAGAATCACGAACGTGATGCCAAAGAGCACGCGATCGTACCAGCTGAAATCTACGGCCCGATTGAATGTGCAGGAGCCGAGGTTCACTGTGATCGCGCCGACTACGCCAATCGCATATAGACCAGCAAGCGAGGCGAAGTTCGCGGCAAAAAGCAGTACGACGATGGGCAAACCAACAGCAATGACCAACGGCCACAGGGGAACGCCGTGCCGGTTGAGTTGACGAAATTGCCGCGGCATCTCGCGATCCCGCGACATCATGTAAAGCAAACCGATCATTGCTACGATCGCAGTGTTAGCAGCGCTCAATAGCAGCAGGCAAAAAACAATTCCGACGACCCAGCCGAAGATTTGTCCGATCGCTGGCGAAAACGTCGCGGCGGCAAATTCTTCGCCAACGAAGCGCAACATGTCTTCGCTCCTCTGCCCCAGCACCGCGGTGATCGCGCCCTCGTCACTCAAATGCAGGGTTTTCTCGAGCACGGAGGGCAGCGAAAGCATTGCCCATCCAAGGAGCGCCGTGCCGATAACGACTTCGATCGCCACGGGCAAAATTGCCTTCAACGACTCACGCGCGACACTTGGACGTTCCATCGTCGATCCCGGATCGAGCTTCATCACGCCGGTGAGATTCGCGATGGATTCCGCTCCGGATAACGCCAGGATCACTCCGACGAACTGCACCCAGACAGTGGTGAAACTCTGATGCCGTGGCTCGAGAAATCGCGTGGTCAAATGCGGCACGCTGAGCGCGATCAGAAGGACCACTACCACTACCGTCGGTAGCGCCAGCGCTACAGCGAAGGTCCCGGAATGTTTCGGTCCGAGACAGTTGATTAAACCCATGACCAAAAGCACGCCGATCGTTGTGAGCGCGATGTGGTCGCGCAGAAACTTGATCCAAACGATACCCTCAGCGCCGGAGGTGACGTAGCTCATTGCCGACCAGCCGCTGAGAGCGGCCGTTACTGTCAGATCGGCCACTAGCAACAGAGCCCCTACGACGGCCAGCAAACGTCCCTGTGAACGCGCGGATGAATAAACACCCCCGCCATCGGGGAAGTGACGACAGATGACGATGTAATTGATGCCGACAAGCGCGGTCACGCCGCAGACTGCAAGAATGATAGGTAGCGATGAAAATCCAGCGGCGAGAAACGCGAGGCCAATCACATACGCCTTGCTGGTTCCCCAATCGCCGTAAAGCAATGCGGCAGCGCGCTTCCAATCCAGATTGCGCGGTCGATGTACGCCCGCACTCGCGTCGAGAACAAGATCATCCACTAGCTGCGCCATCGGTATTGGCAGTGACTCTCGATTGTGCGCTCGCTCGCTGGCAAGCGCTTTCTCGGGCAATGCCTGTGAGTAGTTATCCAGTGAATCGGTAGCCGATTCCTGGCTGCGTCTGTATCAACGATGGTTTTGCTGGATCCCGCTCGATTTTTTGGCGCAGATGCGTGACGTAAACGCGTAAGTACTGCCGATGCTCCTCGGACTTCGGGCCCCAGATTTCGCGCAGGATGTGGCGATGCGTGAGAACGCGTCCTGGATGTTTCACGAATAAGCGGAGCAAAGCGTACTCGGTGGCAGACAATTTGATTTCACGGCCTGCGCGCGTGACCACATGCGCCGTAAGATCGACGATCAGATCGCCATTTCGAAATACTGAGACTTCTTCGGACGGCCGTGTCTTGCGCTGCGCGGCGCGAAGGCGCGCGAGCAATTCCGGAGTACTAAATGGTTTGGTTATGTAATCGTCCGCGCCGGCATCCAGCGCCGCTACTTTTTCCTGCACATCATCACGCACGGTCAGCACGATGACTGGTACTTCACTCCATTCCCGCAATCGTTTTAGTACTTGCAGTCCATCAAAGTCCGGCAGCCCGAGATCAAGCAGGACCACGTCCGGTTTGTGCGTGGCGATTTCCATCAGACCCAGTTGTCCGGTCTCGGCTTCATGCACCTTGTAGTTCTCGCTCTCGAGAACAAGCCGCAGCAGCCGGCGGATCTGAACCTCGTCGTCAATGATTAGGGCGACGAGATTCATTTGGCGGATGACACACGCGCCGCTGCAGGCTTAACGGCCGATACCTCCGCCTCAATAGTTTCTCTCGGCGACACGCCTGTCGCCACAGATTCCGCGCCAGGAAGTCGCATTGTTTCACCGATAGGCAAACGAATGGAAAACACCGCACCGCCCCCATGGCGGTTTTGCGCAACGATCTGGCCGCTATTCACCTCGACCAATTGTCGCGCAATCGACAGACCGAGGCCGATACCACCGGGACGAGTGCGCGGACCGCGATAGAATTTTTGGAATACTTTTGTTTCTTCCCCCGGTTCGAGGCCAGCGCCGCGATCGGCCACGGAAAGGATCAGCGTGGAATCATCGCGGGTAGCGCTCACTTCAATTGGCCGATCGCTTTTGCCATAACTCATGGCGTTGGAGAGCAACGCATTCAGAGCCTGCTGAATCAGGCCTGAGTCCACGGAAACTGCCGGTAGGTTCTTCGCGATGTTGATTTGCACGTCGCCTTCTTTCAGTCCCGAAGCGGCAACCGCTTCGTGCACGAGCTCGCCTGGATCGCACCATTCGCGGACTGGTTGGAGAAGGCCGGATTCCAGGCGCGTCGCGTCAAGCAAATTATCGACCGTGTGGGTTAGGCGCCGCGCTGCTTGTCGTAATTCAGCGGAATTAGGGCGCGGTTGTTGCAATGCGGCGGTCATCGCGGCGAGTGGCGTCTTTAACTCATGCGATACGGAATCGAAAAGCACCTTTTGCAACTTCTGCGATTCGCGCGTTACCTGAGCTTCGCGGCCCTCTTGCAGCGCGCGTTCCTTGTTCATAAACACAGCAAGCTGCGCAGCGAACGCGTCCAGCAATTCGCGCTGCTCCAATGTAGGCAATGTCTTGAGCCGCACGCTCAGCACGCCCTCAGCACGGTCGCCAGTGACCAGAGGAATGTGCAGGCATTCTGAATCCGGGAGCGTGTCTGTTGATTTTCCGGCGGCTTGCTTCTTTTGAAAGGCCCACATCGCGACGCTCTCGTCCTTTTTTGACGGCACAAACGTGCTGGCGGGATGTTGCGTCAGGCCATTTTCATCGCGCAACCAAACTGCTGCATCGGCCTGAAAGAAACCTCTGAGCAACTGCAAGACTTTCGGCAGTGCCTGGCTAAGATCGCGGCTGGCGGCCAGCTCACGCGTTAACCGATACAAGGCAGTGGCTCGTTCCTCGCGGCGGCGCTCGGCTTGTTCGCGTTCGTGCAATTGCGTCGCCAGATGTCCGATGACGACCGCGATAACAAAGTACGCACCGAACATCATGAAGTCCTCAAGCTTGCTGATGTAAAAAGTGAAGCGCGGCGGAATAAACAGAAAATTCCAGAGCAGCGCACTTAGGGCGGCGAGAACCAACGTCGGCCAGCGGCGCAGTCGCATTCCGGCGAGGACGACGGCAAACAGATAGAACAGCGCGACTGCGCGGTAATCGATAAAATTGGCGACCAGCAATGAGAAACCCGTAACGCCAGCGGCGATGCCAAGCGCGCTTCCAAAGTCCTGCCAGGGAGTGCGCGCCAGACGTTCTTCGAGCGATTCACGTTTTGGCTGCGCGCCTTCTTCGGACGGAATCATGTGAATATCGATGTTGCCGCTATTGCGCATGAGCCAGCGCAACAGATCAGGCCTGAGAAAACTAAACCACGGCGTCCCCAGCGGTTTCCCCATTATGATTTGCGTGACGTTGTTTTGTCGGGCGACACGCAGCAGCGCTTCAGCAACATCCCTGCCCGGCGTCGTAATCACTTCCGCTCCGAGCTGGCGCGCCAGCGCGATATACCGAGTCAGCCGCGTCTGTTCGTCCTGCGAAAGTAGCCGCGGCCCTTCGATATTCGCCACCATCCATGACGCCTCCATCGATGAGGCCAGCCGGCGCGTGTAACGAATCAATCTCTCCGAGTAAGGACTCGCACTGACCGCGACGAGCAAGCGATCCCCACTCTTCCAAGGCCCGGCGATTTTTTCCTCCGACATGATGTCGCGCAGATCGCGATCGACATGTTCGGCCACCAGCCGCAGCGCCATTTCGCGCAGCGCTGTGAGATTGCTTTCACGGAAGAAATTTTTCGCCGCCCACTCCGCGCGTTCGCCGAGATAAACTTTTCCTTCAGCCAGCCGCTCGCGCAGTTGCTCCGGGGTTAGATCGACAAGAACAATTTCGTCGGCGAGATCGAGAACAGAATCGGGAACAGTTTCACTGACCGGTGCGCCTGTGATCTGACGAACTGTGTCGCTGCGACTGCCGACATGCTGAACGTTAAGCGTTGTATATACATTGATGCCCTCATCCAGCAGCTCGAGCACGTCCTGATAACGTTTTGGATGACGCGAGCCTGGTGCGTTGGTGTGCGCCAACTCATCAACCACCGCGAGTTCAGGATGCCATGTGAGGATGGCGTCGAGATCCATTTCCTCGAGCTTTGTTCCGCGATATTCGATCTGCGTTCGCGGCATGATCGGCATTCCTTCAAGCAAAGCTTCGGTTTCCTTGCGGCCATGCGTTTCCACAATTCCGATCACGACCTCGCATCCTTCCGCTTGTTTCTGCCGCGCGGCTTGTAACATGGCATAGGTTTTTCCGACACCAGGCGACATCCCGAAGAAAATCTTGAGTTTGCCGCGGGTGGACTCCATCTCCTTGCGCTTCATGCGCGCGAGAAGTGCGTCCGGATCAGGACGTTCCGAATCGCTCATGCGACGTTAGTTTACGACATCTCACCGTTTTGAAAATGTGAACGGGTAACCAAAACTCGGCGACAACATGGCTCAAGATCAGAACGTGAGAATGCAATCTACGCCGACAGTAAACTGATCGACGTCACTTGATTGATTGAATGGATGCGTGCCGTTTAACGCGCGATCGTAGCGCAGTTCCGGACGAATGTTGAGACCCGAAATCGGCTTGGGCATCGGTGGCTTGATGTTCACACCGGCCGTGATTGCGCCGTAGGTAGTATGCCCGCCACCGACCGTGCGCGGATCAATGGTCGATTCGCCTTCCAGGGCGCGCATCGGGTCGTGCGTGTTAGCAAAAGAGACCACGTAAAAGCCCTGCTGATCGCTGAAGACTTCGCCACGGACTCCGGCAGTTAACCAACTGTTGATGGCATAGGTAAAATATTGGGCGATGCCATAGGCGTCGGCATTGGCGCCGTCATCGCGTGCATAGTTGAGATCGGTGATGGATGTAAGCTTGTCGGTGATCTTCCAAGTGATGGTGATGCAGTTGAGGTAGCGCTGATCATGATTGTCGTTCGGAGTTTCAGGACCGATGGAAGTGGCTGCAAGAATCGTCAGTTTGCCATCCAGAAGATTGAGTCCGATGCCGCCGTGAAAGGCGACGCTATCGTTGTTATCTTCAATGCTGGTGTTAACGCCCCGTGTAATTCCGGAGTAAACATCGAGCCACTTGGTCGCATGAAAGGTCGCCAGGCCACCGGTGTGGTTAAACGGGATCCCAAAATTAAAAATGTAGGTATGCGAGTAGAAGAAGTTAGTGCGCGGATCGATCGTTTCCGCTCCTTCCAGGGTGACGAATTTGCCAAGCTTCAAGTCGAGACCACCCTCGCTGATAATGGGAAGGTGAAGGCTGAGATATCCTTCGGGCAAGTCCGGTTGGACGATCGAGGTGCCCGCTGTGTTGCTGAATAGACCAAGCGAATGGATGAAGCGCGCGTCGCTCCCATACATGAATTGCAACTTGAAACCCCAATCGAACTGACCAGGCTGCGGCGCCAGCGCACGCTCGAAATTGATTACGAGCTGGTTGAGCAGCGGTTCATTTACGCGATCGTCAAAGAATCGCCCGAAGTTCTGGTTATCTGCCGGGGTGGCAGGATTGAAGGTGGTCCCACTGTCGACCCATCCGGAGATCTTAAAGCGCGGCTCCGGAGTGGGCGAAGCTGTTTCGATTTCGCCCGCCACAGCGATCGTGGCGAGACAAAGCGCGAGCGAAAAAATGAAAAGTTGTCTCATGGTTTAGCAGGCACGATCAGCGCAGTTCGTCCAGTGCTCGGTTTGGGCGCGTGGCGTTGATCCGCGACACGCGCGATTACAATACTTCTACGTAGGCCGTCTCGCCGTGGATCGCTTCGTCCAGGCCGAGTTCTTCGTGCGCATCTTCGACGTGTACCGGAGTGGTACGATCGATAACCCAAAGCATCCCGAGCGTGAAAACCAGCGCCCAAACCGACGAGAACAGTCCCGCGGCGAGTTGTTTCAGAAAGAAGCTCGGGTCGCCGGCGAGTAGTCCGTTCACACCGCCATTGGCCGCCGGATTCCACGCCGTCGAAGCGAACACGCCGAGCAGAATAACTCCGAGAAAGCCGCCGACACCGTGCACACCCCAGACGTCGAGAGCGTCGTCCCATCGCAATTTGTTCTTCAGTGCGCAAGCGTAATAGCAGACGACGCCCGCCACAGTTCCGATGATGACGGCAGTGGCTGGAGAGACGTAGCCCGCTGCGGGCGTGATGGTAGCCAGGCCCGCCACTGCGCCAGTCAGCAAGCCGAGGAATTTCGGTTTCTTCGAGACTCGCCAGTCCACGAGCAGCCAGGCGATGGCCGCGAACGAGGCGGCAATGTCGGTGTTGATAAACGCCACCGCGGTGGTCGCATCGACGCGAAACTCGGATCCGGCATTGAAGCCGTACCAACCGAACCAGAGCAAGCCAGTGCCAAGCGCAACGAGCGGAATGCTGTGAGGGCCGCGATCCGCGACTTTGCGTTTGCCGACGTAGAGAACGGAAGCGAGCGCGGCTATGCCGGCGATGTTGTGTACGACGATCCCACCAGCAAAATCTTTCACGCCCCATTGCGCCAGCATACCGCCGCCCCATACCATGTGGACAAAAGGAAAATAAACCAGGATCAGCCACGCTGTCAGAAACAGCATGTAGGCCTTGAAGGTGATTCGGTTGGTGAATGCGCCAGTGATTAGCGCCGGCGTAATGATGGCGAACATCATCTGATAGGCGCAGAAGACGAGCATAGGGATCGTGTCGTTCGGCGATGGCGTGGAGAGCGTGATGCCGCGAAGGCCCGCCCAGTTCAGGTTGCCGATGATTCCAAAAAAGTCGGTGCCGCTCTTCTGATCGCCGGAGAAACAGAGCGAAAACCCGAAGGCCCACCACAACACAGTGGTCCAGCCCATCGAGACGAAGCTTTGCATCATGATCGCGAGCACATTCTTTCGCCCGACGAGCCCGCCATAAAAGAATGCCAGCCCAGGTGTCATCAGCATCACCAAACTCGCGCAGAGAAGCGTGAAGGCGGTATTGCCAGTATCGAGATGTAGCATTGGCTCTCCTGCGGTAGAGGGCGAGTATTGCCACTGGGGACACTGGGGTCAAGCAGGTAGTCTCCTCCTATGAAGTCGGCCGATAAGCCGGCTGAGTTGCAGAACGTTCACGCGCAGGTCGGTCATTGCGAGCGGATAAACGATGCCCGTTAGCAAAGTGAGCACGATGTAAATACGGATCGATTGCAGCGTGGTATTCATTTGGGTAATTGCGGCCGGGGATTGTCGATAAACCAGGTCCAGAATAAATCATGGCGCAGCGGCTGAGTTTGGCATCGGTCGTGTTGTCGCACTCGCCAACGCGGTTTTTCATCGTGCTTGTGATCCGGCGCAAAACTTCCATTTGAGCCAGCACGCAAACCAACCGTGACTCTCGTTTGAGTTAGCCGGTCAAATAGAATGGGAATGAATACGAAAACGTAACTTCGCGCGCTTTTCATCAGCGCTGCTGATCAAGTGCGAGGTTCAATTGCAGAACATTGACTCCGGGATCACCGAATACGCCGAGATCACGTCCTTCGGTGTGTTGCTGGACGAGTTCGCGGACTTTGCCTTCGCTCAATGCCCGAGCTTTAGCCACACGCGGGATCTGGATCTCGGCATTACGCAAGCTGATCTCTGGATCGAGTCCGCTCCCCGACGCCGTAACTGCATCCGCAGGCACAGGCTCGGTTCCGCTCAAATCATTTTCGGCACGATACGCCGCGATTCGTTCTTTGATCGCATCGTCCAGTTTTTGAGAAGTCGGCCCCAAATTGCTGCCGCCTGAGCTTGTGGCGTCGTAACCGTTGCCGGCGGCAGAAGGACGCGGGTGAAAATATTTCGCGGCTGAGAACGATTGGCCTAACAACTTCGAGCCGAGGACGCTTCCGTCTGCACCGGTAATCAAACTGCCGTTCGCCTGGTCGCGAAACAACAACTGCGAAACTCCAAAGACGATGAGCGGATAAAGACCGCAGCAGACTACTGCCAGCACAAGCGTCGACACGACTGCACCGCGAATATGGGAGAAAAATTCTTTCATTTGTTAGGCCAGGTGAAGTGCGGTGATGATTAGGTCGATCAGTTTGATCCCCATAAATGGAACGATGAGACCGCCGAACCCGTAGATCAGTAGGTTGCGCTGCAAAACGGCGAGCGCGCCCATCGGTTTGTAAGCCACGCCGCGCAATGCCAGCGGAATCAGCGCGATGATGATGAGCGCGTTGAAAATGACGGCGCTGAGGATCGCGCTCGTGGAAGTGCTCAAGTGCATGATGTTGAGCGGCGCAATCTCGGGAAACGTGGTCATCAGCATCGCCGGGACGATTGCGAAATACTTCGCGACATCGTTCGCGATGCTGAAGGTGGTGAGTGAACCGCGTGTGATTAGCATCTGTTTACCGATTTCGACGATGTCGAGCAGCTTCGTTGGATTCGAATCGAGATCGACCATGTTGCCGGCTTCGCGCGCCGCTTGCGTGCCGGTGTTCATGGCAACACCCACGTCGGCCTGCGCAAGCGCCGGTGCGTCATTCGTACCGTCACCGGTCATGGCAACCAGGTGACCCTCGAACTGCTCCTCACGGATCCGGTTCAGTTTTTGTTCCGGCGTCGCTTGCGCCATGAAATCGTCGACGCCTGCTTCAGCCGCAATCGCCGCAGCGGTCAGCGGATTGTCGCCGGTGATCATCACCGTTTTGATTCCCATTTTGCGCAGCTGCGCGAAGCGTTCTTTGATTCCGCCTTTGACCACGTCCTTGAGTTCGATTGTGCCAAGCGTCAGCATGTCCGAGGCGACGACGAGCGGCGTGCCGCCGCGATGTGAAATCTCATCCACTGTTTTCGTCACCGGTTGCGGAAATATTCCGCCCGCCGATTCGATAAACCCGCGGACCGCGTCGGCCGCGCCTTTGCGAATACGCATTTTCGGTTCCGCGCCACTGGCGTGAAGATCCACACCGCTCATCCGCGTTTGCGCTGTGAAAGGCACAAAGGTGGCCTCCAGTTCGTGCATTTCGCGTGCGCGCAATCCGAATTTCTCTTTTGCCAGCACGACGATCGAGCGTCCTTCCGGCGTTTCGTCGGCCAGCGAGCTCAACTGCGCAGAAGCCGCGAGATCATCTGGCGAAACACCCGGCGCGGCATGGAAGGCGACCGCCATCCGATTGCCGAGGGTGATCGTGCCCGTTTTGTCCAGTAACAATACGTCCACGTCGCCCGCTGCTTCGACTGCGCGTCCGCTCATTGCGAGCACATTGCGTTGAAGCACGCGATCCATTCCAGCGATGCCAATGGCGCTAAGCAAACCACCGATCGTTGTGGGAATGAGACAGACCAGCAACGCGATAAGCACCGGAACCGAAAAGTTCGTTGCCGAATAAATTCCGAATGGCTTCAGCGTTACGCAGACCAGAAGGAAGATGAACGTCAATGCGGCAAGCAGGATGGTAAGCGCAATCTCGTTAGGCGTTTTTTGGCGACGCGCGCCCTCGACTAGCGCAATCATTTTGTCCAGAAAACCGGCGCCTTTGTCAGCAGTGACACGGATCACAATGCGATCGCTCAGCACGCGCGTGCCGCCGGTCACCGCGCTGCGGTCGCCGCCACTCTCACGAATTACCGGCGCCGATTCGCCGGTGATCGCGGCCTCGTCAACGCTGGCGATTCCCTCGACGACATCGCCGTCTGCCGGAATAACGTCGCCGGCTTCGCACACAACGAGATCGCCTTTCTGCAATCCGGGTGCGGGGACTTGCTGTTCGCGTCCGTTCCACAGACGCCGCGCCATCGTGTCCTTTCGCGCCTTCCTCAAGCTGGCTGCTTGCGCTTTTCCGCGGCCTTCGGCAACCGCTTCAGCAAAATTAGCGAACAGCACGGTGAACCAGAGCCAGATCGCCAGTTGCGTCACGAAGCAGCGCAGTCCCGATTCCGTCGTGAAAATTCCGACCGTCGTTAGGACAGCGCCGACCATGGTCACGAACATCACCGGGTTTTTCACCATCAGTCGCGGGTTCAGTTTTTTGAACGCGTCCCAGATAGCCGGACCAACAATGTTCCAGTCGAAAAGCGATGCAGGTTTTTGCGTCATAACGAGTGACTCACGAGAAAGATTGCGATGTCATTAACATCTGGCTTCATCCAGGTGTGTTGGATACCTAACGACGTCAAAGCTCTTTCAACAGCTTGCACCGCATCGCTAGGAAACCGTTGAAACGGTTGTTGCGCATGTGTGGCTTGGAGCACCCGACTGAAGTCGGGTGTTAATGACATCTGACGGAATAGGGTCATGCGGTGAATGATCATTTCTAGAAAAGCTTTCCGCCCCGCATAAGGAAGTGCTCGACGATCGGTCCCAGAGTTAGCGCGGGGAGAAAATTGAGGGCACCGATCAAGAGCACGGTTCCGAGAAGCAGAATTAGAAACGTCCCGCCTGAGACCGGGAACGTGCCGACGCTTGGCGGCGCGACTTTCTTTTGCACTAACGATCCCGCCAGCGCCATGATCGGCACGATCATGAGGAACCGGCCGAATAACATGTCGAAGCCAAGCGTTGTGTTATAAGGAGGTGTATTGCCCGAGAGACCAGCGAATGCGCTGCCATTGTTACCAGCACCTGAGCTGAATGCGTACAGAATCTCGCTCAACCCGTGTGGGCCGCTGTTATTCAGTCCAGCCAGACCCCATTTGGCAACTACGGCCCAGGCAGCAAAACCGAGAATCGAAATCGCCAAGAATGAGCAACGAGAGCATCGCCATCTTCACGTCGTAGGCTTCGATTTTTTTGCCGAGATATTCCGGCGTACGACCGACCATCAGACCCGCGATAAAGACCGCGAGCACAACGAAAACCAGCATGCCGTATAACCCAGCGCCGACTCCGCCGAAAATCACTTCGCCGAGTTGAATGTTGAACAACGGCACGAAGCCGCCGAGCGCGGTGAACGAATCGTGCATCGCGTTGACCGCACCGCAGGAGGCATCGGTTGTAATCGTAGCGAACAGCGCGGAGTTGAAAATACCGAACCGGACTTCTTTCCCCTCCATGTTGCCGCCGGCAACGCCGAGACTCTGGTGGATCGGATTACCGTTCGCCTCTGCCCACCAGCACAACAGCACTCCGCCAACAAAAAGGATTAACATCGCAGCCCAGATGGTCCACCCGTGTTTCTGATTCTTAACCATCCGGCCGAGGTAGTAAGTCAGTCCGCTGCCGATGGAAAAGATCGATAACATCTGAATGAAATTCGAAAGCGGCGTCGGGTTCTCGAACGGATGTGCTGCGTTTGCGTTAACATATCCGCCGCCATTCGTGCCAAGCATCTTGATGGCCACCTGTGACGCCATCGGGCCTTGCACGATGTTCTGATCAGTCACCGTTTGCTCTTCTGTTATCGCCTTGCCATCTGGTCCTTTGATCGTCTCACCCTGGTCGTTCTTTTTCTCCACCTGGACCTTCATCGGCTCGACCAGCGTGGCCTTGGTGTAAGGCTTGAAATTTTGAATCATTCCTTGCGACACGAGGAAGACTGCGAACACCAGACACATCGGCAGGAGCAGGTAGTAAGTCACCCGAACCAGGTCGACCCAGAAATTGCCTAGCGTTGTTGCCGAATGCCGCGCTATTGCCCTAACGAGCGCAGCGGCGATGGCGATCCCGGTGGCGGCCGAGACGAAATTGTGAAACGCCAGCCCAACCATCTGCGAGAAGTACGACATCGTTGATTCGCCGACGTAATTCTGCCAGTTGGTGTTGGTGGTAAAACTCGTTGCGGTGTTAAACGAAAGATCGGGACTGACTCCTGCCAGTTTTTGCGGATTCAGGGGCAGAAAGTATTGCAAACGCAGGATTGCGTAGGTGAACAAGCAGCCCACCAGACTGAAAAGCAGCATAGCCAGCGTGTACTGCTTCCAGTCGTGCTCTTTGCGAGGGTCAATACCCATGGCGCGATAGGTGAACCGCTCGACTGGAGACACCACCGGATCGAGCCACGTTTTGCCATTCGGGTCGAGAACGCGCATCAAATAGAGGCCCATCGGCTTTGTTACCAGTGCGAGCGCGATCAGATAAATCGCGAATTGAATCCAACCCGACGTTTCCATTGAGACGTTAGAATTTTTCAGGCCGGATCATGGCCATGAGCAGATACACGAAAAGCAGCAGCGCTATGACGCTAACAATGACCGTTTCCATTTGTCCTCCTACAACTTCTCGCAAAGCACGGTGTACAGCGCGCCCGACAGGAAAAACGCGATAATTACTCCTATAAAGATCAAGTCACTCATACGCTTAAGTATCAGCACGACCTGATGAGACAGTTAATTAAACCGTGTGCGAAATACGTTAAAAAATCGTTAACGCGGCGCGACGAATATCACTTCTGCGCCTCGAGATGGGCGAGCACCTCGATCTCGGCCGTTTGCGGAAACATGTCGAGTGGCGTGACAGATTCGATGGCAAATTTCTCGCGCAAATTCTTCAAATCGCGCGCAAGAGTCGGTGGATTGCACGACACGTAAATCAACGTTTCCGGCGCGAGATCGGTTATCGCCTTGCGAACTCCTTCGGTGAGTCCCGTTGCGGGTGGATCGATGATCATTGTGGTGGGGGCGATTGACCTCAGTCGCCCGGTCGACGCATCGTTCCCACGCGCCGGGCGGTTCAGGTGAACCGCCCCTATCTTTTGCAATTCAGCTTCGACGTCGCCAGCGATGTAGGTCTCTTTCTCAGTCGCATTCTCTTTCGCAGCGGCGATAGCAAACCTGTCCCAATCGATCCCAATCACGCGCTCGAATTTGTCGATCAACGCTTTTGCGAAAAATCCCGAGCCGCAGTAGGCGTCGATTAACAGTTCCTGATTTGGCGGAACGAGATCGACAATTAAATCCCGCAGCGTCTGCGCGACCTCGTCATTTACCTGAGAAAACACGCGCGACTGGGACGCACTACGCAGTGTGTAATGTCCGTCCCGTACATGTTTTTGTTCACGCAATTCCGCAAGTGTGTGATTGACTTCGTCCCGAGAGATCGGGCAACGCTCGATATCAATCAAACGGTGTGAATCGCGCCGAAAGAAACCGATCACGCCATCCTGTGCGTGTACGGTAATACGGTTGCGATATCCGTACTGCCTTGGCGACGGGATGATAGGATGCATGGGAACGTCTTTCAGTTTGCCGATTCTCTGGAGCGCGTCGCGCACCTGTCGCCATTTAATTGCAAGCTGATGTTGATAATCGATCTGCTGATACGCGCAGCCGCCGCATCTCCCGAAATATGGGCACTGTGGCGCAACGCGATTTGGCGAACTCTGCTTAACATGAACGAGATCGGCTTCGGCGAACTGCTTCTTTTCCCGGACGATTTCGGCGGAAACCAGTTCGCCTTCAATCGTGTAAGGAACAAAGACAGCCTTGCCTTGCTCCCGGGCCACGCCTTTCCCGCCAAAAGCAATGTCTTCGATTTTCAGATCGACAACGCGCATATCATTAAGACCGTGCTTCAACTGGATACGTCCGACAACGACACAGGTACTAAACTGCTTTAGCAGTTTTCCACGCTGAGAGAAACCGCTGAAGCAGTTACATTACCCATGACGCGGTGTTAATGAGAGGCTAGACGAACCATTTTGGGACAAATAAAGGTGCAGCAATCAAGTGACCTAACGGACGTCGTTGTTGATTCCCTCAGCCAAGTGTTACGTCGAGCCAAGCGTCCGTTCGATAGCCGCCTCAAGGTTGTCGAGCCTGATAGGCTTAATGAGATGCTCGGAGAAGCCAGCCTGCAAACTTCGTCCGATATCGCCGTCATTGCCAAAGCCACTAATCGCAATGCCGGGAACATTGGCGATCGCGCGCAATTGCATCATCAGATCCATTCCGGTTCCATCCGGAAGGGCAATATCGCTGATGAGCAGATCGAATTTGTTGCGAACAGCAGCTTCCATGGCCGATCGAACATCGTGCGACACCGCAACCAGATGCCCACGACGCGCCAGCAATTTTTCCAGCGCAGCGCAGGTGTCGTGATGATCGTCAACCAACAGAATCTTCAGACCTTGTCGTGCTGAGTCAGTGACCGCTTTTGAAGCGACGCCAGCAGCTTCGCGTTGCGGAAGAGCTTCCATCGATAACGTAAAAGTTGAGCCACGATTAGATCCGTCGCTTTGTGCAATCAGCGTGCCGTCGTGAGCCTGCGCGAGAGATTTTGAAATGGCCAAACCCAGACCGAGCCCTCCAAAACGGTGCTCAAACGAGCGGTTGCCCTGTTCGAATGGATCAAAAATGCGCTGCATAACTTCAGGCTCGATGCCTATGCCAGTGTCACGGACGCTAACGGCGAAAACTGTTTCGGACGGATTGTCTGAATAGATTGTGACGTCTCCTCCTTCAGGCGTAAATTTGATCGCGTTCTTAAGTAAGTTCCAAATGATCTGCTGAAATTTCGCGGTGTCGCCAGTCACATGGTGAGTCTTCGCTCGCAAATTAAGATGCACATCAAGTTTTTTGGATCTCGCTTCGGCGCGACAAATCTCGACGACGTTTGACACCGCCTGGTGCGCATCCATTGGAGCGAAACGCAATTGCATTTTGTCTCTGGCAATTCGGGTGAAGTCGAGGAGGTCATCAATCAACTGCGTTTCCAATTCGATATTGCGACGGATCATCGCCAGCGATGCTTTAGTATCTTGAGTTTGTGACGCCTCTGCTTCGAGCGAGTCCAGCGCAGAAATGACCGGAGTAAGTGGAGTGCGCAGTTCGTGTGAAAGCATCGCCAGAAAATGGTCTTTGGTGCGATTCGCCGCTTGGACGATACTTTTTTGCTGCTGAAGCTTTTCCTCGACACGCCGTCGTTCAGCCATGCCGGCGGAAAGTGCCATCGCCGTTATCGCCAGCACTGCTGTCCACGATTGCACCGTGAGCAGCGATTGATTCTCACTTTGACCGGCAAATGGCCCGAATCCGCGCACTGTTCCCCACACCGCTATTACGGACAGGAGGAAAATACCGGTGGCAGTTTCGCGTTGAGTGAAGCGGAAAGCTGTCCAAATCACGATCGGCCCGCAAATAAAAGCGATGGGATAATTTTTGGCAGACATCTGCAGCCAGCCGCCAAAGACAACTGCACTCAATAAAGTTAACAACAGAAAGAGGACGCTAACTTCTACCGCTTCCTCTTCTTTCCAGGTTATTTTCCACCTGATGCCCCAAAGAAGAACCAGCGGAGTGAAAATGAGGTCGCCCGTTACGTCGCCCAGCCACCAGGTAAGCCAAATCGGGCCGTATTTCGTCCAGTCGGCAAAGCCATCCAGTGCAAGGCTAGTCACGCCAAACGCCGGGCTCAGGAGAGCGCTGATCGCTGCAGCGAGCGCGAATTTGAAAACCCCCTGTGGTCGATCAAAAACATTGTTGCCGTCCGCGAAGCGATTCACGAGCCATGCGCCGGCTACAGCTTCAAGTGTGTTGCCGGTCGCGATCGCAACCGATGTGGCGACAGTTCCCGCGGTCGTTAGGTTTACGAGGAACGCACCAACAAAAATCGCCGGCCATGCTCGATACCCGAGCAAAAGAATTGCGGCCAACGCAATTCCTGCCGGCGGCCACACCGGTGAGGCACTCGCGTGTAATGACGCCAGGTGTAAGCCAATCTTGCCGGCGACGATGTAAATGATTGCAAATACGCCGATGAGCGGCAGCCCGGAAAAACGTCGCGATTGCATGGTCCCAATCCCCTTAGGGTCCATCACTTTGACGCCGACGCCACGGCGATTTTTGTCCCAGAGCGGACGCTAATTGAAATCGTGGTGCGTATCCCGCACGTAGGGGTATTTCGACTCGTTACCTACTTCAGGCGGAAACTCCGCGTAACCACCATGGATGTAAGGAATGTCTGAGGGCAGCAAAGGTTGATAGCCATCGTGCCAAATTGGAAATGGAAAGGTCAGGATTTCAACAAGACCAGCCACCTGGCGCGCTGCTGTGCGTCCCGCTCCCTTCCAAACACCATAGCCAGCTCCGGCGGAATTACCTTCGGTTTGGTTGATCTGGTTAACGGTCGTGAAGAACTCCGTGGGAGCGAGGATAAGGTTCGAGATACCCCGGCCAAGCTTGCGCGTCGGACCATAATCGTTTCCAGGCGGGTCCTGAATATCAGCGAACACTCCGAGTGCAAGGCTAATGACCAGAACGGTAGCAAGGACAGTTTTCATAGGGGCTCGTTAGCAGTTAAATGATTCAGAACAGCAAAGGCAATACTTTATTTTTGGTGTTCCGGCGCAGCGTCGTTTTTCGTTTTCAACATGGAAAGCCAGACGGTAATTCCCAAAATAAGCACAATGATTCCCAACGAAATGATTCGAGGGAACGGCAGATATTCTGCGGTAATCATTTTGAATCCCACGAATCCCAGGACTAATGCCAGTCCGGTTCTGAGATAAACGAAACGGTTCATCAGACCGGCCAACAGGAAATAAAGCGATCGCAAGCCAAGGATGGCGCAGATATTCGACGTGTAAACAATGAATGGATCTTGACTGATCGCAAAGATGGCCGGGATCGAATCGACTGCGAATGCCAGATCCGTGATTTCAATCACGATCATGGTCAGAGCTAGCGGCGTAAACATCCAGCGGCCATCCAATCGCACTCTGAAGTCTTGATTGTGAAATTCATTTGTGATGGGAAGAATTCGGCGACAGAAGCGCATCACACGTGTTTCCCTGAAATCCTGTCCAAGATGTTTCCCGAAAAGCATGCGTGCTGCAGTGATCAGAAGGAAAAGACCGAAGAGGTACAGAACGAAATGGAACCGCCGCACCAAAGCGATGCCGAACAGAATCATGGTGCCGCGCATGACGAGAGCGCCGATAATTCCCCAGACCAATACGCGATGCTGTGCGCGAGGTGGAACCCGGAAATGCGTGAAGATGAGCACGAACACAAAAATGTTGTCCATGCTCAGGGAGTACTCGACGAGGTACCCGGTGAGAAAATCGAGCCCGTGGTGCGGCCCTTTCACACGCCAAATGACAGCATTGAATGCCAGCGAGAGGACCACCCACACGAGGCTGCGGCGCGCGGCTGCGGCCATGCTCAATTCGCGACCGCGTACGCGGAAAGTGAACAGGTCGATCCCAATGGCAACGAACACGCCAACGTGAAACGCGATCCAGAACCAGATGCTCGTGGTCACGCGAGGCAGAGTTTCATGCGCAAAGCCATGCGGCAATCGCAAATTGCGCGACGCGCCGAAGGGACCTATACGTCATAGGGGTGCATTTGTCCCCACACATGGATGCTGAACTAGAAAAACTCGTCGAAGCTGGCAAACTCACTACGAAATCCGCAGGCCAACTGGAAAAATTAAAACCGGGTACATTTTGCCTGCACAAAAGTTGGGGTTTCGGTCGCGTCCGCGAATGGAACCTGTTGCTAAATCAGATCGTCATCGATTTCGCAACTAAAAAGTCTCATCCGATGCAGGCGCAATACGCGGCGGAGAATCTGGTGCCGCTGGCGACGGAACATTTTCTAGTCCGAAAGGCAACGGACATCGCATCAATGAAAAATATGGCCAAGGAAAATCCGGTGGCGCTGGTGCAAAATATTTTGGAAAGTTTGGACGGCAAGGCCAGCGCACAGGAGATCGGAGAATGGCTCATTGGCGATATCTTTACCGAAGCGGAGTGGAAACGCTGGTGGGAATCAACAAGGAAAGCGCTTAAAACAAGCGGCGAGTTTTCGATTCCCGCAAAAAAGACCGACCCGATCGAAATCCGCGGCGAAGGAATTTCGCATGCCGATGAGTTGCTGGCGGCATTCAACAAAGCCAAGCAGCCGAAGCAGCAAATCGCGGCAGTCGAACAGATCATAAAATCTTACGAGCAATTCAAGGAACCTGAAAAACAACTTCAGCCGATCGTGGTGGCGATCGAAAATGCAGCGGCGCGCAACCAGAAACTGCATCCTGAACTGGCATTCCAACTGATCATGGCACGGGATGATCTGCTTACGGGTACTCCGTCGCTGCACACTACACACATCGGCTTCACTCTTCCTAAGATGATTGTGGACGATGAAAAGCGTCTGGCCTCAATCCTGCCAAATTTGCCAGCGGCAAAAGAGAAACGCGTTTTGCAAGCGCTACCGGCCGCGCTGGGAGCAGGCTGGACAGACCGGGCCCTGCGTCTCATGGAAGCGAGCCATGGCAGAATGGTGGCCCAAATTCCGCGCATCCTGAACGAAACCGGGCAACACGCCGAGCTTCGGACGATGCTGGAACGAAGCATTCGCGAACATTCAGCCACGAGCGAGATGCTCATTTGGTTGTGCGGCGAAAAAAAGAACTGGCCCGACCTGATTACTCCGGATTTGCTGTGGGCGATCCTCGCCGCGCTCGAGCGCGAACAGCATTATTCTACCGGTCGCGCCAGCAGGTTGTTGAAGGCATTGGTCGATGACCGGGAATTACTTGGGGACATGTTCAGAAAGGTCGATGTCGGCCTGGCACGCGATGCGATGCGGCGTCTCCAAGTCACGCCTCTATTTGATGAGCTGACCAAACGATCGCTCCTGGCGCGAATGGTCAAAGTTTATCCGGAACTGGAAAGCATGATCGCCGGCGCAGAACCGCAGGAAAAGGCCGCACTGATTGTGTCGTGGAGCAGTTTGGAAAAACGCCGAGTAGAATATGAAGAGATCGTGAAAGTAAAAATTCCCGAGAACACCAAGGAGATCGCGATTGCACGGTCTTACGGCGATCTCAGCGAGAACTTTGAATTCAAAGCGGCAAAGCAAATGCAAAGCGTGTTGATGCGACGCAAAGCCGAGCTTGAGCAAATGCTGCACGATGCGAGGGGCACGTCATTTGAAAATCCCGACACGTCTCGCGTATCCATCGGCACAATCGTCAGACTACGTAATGAGGCGACGAACGACGAAGAAACCTACACGATCCTTGGTGCCTGGGACGGCGATCCCGATCGTCACATTATCTCCTATCAAACTGCCATCGGGCAGGCCCTGCTTGGCCATGCGATTCGCGAAACTGTTTCATTAAACACTGATGACGGTTCCGCTCAATTTGCGATCATTTCGATAGAGGCAGCGCCTCCAGACCAAACCGCGCCCGCGCCCGACGTTTCGAGCGAATCGGCGGTTGAAGCGGCGGTCGCCGAGTAGGCTAGTGGTCATTGAGCGCTGACTGTACCCTCCGTCAAATCAAGAGTTCGTACGAGAGAACACTCAGGCAATAAATTGCCGCGGTTTCTACCCGAAGGATGATTGGACCGAGCGTGATCGGCTGACAGCCGTGCCGACGCGCGAGCGCAAGCTCTGCAGGAGTGAAGTCGCCCTCAGGCCCAACGAGCATCAATACGCTTCGAGGACGATCACCGTGCTCGCTCAAATAGGTTTCCAGAATCTTCTTTAATTGCTGCGCATCGGGCTGGAGCGATCCGATCAGACTAAGATCGAATGGCTGGTCCGACGTCGAAAAGAATTCGGCTAATTTTTTTGGGGTGTGAACACGCGGCAAACGGTTCTGACCGCATTGCTTGGCCGCTTCGATGGCGATCTGCTGCCATTTACCTTGTTTTTGCGAGGCGCTTTCGGAATCGAGCTGCACAATGGTGCGGTCGGATATGATCGGCGCAATTTCAGCTGCACCAATCTCTACGGACTTCTGCACGATGAGATCCATGTTTTTCCCTTTTGGGATTGCCTGCCCCAGGACAATTCTGCAGCGCACCGGAGGCGTTTCCGATTCATGTAATTTTCGCAATCGAATCTCCCGATCGGCGACATCTGTAATTTCTGCAGTGAGTTCGCGACCTTCGCCATTGAAGAGAACAAGCTTGTCTCCGGGTTGCATGCGCAGGACGTTGCGCGCGTGATGGGCTTCGGAGCCGCGTAACACCGCGGCCGAAGGGTCCCAATTCTGCGGCGCAACATAGAAACGGTGCATGGGACGGACGAGTTGAACCGGCCTACGAATAGTCAGCCGTGATCAACGAGTTTAGTGACAACACGTCTTCGAACGCGTTGCTGATCGGCAGCTCG
The DNA here is from genome assembly GCA_963825355.1 of uncultured Verrucomicrobiae bacterium. Lineage (GTDB taxonomy): Bacteria > Verrucomicrobiota > Verrucomicrobiia > Chthoniobacterales > UBA10450 > Udaeobacter. Next base: position 295,323 of record CAWGSY010000015.1, on the reverse strand, counting down.
ACGCTGCGCTCTCTCAAAGCGGCAAGCAGGCATTCTGTAGGAATGTTTCCAACTAGCTCGTCCTGCGCGAATGGACAGCCACCGAGGCCGCCGATGGCTGAATCAAAACGGCGGCAGCCGGCGTCATACGCGGCGAGTATTTTCGATTCAGCTTGCGCGGGGGCGCTGTGCAGGTGCATGCCAATATCGCGGTCGGGGTACTCACTTGTTACTGATTCAAACACATTTCGAATCACATCAGGACTCGCCACGCCGACCGTGTCAGCAAGCGAAACGGATGTTATATCGAGATCCGCAAGTCTATTGAGCGCGTCGCGAATCTGCGTCTGATCCCAGGGTTCGCCATAAGGGTTTCCAAATGCCATCGACACATAAGCCACGGTGCGCAGGTCAGCGTTGTCTGCTTTTCTTTTGATCGACTCCAAAACTTTGTAGCATTCGTCCGGCGTCTGATTCTGGTTTTTGCGCAGAAACGTATCGGAGATCGAGCACGGAAAACCAAGAGTAGAAACCGCCTGTGTGGCAATGGCGCGCTCCGCGCCTTTTTCGTTCACTACGATTCCGATGATCTCGACGTCATCTGGCAAGTCGATTTGCTCCAGCACTTTTTCGCTGTCGGCCATTTGCGGAACCGCTTTGGGAGAAACAAAGCTGACCGCATCGATATGTTTGAACCCCGCATCAATCAGGTTGCGCAGGTAACGAATTTTCAATTCGGTGGGGATTTGCCGGCTAAGGCCCTGCCACGCGTCGCGTGGGCATTCGATCAGGGTGACGGCGTTGCGAACCACGGAATTGCGGTGCTTACTTAAAGAATTCCTTAGCGCGGTCGAAGAAACTCTTGCGCATTGGAGTGTTCTCCTCGCCACAAAGCGCGGCGAACTCCTCGAGCTTGTGGCGTTGCTCCGAATTAAGGCGCGACGGCACCTCGACGATCAGTCTGGCGAATAAATCGCCGTGGCTGCGGCCGTTCACATTTGTTACGCCTTTGCCACGCAGCTTGAACATTTGTCCGCTTTGCGTGCCTGCGGGGACTTTAACAGAGGCCTTGCCTTCAAGCGTCGGGACGTCGATCTCCCCGCCCAACGCGGCAACTGAAAACGAAATTGGCACGTCGCAATACAAATCGTCGGCTTCGCGATGGAAAATATTGTGCTCCTTGACGTGGACGACGACATAAAGATCACCAGTTGCACCGCCGCCGATACCCGCCTCGCCGTTCCCTGGCGAACGTAACCGGGTGCCCTCCCGAATTCCCGCAGGAATCTTTAGTTTGATTCGGCTTAGCTTTTCGACCCGCCCTTCGCCGTGGCATTTCTGGCACGGTTTTTCGATAATTTCACCGGCGCCGTGGCAACGCGGACATGTTTGCGAGACATGAAAGAACCCACGCGAACTAATGACCTGTCCGCGCCCGCCACACGTCGGACAACTTGTTTTGCGCGAGCCCGGTTCGGCGCCGCCACCGCCGCATTTATCGCAGGCATCAAGCTTCTCAATCTCGATCGTCTTCTCCGCGCCGAAAGCGGCCTCCTCCAACTTTATTTCCATGTCGTACCGCAGATCCGATCCACGACGCCGATCGTCGGAGCGCGCTCCAGGGCTGCCGCCAAAGAAAGTCTCGAAAATTCCGCCGCCAAATCCGCCGCCGCCGAACACTTCGCGAAAGATTTCAAACGGATCATGAAAACCGCCGCCGCCGAAACCGGCACTCCCCTGCGCGAACGCAGCGTGACCGAAGCGGTCGTACGCCGCGCGTTTGTCTGGATCCATCAGGACGTCGTAGGCTTCGCCCAGTTCTTTAAATTTCTCCTCGGCGTGCGGGTCGTCCGGATTTTTGTCGGGATGGAACTTTACCGCGAGCTTGCGATAGGCTCGTTTGATTTCCTCACCTTCGGCACTTCGTTCGACGCCGAGGACTTCGTAGTAATCGCGTTTCTCAGTAGCCATCAAAGCGTAGGTAGAACGTGACCAATCAGCCTAATCTGCAAAGCAAACAAGAATGCTCACTACTTCGCCGGGCCGCTGGAAACAACGACGCGCGCCGGTCGCAAGAGGCGATCCTTGAACCGATAACCTCGCCGAGCCTGGCGAATCACTGTTCCTTCGGGCGTTTCGCTCGCCTCGTGGGCAATCGCTTCATGCAGGTTCGGGTCAAAGTCCTTGCCTTCGGCTTCGATCGTTTGCAGCCCGTTTTCTTCGAGCAAATCGTTCAGTTGCTTTTGAACGAGAACCATTCCGGAATAGATCGGAGAGTGCGTGCCCTCCGTTTTGGCGGCCGCCAGACCCAATTCAAAATTGTCTAGAATTGAGACCAGACGCTGGAGCAACGAGCTGTTGGCGTATTTCACCGCATCCTCTTTTTCGCGGGCAGCGCGTTTCTTGTAGTTCTCGAAATCAGCCTGGCTACGTAGCGCCAGATCACGGAACCTGTCCAGATCGGCTTGCAATCCAGCCATTGCATCGTCGGAATCGGCGTCGCCGGCAGCGGTTGGTGAAGACTGCTTCGCCTGCACTGACGCATTCATTTCTTCTTCGCGTTCACGGGAAGGGATCTTTTTCATGTTTTGCGGATGGCTATCACGGTAATGTCATCGTTTTGCGGAACCGAACCGGTAAACTCGCGCACGTCCTCGATAATCGTCTTTACAATCGCCTGCGCACCATCGTTCGCGCTGGCGCGAACCGACTGCATCATACGATCAACGCCATACTCGTCTCCTTCGGGGTTAAGCGTCTCAGTCACACCGTCGGTGTAGAGAACGAGGCAATCGTTGCGTTCGAGCGGTACCGAAAAATCGACGGTAAGCCTATCGAACACACTTCCGCTGTCAATTCCCACCACCATTCCCGGCGACTTTATTGGCGTTATTGTTTGCGACCGCTGCTGATACAGCAACGGCGCATCGTGTCCGGCCCGGGCGAGCGTTACGCCATCGTGCTGATGATCCAGGACCAGGTACGCCATGCTAATGAACATGTCTTCTTTGATGTCTGGATAAAGCTGCCGGTTCACTTTTCGTAATACATCTGCCGGAGACGGGTTCCCCGCTGCCTCTGCGCGCAATACGCTTCGGCAAATCGCCATGATCAGCGATGCAGGGACGCCTTTGCCGGAAACGTCTGCGATTGCAACGCCAAGTCGCTCTTGATCCACATGGATGTAGTCGAAATAATCGCCGCTTACCTGGCGAGCTGGCACGTTAATACCGCTGATTTGAAAACCATTGATGGCTGGCGCTTCCGATGGCAGCAGAATGCGCTGAATGTCTCGCGCGATTTCGAGGTCGTGATCCAGGCGTTTTTTTTCGTTCGCCATCGAATAAATGATCGCGTTGTAGAGCGCAAAGGCCGATTGCTCGGCGATAGATTTAAAAACGACAAAATCAGCCTGCGAAAAAGGCGCACCCTTTGGACCGTTGGCAACCGCCAGAACTCCGAGGTTTTGGTCCCCATACTGGAGCGCGGTGACTACGACCGACACACTGCCAAAAGCGCTTCCCCGCAATTTGGCCAATTCCGGCGCCTCCGAGAATTCGTTGATACAAACAGACTGACCTGTTTGCCACACGCGTCCTATCAGCCCTTCATTCGCAGTAACCATATGGAGCCGCAGGAAGGTCTCAAGGCTGATGGGATTGGCAGCCGCTTGTTGTAGAATATCTGGCGGGACGTCTACCAGCGGCGGACAACCTTTCGATATAAAGCCAGGCATAAGCCTGCCACCTGTTCGGTCCACGACGTAAAGCGCTCCGCCGTGTGCATCGAGAATACGCACGGCCCCTTCCACAATGAGTCGGTGCAATTCCTGAGGTCTAATTGTTCCCCGGAATGCTTCGCCCAAGCCGTGGAGAAAATCGAAGACGAGCGTCTCCTCGACCTGAATCTCTTCATGCGAGCGTTCCAGTCTGCGAATTCGCCGGCTCTGGAGATAGGTAGTGATACCCCACCCGGCCAGAGACGCGACAAGCAGTCCAAGGAAAAGAGTCGGCCACATTGCGCGAGGCCAGCTTACTTCGAAGACGTCTCGTGATGAAGATCTTGTCTTAGGAAATCGAGAACGTCCTTAAAGCGAAAGATATTTTCGGGCGCCGCCTCGCAAAGCGCTTCATGTGCTTCGAGTAGGGTTTCTGTTTGCTCCTTTTTTCGGGAATCTAGCGTACGGCTTCTGGAGGCTTGTTCGAGCGCTTCACATTCAGGCGCACCACTGCCATCGCTGTGGATGTCGAATATCTGATCCAATCCCAGTCCGGAAAGAAGTTGCTGACTGCGATTGCCGCAATGCACGATGTGAAGGTGACCGCGGCCGAGTTCCTTTAGTCGCAACGCTACGCTGGCCATCGTTCCCATGAATGTGGAATCCATCATGGCGCAATCCGCCAGATCCACCACAAATTCGCGGTACCCGCGGTCCAACATTTCGCGCGAGAATTCCTTGAGATTGCCGCTATTGAGGAAACTACCTCTTCCCTCCACTTTTACCCATACGGTCGGCCCTCTTACCCCAACTTGAATAGACGAGTCCACAGTTACTCTTTCAAACGATACCAGCCCGAAACCCATGCTGTCAAACCTGTCAACGGATGGGAAAGCCCTCATCAAGTGATTCGAAACGCAGCTTTCGACGAGCCGCCTCTTCGAACCATCGAGGCACGGATTACGAGAGCAAAGGCACCAAGGTGCGCTCCCATGCCGTCATTTATTCCCATAGAAACGAACGGTTTTCGGCGACGATTCGGCCGTTGGCAATTAAGAGGCAGCGCCAGGCAATCACGCGGCCATCATCAAAGTAATCGTCGCCGATCACCTTGAATTCGGTCTTGTGAGTGCCGCGCACGTTTCCATATGTGATCTCCTGCGCCTGAGTGTGTTCGTGCAATTTCGCCTGCCGATATTCCAGACGCACAGTGACGTCCGAAGGGCGTTTGACCCGCCAAAAAAAATTGAAGTAATTACCGAAACGCTGCCGTTGATCGATCGCAGTGACTGCGCCGTAAAGACGGTATTGCCTCTCAAAAACGATGGGCGCATCCTGAAGCACAGAAGTTTTCTCGTTCGGCTGATTTGATTTCCCGCCCACCTTGTTCGACGAATCGTGGGCCCGCTCACTCGGCTTTAGCGCTGTCTCGCTCATGAAGAAGAGCTCGGTTTTTCGAAACTCGAAATTTGGATCCAATGCCACCGGCAACGGCGTGATTTTCTCGACGACTTTCGGTTCCTCCAGTGCGCGCCGGCCAACGGCGGAAGTAACCAAAAAAATAAAAATTAGAACTCCGGCGACGAATCTCACTTTTGTAATAAAGCGGGTCCTTGAGCCACGTGTCAACGCACAAACCATGACACTTATCGGCGCGAACCGCTATGGAACTCACGCGATTGCCAAGTAATTTTCTTCGTGATTGAAGTTCGCTACGAGCGCGGTGTCTACTTGCCGCAACAAGATTTCTGGCTGGACCCGTGGGACGCAAAACGTTTCGCGTTCGTTTCACACGCGCACAGTGACCATATCGCGCCACACCAGGAGGTGATTGTTTCAGAGCGCACCGCACGTCTGATGCGAGCCCGTCTGCCGGGCTCGCGCGTCGAACATTCACTGCCATTTGGGGAAAGACGATCTATTCGCAGCGTCGATGTGATGTTATTACCTGCCGGCCACATCTTCGGTTCAGCGCAGTGCCTTGTTTTCGCTGGTGAGGAGACGCTCCTCTACACTGGCGATTTCAAGCTGCGTCCCGGCAAATCCGCCGAGAAGGCGGAGTGGCGTCATGCTGACACGCTTGTGATGGAAACAACTTTCGGCGTGCCGCGCTACCGGTTTCCCCCCACGAACGAGGTGGTTGACCGAATGGTCGCGTTCTGCAGCGAAGCGATTGACACAGGTGAAGTGCCGGTGCTGCTCGGATACTCATTAGGCAAGGCGCAGGAAATCCTTTGTGCGCTCGCGGGCGCCGGTTTGACTCCGATGCTGCATGGCTCGGTTTATGAAATGACGCGCGTCTACGAACAGCTGGGGCAATCGTTTTGCAAATATGTGCGATACAATCGGAACGACGTCGACGGCAAAGTGTTGATCTGTCCGCCTAGCGCGAACCGCTCAAGCATGTTGGAAAAGATCACGCGCAAACGTGTAGCGCTCATCAGTGGATGGGCCGTCGATCCTAACGCGGTGTATCGCTACCAGGTCGATGCGGCATTTCCTCTATCGGATCACGCGGATTACGACGATTTGCTTCGGTACGTCGAACTGGTGCAGCCGCGCCGAGTATTAACGCTCCATGGTTTCGCTGCAGCTTTCGCTTCCGGCCTTCGCGCACGCGGCCTCGAAGCATGGGCGCTGAGCGAAGAAAACCAGATGGAACTGCGCTTCGGACGAACGGACGTCGGATTGCAATCTCTGCCGAAGAATTCCGCCGCAACGCAGCGTTCCGGCAAGTCTACGCAGCACTCTGAATTTCTGGATTTTGCGAATGTCGGTGAAGAGATCAGTGCTACTCCGGCAAAGCTGGAGAAGGTTCGATTGCTGTCCGATTACCTGCGCAGCCTAACAAGTGAGCAGCTTCCGATTGCAACGACGTACTTCAGCGGAAGAGCATTTGCCCAAAGCGATCCGCGCATATTGCAGGTCGGATGGGCCGTAGTCTTCCGCGCGCTGCAGGATGCGACTAGAATTGAAGATTCGGAGTTTCATGAAATCGCCGGCAAACATGGCGACGCTGGCAAGAGCGCATTTGAGGTTCTTGATGGCCGAACGGCGCCGCAACCATTCACCATTCTCGAATCGGCTGAGTTGTTCCAACATCTTCAGAGCGCGGGGGGCCCGATCGCCAAGGCAAAGCTGCTGCGAGAGCAATTTTCGATTTTATCCGCGCGTGAAGGCGAATATCTGGTCAAAATTTTGACTGGCGACCTGCGCATCGGCTTGCGCGAGGGTCTTGTCGAGGAGGCCATTGCCAAGGCGTTTGATGTTTCACTCGAAGAAGTGAAACAGGCCAACATGTTGTTAGGCGACCTCGGCCGGACGGCGCTGTTGGCCTCACGAAAAGAGCTGCACCGCGCCGAGCTATCAATGTTTCGTCCTATTAAATGCATGCTCGCCACTCCCGAACCCAGCGCGGGTGCTGTCTGGAATCGGTTTATTGAAGTGGCCGACCGCGACGGGTCCGGCTCGTCAATCCCAGCGACGGTGTACGTGGAAGACAAATTCGACGGGATCCGTGCACAACTTCATCGCAGCGGAGATAGAGTCGAGATCTTCTCGCGCGATTTGCGACGAATTACCGGGCAATTTCCCGAACTGGTTGATCAAGCGAGGGGGTTTGACCAGGCGCTGATTGCTGACGGCGAAATCATCGCTTCTGCCGAAGGGCGGCGACTGACCTTCTTCGACTTGCAGAAGCGGCTTGGGCGCAAGGAACATACCGCTGATCTGTTTGTCGGAGCGGCCGCGGATGTCCCGGTCGCCTTTGTCATTTTCGATCTTCTCTGGGTGAACGGACGCTCTCTATTGAAAACTCCACTTCGTGAGCGGCGCGAACAACTCGGCACTCTCACACTGCCGCTCCAATTTCAGAGAGCGAACGTAACTCCAGCGCGTTCTGCGGCGGAGATTGAGCAAATTTTCCAGGATGCGCGTCAGCGTTTAAATGAAGGTTTGATGATCAAAGACGCCGAAAGCTTTTATCTCCCCGGCACCCGCGGAATGTTTTGGTTCAAACTGAAACGCGAATTAGCGACGCTGGATGTGGTTGTTGTCGCGGCGGAGCTTGGCCACGGAAAACGCAACAATGTATTAAGCGACTATACGTTCGCCGTGCGCGACGAAACCACGGGCGAACTCTTGCCAATAGGCAAAGCCTACAGCGGATTGACCGATGCAGAGATTGCACAGCTGACGGAGCATTTTAAACAAAACACAATAAGTGACCACGGCCGGTATCGCAGAGTGAACCCCAATGTCGTCCTCGAAGTGGCTTTCAATTCAATCCAGCCTAGTACTCGCCACTCCAGTGGACTCGCACTGCGTTTTCCTAGAATTAAGGCGATTCGACATGACAAGAACGTCGATACCATCGACACCCTTCAATACGCGCGCGAACTTGCCGCGCACTCGACAAACTCACCGACCACTTTAGGAAATAGCGCCTAACCAGGTCTCGGAATTATTCTGGCGTCGGCGATGGACTCGGCGAATCAGCTTGGTCTGTGGCAGGAACCGTTGCCTGAGGTGATACCGCGGGAACTCGCATTCTTTGTGCCTCTTCCATTTTGCGTTGCCTTTCGGCGAGCCGCTCCTGCATTCGCTGTTCTCGTTCAGATGTTCCCTGGTTGGGATCTGGTACAAGGCCCTGAAGATCAGATGGAATCCTTCGCTCATGCTGGGCGGCGGGGGTTCTGCGAGTTGGAGCAACTCTGGGTCTCGCTACCAATTTCATTCGTTCCGCGAATACTTTCTCTCGTTCGTCCAATGCTTTCTCGCGGGCATCCAACTCGCTTTGCCGCCGGGTAAGTTGTTGTTCAGCAGTTGCATCTCGTTTCTGGCACGACCAGATCAGCGCAAAAGGAATCAGTAACAACAGAGCAAGACTTTTTTTCATATCACCGGCGGATCAGGTGTTGTTTGGTGGTTTAGCAACAAGTCGGAGAGGGTTTCGATATCAAACGGACTTAACGTTCTTGAGGCGTAGGGGAAGTTGTCGATCTAACAGTGACTACTTCGAGGGTATCACGCCGGGACCGCTGGACATTGGCAAAAACCGCCAGCGTCGCCAGAACAATCACAATCACTATCATTGACAGAACCGCAGTTTTTGGGGGTCGAGGTGGTGACGAATTTTCGGTATTTTCGTCTGGCAGATTCACCACCCAGTATCCAAGCGAACATCGCAAGCGCAAGCTGACCGGTGTGCGTCATTCCAGGCGCAGCTCAGAGATAGCCTTCATAACGCGGTCACTTAGCTGAGCATACAGCTGTTTGCCTGGCAGCTCGAGATCGGTCGCGCGAAACACGATCGGTTCTCCAATCACGATCGTGATTGGCACAAGCCGGAGCCGACCGCCATCGCGCGGCAACGCTTCGCGAGCGCCGAAGATTCGCATCGGTACGACCGGCGCCAGCGTTTTGGCGATTATCAAGCCCAAGCCCGGCTCCGCCGCTTGAAGGTTACCGTCGAAGGTGCGCGAGCCTTCCGGAAACATCAGTACGCCGTTACCAGCCTGTAAAACGCGGATCACAGTTTTGATCGCGCGGCGATCAACGCCTTCCTGATTGACCGGGATGACGTTCAGCTTTGGCAACACCCCTCCTAACAGCGGTACGTCCAAAAGCGTTCGGCGGGCGAGGAAATAAATTGGCCTATCAGACGTGGTTCCAGCTAGCGGCGGATCGAGATAGCTCTGGTGATTCATCGCCAAAATAACCGGACCGCTTTGAAGCATGCGCTCCCGATGAATGACGCGAAACCGAAACAACAATCGCCCAGCCAGCCGGCTTAGATGATAGCCAACCCAATAATAGAAATTCATTCGCCGGGAGCGCGATTTGTGATCTGAACATCGCCAATCGGCAAACCCGCTTGCTCAAGCCTCATCATTATTTCTGTCACCACTTGTTCGACAGTCACGTCGGAAGTGTCGATTAGCTGGGCGTCTTTCGCTTTTATTAGTGGCGAGACGGCCCGTGAGACATCATCGCGATCGCGAATGGTGATTTCGTCGCGTTCACCTTGTGCGGCACGACGTTGAAGACGCACCTCAGGAGAAGCATCGATATAGAATTTGTACGGAGTGTCACGGAAAACGACAGACCCAATGTCACGGCCTTCAATTACGACGTCATGCCCCTCAGCACAGTCATGAAGTTTCTCTGAAATGATTTCGCGGACTCGCGGTAATTTGCTGACACGAGAGACGCTCTCGTTCACCCGGTCGTCACGCAAATGCTCGGCGGGATCGACGTCATCCAAAACGATTCGAGCCTCACCATCTCGAACAACACATGCAAGCGCTGCTGCATTCAGCGCCTTAGAGATGCGCTCGTCCTCATCAGGCCTAATCCTGTTTTGAAGAAGATGCCACGTGATCGCTCGATAGATTGCACCCGAGTTGACGTAGGTAAATCCGAGTTGTCGGGCCAGCTTTCTCGCAACGCTGCTTTTGCCCGAGGCAGCAGGACCATCAATGGCGATCACACGGTGTTGGGAAGCGTATGATCCCATGTGTAGTTCTTGCCTAACGAAACTACTCCTGTGCGGCCACAGGAGCGAGCGAACCGATTACCGGAGTGCTGACCTGCATTCGCTTCGGGTTGGTAAACTCTTCAAGAACTGCTTCGAATCCGGGGTACGATTCACGAATACATTCGGCATCCTGAATAATCGTCTCGCCTTCAGCAAACAAGCCCGCTACAGCAAAGGCCATGGCAATGCGATGATCGCCAAAGCTCTGCAGGCGTGCTCCGTGCAACGGCGCCGGTCCATAAATTTCAAGGCCATCACTTAGTTCGGCGACTTGCGCCCCCATGGTGCGCAGATTGTGCGCGATTGCCGCAATGCGATCCGTTTCTTTGACGCGCAGTTCCTCTGCATGGCGGATGGTCGTTTTGCCGCTCGCCAGAACGGCCGCTATGGACAAGACCGGCAACTCGTCAATAAGCTGCGGCACTTCTCTCCCTTGAATGACCGTGGCTTTTAGCGGCACCCCGGTGACTTCTACCACCCCGCGCGGTTCAACGTGCTCGATATCCTCGACGGCTTCCCGAATATGCGCACCCATTCGGAGTAGCACACCCAGCATCGCAGTTCGCGTATCATTTAATCCAACCTCGCGAATGAGCAGATGCCCACGGTTCTGCGCCGCGGCGGCGACCAGCCAAAATGCCGCCGAAGAGATGTCGCCGGGGATATCGAAATCCCGTGACTCGGGAACCTGTTCACCGAAAACACTGACGCTGCCGTCATCTTCCTTCGTCGATCGCACAAGGAAATAGTTGAGCATCTTCTCCATGTGATTTCGCGTGGGCACCGGTTCTTCAACAGTGGTCTTGCCTTTCGCGAAGAGACCGGCCAGAAGCAGTGCGCCTTTCACTTGTGCACTAGCTGCCGATGGGCGGTATTGAATTCCACGAAGCGATCCGCCATGGATGCGTAATGGCGGCGTACCGTCAGGGCCTTCGGCAACAACGCTCGCGCCCATCTCACAAAGCGGCGCAACCACTCGTTCCATGGGCCGTTTGGACAAGGCATGATCCGCTACCAGCCGGCTCTCAAATTTTTGCCCGGCCAGCAGACCCGCCAGAAGCCGCATGGTCGTGCCCGAATTGCCGCAGTTGATGTCCTGGTTTGGCGCGGTAAGGACCCGCCTCTTTCCATGAACGAGCAACACGTTCGCCTCAGGCTGTTCGATCTTGATTCCGAGCGCGCGCATCGCATTCACGGTATGCATGCAGTCTTCGCTCGGCAGAAATCCGCGCAGCGTGCACACGCCGTTAGAGAGAGCGGCGACGATCACCGCTCGATGCGAAATGCTCTTATCGCCAGGCACAGTGATTTCGAGATCGATTCGAGGGGCCCGCTTTATCCGCAAATCCATAGAGTCAATCTAAACGTCCTGAGGTTCCTGCCGGATGTTCGCATAAAGGCCGTGCAGCATTAATCCGGCGTTCATTTCCCGCATGAGCGGAACTCCGCCACCGCTCGCGTTACGGCACAAGGAAAATTTTGTCAGTGTAAGGATCCTTCACTTCGGTGCCGGGAGGGAATCCTTCCACATCGATATATTTGCCGGGCGAATATGGGCTTTCCACCAGATGCGGTTTGCCGGGGACCGGGATTCCGTATGGATAATCTCCCTTTGCTACCTTTGTTGGCGGCGCGACCGCAGGCGGAGGTGAAGATGCGACCACCGGCGGCGGCGGCGTCACTGGCTGAACCGGTCCGTTCGGATTAAATGGCTGCTGCGGCGGCGGGTATTCTTGCGGTTGTGTCGGCGCGTAAGCCGACGGCCGATGGTGCTGTGGCGGTGGAGGTGGCGGCTCCTCAGCGCATGAGGCCAAAAAGAAAACCGCGAGAAGAGCAAGCGGGATTGAAAATTTCATAGTGAAAATTTTGCTAATCGTATCCGGAGTCAGACTCGTTGCCAATGATTAAATCATGCTTTGTTCGAGCTGCTTCGATTTGTTGACAAAGAGCAGCACCAATACAATACGCCAGTGTACGTAATCCGAATCCGAAGTACAGATGCGAGAAAATTCACATCCAGAGATTCTAGTTGTCGATGATGACGCCATGAGTCGCAGGGTATTGGCCCAATTACTCAGCGCTGGTGGTTACAATTGCCGCGTCTCAAACGATGGCTCCGCAGGACTGGAAGCAATTCACGCGCGACCACCTTCGCTTTTGCTTCTGGACTTCGACATGCCAGGTTTAAACGGCGCCGAGGTCCTTAGGCGTCTTCGCTCCGACGAGGACGCAATGATCGCCCAAATCCCGGCCATCATGCTCACGGCACATGGGAGTGAGCAAAGCGAGGTATCCTGTCTGCAGGCAGGCGCGGACGATTTTGTCACAAAGCCTGTCAACGCGTCGGTGTTGCGCGCGCGAATCGAGACGCAGCTTCGGCTTCGCTCAATGCGACGCCAGCTGGAGCAGCAAAATGATGAATTGGAGAAATGGCGCCGCGATTTGGAGCGCGACCTGGCCGCCGCGCGTCTAACGCAGCAATCGTTGATACCACAGAAACCGCTGTCGCTGCCGGGTTGGCAGATCGCGACGTGCTACCATCCTGTCATCCAAGTCGGAGGTGATATCTATGGCTGGCTCCGAATGAAGGATGGCCGGATATTATTCTGGATCGCAGACGGCACAGGGCACGGTGCGGCTGCCGCATTGCTAACAACACTGGCAAAACTTCTTTTTCAATACGGCACCATGGATCACGATTCGCCGGCGAGCTTGATGGAAGGGGTGGATAACGATTTTCGCAGCATCTTCGGAGCGACCTCATTCATGACTGCCATGTGTGTTGCCCTCGATCCCGCAACCGGAAAAGCTCAGGTCGTTGGCGCAGGGCACCCGTCGCTTTTGATTGTTCATCACGACGGTACAATAGAATCCATCGCATCAGTCGCGCCACCATTGGGCTTGCTCAAACGAACAGAATTCACTGAAACAGCGATCGAAATCGAGCCCGGCGATGCTTTCCTGCTGTACACGGATGGCTTGTTCCGCTGGACGAAAGATGAGCGCTACCGGGTAACTCCCGGGCAGCTCGAAAAAGTTCTGGATCATTCCGCGACCAGCGCGGAGGCGTTGCTCAAAGGGATCATAGCGCAAACAGCGTCGAAGAATTCTGCGAAGGCTGCTCCGGATGATGTGGCAGCAATCGCCGTGCGCCGGGAAGACCGATAATAAAAAATTTTATTTAGCTGAAAAATTAGTCTTGCTCTCCCCTCGGCGAAACGTTAGTCAGCGTCCATGCCGAAAACCAAAAAAACTTCCAAGCGTAAACCGAATCCCGCCTTCATGAAACCGGTCCAGCCGGACGATAAGCTTTCTGCCATCGTCGGTTCGACGCCGCTATCGCGGCCGGAGCTTACAAAAAAGCTTTGGGCATACATCAAGAAGCGCGGTCTGCAGGACAAAAAGAAAAGAATCATGATCAACGCCGACGACGCGCTCAGGCCGGTATTTAATGGCAAGAGCCAGGTGAGCATGTTCGAGATGACCAAACTCGTCTCGAAGCATCTGAAGTAGATCAGGATTTCCTCGATAGCCCTGCGTTGCCCGTTGGGCTATTGCGGCGCTAAAAAATAACAGCTGCCCCGGGCGGTGCGTTGTATCGCTCTTGCGCCGGACTGCAACTGCATCGAATATGCTCGAGTGAAAACGCCCCGATTATTTCTCTTTGCAGCCGCGGTCTCGCTTGTTTTCGCTGCCTTCGCGCGAGCGGAATCCGATTGGCAGCATGATTACAGCAAGGCACAGGAAGAAGCGAAAGCGAACCACAAACTTTTGTTCCTCAATTTTACAGGATCTGACTGGTGCGGGTGGTGCATCAAACTCGATAAGGACATTTTCTCGCAGCCGAAGTTCAAAGACTACGCGCACGACAATCTCGTGCTGGTGGAGCTCGATTTTCCTCGCAAAAAAGACCAGCCAACAGAGGAGAGAAAGCAAAACGTGCAACTGGCCCAGCAGTACGAAGTTCTTGGATTTCCCACCATCGTCGTGCTGAACAGCAGCGGTCAAAAGGTGTGGCAGTTCGATGGTTATTTCCCCGGCGGCCCGGAAGCGTTCATCGAGCAGCTGCAAAAATTGCCAAAGGGTTAAGCGCCCCCGACCCAAATCTATCCCGGATCGTTTCCGTCGTGCAGGAAATAGGAAATTTCCGCAGCTATTGCTAAGACATTAGGCGGATTCTTTTGCTGATTTCTTCTCGGCTGGCTTCGTCTCGCCAGACGACGAAGTTTTTGCTGGCTCGGTTTTTGAGGATTTATCGCCACCTTCGGATGCTTTCGGCGCAGATTCCTTTTTGGCACCTGCTTTGTATGATTCGCTGCGATAATCAGTGCTGTAGAACCCCGAGCCCTTGAAAATCAGACCCGCGCCCGTGCCAAGTAAACGCTTCACCTTCCCATGTCCCCACTTTGGCAATCGGCAAAGCTCTTTCGGACATTCGCGAAACGGTTCGTCGCGCATCGACTGGAATGCTTCGAAAGTCTGCCCGCATTTCTGACATGAATAATCGTAGGTTGGCATGAGCAATTTAGCTGCGCTCCAAGCTTTGAGGAACGACGCTGGAAGTCTGCATTACACGAGATCACAATTCAACCCGGGCTGATGCCGAATTGATCAAAGCCGCCCAAACCCATGCTGTGAGGTTCGGCGACATAAAGATCAGTGCAAAACAGGTGTATCACCAAACGAGAGGGAAAACGACGGCCCAAAAAATTACTGACGAAACACCCGCTGGGTAAAAGTGGGAAGAATATCGCCAGAGAAAAATACGACACACTCAAGAAGGCTAGTTTGTCAGCCTTGCGAAAAAATGATCTCACGCACGTCGCATTGTTCAGCCGCCTCGATGAAAGCCTCAGAGGCAAATTCCCAGGAAATATCAGTTGGTATGGCGAGACCATTAAGCTTGATTTAGAAGCCAAAAAAATAATCGAAAGAACCGCTTCAAAGCCTCAAAAATATCGACTGACTTCGAGGTGATCATCATGACAACAAACGAACAAAAAAATTACGGCGTAAAACAAATCGCGGAGCTTTTTCCGCCTTTGATGAAGATCAAAGACAAATCACTGCGCGAAAAAGTGGCGGCAGTTTGGAACGAAGCGATTACCACCGGATGCGGCGGAAAGGGCTGGACTTTCGATGAACTGCGCGCTGTGAAGTTCACGCTTCTGGCCGGCGATATCGATATGACATTTGTCGAGCATCTAAATTCGTGTGCGCGGCAATGCAGCGCCATCGCGGATGTCTTAGAGAAATCGTTCCGCTGTGCAATCCCTGTCCAGCGGGACTATCTCATCGCCGGTTCCCTCTTGGCTGATGTGGGCAAACCACTCGAGTACGACAAGGATACCTCGGGCAAAGTCGTCCAGGGAAAATTCGGGCAGCAAGTGCGTCATCCGTTCAGCGGCGTAGCGCTCGCGTACAAGCACGGAATTCCCGGCGAAGTGCTTCACATCATCGCAACCCACAGCCACGAGGGCGATAAGGTGGAGCGCTCTATCGAATCAATCATTTTTCATCACGCGGATTTTGTGGACTTCGATATCGCGAAGCTTCTCGGGAAACGCGCCGCGAAAAAATAATTTTGCCGCACGAAACACACGAATTGACGCGAATTTTCCTCTTCATTAATTAGGATTGTCATGTTGAGCGAAGCGAAACATCTCGGTCTATTCTCTTTGGGAGATCGGTCGCAAAGTGATCAGAGATTCTTCTCCCGCGATTGCGGGATCAGAATGACATTCGCGAGATGGGTAAAGTCCTGTGTTAGCGATTCATGTGGGTCGCGGGTATCCTCAAAGTGATATGGGCCTCACACTTATTGAGAAAATTGCGGCACGACATGCGGATGGACTTCCTCCGGGAACGGAAGTGCACAGCGGCGATTTCGTGTCGATTCGTCCGCGCCACGTGATGACGCATGACAACACTGGCGCGGTGATTCCAAAATTTAAACAGATCGGCGCGACATCGATTGCCGATCCTGCCCAGCCGGTCTTCGCCATCGATCACGACATCCAAAATACTTCGCCGGAAAATCTGGCGAAGTATTCGAAGATTGAAGCGTTCGCGCGCGAGCACGGCATCGATTTCTACCCACCGGGAACTGGTATTTCCCATCAAATCATGGTGGAACAGGGCTACGTCGTTCCTGGCTCGATGATGGTCGCCAGCGATTCACACTCGAATCTCTATGGCGCAATGGCAGCACTCGGGACGCCGGTCGTCCGCACCGATGCCGCAAGCATCTGGGCAACCGGAGTGACGTGGTGGCAAGTTCCGCCAGTCGCGAAGGTCGTGCTTACGGGAAGACTTTCGCCGGGCGTGGTCGGCAAGGACGTGATTATCGCGTTGTGCGGGCTGTTCAACAAAGACGAGGTGCTCAATCACGCAGTGGAATTCGTCGGCGAAGGAGCAGCAAATCTTCCGATGTCAGCGCGCATGACGATCGCGAACATGACTACGGAATGGGGCGCGCTCGCAGGCGTGTTTGCTTTCGATGAAATAACCGTGAACTACCTGCGCTCGCGGGTTCCCGAATTCGAGATTGCGAAGCGCCCGGGAACACGTGGGACGAAAAGCCGGTCTGGTTACACAAACGCCGATATCGATAACTGGTGGAAAAATCGCAGCGAATTCAGCGCCGATCCCGACGCCGAGTATGCGATCGAGCTTGAGTTGGATCTCGCGACAGTGGTTCCGCATGTGTCCGGGCCTAACGAAGTAAAAACGATGGTTTCGCTGCCGGAAATGGAACGCAAGCGCGTGCCGATCCAAAAGGCTTATCTGCTCTCGTGCGTGAACGCGCGCTTCGAAGATTTACGCGACGCCGCAGAAGTCATTCGCACGCGAGGCGGACGCGTCGCAGAAGGTGTTGAATTTTATCTTGCCCCTGCAAGCGCTGAGACACAGGCGCGGGCTGAGTCTAGTGGTGACTGGCAGACGCTTATAGGTGCTGGCGCAATCCCGTTGCCGCCTGGCTGTGGCGCATGCATCGGACTCGGTCGCGGCCTCGTGCAAAAGGGGGAGAACGCAATCAGCGCCACGAATCGAAATTTTAAAGGCCGGATGGGCGACCGTGACGCGTCCGTTTATCTCGGTTCTCCCGCGGTCGTCGCCGCTAGTGCACTGGCCGGTTTTATCTGCGCACCCACGAATTTCACCGACAAACCCGCAGGAACAGCGATCCGGCGTCCTGAGAAGAAAGCGAGGTCTGCAGCTTCGGTGCAAATAATGGAGGGTTTTCCCGCCAGCGTGCGCGGCCGGGTTCTCTTTATCGACAAAGACAATTTGAACACGGACGGCATTTACGCAGGTAAACACACCTACCGCGACGATATGACGCCTGAGCAGATGGCAGCGGTAACATTTGAAAACTACGATCCGAACTTCAATGCGCTTTACCAAAAGGGCGATGTTATCGTTGCGGGATTTAATTTCGGCACTGGCTCGAGCCGCGAGCAAGCCGCGACCGCACTGAAGTTCAAAGGAATCCCATGTGTCATCGCCGGCAGTTTTTCCGAGACCTACAAGCGTAACGCATTCAACAACGGCTTCGTCGTTTTCGAATGCCCGGAGTTAGTCACTCACCTTCGCGCCGCACTGAGCGATCGCGCAGCAACAACAGTCGGCCCGGAAATAACTATCGATTACGCAAAATCTGTTTTGACAGTCGATGGAAAATCATTCCCCTTCCCGCCGCTCAGTCCCGCCGCTCAGGAATTAATCGTCACTGGCGGTGCCGAGAGACTGGTGGCGGCACGGCTTCGCGCAAAGGTCTAACCGCAGCCACGGCGCTGTGTCGCAGTGCACGCTGCGCCTCGACACAGCGAGGCGGCTACAACTTGAGCCGCTATTTCACCGCAGAGGACGCAGAGACCGCAGAGGATTTTTCCTGAGTTCCTGGCTTTTTAATAAACATTCCTCTGTGAACTCCGCGACCTCTGCGGTGAACTGCTGAAGGTTACTGGGAGTTGCAGGCTGGAATCTCGCCGATAAAGTCGCCTTCCTATGGCTAAATACAAAATTGCGTGGATGCCGGGCGACGGCGTGGGCAACGATGTGATGGAAGCAACGCGCATCGTTCTTGATCGAATGAACTTTGATGCGGAGTACGTCCCGTGTGACATCGGATGGGAATTTTGGTGCAAGGAAGGTAACGCGCTTCCGGAGCGGACTGTGAAGGCGCTCAAGGACACGACCTGCGCGCTATTCGGCGCCATCACCAGCAAGCCACAGGACAAAGCTAAGGAAGAGCTGAGTCCGGAACTCAAAGACAAAGGACTCTCCTATTTTTCGCCCATCGTGGGATTGCGTCAGCTTTTCAATCTCCACACTAACATGCGCCCGTGTAAGAGTTATCCGGGCAACCCGCTGAATTACCGCGGTAACAAAATCACGAATCCGAGCGGTGAAGACGTGCCAATCGATCAAGTCGTGTTTCGAGAAAACACCGAAGGGATGTACGGCGGCGTAGAGTTTTTCCCCTTGCCCGAGTCGGTTTACACCGCGCTGTGTGCAAATCCGAAAATGAAGAAGTGGAAGGACAAGGCTGGGTTGGAAAACATCGCGCTTTCCACTCGAATCATGAGCGTGCAAGGTTGCACCAACATCTGCAAACAAGCGTTCGATTACGCCAAGAAAACCGGACGCAAACGCGTCACGCTGATCGAAAAACCGAACGTCCTCCGCGAGACCGGTGGATTAATGACACACTGCTTCCGCGATGTGGCAAAGAATTACCCGGACATCTGGGCCGACGAAGTAAACATCGACGCCATCTGCATGTGGATGTTCAAGAATCCACAGGATTACTCGGTGCTCGTAGCGGAAAACATGTTCGGCGACATCGTCAGCGATCTTTGCGCAGGTCTTGTCGGCGGACTCGGCTTCGCGCCGAGCGCAAATCTCGGCGACAAGTACGCCGTATTCGAACCGACCCACGGTTCTGCGCCGAAATACTCAGGCCAACACAAGGTTAATCCAATCGCGATGCTCTTAACTACGAAGCTGATGCTCGACTGGCTGAAGGAAACGGAAATGGCAACGCGTTTGGAAACGGCCATCGCTCGCGTAATCAAGGAAGGCAAAGTTCGCACCTACGACATGGGAGGGAAAGCTTCCACGCTCGACGTCGCCAAAGCGATCGCCGATTATGCTAGTTGATAACTAACGATCGGATTCTTATTCGGCAGACCGACCGAGGCTAAAGCCCGTTACAAGGTTAAATCGGGCGACTCCTCACCTTAAATCCTCTCCTCGAACGAGGAGGAGAGGCGGCAGATCAGTTGGCGTTACGCTCGTCACGCGTCACTAGTCACTCGTCACTTTTATTACCGTTCTGATGTGATCAATGGAATCCTGAAGTGCGTCCAGTGCCGCATTGATTTGGGCGGCGTCGAGATCGACGGCACGCAATGTCTCTGGCGGAAAACGAAGTTTTCCGCTGCTTGCGAATTCGATAAGTGCCGGAAGCTCAGTCGCTAGATGATCGGAGACGCCGATGATCTCCGCTTCTTTGTTGATCAACTCAGTGTACGGCCGAATCGACATCGATTCGGCGGTTAATCCGACAAGAGCAGCGCGTCCGAGAGGGCCCAGGCAGAGCATCGCCTGGCGCATGGTTTTTGCAGACCCAATCAATTCGAGTGCGACATCGACTCCTTTCCCAGCGGTTGCCTCTCTGATTTGCTCGACTGGATCTGCGGACCTGGCGTCGATCGCGATAGCTCCCATTCTGGCAGCTGACGCGAGCTTCGCAGGATTGATTTCAACCACATAGACATCGCCACAATCGAAAGCGCGTGCCAATTGCAACGCCGAGAATCCGAGTCCGCCGAATCCAAAAATCGCAATCGACTCGCCGGCTTTGAAGCGCGCTTTGTTCAAAGCATGAAGCGCAGTTGCCGACGAGCACATCATGATTGCGCCGGCTTCGAATGGAATCTCGTCGGGAAGCGGAAACGCATTCCCACTGGGAACTCTGATGAATTCCGCGTAACCGCCGTCCCGATGTTTGCCAATCATCTGCCCGCTACGACAGAACTGTTCCAAGCCGCGCACACAAAACTCGCAGCTTCCGCAGTGGACCAAATAATGTACGCAAACGCGGTCTCCCGCTGAGAGGTGCGTTACGTCGCTGCCGACTTCCTCCACGCGACCCGCGACTTCGTGCCCCAGCGTCAACGGTAAACGATCAATTTTGGAAATGCCCGCGCGGTAATGCGCATCCGAGTGACAAATTCCCGCAGCGGCGATGCGAATCAAAACCTCGGATGGCCCAATCTGTGGAATTGGAACGTCTGCTTTTTCCAGCGACTTTCCGATCTGTGTGAGCTGGACCGCTCGCATGATCAGAACTCGTCACTCTTCACACGTCACTTGTCACTTTTGGTCAGTTACACGAGTGACAGTGAAAATTTCGCTCGGAAGCACCTGCCCCTCGGGCTTACCTGGTCCCTCCTGCAAAATGATGCGGGACTTAAAAATTTTGTCACTGAGCTCGATGATTTCTTCCACAGACGAAGAATCCTCGGTTTCATCGGTCAATCGCCAAGTCTCGATTAACCGGCCATGCTCGATCCGCCATTTCCCGCGCGTATTGTCACCTTCGTCCGGCGGATCGAGGACCCACGTCCCGTCAGCGAGGTATTGAGTCTCGTGTCGTGGACCCTTCCACGTTCCGACCAACAGTTGTGATAAAGTCGCATCGTCTGGAAGGGCCAGCGCGATGACCGGCAGAATCAAAGCGGCAACGAGGAAGGCTCTAGGCATCACAATCAATCTCTTAAACAGCGCTGTCATGTTGAGCGAAGCGAAACATCTCTAATTTATCCGTGGCGATCGGTCCAGAAGTGATCAGAGATTTTCTCCCGCGGCCGCGGGATAAGAATCTCGGATCAATTTTCGAGCGATCCTTCCCAGGGCAAATGAACAGAGATGTTTCGCTTCGCTCAACATGACAGCGCTATTTATCGGATGAGTTCTAATCTGACAATAATCAGCCATTCTTAGCAAAGGCGAGAGTATTAACGCGGGCTTACAATCGACCCGCGTCCGCATCAGGCCGTTCTCGACCAGGCAAAAGATTATTCCACAGTGATGACCACTTTTCCTCTGGCGTGGCCTTGCTCGACGTAACGAATTGCGTCGGGCACCTGCTCTAACTTATAAGTGCGATCGATCACCGGTTTCAGTTTCCCGGACTGCATCATATCGGCGAGGATGGTGAGATCCTTTTGATTAGCGTCCGCCATCATCATGCCCATCTGCTGGTTGACGAACTTTGAGAATACCATCGCCCAAAGCGCTTTGCCGAGTCCGCCGAGAACGCCTTGATCGCTTGCTCCGCCGCCGCCAATGAGGACGTATTTGCCTTTGGGAGTCAGGACGCCTTTGCACTCCGACAGCGAATGATTTCCCACATTGTCGAGCATCACGTCGTAACGGTCCGCGCTCTTGGTGAAATCTTCTTTGGTGTAATCGATTACGTGGTCGGCACCGAGCGATTTGACAAGATCGACATTGCGCGTGCTGCACACGCCCGTCACATCAGCGCCTAACGATTTCGCGATTTGGACGGCAAACGTGCCAACGCCGCCGGATGCGCCGTTGATGAGAACCTTTTGTCCTGGTTGAACTTTTCCCTTATCGCGCAGTGCCTGCAATGCGGTGATTGCCGCGATATTGACGGAAGCTGCCTCCTCAAAACTCACATTCGCTGGTTTCAACGCGATCGCCCGGGTTGCACGCGGACAAACATATTGCGCGAACGCGCCCCCGCGGCCGCCGAAAACTTCATCGCCCGGTTTGAATTGGGTAACGTTTTTGCCTACGGCTTCTACCGTCCCTGCAAAATCGACACCCAGTCGTGTGTCCTTTGGTTTGCGAAGACCTACTCCCATCGCGCGCATCACGTAAGGCGTGCCCTCGACGAAGTGCCAATCATATGGATTGATGGATGCCGCGCGAACCCTGACCAGGACTTGATCGTCTGCAGGCGCCGGCTTTTCAATCTCCTGAAGCTTAAGATTCGCGATGCCGTAGTCGCAATAAACAACCGCTTTCATCGGGTTGGCTGGAGTAGCAGCGTTGCGGTCGCAGTCATTGGTCGACGTCCAGTAGGCAATAAAGCCCCATAGGACTAACGCGAGGAAAAGCGCACCTAAAGTCCACTTAAGAACTCGTCTCCATCGCTTACGCGGACGCTGTGTTTTGGGTTCGTCGTTCATATCCGTCGTCATTCCTTCTTCTTGTCTGTTGCATCGGTGTCACCTGCGCCTGGTTTCTGATCCAGAAGTCCGAGTTGTTTCATCATTGAAAGTTGATCAAATGCAGACCACTCCTCTTTTATTTTGCCGTTCACAATCCGCCAGATCGTAATTCCGGACTGTTCCACTTTCTTCCCGGTGGCGGGTAAGCTGTTACCCGCGCCGGTGTTGGTGCCGCGCGCAATCCAATACACCGCGACCAAGTCACCGTCGGCGATCAACTTCTCGGGGACGATAGATAGATCAGGAAATGCCTGGTGCCAGCCTTTCAAAGCCGCTTGATCTTCGTCCAAGCTGATGTCGCGGTGGATACCATGGTTGACGAAGTCTTTGGCATAAAGTTGTTCAGCGAGCTCGAATCGTCCCCCGCTGAGAAGGTCCTCGAACGCGCGTTTGGCGAGTGTTTTGTTTTGCTCCTGCAAAGAGAAAGCGAATAGAAAGTTCGCCATTAATAGTGAGCAAGCGATAACAGTTGCGGTCGTTTTCATGAGTTTCCTATCGTTACCGCAAAATCGATGTTTGATGATACAGGGGATCAGCGACTGCCGGTGCGATTTTAGGTGGTAATGTTTGTATTCCCTTGATGAGCAGCCAGAACCCAAGGCCAAACTCGTACACACCCATCGGCATCATGTAGGTTATCCCGAGTTTAGACAGAGTGGGAAATACAACAATAGCCAGACTCATCAGGGCCATTACCAATGAGGCGAAGATTCCCCATCCGGCGAGTAGGCGAGGGATATAGCCCGACTTTAACCAGAGATAACTAAAAAGAGTGGATCCAAGCCCGAGAAACACAAAGCCTATGTTAAATGCGTCGCCGTATAGGCGGACGACTTCATTGACCAGTAATGGCTGCTGTCCACTTAACACTGCGCCCTTTACGAGCGCCAGAATCGCAAGCTCCAATAATGTGGCCAAGGCAAGAACAAAGTTTTCGCCGAGCCGAAAGAACGTTGCAAGCCACACGACATTTCTGTCGACGGGTCGAAGGATGACGTAGAGGCCCCAGACCAATACGAGTACGCCTACAACCGTGACTAACTCAGCGGCTATGGCGAGGCGAAATAAACGCTCTGAGGCGACGATGTTTGCTGCAGTCTGCACTGCGTCGCGCGTTGCGATCAATTTTCCACGTACCGAGAAGGCGAATATCGCAGTCGCGTTCGTAAACAAATACAAAACTCCGACGATCTTTGCGAGAATGCGTTGTGATTTGTCGATCATATTCATGCCGTCTTTATCTGTGTTGTAGCTATCCGAATCGGCGGCACCTTTGCGCCTTTAATCAGCAGCCAGAGCATGATTGCCAGTTCTCCAAACAAGACTGGTTGGAAATAGCCAAAAGCCGCGCTGTAGTAAGGCTGAAAGAACAAAGCGATGACGCTGAGAGCCACATAGCCGAAACAATTGATCATCAACCAGAGCCCGATGAAGCGAGGTAAAAATCCGGATCGAAAGACTAACAACCCAAAGGGGAAGAGCCATACACCCCAGAAGATTTCGTCGATAAAGATTCCTTGGGAATGCAGACGAATGAACAACATGCCCAAGGCATTGCGCTGGGCCGTGTCGAACACGCTGAGAAATTCGCCGCCACGAAAAAGAATAAGACCAGCGATGTTGTTTAGTGTGTTGAGAAAACCGACGGCTGCCGAGACCAGAACAAAGCCAACCATCAACAAGGCCCAGGTTCTGTTTACATTGCTTAGTAACCGATAGAGTGCGATGGCGAGACAAATGAAAATGACCTGGCCAACAAGATCACCGAGGATCGAAAGTCTGAAAAGCGTTTCGTGAGCAAGGATGTTGTTTGCGGTCGCGGTAGCGTCCCCCCGTACGATGAGCTTATTGGGAACATAAATGAGGCTGAACGGCGCGGTAACTACCATTGATAAATACACAGCGCCCGCGACGCGTGCGGCTTTGTCGGTTGGATGCATGAGATTTCGTTAAGTGATTGCTTCAGGCTGCGCTGTAGGGGAAGGCGTTGCCTTCCCAGGGAAGCTGTCAGCTTCCCCTACAAAATAACGAGGCGTGATGGCATCAACGGTCATATGAATCAAAGCGGTCCGCGATAACGGCGTAAGCGGGTTGCTACGACGAGAAATACCGCAGCAAATATCAGTCCGAGCCAAAGACCGGGGGAGCTCAGATATGCGATGGGAGTCAGTTGTGGGCGGTTTACGGAATGGATGTTAAAAGCGAAGGCCGCCGGTGCGAATCCCATCAACCGGTCTTTCAACATCGAGGCGAAATGCCAGGTGCCGAACGTGATCTTCTCGAAAAACGCGATCGCGAAAAACGGCAGGATTGCGCAAAGAAAAGTTGCTCGCCGCGCCCAACCGGAAACCAACAGAGCCCAGCCATAAATCGGCGCGTGCCAAAGAGCAATCGCGGCTAATCCGTAAAGAAGAACGAACGAATTCCGAAAAAGCGGAACATATGTCCAAGTCGATGCAGGGCTCATGCCATGAGTTATCAGTAGCGCGCTAGTCCAAAGCATCATGAGCAACTGCGTCGTCACTACGATCGCAAAGGTCACCAGCGGCAAAACGACCAGCGGGATTGTGACTTTCGAGAGCAATGTGGTGGAGTCCGATACAGGCAGCGATTTCCAGAACAGGATGCTGCGGTCGCGGCGTTCGCCGTATAGCGCGTCGAGACAATAGAACACGCCAACGATGAAAGCAGTCAGTATTAACATGATTGCCGCGGTGTCATACGGCGCTTCGATTGCAGACCGCGCTGTTGTCGGGTGGAGCAACACGTCGCGGCGGCGTTCCGGTAACCCAATCGTGCTAATGAGAAAACCGAACAACACAACAATGGCAACGAGTATGGGTGCGACGTAAATTGAACGGTTCTCCCAAAGCTCCCGCCACACCGACCAATAGAACGGCCGCGGTGGAGCGGTCTGTAGCCGGGGTCGGTGACGCCGGAACTCGCAATATTCGGTTCGCTATTCATTTGATAAATAAAGATGACGCGTCGATGGCGTTCTGGGGAGCGCACGCTTGTAGCGTGCTGGTTGCCGCATTTTGCCGGCAACGAACTTTTCTTTTTTCGTGGCTTGTCAGCCCATAGAAGCAATTGGGAAGTTCGTGAAGGCAAAATGCCTTCACCAGCACGCGAGACGCGTGCGCTCCCCAGAACGCCGTGCGCTCGACTGCTAAAGGACAAACAACGATTAGTTCTATTCATTTAGCTGCTCCTACTTGGTTTGCCTGACCTGCTGCCTCGTCACGTCGAGGTGAACCAGAGAGGGAAACGTTTTGTGAGTGCGGACTCATCACGGCGACGAACAGATCGGCAATGCTCGGGCGACGCACCTCGCCCATCGTTTCGAGTTGGTCGCGGCCAACGTGATCGAATAACAGCACGCTGCGCCCAAAAACCGGCCGCTCGTGCATCGGTTTGAGGGCGCGTGCGGCTGCAAGATGCTCGGGATTCACCATCACTTCGAGGTAGCGCGAATCGAATTCTTCCATGCTGCACTCGAGTACGATGCGGCCACGGTCGACGAACATCAGGTCCGTCAAAACATCCTGGACCTCTTCGACCTGATGCGTTGTCACGATAATTGTGCGGCTGCGATCGAAATAATCGTTCAGCAGAGAGTCGTAAAACTGTTTGCGATACAAGATGTCGAGGCCAAGCGTCGGTTCATCGAGCACGAGCAAGCGCGCGTCGATTGCCATCACGATGGCGAGATGCAGCTGCGCCACCATTCCTTTCGATAATTCCCTGACTTTACTCGTGCGTTTGATCGTTGTTCTTGCCAGAAATTTTTCCGCTTTGGCGCGATCGAATCGCGGGTGCACACCGCCGACATAATCGAGCAACTGTGAGACGCGAATCCAACGCGGCAACACCGCGACGTCGGCAATGAAGGAGACGTCGCGCATGAGCTCGTCGCGGTTCGTCCACGGATCGCGACCGAGAACTTTCAATTCTCCTTCGTACGAAGTCAGACCCAGGATGGCATTAAGCGCGGTCGTCTTACCCGCACCATTCGGCCCGATAATCCCAAGAATGCGACCCTCCTCGATATGCAAATCGATGCCTTCCAAGGCTACCGTCGTTCCGAACGTCTTGCGAAGACCGCGTGCTTCTATAGTCGCCATGGCATTAACGTTTTTTCGACGAAGAGCGGGGCGCGGCTGCGGCATCCAGCTCTTTTTGTGTAAGACCGAGCCTCTCGATCTTTTCCGCGATCCGCGGCCATTCGTCGGTTAGAAATTTCTGTCGTTCGTCTTTCAGCAACTGATCGCGCGCACCCGGTTTAACAAACATACCCAGGCCGCGCTTCATCTCGACCAGGTCCTCATCGACCAATTGTTGATAAGCTTTCAGCACCGTAAGCGGATTGACCCGGAACTCAGCTGCGACATTGCGCACTGACGGCAACGGATCGCCTTCGTTGAGCACGCCATCGAGAATCATATGCACGCCTCGATCGCGAAGCTGGCGATAGATTGGTTGAGTGTCATTCCATTCACGATTCATTCTTAATTGTTTACTTCCCTCATTCGACCAACGCTTCGCACCGTCTCCGTGGCCCACAAACCGGTCGCGGGGACGTATTCATCCGACGTCAGTTCCCCTGCGCTGGGCACGACATCGGCGATCTTGATGACTAACTTCCCGCGAGCGTGGCCCTCCTCGAAATAGCGCAGCGCCTCTGCGGTTTGATCAAGCGAGTAGGTTTTCTCCACGAACGGCGTCACCTTGCCTTCCGCTACCAAGTTACTAAGGAACTTCAGGTCCGCCTGGTTCGACTTGGTGACATAATTTACAAACTTCTGGTCCACAAAGCGGGATCGCCATGCAGCCGTGAAGTTCCCAGCGATCCGTCCCAACTGTCCCTTGTGCAATCCTGCGCTGCCAATCCCTGCGAGGATGCAGATGCCGCCGCGCTTCAGGACGTGGCGCCGTTCCGAAAAGGAATGATTGTTGACGTTATCGAAGATCAGGTCGTAGCGCTCCTCGCGCTTGGTGAAGTCTTCTTTGGTGTAGTCGATGACGTGATCAGCGCCAAGCGTCCGCGCCATCTCCATGTTATGCGTGCTGCACACGGCTGTGACCTCGGTATCGAATGCCTTCGCGATCTGAACTGCGAACGTCCCGACGCCGCCAGACGCGCCGTTGATCAACACTTTCTGGCCAGCGTGGATTTTTCCTGTGCGCAGTCCCTGCAGCGCAGTCAGACCCGCGAGTCCAACCGCACCCCCTTGCTCGAAGGTAATGTTCGCTGGCTTCAAGGCCACGCGGTCTTTGCGAACACATACGTACTCCGCCAGCGCGCCCCATTTTACCCCGAAGACTTCGTCGCCCGGTTTGAACTCAGTGACATCCTTACCGGTCGCTTCGACCACACCTGCGAAGTCTCGCCCGAAGCCGGTGAACTTTGGCTTCCGCAAACCGGACAACAACCGAAGGATAGACGGGCCGCGCACGCAGACCGGCGTCAATGAAGTTAAGTGATGCCGCGCGAATTCTGACTAAAAGCTCGTTGTCCAGAGGAACCGGCCTCTCGATCTGTTCCACCTTTAAGACATCGGGCGGGCCGTATTCGCAAAACTTGATTGCTTTCATACGGTTAACTCCGGGAGGAACGCTTCGCTGGCAGTCGTTGGTAGAAGTCCAATAGGCGAATTGAAACCCGCCGAAGAGAAGGACGAGAGCCACAAGCGCGCTGCGTTTCAGGATTCGTTTCCATTTCATAGAACACGTGAGCACCGGAGCCGGAACCACGCGCCATCTTCTCTTGTCACAGTGTTATAGTTAACTATATCACTATTGCACGCGCAAGCTTTTTTTTGAAAAACTTCTCGAGGCAATTTCTTTGCGCTCGAATGTGAAATCTCAATTGGAATGAAAAGTTGGTGATCGCCAGGCTACGATCACGCCAGGCCGGGCGCGTGCACTCCCCTGCGCTTACTTGGATTCCACTTAAGGCAACGGCAGAGAAGCTTGGCCGAACACGTAACGCCAGCCCGTTGGAGTGCGGACATAAGTGTCGCTAAACCATAGTTTGTAATCGACTGGCTTAACTCCCTGTACCGCCTTGATCCAAAGGAGAGCAGTCACAACTGCCGTGTCGCCCCACACCCTGACTTTCTGTGTTCCAGGTTCCTCGTCTTGACGTTCGTAGGTGACCTCCTTCTTTCGGGCCGAGTCAATCAGATCGGCTTTTCTCAAAACTTTGCCGCGCCCGGTCACAAGAACGAAGTCATCGGCCAAAATCTGATCCATCGTAGCAGCGTCGTTGGATTTAGCTGCGGCTTGATATTTCGTATCCAAGGCGGCCACAGTCTTTACGTCTTCCTCTGGCGAGGCATTCAAATCAGTCGCGGCGCCTAGCGCCAACGCGCTTATCATCAAGATCAGCTTTCCATTTCCCGACAGCACTTGGATGAACTCGCGCGTGTATAAAGTGAATGAAGTCATAATTTCTGTTTAGTGATGTCGCCAGACTTTGCCAGTTCTACCTCAGCTAATTTCACCAGAGTGAACAATGCGTGATTCACCGGCACGGGAATGCCAAGCTCCTCGCCTCGACGAGAAATGTAGCCGTTAAGTGCATCGATCTCCGTCGGCTGTCCACGATTCAAATCCTGCGCGGTTGAAGAAAACGCATCCGCCATTTGTGTGGCGAGTTCCATCGCCGCCGCCATTCCGGATTCGCGGTCACCAACACCCGGCAAAACGACCCGAGTAGCGCGAGCCACGGCCAGGACTTCGTCGACAATCTGTTCCATCAGCCTTTTTGCATCATCATTTTGCGCGATTTGGCCGTAACGGGCGTGTCCCAATGCGGAGATCGCGTTCAGTGCGCAATTACGAAGCAGCTTCAGCCAAAGCTCGCCTTCGATATTTTCGGACACTCGACACGGGATACCGGCGCGAACGAAAAGATCTGCAAGCTGTGTTGTTTGTTCGGACGGCGGTCCAATGATCAAATCACCACGTGCGAGATGTTTCACGCGACCGGCTTCGGGGATCGACACCGCGACGTAAACGACGGCTGACACCGCCGCCACATTCGCCACAGCGCGGACCTGGTCCGCATTATCGACGCCGTTTTGCAAACAAACTACCGTCGCATCTGGCCTAACGAATTTAGCCATTTGTGCCGCGGACGTTGACGTATCGTTAGCTTTAACACAGAAAAGAATGAGCGAACAATCTCGCAGGCCGCTCATCTCAACAGTCGCCTTGATCGCGATTCGCTCCTGGCCTTCCGATTTATCGAGAATAAGGCCTTTCGAGTTCACTGCGTCGGCAAAATGTTTTCGCCCGATGAAAAGAGTGGGCGCGCCAGCGCGGGCAAACATTCCGCCGAAATAGCCACCTACGGCGCCTGCGCCTACGACTGCAATTCGCGGCCATTCTCGAGTTTCGCTCATTAGCTGTCTTTAGGCAGCACGACCTGCTCCAGGTCATAAGTCGAATAGGCCGTCGGCTTCTTGCCTCTGGCTATGATGTCGTCAACAACCCGAGCAAACGCTTCGGTGTGCCAGTGCCTGCGTGTCTGCCACCATTCCTGGATTCCTTTGTAGGCGAGGAAATCGCTCATGGTCCGATCAATTTCATCCCACAACTCGGTATTTAGTATCCCTTCACGTCTTGAGTAATACATTCCTTCGAAGTTCTTGAAGAAACGGTTTTGAAACGCGCTGAAGCGGAGCTTGGACACGGCATCGAGATCATGGAACGACTGAACCCCACGCAGAAAAAGCGTCGTAAATTCCGGATTTTCGTGTAACGCCTTGGTCAGCTCACCCCATTGCTCAGTAAGAGCATTCACGGCCGACTGACGGCGTTCCCTGTTCTGCTCACGTAGCTGGATGGCAAAGTAAATGATCGAAGGAACTCCGATGATGACGGTAGCGAGTTGACCGATCGCTGTCAGCATTGCCCAGTTCATTCAGATCTGTTTCGCCTTTGTGTAAAGCTGACTGTTTTTCCGGTCGGGCAAACTAACAAGCCGACCGGCTATTTTTCTAAGGTGCGGACGCGGAAGCTGCGAGATCGGAATTCCACATGTTCGCCCGGCATTTCCAATTTCCATCAGTTTGTTTTTCCCAGACCTCGAGGTATTTCCCACGGTCGTTGATTGCTTTGCCGCTCGCGTCGTTCATCGTCAATTCGTACGTGCCGCTCACCCAACCCATATCGCTAGAGTTCGCCAATCGCACTCTCATCGGCTTCCAGGTAATGACGAACCCCGGACTGGAAAACATATTTTTCCAAACAGTTCTAACCGCCTCCTTTGTCGCTGCACTCGTTGCGTTTGCAGGAAGCACGATCGCGTCATCCGAGTAATAGGCGATCGTCTGGTCGACATCTTTAGCTGCTGCAGCTTTGGCCCATTGATCGTCGAGAGCACGAAGAGTTCGCTCCTCAGATTGGGTACCGCCCGGCTTTTCCGAGGGCGAAATCGAAGGTGATGCTTGCGAGATCGAAAGCGGCTGGTTCTGTGAGAGGTTCCGTGCTGGCGCGGGAAACAGCAGGTGGTAAGCAGAAAGACAAAACGCAGTGCCTGCCACGCCAAAGATGAATGTCGCGAACTTGCGACGGCTCCAATAAGGAATGACCTCGCCAGGCGAAAGATCCTGAGTCCGCTTCAGGCCCTCCGGTGTCATTTCAAACGACCACGAAATGAATACAGCCACGGCGAATCCAAGCGCGAGCAATACCACGAATGCTGTGATGAGTGACTCTGGCGCGTCGACCAGGGGCAAAAGAACCGACGCGATCTCAATCAGCAGCCACGCCACCACGGCATAAGTGAGTGCGACCCTGAAAACGTTCCGTCGCCTTAGCTCGGAGAATAAAGAAGGCTTTGTATTCATGGCGTTGTAGGTAAACCAACTTTGGCGACCAAGTTCTTGTATCGAGGATCGTCGCGCAAGCCGCGTAACCAAGGGTCGACGGCAAGACTAAGCATGCCGCCGTCGTGATTATCAAACGCGATTTGCAACCACTCGAAGGCTTTGTCTGCGTCGTCTCGAATCGCGTAGACCTGCGCAATTTGATAGGACAAGCGATCTCGGCTATTGGCGATGAGGTTCACTAATTCCGCGTCCGCGGCTTCGCGATCTCCTAGCAGGTCATATGCAAGCGTGAGTTCGAAACGGCGGAAAGCAGCGTCCGGCTCGAGTTGCGCTTCGCGCAAGGCTGCCTGGCCCTGGTGGCGCTGCACAGCGACAAACACCTGCCATCGACGATTCGAAGCGGCGGACGGCTGCAACTCTGCCGTTTTGCGCCCAGCCGCGTCTGCCTCATCGAGTTTTCCCGCATAAAACAGTACCCTGGCCAGATTGAATTGTGCCGCGACCGACAAAGGATCGAGCTCCACCGCCTCTCGCGCCTGACGTTCGGCCTCATCAATTCGCCCCATGTAAACAATTACTCGCGCCAGCAAATCGTTGGCAGTGGGATTTGCGGGAGAAAGTTCTTTGGCACGCTTTAGTTCTCGGAATCCTTCGGCAAACTTCCACTCGGCCAGAAAGCGGACCCAGCCAAGAGCCGCATGTGCCTCGGCCAGTTCAGGCGCAATCGCGACGGCCTTCTCCGCATCACTTCGGGCTTTCGGATACGCACTCGGCCTCTCGCCAGCCAGATCCCCAAGTAGACTCCAAGCTTCAGAACGCTCCGCATAAACCAAAGCATAATCAGGATCAAATTGGATCGCCTGATCGAAGTAAGTGATGGCTTTGCGGTAATCCTCAATATTACGACGCAGGAAATGGAAATGGCCCTGAAGGTAAGCGTTATGCGCCTCTACGCTCTTTGTGGCCATTTGGGTCGACTTATCCTGCGAGCCAAGCAAAGTGACCTTAAGTGACTCGGCTACTGCCTTCGCTATTTCCTCCTGCACAGCAAAGATATCCTTCAGTTCGCGATCGAAAGTTCGCGTCCAGAGTTGAATTCCGTCGGCAGCGTTCACCAGTTCGGCTACGATCCGCACCCGATTGCCTTGCTTGCGCACCGTGCCATCCAAAAGGGTGCTCACCCCCAACTCTTCGCCAATTGTTTTCGGTTTTTCTTTCCTGTCTTTGAAACGGAACGAAGAGCTGCGGCCAATCACCTTTAGTCCGTTGATTTGAGCAAGAGCTGTAATCAGTTCTTCCGATAATCCGTCCGAAAAGTATTCATCCTTAGGATCGCCGCTCTCGTTGACCAATGGCAGCACCGCAATCGATTTGTCCGGACCCGCTGTAGCCATCTTGCTCTGCTTGTCACGCTGTACTTCTCCGGCCGCCAGTCGTGCCGTTGCATGTCCAGCAGTGTATCGTCCGACAAAGAACAAACCGACTGAGAGGGCCGCACCGACTAGGACAACATAAATCCAGGCGACGCCGCGAGATCGTTGTCCCGCTGCGTCGGCAGCTTCTGTGCTTTTGATCCCCTCGGACGTAACTTCAAATGCCCATGCGATAATGAGCGCTATTGGAAAACCGATCACGAGGAGGACAACTACAAGGCGCACCACCCAATTCGGGATTTCGAAAAATGGAAAAATCTGGCTGGCGACCTGCATCAATAGCCAAGCCACCACCGCATAGGCGACTGCCACCTTGTAAACGTTGCGGCGCTTTAGTTCGGCAAAGAAATTGCGCTCGTTCATGGTTTTGCTGAGGCTGAAGGCACTTGTACATTGAGCTTCCGGCACAACGCGGTGAAACGCGGCTCGTCGCGATAGGACATAAAGAAAGGTGTAATGGCGAGCTGAACCATGCCGGAATCGTGCATCGCGTAGGCGGTGTCGAGCCATTTGAACATTTGGTCGGGCTCCTTACGGATGGCATAAAGGACGGCGACCTGAAACGCGCCGCCGTTCGAATCCTTGGCGATAAAATCCTTGAGCGCGCCGTCGGCCGCAGATCGGTCGCCCTGCGCTTGTTCCACCATCGCGATGGCGAAATCGCGCCAGAATCCTTCGTTCTCGAGTTGGGCATTCGCCATCGCCTGCATCTGACGGTTTTGCAAGACATCGAGTGTGGCGAGGTAAGTATGAAAGCGAGAAGCGTTGGGCTGAAGCTCAAGTCCCTTGCGAAACGCCTCCTCGGCCTCTTTATAATGGCCAGTTCCGAGCGTAATTCTGCCGAGATTGTACCACAAAGTGGTGAGAAGAGGGTCTAACGAAAGCGCCTCCCGACAGGCTTGCTCGGCTTCGGTCAGTCGACCTTGAGCCAGGAGGGAAAGAGTAAGCGCATTTTTAGCGGCAGCATTGTTCGGGGACGATTGCAGGACTTGGCGAAATTCCTTTTCGGCGGCGGGGAAACGGAGCCCGGGGGTCAACGCGAGTAAGCCAACTGCCATTCGCACTTCAACCAGGTCCGGTGCCAGCCTGAGAGCCTCGTTCGCGGCGCCGCGGGCCTCGTCGTAGGCTTTGGAAACATCGTCCGTGGCGAAGCTGACAGCGTACTGACGCCAGGCCTGACTGAGTTTGGCATAAGCGAGGCGTAGTTGGGATCCAAACGAACCGCCTCTTGCAAGAACGAGATTGACTTTCGGAGACTTTCCGCCGTCTGCTGCTGAAAATAAAAGTCTGACTGAAGAACTGCGTTGTGAGCCGCAGGATTTTCGATCGAATCCAACGGACTCAAGCCGCGCGGATTGCGCCTAACAACTTCACTTTCATCTGATCCGCTACTGCAGTGGCGATCTCGTTTTGCACGCGAAGATGTCTTTCAATTCGCGATCGTACGTTTCCGACCAAATGAGCGTCCGTCATGCCGCATTGATTAGCTCGGCTACGATTCGAACGCGATCACCCTGTTTACGCACGCTGCCTTCGATTAGGTGAGCGACACCGAGTTTTTCTCCGATCGTTTTGCTGTTGTCTGATTTGCCTTTGAAAAGAAACGACGAGCTGCGTCCGATGACCTTGAGGTCGGGAATCTTGGCGAGCACTGCGATTAATTCTTCCGACAGGCCGTCGGAAAAATACTCGTTGCCGGGATCACCGCTGGTGTTGACCAGCGGCAGCACCGCAATGGATTTCTGTATGTTCGACGCTGTAGCCGCCTCGCTCTGTCGAGGCGTGTCACGGCCAGCTGTGTAGCGGCCGAGGAAAAACAAGCCGAACGAAAGCGCCGCAGCGATGACGACAACGCGATCCAAACACTTCCGCGCGAATGCTGTTGTGCCGCATCCGCAACGTCGGTCCGCTTGATTCCCTCAGGAGTAAGCTCGAATGCCCATGCAATAATCAGCGCGACCGGAAAACCGAACGCGGTTAGAAGAATAACAAGCCTGAATCATCCAATTCGGAATTTCCAGGAACGGAAAAACCTGCGTTGCGACCTGAATCAAAAGCCAGCCGACGACGGCATACGCGACCGCGACCTTGTACACGTTGCGCCGCTTCAGCTCGCCGAAGAATATCTTCGGATTCATTTACACGAATTTACTTGCTCTGATCTTTCGGCGCGAGTGAGTTGACGATTTTCTCGAAACGCGGATCGCCACGAAGCGGATTCCACATGGGATGCAGTTTGAGTCGGGCATAATTAGTGTAGCCCGGCATTGTCACCAGCTTTTGCAACAGTTCTATGGCGCGATCGGGCTCATTGCTCGACGTGTAGACCTGCGCTAATCCTTCAAGCACTAACGCGCCATCGTAAATGTCTTTCGAAACGGGCATCAAATCGACGGCGTGTTGCGCTTCTTGAATTGCCAATTCTTTGTGACCGAGACCGGCGTCTACCTGAGCGAGAACGGCAATCGTTCGTGCGTCTTCCGGCTTAACCGCCAATCTCTGTTCCAGGATTGTGCGCACGCGGGAGAACGCAGCGATGGCACGGGCGGAATCGCCTTTCGCTCTCGCGATCATCGCCTCAAACCACGCCTTGGGGTAGTAGAAGCTGTAATCGATGTCTTGGAAGTCTTCGCGCGATGAAGCGGCAAGGACCCGCTCCGCTTCGGCAAAGTTACGGTCGACTAGAGCCAGGAATACTCGCGTGGGAGTTTGTGCACCCCCGATATCCATGTCCGGATTATTGGCCAGCACATCGCGCAACTCTGTTGAATTTCCTGTTCCGTTGAAAATGGCGGAGGCCCTTCGAAAAAATACAATTGGCGTGCGCTCGCCAGCAGCTAGCACGCGATCGTAAACCTGCGCCGCGAGCAGATGCCTGCGTTGCAGGTTGTAGGTGTCAGCAAGCAGGTTGTAAGCATTCGGGTTTCGAGGGTCGAGCGCCACGGCGGTAGAGAAGTCTCGCTCCGCTTGAGCCCAATTGTTGCGACGCCGGTTGATGTAACCTGAAAGAATGAAAAACGCCGTGTCATTCGGCAGACCGGGACGCGCTATTGCTAGTTCCTTTAGAGCGCCATCGTAGTCGCGGCGACACCGGAACAGAAAATCAGCCATCGCGAAGTGTGCTTCGGCTGAGTCAGGACGAAGCCGCAGCGCTGCCTTTACTGCTGCTTCCGCAAGAAGGATTCGATCTGGTGTAGGATCGAGATCGAAAAAATAAAGCAGAGCGTTCGCGCGCGCGATATAGCAGTACGCGGAGACAAAATCGGGATCGCGTTTGATTGCCTGATCCAGCGATTGCAGAGCGGAGAGCAAGGCAGCCCGGACATCCTCTGCGATCAGATAGCTGTCCAGGATTTGCTTGGCGCGAAGATAAAGCTCGAACGCTACCAAATCCTGAGTTGGACGCGCCTCGATGTCGGCCTTCTGCTCAGGCGACAGTTTTGCTTGGAGTTGCGCAACGATTGATTCCGCCAACTCAGTTTGGATCGCAAACAAATCGGCCGCGGTCCGGTCGTACGTCCCGGCCCAGATTTGGGAATCTGTGCGAGCATCAATTAACTGTGCGGCGATACGAAGCCGATCACCTGCGCGTTGAACGGAACCTTCGAGAATGTGAGTAACACCGAGCTGTTTACCGATCTCGCGCAGATTTCGTGGCTGGCCGCTCTTATATTGGCGCACGGTGGTGTGGCTGATGACCCTCAGGTCGGAGACCCGGGCCAGATTCGTCAGGATCTGGTCCTGCACGCCGTCAGCGAAGTACGTGTTTTGTTTATCGTCACTTAAATTTTCAAACGGCAGAACCGCAATCGATTTTACCGACGTATCGACCGCTGCGTGTTGCGTAGGACCGGCCGTGTAGCGGCCAACGAAAAATAATCCGATCGCCAAAACAGCACCGATAACGGCGACGTAAATCCAAGCGTGAGATTTTTCGCGGGGTCGCGCAAAATCCGCGTCTTCGGTTCGTTTTAGTCCTTCGCCCGTCAGCTCAAACGCCCACGCCAGAACAAGAGCAATCGGAAAACCAATGACGATCAGTAAGACAATCAGTTGAACGACCCAGTTCGGAACTCCGAACACAGGAAAAACTTGCGCGATACCTTGTGCAAGCGCCCAACCGGCGACGGCATAGGCTACCGCAACTTTGTAAACATTGCGCCGCTTAAGCTCCGAAAAGAATTTTCCCAGAATTCAACGTTGAGTACCGGATTTTCCAAATTCCCGCGCCGGAAGAATTTTCTCGGCTAGCGCTTCAAACCGCGGGTCGCCGCGAAGTGGATCAAGCATGGGATCGGCTCGGATCCAGGCAGTATCGATATTATCGTGATTCTGGTATTCACGTTCCAGATAACCGATAGCTTTTGTTTTGTCGCCTAGCCCGATGTAAACCAGCGCCAAGAGATATCCCCGGACGAATTGCTGCGTGGCCCGCGCTTCAAGCCCTCGAACTCAACTCCAGCGCTTGGTCTTTTTGGCCGGTATCCGCATAAGCGCGTCCGAGTAGTGCGACAATTTGCGGATCGTCGTCCAGCGTTCGCGCTTTCTGGTATTCGGCAATCGCAGCGGCTCTGTCGCCTTTCAAGTACAGCGCCTGGCCGAGATTCCAATGCGTATAGCCGAATTTCTCATCCAGGGTGAGCGTCCGCTGCAACTGCGCGATCGCTTGATCATACTGGCGCGCCAGCATGAACGTGCTGCCAAGATCCGCATTGATGATAAGCGAAAGGGGGTCCAGCTCCACAGCCCGTTTATTTTCGCTGATCGCTTTATCAAAGCGGCCGAGCGCCACCAGAAGAGCATTGCCATACCAGTGGTGTGCCGTGGCGTAATTCGGATTCAGCTCAATCGCGCGTTTAAATTCCTTCTCTGATTGGGCAAAGTTTACATCGGAGAAACAAAACAATAAGCCGAGTGCGGTATGCGCCTCAGCTGAAGTTTCCTGCAACTCAATCGCGCGTTCCGCAGCAGCTTTCGCCTTCGGAAAATAATCCTGCGGGAATCCGGCATCGAACAACGGTATCAAAATGTAACTCTCCGCCAGGCCGGCGTAGGCGGTGGCATAGTGCGGATCGATCGCGATGGCTTGCTGGAAATAATCGCACGCGGTTTTCAGATCCTGACCAGTGCGTTTGTTCCAGAAAAAACGGCCCTTGAGATAAAGCTCATACGCCTCGGGATTCTCCGTCGGCTTGTTTGATATCGCCGTGGTCTCTGAGCCGGTAAGCTTGGCCTGCAGAGTGTCGGCAATTGTTTTTGCTATGTCGCTTTCGACTGAGAAAATGTCGGTCAATTTGCGATCGTAAATCTCCGCCCAGAGATGCGCATCAGTCAGCGCGTTAATAAGCTGCACATTCACTCGCACCTGATCCTTCGCTTTCTGAACGCTACCCTCCAGGATGTTTGTGACGTTGAGTTGCTTCGCGATCTGCGGCAAATTTTCCGGTACGCTTTTGAAATGCTGCGTCGAAGTCCGCGAGATCACTTTCAGATCGGCCACTTTCGCCAGGCGCGTCAGAATTTCATCCTGCACGCCCTCCGCAAAGTAGGCGTTATCTGGATCGCGGCTCAAGTTATCGAAAGGCAGCACTGCGATTGATTTCTGTGGAATTCCTGTAGCCGCTTCAGTGTGTCGGGGCGCTCCGCTGATCGCACTGTAGCGGCCAAGAAAGAACAATGTGATCGAAACAATCGCTCCAACGACAACGATATAGATCCACGTGTGTTTTTTCCGTTGAGCGGCCGCAGGCATGCGGTCGGCCGTTTCGGTTCGCTTGATTCCCTCCGGCGTGATTTCAAATGCCCATGCGAGTACGAGTGCGACCGGCAGACCGACGATGATCAGCAGGACAATCAAACGAATCGTCCAGTTCGGAACATCAAACACTGGAAGAACCTGCGCAATTCCCTGAGACAGCGCCCAGCCAGCGACAATGTACGCCACAGCAACTTTGTAAACGTTGCGCCGCTTCAGCTCGGCCAGGAAATTGCTTGGATTCACGCTTGGCTAGTAATGAACGGCTAATTGTACAAAAAAGAAGAGCGAAGTCCAGACCGGCGTGACCTGGCCCTGTGCTCTTGTTATGCGGCGCTGAATCAGATAAGCCGAACCCATGGAGATCGGACAACCGCTTGCTGATACGAGCGCGCTTGGCAAAGAACGGCTGCTTCGCATTCTCGGAGTGACTTTTGGCGTCGCGGTAGGGATCGGCGGAACAATCGGAATTGGCATCCTGCGGATTCCAGGAAGCGTCGCGGCCCAGCTCGGCCACAGCGGACTGATCATGGGCGCATGGATAGTCTCCGGACTGTATGCTTTCGCCGGCGCGAATACCTACGCTGAGTTGGGCACAATGCTGCCGTTTGACGGCGGACCTTACGTCTTTGCTCGGCGGGCATATGGTGAATTCGGTGGGTTTCTCGTCGGCTGGAGCGATTGGCTCCTCCGGACGAGTTCCATGGCATATCTGGGCGTTGCGTTAACCGAATACGCCATTGGAGTCTTCTCTTACGATGCCAGTCTCATAACACCGGCGGCAATTGCCGTGTTGATCTTGTTCACTGCGTTTCACTGGCTCGGTCTGCGCGTCGGCAGTCGGGCTCAGGAAATTATGAGCTTGTTCAAAGTCCTCGCATTCTTCGTGATTATCGCCGCGTGTTTTCTCTTCAGCCCGAAGCTAGGCGCTGCGCCAAGCGCAAAGCCCTCGCTGTTTTCGGATCCCAAGCTC
This sequence comes from uncultured Verrucomicrobiae bacterium, assembly GCA_963825355.1. Lineage (GTDB taxonomy): Bacteria > Verrucomicrobiota > Verrucomicrobiia > Chthoniobacterales > UBA10450 > Udaeobacter. The sequence continues at coordinate 255,815 of CAWGSY010000015.1, read as the reverse complement.
TTGTTTGTCGCCATCGCTTTGTCGATGCAAAGCATTCTTGGCACTTACTCCGGTTGGCATGCGCCGGTTTATTTTTCGGAGGAGAACACCGATCCGGCAAAAAGCATTCCTCGTTCGCTCTTTACCGGCGTCGCTTTGGTGACGGCGATCTATGTACTCATTAACCTCGGCATACTACATGCCTTGCCGATATCAAAGCTGGCAGGCTCGAAACTGGCGGCGGCAGATGCCGCTCAGCTCATCTTCGGCGGCCATAGCAGCCAGATCGTGACTGGCATCATGTTAGTGTCCCTGCTTGGGATTATTAATGCTTCCTTCCTTTTCACACCGCGCGTGATGTTTGCTCTCAGCCGCGATGGGCTTTTCTTTCGTTCCGGCGCGATGGTAAATACCGGAGGCACACCTACAACGGCTTTGCTCATAACAGCTGTGGTAGCGATCCTGCTCGCGGGCATCGGCAGTTTCGACAAGCTATTCGCCTTTACGGCATTGTTTAGTGTGCTGGTAGACGTAGCGGCGTTCGGCACGATATTTGTTTTGCGTTGGAGAGAGCCGGACCTACCGCGACCCTTCAGAGCCCGTGGCTATCCCGTGCTTCCAGCAATCGTGTTTGTTGGGGCCGGTCTACTCTTGATTGCCTTCCTCGTGAGTAGCACCCAAAACAGCTTGTATGCTGCGATAGGAATTGCAGTCAGCTATCCTGTGTATCGTCTCGTCAGAAAGCTGGTGAAAGCGGTAGCAATTTAAGCAGCTGTCACCGGAGGCTTGCGCGGTTTCGGAAGATCAATCGTCGCCGGCGGAAGCGCATGGCGGTCAATTCTTTGCCCGTCTGTTTCGCGCCGGCTTCAGGCACGAGCAGTAACTTGGGCCGTCGCAGGTTCTTCACGTTTCCCGCCAGGACAATGGCGTTACGCTCCGCACCCGGGCTATCCAAAAGACGCACGGACCAGCCCCTTTCTTTGAATCCCGCAGCAATTTTATCTGCCGTCGGATCTGACTTCCGGTGCAGACAAACATTTACCATGGCCAGGCCGTTGCGACGCAGGCAGCGGCCCGCCGCTTCAAAAAATGCCGCGTCCTTCATGTGAGCGGGAATAGTCTCGCCGGTAAAAGCATCCACAATGAGCACATCGTAGTGCCGCCGTTTTTTTTGCATGAATGCCAATCCATCGCCCACATGGCATGAGATGTTTCGCGGCAAACCAAAATAGCGCTTTGCGAGCCTGATTGAGACAGGATCGATCTCAACGATCGATACCCGCCTGCCTGCTCGAGCCAGCATTGTACCAAGAGTCCCGCCGCCGCACCCGATCATGAGGATGCTTTTCCCGGCGTGCTGTAACGCCAGACCATAGAGAGCATGGATATGCGCATGGAGGCTTATACCGTTGACATCCGCCGTGCTTTGCCAAGCTCCTCTTTGCTCGTAGGTGAGGGTGCGGGTCCTTTTTCGATAGTGAAGCTTGATCACACCGAACTTGGAAGCGTGCTTGGATAGCGGTCGACGCATTGAACAGATCTTTCGTGGAAAAAATTTACGAATTACTGGTCATGGCAAACAGGAGTCAGTTAAACGACTACGCGAAACTGTTCTCTTTGGCGTACGATTCCTTTAACTCTTGAATCTGGTCGCTGTGTTCGGCGATTAGCAGCTTCGAGCAACCAACAATGTCGATGAACAAAACACAAGTTTCATCGGAAGAAGCCTCGGTCCTCGGCATTGGATTTCCTTCTGTCTCAATCGTGTGGCAGGAATCTCACTGGCATACGCGACTCGGCGAGCATATTCCATTGACGTAGCGATGGAAATTCTCATTGACGCAGAGGCGAAGTTCCCCAGAGAGGCAGCAATTCCATATAATCTTGCGTGTTACTATTGCCAACTTGGAGAAATGGAAAAAGCCAAACGCTATTTAAAAGAAGCGTTTGAAATTGATTTGAATTGGCGAAAAGCAGCGTTGGATGATGAGGATTTGAGGCCGTTTGGGATTCATTGCAGACGACAGTCGAGTAACCTCTATTCCTAATATCGCTGTGTCTCAGCGATTGATTCCGACGGGCGAACGATCTGGATTGCTGACGCGCATCGCGGCGACGGTCGGCACAAAACGATGAACCTCTTTCAGTTGTGGCGTCGTGTAAGGCGAGACCCCCACATGAAAATTAGGCGACAGCTTATTAGACAAAAGCTCGACCGATTGCCGCGATGATGGTAAAAACCTCCTCGATTACGTCATCCGACGTTTCACCTTATCTTCGGCACGGCTGAATAAGCCGCGGGGGCTGAATTTTCGCTGAGACACCGTTTAGCGCGATCCCCCAGCTCCAACTGGAGTCCCTGAGTCAGCCGAAGTGAGGCCGCTTCTTCAAAGCGTCTCGTTAGAATGATTCCCGGTTCCACGGCGGAACTGGATTGCAGTTCAACAATCCACCCTCAAAAAATGAAACCAATAATTATGACAACTCTACGCTCAATAAAACCAATCGACCGGTCGCCTTTGCGGCTCGGCTTCCTTTTCATCCCGCTGGCTCTCGCCTGCTTATCGCTCTCGCCCAAAGCACAAGCGGTTACCCCAACACCGGACGGGGGCTATCCCAACTTCACTACTGCAGAAGGGACTCAAGCGCTTCAAGGCCTCACCACCGGTGCTGGAAACACAGGAGTTGGCTGGCGTTCGCTCTTTTCGGACACGACTGCCAGCTTCAACACCGGTCTTGGCGCCGGAGCGCTACTGCTCAATCAGGCTGACTCAAATACGGCAGTTGGCGCTGTAGCGCTGTTGCTCAACACCGCCGGCACACAAAACACAGCCGTTGGAACTGATGCGCTTGGCCTTAACGACAGCGCAAACAACAATACAGCCGTCGGCGCTTTTGCGCTCCAAGCTAATGACGACAGCGGAGCCGGCCTTGCAAACGGTAACACGGGAGTTGGCTCTGGGGCGCTCCGCAATAACATTAAAGCCGATAACAACACCGCCGTTGGTTTTGGAGCGCTCAATAGTAATGACAGCACCGGAAGCGGCACTGCTGAATTCAACGATGCCGTCGGCTCCGGTGCGCTCTTAAGTAACACTGACGGGTTCGGCAACAACGCTTTTGGCGAGTCCGCGCTTTTCAATAACCACACCGCCTCTGAAAACACCGCCCTTGGAGATGTCGCGCTCGCGTTTAATGACGGGAGCGGAAACGGTGTCGCCAATAACAACGTGGCAGTTGGCGGTGCGGCGCTCATCGGTAACATTGATGGCAGTGATAACACAGCGGTCGGTACGGGGGCAGGACCAAACGTGGTCGCTGGCCTCAATAACACTTATGTCGGCGATTTCGTTGGTACCCTCTCCGGCGACGAAAGCGATACGATCCGCATCGGCGACCTCTCGAACGGGAACGGGGCCGGGTCCTTAGCCTGCTACATCGGTGGTATCTTCGCTAATGGCCCCACGGTTCTTGGCGGCAACATTGTTGAAGTTACTCTGGACCTTTCGAACGACCAACTTGGCTGGACTATGGGCCCGAGCCAGCGTGCGCCTAGCGTACCTTCTCGTGGCGCACCTGCGCAACGTGGCAAACCGCAGCAACGTACCGGGCGCCCCCAGCACCAAGCCATGCTCAATAACAAAGTCGACAAGTTGCAAGTAGTGGTCCAGATGCAACAGAAACAAATAGAGACTCTCACAGCTCAGCTCCGAGAGCAGGCATCCCAAATCCAGAAGGTGAGCGCACAGCTTGAAGCAAGCAAACCTGCGCCACAAGTAGTCAACAATCCCTAAGCAGCAGCATTTCACAATCAGCCGTCACGCTTCACCGCGTGGCGGCTTTTTGTTTTCACGCAGCGTTACGGTTCTTTGAACTCGCCCGCGTGCTCGTGCGTTTCGAGAACGTTGCCAGCCTCCTCGTAAACGCGAATCACAGCACCATGCGATCGGCTGTACTGGCTGGCGTAGCCGATTGCATTGCTGGCAGCGTTCGATCCATCATCCTAGTTCTATTCCAATCCAACTTTTTTCAAAATTGCCTGAAAACGCGGCTCATTGCGCACGCTGTCGTAAATCGGGTCAACTTTTAGATACCAACAGGCGCTCTCCTGGTCCTGATAAGATTTTTCCAGCCAATCCAAAGCTTTCTCCTTTTCGCCGAGTCCTAGATGGATGTCAGCGAACGCTGTCGAACTGACGTATTGGTGTTGGGCCATGTCTTCGAGTTCGCGCAAGATCTGCTCGGCTTTCGGTCGATCTCCAGAAATAGCATAAGCGTACCCGAGCAGTCCCTGATACCACGCGCCGGCCACCATTATTTTACTTCGCTGAAATTCCGCGATTGCGCCCGCCGTGTCGCCTTTCCACAGGAGGCAGCAGCCTAACAAATGATGAGCGAGGGTTGAAGTGGGATCCAGGTCGAGCGTCCTTCTGATTTGGACAATGGCGTCGTCATATCGACGTGCGTGATACAGAAAGTAAGCTAGAGCAGCTTGAAAGAACGAATTCAGCGGATCGAGTTCGATCGCTTTCTTGTCTTTCGCAATCGCCTCGTCCAATAGGCCAAGCCCGCCTAGAAACCACGCATATATTTCATAGGCCCAGGCCAGATTAGGATTTAGTTCGATGGCGCGGTCGAATTCAACCTGGGCGTTCCGCCAATCAAAAGCGCCGGCAAGGGCGCAAGCGAGGGAAAGATGCGCTTCCGCCAGCTGCGGTTCGAGCTGAAGCGCTCTTTGCGCGAACTCCTTCTCTTTAGCCACCGCTTCTTTGCTCGGCATTACTACTCCTCCCATGTAGGCGTAGGTGTCGGCGAGGCCGCAATAGGCCAAGGCGTAGTTGGGATCGAGTTTCAGCGCCTGCTCGTAGTAGCGGATCGAGCTGGTCCAGCCGGCTTCGCTGTATTTGCCAAATTCATAGCGTCCCAGCAAATAGAGACGATGAGCCTCCGGGTTCTCGGTCGGCTTTTTCGCCAAAGCACGCGCCGCCTCGACACCTAACTTGATTTGCAGGGCTTCGACAACACGCTGGGCCACGTTGCTCTGAAAGGTAAAAATATCTTTTACGTCGCCGTCGTAATCTTCCGACCAGAGATGATAACCGTCGCTCACATTGATTAGCTGAGCGGTCACGCGCAGCTTGTCGTCGGCTTTGCGAACGCTTCCTTCCAACACCGTGCCTACGTGCAGCTGATCGCCGACTTTGCGAAAGATGTCCTCTTCGCTTTTGCCCTTGAAAGCGAAACAAGATGTCCGTCCCGGCACGCGCAGCCCTGGTACCCTGGCCAGCGCGTTAATTAGTTCCTCGGTCATCCCGTCGCTCAAATACTCGTCGTGTTTGTCTGCGCTCATGTTGACGAACGGCAGCACCGCAACGGATTTGGCTGGCGCAGCTGTCGGCGTCGTTTGGCACTTCGTTTTTAACCGCCGAAAGTTCTCCGGCAGTTCCGGGTTGCCCGCTTCGTCACCATAAAGGTTCACGATCGAGATGCGTAACCCGTGTTTGACTTCACATTCACCAAGATCATGTAAGCGCGAACGCCATTGCGGGTAGTGCTCCAGGTCATCGGCAACGCGTTTGGAAATCAGAATGTGCCCGGCATCGCCGCAATCCATCACCCGTTGTGCGATGTTGATGCCTGCGCCGGCAATGTTGGCTTGTTCGTTTAAGTCCGATACTTCATTGACCGGACCGCTGTGAATACCCATGCGCACCCGAAGCTCGGGATGCTCTTTTAGTTCCTTGGTGATCTCAAGTGCACACAACACCGGCGCCTCAGGCGTAGTTCGAAACACCAGCGCAACGCCGTCACCAGTGGGCAGTCGGAGCAATTTCCCTTGTGCTTCGGCCAGTCGGAACTGCTCGGTTCCGCGCACGATCTGTTTCAGTTTTTGAATCTGCTCGCTCTGTTCGTTGATGAGCAACTTTGAGTAACCAACAATGTCGATGAACAAGACGTGCCCGATGTCGAACTTCACATCTGGGGAAGAGTTAGCTGACATAACTACTTGTTAGGTCCAATTAGTTCCTTGCCGGCTAGCAGTTGTTGGAATCCGGGATCGCTTCGAATCGGATCCCAGATTGGATCGATCTTGAGCTGCGCGATGGAAACGCAAGAACCTGCCGGCATCGCCAATAATCTTTGGAGTGTCTTAACTGCCGCCGCGGGTTCGCCTGCTCTGGCCTGAATTTGAGCCAGTCCAGTAAGAATCGCTGCTCCAAGAAGCGCGTCTTTTTCCACCGGCGCGGCTTGTGCCGCCTGCATGGCCAGACGAAGAGCCTCGGCATTGTTTCTCTGAGCCAAATTTATCCAGGCCAGTTGGATTAGGGAGGTTTCGTTCGGCCGTGCGCGCAGCTGCGCCTCGACAAAACCACGCGCCTTCTCAATCTCATCGGTAGCGCTGGCTGCGTCATTCGCCAGCAGATGAATCACCATAAGAGCCATCAGCCGCGAGAGGTTCTCCTCCGGGTTGGTGACTTCTGTTTCACACGTTTTTCGAGCGCCGGCAAAGTCTCGATCAAGCACGTGGACGTATGCTTCGGTGGCACTGATATCGAGTGTGATAAAGTTGGTCGCCCTTTGCCCCGCGAAGAGCAGGCGCTTGACCTCGTTGAAATCGCCTTGTCCGTTGAGACAGCTAAGGATCAAAACGCGTATCCCGATGAGATTGTGCGGGTCGAGAACGAGCGAGTGGGAACTGGCTCGCTTCGCCTCCCGCCACATTCGGACCGAGGCATAGGTGGCCGCGATGTTGCCCGCTAAGGACGCGTCCTGGGGATCACGTTCTTCGCACTTCGCTAACTGATCCAGACTAAGTTTCCACCGGCCCTGTCGACGATAGACGTAAGCGGAAAGTTCGAAGGCCCGGATGTTGTTGGGCTGCACTTCCAATGCGCGACCGAATTCCTTCAGTGCATCTTCGTACTGGTGCTTCACGTAATAGTAAAAGCTGCCGAGGGCGATATGTGCTTCTGCGAGGTTGGGGGCAAGCGTCAGAGCGCGATCAACCAGGCTCTTAATTTCTACCAGCGCCGGGTCGTTCTCGGCATGTCTCGTTACAAACCAGTGGCGCAGGATGCGACTCTCGGCCAGGCGCGCAGCGGCCAGAGCAAAATTCGGATCGCGATCGAGCGCCTGTTGATAAAAGATCGCTGCGCGATCGAATGGCTCGGCTTTGAGCGAATTTTCTGCTTCCCGCTCTTCATATTCGCCTTTCAAGAAAAGATCGTAGGCTTCGGGATCTTTGGTCGGTGCGCTGGCGAGCGCGTTCGACTCGTTAGGCGAAAGTTTCGCCCGAAGCGCATCGGCGATTTCCTGTGAAACTTCGCTCTCAACCGCAAAGACATCTTTCACGTCGCGGTCGAAGCTCTTTGCCCAAAGATGCGTGTCAGCCCGCGCATCGATCAATTGCACGTTGACCCGCACTTTATCTGCGGCTCTTTGCACCGTTCCTTCCACGACATTGGCAACGCCTAACTGTTGCGAAACCGTCTTCAGATCGTCCGGCTTGCTTTGGTACTTGGCCGTTGATGTTCGTGAGATGACTTTGAGGTCGGCTATGCTGGCCAGCTTGGTCAGAATCTCATCCTGAATTCCCTCGGCAAAGTATGCGTTCGATTTGTCTTCACTCAGGCTTTCGAATGGCAGAACCGCGATGCTCTTTTCGGGAATCTCCTTTGTTGCCGTCTCGTTTCCCGATGGGGGATTGTCATTCGTTCTCTTGTTCCGCGGCCGCAAAATTGCCGGGGCAAAAATCAGCGCGACAATTGCAAGAGAGATCAACAAAAAGCTTGCAGCGAAAATTCCGAGCCCAACGAAGGAACGTTTAGCGCGCGTGATTGGAGCTGTTTGAGCTTGAGCCGCCAGTTGCTGCGCGTTCCTCAACTTCTCCGGGACCTGCGGGTTGCCGAGCTCAGCCGTATAGAGGTTGACCACCGAAAAGCGCACGCCGTGCTTCACTTCGCATTCGCCGAGCTCATGCAGATCAGAGCGCCAGCGCGGGTAGTGTTCCAAATCTTCGGCGACATGCCGGGAGAGAAGAATGTGCCCGGCATCGCCGCAATCCATTACGCGCTGCGCGATGTTGATGCCCGCACCGGCGATGTTCGCTTGTTCGTTCAAGTCAGTGACTTCATTGACCGGCCCGCTGTGAATGCCCATCCGAACGTGAAGTTCGGGATGATTTTTCAGTGCCTTGCTAATCTCCAATGCGCACAAGACAGGCGCTTCGGGACTTGTGCGAAAAACGAGCGCGCCGCCATCGCCGGTAGGCAAACGCACCAACTTCCCTTCTGCTTCTGCGATACGGAACTGTTCCGTTCCGCGCACGATCTTTTTGAGCGTTTCGAGCCGCTCACTTTGCTCGGTGATGAGTAACTTCGAGTAACCGACTATGTCGATGAACAAGACGTGCCCAATCTCGAATTTCACTTCTGATGATTGAGACGGCGTGAGATTCACGGCAGCTTTGCGTACTCCGCTTTCGCTTGTGTTAGAAGGGGAACATCCGCATCGGCATTTTTCCAAAGCGCGAGGAAATCCTGATACGCAGTCTTAGCTTTCACCGTATCGCCGGACAGCGCATAGGCGCGACCAAGACCGAGATGTGCCAGCGCGCCGATCGGCTCATTTCCCACAATGCTGGCATGATCGAGGATCTTTTGGAATTCGTCTGCGGCGCCTACGCCATTCTTCGCCGCGAGATAAGCCTGGCCGCGGAGATAGATAGGATAGAGCGCAAAGGTGAAGTCCTCGTTCGTGTGTCCCAGCTCGTAAGGCGCAGCGGGCGACAGAACCTCGATGGCAGCGTGGGCGTTCCCGCTGTTGAGGGCGAGAGCCGACCGAGCCATTGGCAGATATCGAGTTTGAACAACAGTGTTTTGCGGGAATCGCTTTGCGAGGTCATCGATCGCGCGATTGGCGTTAGCGACATCGCCCGCGAGCGCGAAGGCGATAGCGGAAAATCCTTCGCCATGTTTTCCCTTTATCGTCGCTAGAGCGGATTGTGCATCTTCTTTGGCGAGGTCCATCAATCCGACTAATCCTTCGCGGACGGAATTATGCCCCTCGTATTCGGCCGCAGTTTCCTTTTCTTGCGCCCGTCGCGCTGAGTCGGCCGCGCGGCGCGTGAGTTCGCGCGCCTGGCCAAACTGGCCGTGATTCGCTGCGGTCTCAGACTCGACGAAAAACATTTGATCCTCCACTCCCGGGATCCCCTGCGTCTCGGTGGCTTGTTTCGCCATGCCCGCGGGATCGTTCTGGAGAAAATCGACAACGTAAAGGATGAGCGGATACCAGGGAGAACTAAGCTTCTTTGCCCGCGATTGCTCTGCCGCGGCTTTCGCTTGATCGTACCGGCCCAAGTACTGGTCGCAATACATCAAACTGACATAATTGTTTGAACTGTCGGGATTGATCTCAAATGCTCGCTTCGCCGCCACGTCTGCCCTGGCGTAATCTCCGCATATGAGGTGGATGTACCAAAGTAAGATCTGGGCAGCCTCATCGCGCGGATAAGTTTGTGTTATTAATTCGTACGGACCGGCGGGCAGCCTCCAGGTTTCCGGTAACAACAATCTCGTAGAATGCTGCGATGTTCAGTCTTTCATGGTCGCTTGTTCGCTCGCGCAGGTCGTAGGCCTTACGCGCGTTTTCAGCGGCCAGCATGAGTTCGCCTTGAGGTTGATAAGATGCGGCTAACATCAGGTAGGCCATCGCGAAATTAGGATCGAGGGCGACCGCGCGCTGAAAAAACGGGATGGCAGCAAGATAATCGTTGTTGATATCGGTCGCTTTATTGCCCAGGGCATAGGCCTGCAGCGCCTCCAGAGACGAAGTCGTGGTGTCTTCCGGTAAGGCGTCGTATTTTTGAACCGAAGCCAGCGATTCGCCCAACCGTTTTCGCAACTTAGTTGCCGCTTGACCAAGCGCATTGAGCACGTTCTCCTTGCCGGTTGCGGTCTCCTGTTCTTGCGCGAGTAAATTTCCATCCCGGCAGTTCACTGCCTTGAGCGACACGACATACTGTGTTCCGAGAGCGGAAATGGCGCCTTCGATGGTGGCGGCAGCGCCACGCCGTTGACCAACCTCGCGCGCCAGCTCGGAAGTGAGCCGGGCGTCCCTCGGCTTCGACATTTGTGTCAGGGTCTGGGCGATGATCGAATCTGAGACCAGAGTGAGAAATGGTGTCTGCTCGAGCTGCGACGCGAGTCCTTGTCGTAGTGTGCCGTCAAAAACAGGATCACCAGTCGTGTTCGTGAAATCCGCGAGAACAATCCGGTCCTTGTCGGTGAGAGGCTTGCTTTGATGTGAGCGGTAATAAAATCCGCCCGCCGCCAACAGGGCGAGGAGCGCGACGGCAACCACAATCTTCCACAGTTTTGCCATCCGAGCCGTTTTGGCCTTCCGAAATTTTTGTGGAATCTGCGCATTGCCCAATGTTTCGGTATAAAGATTGAACGTGTGAATACGCGTCCTGTGTTTTACTTCGCACTCGCCAAGATCGTGCAAACATCGCCGCCAGCGTGGGTAGTGCTCCAAGTCATCCGCCACACGTTTCGACAACAAAATGTGACCGGCATCGCCACAATCCATCACCCGTTGCGCGATGTTGATCCCAGCTCCGGCGATGTTTGCTTGCGCGTTAAGATCAGTGACTTCATTGACCGGTCCGCTGTGAATTCCCATGCGAACATTAAGGTCGGGATGATTTTTCAGTTCTTCGCTAATCTCCAACGCGCATAAAACCGGAGCTTCCGGGTTAGTGCGAAAAACGAGTGCTACGCCATCACCGGTTGGTAACCGAAGAAGTTTGCCCTCAGCTTCGGCGCCGCGGAACTGTTCGGCGCCGCGAATAATTTCTTTTAACTTTTGAAGCTGCTCGCTCTGCTCAGTGATGAGCAACTTGGAATAACCGACGATGTCGATGAACAACACGTGCCCGATCTCGAATTTTACGTCGGAGGCAGACTCGGGGGACAGCATTGGCACGTATTTGTACGCGGAAAGCAGAGACTTAACGAACCGAATTAGTCGACTACATTCGTGAAGGTGACTTTGTCAGCATTGTGCGGACGCAATTCGGAAACGAAATAGCGACGGTTCATCGCTCAGAACGCAGCTTAATGATGCGATCGTGCACCGCGCGCTCCGCTGCCAACTCCTGCTCACGAAATGAGCGATTGACGGTCTGATCGCGGTACAACTGGGCGAGGATCGAAGGCATGGCAGGGTCGGAGCGCATACCATTAAGGTCGAATTGGCAGCCGACCTCAAAACGAGAAGTGGGATCGATTTGCCACTGACGGTATTGATTTAAGGGTTCTGTTACCCGCTGAAGAGTATCGAGAAACCGGTCGAGCCGGAGCGCTTCTTCTCGTCTGGTCTCAGCTTGCTCAAGCATCTTGCGCAGCGGCACGTCACGGAGCAGCGAGAGATTACCCGTACTCACCAGTTCGGCATAGGTTTCGCGGCGAAGACGCAGAGCCGGCTGCATGAACCAGAGGCAGAGAACACTCGAGACTTCGTCATTAGCCGGAGGTTGCGTTCCGTTAGTCAGCCAATTGGTTAGATGAGCCAGCGTAGCAGCGCGCTGGGTATGCAGATTAATCCTCTCCTGAAGCATGGTCGCGTTCTCCGTGCTGTCGGCGAGGAGTCGGTCCAGATAACCAGCTTCGAGCGCGGCGTTATGACGTGCCTGGGCCCAGTTGTTGATAGCTAAGGCGATCAAGATGCCGACGATAACTGTCGCGAGTTCGACCAGCGCGTGCGGCCAGTCGAAACCGCGTCGCCGTGGTGCCGTCGTGGAGTCAGTCGATGTCAATTTATCATTCGCGCCGCCACTCATAGCTCGCTCTTGAGTTTCGCCGGCGTATTCAAACTGGTATCATGAACGTTGCGTCGTTTCAGCTCGGAGAAGAAGAGATCGGTTTTTCGCTCATCAATATCGAGACGATATCACGGGCCGACGTGCTCTTTCATGGCGACTAGCTGTTGGAAGGCGGGGTCATTGCGAATCGGGTCCCAGACGGGATCGATTTTTAAGCGCGTGATGGTAACGCTCTCGCCCGCTGGAACGGACAGATCCGGCGAAGATTTTTGACAGCCTCGGCTGCGGCCCCACTACGCGCTTCGATCTCGGCCGAACCCGCGAGGTTAGCGGCACCGAGCCAGGCGTCCTTCTCAGGAGGCAAAACATCGACTAGTTGTTGCGCAGTCTTTAAAGCATCGCCACTGCGGTTGAGTGCAAGGTAGCTCCAACTCAGTTGTCTCAGCGAGTCCAATTGGTCAGGCCGTTGCTGCATCTTTCTTCAAGCGCCTTACGCCTTCCGGCATCGGCCGTTGCACCGGATAAATCACCTGCAATACCGGACGCTGATCGGGGGTCGTCGGGTCTCAATGGGAGCGCCTTTTGGTCCCCATACTTTCAATGCTGCTCGAATTGCGCCCTTGGCGACGTTATGCGCCGTCGCCCAGGTTCCTAGTCGCATAATAGAAGGATAATGATTTAGTGATCCGACGGAAAGTCTCCCAAACTTTTTGCGCAGCTTTGTCGATCGCTTCGCCGTTAGCGCCGCGCGCGGTAGTAAGTCCCGCCCAAATCTGTGTTGATGCTTACGGCATGGCGGGCGACCGTGCGGATCTTCATGCGCAAATCCATAGGTTTGCCCGCGCTTCCCGCCACATCGCCTGCGCGGATTGCTTCGAGAGCCTTGCGAACTCGGCCAGACAAGGGTCCACTGCCATTCCGGTAACGTAGCCCGAACCATTGATGGGCTGTCGCATTGTTCGGATTCAACTCGTATCGCGCGCTGAAACTCGGCCAGCCCTGATTGGCCTGCGGATAATCGTAGTTTGTAATAGCCCAACGCATCTGCGCTTCGGGGAGGTATGCGCCTCAGCTGAGACGTCGTCAGCTCATTTGTTTCCTGTCCGCCGCCTCCGCCTTCGGATAACAATTTCGGAGCGCCAGCGCCGATCATGCGGCATTCACCAGCCTAGCATAGGCCAGGGCAAAATTGGATCCAGTGCGATTGCTTGCGATACCACGCAGTGGCCTGATTGAAAGATTCCGCTTTGTGCGAAGTTTTGGCCGCGCGTTTCTCGAAAAACGCCCTTCAGATAGAGCTGGTACGCGTCCGTATTTTTCGTCGGCCAGTGCGGAATCGCCGTCGGTTCGGAAGGTGAAAGCTTTGCCCGAAGTGTTTCGGCGATTTCTGGCGATCTCACTTTCGACCGCGAAGATATCTTTCAGTTTGCGGTCGAAGGTGTCCGCCCAAAGATGGGAGTCCGTGTGCCCGTGATCAGCTGCACATTTACACGCACCTGATCGCCGGTTCTTGCACGCTTCCTTCCAAAATGTTTGCGACTCCGAGCTGTCCGGCAATGGCCGGGAGATCGTCGGGCTTGACTCTTGAACTTCGCGGTGGATGTGCACGAGATCACCTTTAAATCCGCGATCTTCGACAGCCGGGTGATGATCTCGTCTTGAATGCCAGCGGCGAAATAAACGTTACTCCGATCGTCGCTCAGATTCGCGAACGGAAGCACGGCAATTGATTTGCTGTTCGATCGTCGGTAGTCGTCTTCAGGACCTCGCGTGCTTCGCGCGTATAACGACCAAGAAAGAACAATCCGATCGATAGAGCCGCGCCGATGATCACGACGTAAATCCAGGCGTGAGGTTTCCTTTGTCCTTGCGTCGCAGGATCGACATCTTCCGTTCGTTTCAATCCTTGCGGCGTTAGTTCAAAAGCCCACGCGATAACAAGCGCGATGGGAAACCCAATAACAATTGCAAGCACGACGAGTCGCACCGCCCAGTTTGGAATTTCGAAGAACGGCAAAACCTGTGTAGCAACTTGGACTAGCAGCCAACCGACGACCGCGTACGCTACTGCGACCTTGTAAACATTGCGCCGCTTCAGCTCGGCGAAGAAGTTGTCGGTCTTCACTTCCTTGACTCTGCTTTGATCCTGTCAACCTTTTGGACCAGCGCCTCGAATCGCGGCGCACTGCGCAGACTGTCATAAAGCTGATCGCCATTGATCCACCAAAAAATAGGGTCCCTGTCTTCGTACGCTTTCTCCAGCCAATCCAAAGCTTGCTCCTTTTCGCCGAGTCCTAAGTAAACTGCCGCCCGGTTCGCGGGTGACACATAGCGCTGCTTCGCCAGCTCTTCTAAGTCGCGCAGGACCTGCTCGGCTTTCGCACGATCTCCCGAGACGGCATAGGCATAGCCGACCGAACTGACATACCATGGCAGGTCATCCAGCGTCGTAGCTTTTTCGAACTCCGATGTCGCCTCAGCCTTGTTCCCTTTCGCGATCAAGCACCAGCCCAGGATCGAGTGGGCGAAAGCGTTATTAGGATCTAATTCCAAGGTCTTGCGGATTTGCGTTGTTGCCTCGTCAAAACGGCGCGCCCAGTAGAGAAAGAAGGCGAGGTCTGTGTTTAGAAAAGTGCTTAGCGGATCGAGTGCGAGCGCTTTCTTTTCTGCCGCGATCGCGTCGTCGAACCGACCCATTGCCGAGAAGGTCCAACCGTATTGATCATAAATCAGAGCCAGGTTGGGATTCAATTCCACGGCGCGGTCGAGTTCCTTCTCGGAGGCGTGCGGATCGAGCACGCTGAAGAGAGCTGTTCCCATGGACAAGTGTCCTTCTGCGAGATTCGGATCGAGTTCCAGCGCCTTCTGCGCCAGTTCCATTTCCTTGGCCCAAGCTTCCCGGCCCGGCATTAATTGTCCTCCCGCCCAGCCGTAAGTATCAGCTAGTCCGCAATAAGCTAAAGCGAAGTTGGGATCTACTTGCAGCGCCTCTTCATAGGAGTGGATGGCGTTGGTCCAACCAGCGCGCGTAAATTTCGCGAAATGATAACGGCCTAACAAGTAGAGACGGTGCGCTTCCGGATTCTCGGTCGCCTTCTTGGCAATCGCGCGCTTTTCGTCGACACCTAGCTGGACCTGTAACGCCTCGACGACGCGTTTCGCCACGTCGCTTTGCACAGCCAGGATGTCTTTCATGTCGCCATCGTAGGTTTCGGACCAGAGATGAAAACCGTCGGCTACATTGACTAGCTGAGCGGTAATCCGAAGTTTATCCCCGGCTTTGCGAACACTGCCCTCCAACACCGTGTTTACGTGGAGTTGTTCGCCGACTTTGCGGAAGATGTCGTCCTCATTCTTGCCCTTGAAAGCGAATGACGAACTGCGCCCGGGCACCCGCAGACTTTTTACTTTCGTCAACACGTTGAGCAATTCTTCGGTCATCCCGTCGCTTAGATATTCGTCGTTCTTATCTGCGCTCAGGTTTGCGAAAGGAAGAACAGCAATCGATTTCGACGCCGATTGACTTGGTGAGGCCACCGGCGACTTCGTTGCCACGCTGTAGCGACCGATAAAAAACAAAGCGATGGAAAGCAACGCGCCAGCAATGACGACGTAAATCCATACGTGCGATTTCTTTTGTCCTTGCGCCATGGAGATCGGCATCTTCCGTGCGCTTCAATCCTTCCGGCGTCAATTCAAACGCCCAGGCGATCACCAGCGCGATCGGAAATCCAATCACGATTGCGAGCACCAAACGCACGATCCAATTTGGGATTTCGAAGAACGGAAATATTTGGGTCGCAACTTGAGCGAGCAGCCAACCGACCACGGCATACGCGACCGCAACCTTGTAGACGTTGCGCCGCTTTAGCTCAGCGAAGAAGTTACTCTCGCTCATTTCGAACCGGGCGTGGGCCGGGACAACAATTTTTGGAACCGCGGATCTTTGCGGATCGGGTCCCACATCGGATCGTATTTTAAGTTGGCGACGGTGAGGCCGGCGGGAACTTGGAGAAGATGCGGTAAGGCCGCGATGGCGGCGTCGGTCTGGCCGAAGCGCGCCTGGATTTGCGCGAGAACGATTTCAGCGGTCGGCTTGTTTACGGCGTCGGTTTCGTAATCTTTCACTGCCTGACTGGCTTGTTGCAGCGCTTTCTCTTTTTCGCCCAGTCCGGCATAGGCCAGCGCCAAGGTCGAAGGAAGACCATTCGCCTCTGGCTTCACGATCGTGTCAGGAGTCGGCTTCGTCTCGTGCACCACGCGCTCGAATAATTGCCGCGCTTCCTCCTTCTGGCCTAACCACTCGTGGCAGAAAGCCGCCTGAACCATAAATAACCTGACCCATGAGTCGGTCGGTTGATCGGGCGAAAGCGCCTGCAGGCGGCGGTGCATAAAATCAGTCGCCTCTTTATATTTGCGCTCATACCAAGAATAGATTCAGGCGGCTGTTGACGATGAAGTCGTCGAACGCGTCGGCCGGAATTTTGGCCAGCTCCTGGTCCGCTTCCGGCAGACGGCCTTCGCTCATGAGAACGCCGGCTTTGATCGCGCGCGTGTTGTCGGCGTCAGGCGCAACCTGAATGGCACGGTCGAGGGTGACGTAGGCTTCCTTAAACCGGCGGAGATATACGTAGTACTCAGCGCCGAAAGAGCTGAGCAATTGCACGTCCAGGGGATCGAGCTCAATCGCTTTGCGATAGTACGGCTCCGCTTCTTCCCACCGGCCAAGCCGACGCAGGACATAGCGCGATGTACTCATTAACCAAAGCGCTATTGGGCAGGAGTTGCTGAGCCTGCTTATAAGACGAGAGCGCACCTTCGAAATCTCGCAGAACCCGATAACGATAACTTCCCTGCGCAACGAGGGATTCGCCGAGATCGGGCGCAAGCGACATGGCGTGATCGGCTGCCGCCTTGACTGCGTCGGCCGAGTTTGTTTCCAGATCGACCCCATTGAAGTAAAGAAAACTACGCAGGATCGAGAGTCGCGCCCAGGCCAGGGCAAACTTTGGATCGAGCTCGACCGCCTTGGCATAACTGCGCGCGGCTCTTTGGTAACTGTCGTAGCCATAGCTGCTGTGCTCGATAGAAAGGCCACGCAGGTAGGCATCGTAGGCGGCGGCATTCTCTGTCGGTTTGGTGGTGACGGCTTTTTGTTCGGTGCCGGAAAGTTTGAGGCTGAGTTGTTCGGCGATGGCGCTGGCGACTTCGCCCTCCACGGCAAAGACGTCGTCGAGCTTGCGGTTATAACTTTCGGCCCAGACGTGCTCGTCGGTGGCGGCGCGGATCATCTGCACATTCACGTGCACGGCGTTGGCGATTTTCTGCACGCTGCCTTCGATGACATTGGCGACGCCGAGCTGCTGACCGATTTCGCGCAGGTTGTCCGGCGCGCTTTTGTACTTCTGGGTCGAGGTGCGGGAGATGACTTTGAGATCGGCGATCTTCGAAAGGCGGGTGAGAATTTCGTCCTGAATCCCTTCGGCGAAGTAACCGTTGGCTTTCTCGTCGCTGAGATTTTCGAACGGCAGAACGGCGATCGCTTTGTTACGGCACCTCTGGGATCGATTGCGCCGGCGGGATCCCGCGATTGCGGAAGACCGCCCCCCTTCACCTTTTCGAATGCAGAAGGTGCGCGCGGCGGTCGCGCCCTACCAATTGATACACAAGGAGGCCGGCCGCGATGACCGCCAACGCACGTCACGCCGACGATCTTTCGCCCGGTGTGGTGGGCGACCGATTGGTTTGGGTCGATGGCCGACTCGCGTTTGATTCCTTCCGGAGTGATCTCGAAGACCCAGGAGAAAACGAGCGCCACCGGGAATCCGACGATGAGCAAGATGACGACGAGGCGCACCGTCCAGTTTGGAATTTCGAAAAAGGAAAGACCTGGGTGGCGATCTGGATCAGTAACCAGCTCGACGACCGCATAAGCCACCGCCACCTTGTAACATTGCGCCGCTTCAGCTCGGAAAAGAAAGACGGTCTGTCGTTCATCGCTCCGTGGCGTCAGACGGTGTATAGGGGAGGGCCAGTTTGGCAAGAACCGCCTTGAAGCGCGGATCGTCGCGCAAGGGATCGAAAGTCCGATTCCAGAGCAAATTCACGAATCCGCTGTTGTGCTTGACCGCAAAGATTTCGAGTTCGTCGAGCGCGCGGTCCCGTTCTCCCAATGATGCGAGATAAAATGCGTATAGAATGGCATCCTTTCGCATATCGGCGTTGTCCGGCGAAGTCTCCAGGCTCGTTACCGCCGCGACGCGTTGAGTCGGGTCGGCCACGCCGCGCGCGAGCAATGCTTTGGCGTCTCCATTCTGGCCATTCAGTTTGCCAAACGCACGCAGCTCCGCTTCCGCCTCGGGATACATTTTGCGCTCGATATACTCAGCACCGGCCCAGCCATGCGCGGCCGCGAACTCGGGGTGCGCTGCGAGAAGGTTTTTCAGTTGTGCGTCGGCTGCGTCATCGCGCCTCAGAGATCCGAGGATGCCGGAGCGAATAAGATTGATGATAGGCGATAACGGATCGAGTTGCTGAGCGCGCTCGATCTCGCGCAAACTCAGCTCAAGCTGTCCAACGGCCGAGAGGAATTGAGCATATTGATTGACCGCTTCCGCATCTCCCGGCGCGAGGGCAAGAGCGCGGCGGAATGCCTGGTCGGCTTCCGGCCAGCGACAACGAAAAGTGTTCGCGAGCCCGACCGCGACGTAAGCCGACGCGGTGTTGGAGTCGAGCGCCAGAGCGCGTTGCGCAGCGGACTCGCCTCGCGGGAGCGCAGCGTCGAACGAGTCGAATCCATAAGACGGGAGAAGCAGTTCCGTTACGGCCAATGCGCCCCAAGCCTGCGCGTAACCGGCATCGAGCTTTACTGCCTTTTGAAACGAATTCCTTGCTTCGAGCAACCCGGGACCTCTGGCCGCCAGCAAAGTCAGTCCGCGCAGATAAAGTTCATGCGCTTGCGGATTGTTCGTGCTGTCAACGACAAGCGGTTGGCCGGCGCCACCGGTGAGCTGGACGCGCAATTTGGTCGCGATTGCCCTGGCAATTTCATCTTCGACTGCAAAGACGTTGTCGAGTTTGCGATCATACTTCTCCGACCACGCTTGCAACCCGTTTTGCACGTCGACTAGCTGCACGTTGATGCGCACCTGATCGCCGGCCTTCTGCAAACTGCCCTCCAGAATATGTGCCACTCCGAGCACCTGACCGATTTTACGCAGATCGAGATCGGTGCCCTTGAATTGGAAAGCCGATCGTCGCGCCGCCACTTTCAAGTTCGGAATTTGCGCGAGCGCATTGAGTATTTCCTCGGTAATGCCATCACTGAAGTAGGCGGTGTTTTTGTCGTCGCTTAAATTTTCGAACGGTAGCACCGCGATGCTTTTTCCGGGAACTGCGGCCGTTTCCGTGCGAGCCGCACTGGCGTTATTCAAAGCTGTATAACGGCCAAGAAAGAACAATCCGATCGAGATCGCGACGCCAATCACGACAACGTAGATCCAAACGTATTTCTTCGGCTTTGAAGCGGCCGGCATCGCGTCAGCCGTTTCCGTTCGCTTAATTCCCTGCGGTGTCAGCTCGAACATCCACGCCAACACCAACGCAACGGGCAGGCCAAGAATGATGAGCAGCACAATTGCTCGAATCGCCCAGTTGGGAACGTCGAAAACAGGAAAAACCTGCGCGACTCCCTGGGAAAGTGCCCAGCCTCCGACGATGTAGGCAATCGCGACCTTGTAAACATTGCGTCGCTTGAGCTCGGCAAAGAAGTTGCCAGAATTCATTTCGACGCTGTTTGTGATTTGAACTCGTGCGCCGGAACGATTTTCTCGGCGAGTGCCTCGAAGCGAGGATTGTCGCGCAAATCATCCAGCAGCGGATCGACCCTGATGTTGTAGATGTCATTCCCGTCGTTCTCGCGGTAAGCGCGCTCCAACTCGTCCATCGTGCGCTTCTTGTCGCCTAATCCCAGGTACACCAATCCGATGCCGTAAGCGCCCACATAGCGTGTCTTCGCTGCTTCGTTCAATCGGACGAGAATCTTATTGGCTTTGTCGCGTTGGCCCGCTCGAGCATACGCTTGTCCCAGCAGCGCCAACGCAAATGGATCGTCATCCAGTTCGGACGCCTTGCGATATTCAGCGATGGCTTCCGCCAGCTGTCCCTTCGTTTGAAGCGCCTGACCAAGATAGAAATGGGAAGATAAAAACGCGGCTCGATTTCGATGGTCTTGCGAAGCTGACCGATGGCTTCGTCGTAGCGTCGCGCATAATAATAATCGTTACCGAAATCGGCGTTATTGATCATCGAGAGCGGATCCAATTCGACGGAACGTTTAGCCTCGACGATGGATTCATCGAATCGCCCGAGGGCTAACAGGGGTCCTGAGCCGAACCAATGATGCGCAGTGGCGTAGTTTGGATTTAATTCAATCGCTCGTTCGAACTCGGCAATCGCCTTCATCGAATCAAAATCGAAGCCACTTAGAATTCTGCCGGAGGAAGCGTGCGCCTCGGCCAGTGTGTCATCGAGTTCCAGCGCTTTCTTCACCGCGGCTTTAGCTTGCGGAATCGAGTCTTTTGGAGCAGCAGCACCATATGCCGGGAGAAGCAGGTAGGAGTCGGCCAAGCCAGAATAAGCGAGCGCGTAATTCGGATCTTTCGCTATCGCCTGATTGAAGTAATCGATCGCCTTGCGCAGGTCCGCGCCCGTTCCCTTGTTCCAAAAAAATCTGCCCTTGAGGTAAAGCTCGTATGCCTCCGGGTTCGCCGTCGGCTTTTTCGACATGGCAGTCTTTTCCGAGCCAGTGAGCGTGGCCTGCAATGTTTCAGCGATCGTTTTTGCGATGTTGCTTTCGGTCGCGAAGATGTCGGTAAGTTTTCGATCGAAAGTTTCAGCCCACAGATGCGCGTCGGTCAGCGCGTTGATCAGCTGCACATTCACGCGCACCTGATCGCTAGACTTCTGCACGCTGCCTTCGAGGACGTACATCACACCCAACTGCTTCGCGATCTCTGGCAGATTATCTGGAGAGCTTTTGAAATGCTGCGTCGATGTACGCGAAACGACTTTCAAGTCTGATACCTTTGCCAGACGAGTGAGAATCTCGTCCTGCACGCCTTCGCAAAAGTAAGCGTTGTCCGGGTCGCGGCTGAGATTGTCGAACGGCAGCACGGCAATGCTTTTCTCAGGGATCGCCGAACCGTTCGGCGTTGACTGGACCGCGGATTTTTTCTTACGAGAAAGTTCGCCCTGTAACTCGTCGGTGATTTGCTTGGCGACTGCGCTTTTAATGGTATCAGCCAACGAAGCGGCCGCCGTGGCGGTCGGTTGAGGCAGTGCCGCTGACCGGTGTTGGTCGAGCGTGCGCACGATCGCAGGCGCGAAAATCACTGACACGATGCAAAGCACGAAGATGAATGCGATGACTAACCCGACGATAATGAAGATGGCTCGGGTAAGCGGAGAGAGTCCTTTGCGCGTCCCAACTTTGGAGCCGGGAATGCTACCGCGCGGTTTCCCGAGACGCGTTGGCGGCGTCGGATTGCCAATTGTCTCGGCGTAAAGATTCACCAGCGAGACAACAACTCCGTGCTTCACCTCCACGTCGCCCAGTTCATGAAGATACGGCTGCCATCGACGCTGTTGTGCCAGATCGCCAGCGACGCGTTTACTCACGAGAATGTGGCCGGCGTCGCCGCAATCCATCACTCGCTGCGCGATATTGATGCCTATGCCGGCGATGTTTTCGCGCCCGTTTGCATCCTTCACATGGTGGATCGGGCCGCTGTGAATTCCCATCCTCACCGGCAGGCTCGGCTGCGCGCGCAAAGCTCGGCTAATCTCCAGGGCGCATTCCGCCGGCTCTTCCACGGAACCGGAGAAAACCAGCGCCATGCCATCGCCCGTCGGCAAAATAGTAAGCCCCCCTGCTGCCTCTGCCTGGCGCACCACCTCGGTGCTGCGCACAATCTGGTTCAACTCCTGCAGCGCTTCTGATTGTTCGTCCGTCAGCAGCTTGGAGTAGCCGACGATGTCCATGAAGAGTACGTGCGCAATCTCCAGGCGTTTAGCCTTCTGTTCGTCAGCCATGAAGCGGGACTCTACTGGCTGGGCGCAACCCTCTCTAGCCTATTCTTTTGCCGCGAATGAGACGCCGATTCCTTGAAAGTCTGAGAAGAACCACGGATTAAACGGATAGCACAGATAAGGCTCAGGCATGAAGATCATGCGTGTCGTGTTCGGCAGCTTCTCGCGGGCGCAATACGCGTTTCCATTTCAATCGGGCGTTCTTAAGATTAAGCAGGAGGGCCAGATCTAACCCTGTGATGTTTAGATACCCAACCATTTGAGCTACGTGCGTGTCGGTGAAACAAGACGCCACTTTGGGATCGACGATCACAGCATCCTCGACAATCAAATCAGGAATGAGGTTGCCAATTAATTCGCCGCGATAGAAAACGGGAAATGCTCTTTGGATCGAAAGACTGTGGCCACGCCGCTTCAATTCGATGATCATTGCGCGTTCGTAGAGTTTTTCATCCAGGCCCGCTCTTAACTCGTTGAGCACATCCATCGCGGCCCAGATGATTTTGCCACTCAACTCCTCGTGAATCATCTCTTCATCCGTTTTGTCCGTGTGATCCTCGCCACGGCGAGCAAGCGGTGGTTCAATTGTCTTTCGGGGCTAACGAGGCGACGATTTTAGACACGAATTTCACGAATCCACACGAATCAAACCGAGAGTCGTCGTCCGATTGGTGACAATTCGTGAAATTAGTGTCTCTCTTTCGGCGCGAGCGACTCGACGATTTTTTCGAAGCGCGGATCACCCCGGAGCGGATACCAGACCGGGTTATCGCCGAACCGCAACTCGTTAGGCATTTAGCGGGCACCCACTTTCAATTGGTCGTCGTCCAGGCCCATCGCGTGCAGGAACGCGTTCCAGCGCGGGTCGCGATGGAGATTTTCGAGGAGCGGATCTCTGATCAAATCGCCCAGACCGGGGTCCCGTTGCCGGCGGGCGCGCTCCAGCCATCCGAAAGCCTTGTCCTTTTCATCGCGATACGCGTAAACCTGGGCAATCTGAAACGCGGCTAGTTCGGCCTCATTTTTGATTAACTCGGCGAGCGCTGCGTCGGATTCCTGCACTCGCTTTTGCCCCCAGCGGGCGCAACTCACGATGAGAAGCCGCGCCCATTCGCCGGCGTCAGCCTGTGCCTCGGTTGCGGCCTCTTCGAATTTATTCTCCAGCAGATATGTTAAACCGAGACCGGCATGCGCCCACGGGGCGGACGAATTTAGTTCGATCACCCGAGCGTATTCGGCGCGCGCTTCGGCGAATCGTTTCCTGTTCGCCAGCCCAAACGCGAGAAACGAGCGGGATTGCGCGTTGACGGGGTCCAGCTCGATTGCCTTGCGATAGATTTCGATCGCTCGATCCGTATTTCCGAGTGCCGTCTCGAGGTTAGCGGCGGCGATTAGCACGTTCGGATCGGCCGGAGCCAATGCCATCGCTTTCTTCACGGTCTGAGTCGCCGCGCTCCAGTTAAAATCGAAATTGGTCTCGATCCACGCGCGAGCGTACAAGGCTTCGGGCAAGTCAGGCTCAATCGCCAGGGCACGCGCGATTGCGTCCCGCGCGCTGGCCAAATGCGCGTCGAAAGCTTTTTGTCCGCCCTCGGTGGCGAAGCCGGCAAGCCATGTGTGCGTCCGCGCAACTCCGGCCCACGCCAGCGCGAAGCCGGGATCCAACTCGACTGCGCGTTGGTAGGCAGCCAGACCTTCGTGCGTACTTTTCTCGGAGTGGCGATTTTCAAAAAAGCGGCCTTGGAGATAATACTGATGGGCCTCGACATTTTTCGTTCCGCCTTTTTCGGCGGCCTGCACTTCGGCCTGAATTTTTTCTTTCGCGATTGACCCCGCATCCGTTCCGAATCGACTGCGCAATTGTTCGACGATCGTCTGGGCGAGTTCGGTTTGAACCGCGAACACGTCCTTTAAGTCACGGGTGTAATTTTCCGACCAGAGTTCCTGTCCTGTGTCAGCGCGGCTGAGTCGAGCAGCGATCCGCACCTGGTCGCCGGATTTGCGTACGCTTCCTTCGACTAAATGCGCGACGCCGAGTTTTTGTCCAATCTCCTGGGCCGTCGCGTCCTTGCCCTTGAACGAAAACGCGGATGTCCGAGCGGCAACGTGCATCCCCGGAATTTTTTGGAGAATAGTTAAGAGCTCTTCGCTAACGCCGTCGGAAAAATATTCGCTTCCTTTGTCGTCGCTCAGATTAACGAATGGAAGTACGGCGACGGATTTTTGATCGGGCGCATTTGTTGGAGCGGCAGGCAACGCGTGAGCCGCCACCGCCGGCTGATTTTTGCTCGAGCGCTCCATCCACCACCACACCGCGAGCAACGCAAGTATTACGAGAATAGCGGCGGGAACCAGAACGCGCAGTCTCTTTGAGGGTTCGGCCGGGGAAGATTCAGTTTTCGTGCCTGCTTCCCACGGCAATATGATTCGGAACAGATCCATCGGCAGCTTGATGTTTTTCAAATCCGCCGAACCAAATTTTTCAAACCGCGCCTCGAGGGCATTGCGAATCTGCCGCTCCACGTCCGTGGAAACGCAGATCCCGCCTGCGCCGGCCAGCTGTTCAATGCGCGAAGCGATGTTCACGCCATCGCCATACACATCGCCATCGCGATGTATCACGTCGCCGATGTGAATGCCGATTTTGAGTTTAATCCGCCGGTCGGACGTGACGTCATGGTTGCGCTTGGCTAGGGTACGCTGGATTTCGATGGCACATTGCGCTGCCTCCAAGGCGCTGCCGAATTCGACGAGGAAAGCATCGCCAATGGTCTTGATCTCGGTGCCGTTGAACCGGGGGAAGATTTCGCGAAGAAGCCGGCGGTGTTCTTCGAGCAATTCGAGGGCGAGCCGATCGTCGCTGCTGGGCCAAGGCGCTGTAGCCCACCATGTCGGTGAACATGATGGCGGCGAGTTTCCGTTGCTCTGCGTTCCCGGGAGGCACGAGCGCATTAAAGCAGAGACTGCCCGGAATTAAACGCAATTCACAGAGCTGAAGCGGCTTGAAATCTGCCCCGTCCCGATCAAGGTCATTAACCAAAACGAAACCCCATGTCACACCAATCAACTGAATCGAAACGTCTGCTTTCATACATCATCGCGGAATGGGCTTGCGCGCTGAAATCCGAACATCTCTCGCCCGAAGCGATTCAAGCCGCGAAATTGTTCTGGTTCGATTCCATCGGCTGCGCGCTGGGCGGAAGCCAGCAGGAAGACGCCAAGATTTTGCTTAAGCACCATCGCGCCATGGGCGGCAACGGAAAAGCCACCGTATTCGTTTCCGGCTTCAAAACCAACCCGGTCGACGCTGCATTCATGAATGGCCACATGATTCGTGCGATGGATTACAACGACATCTATTGGAAAGCCGACCCGTGTCATCCCAGCGATCTCATCGCGGCGCCGCTGGCGCTCTGTGAAAGCGAAGGATTGAGCGGCAAAGATCTAATTCTCGCCACGGTCATCGCCTATGAAATTGAGATGCGGCTTTGCGAGATCGGGCGTCCAGGAGTTCGCGAATATGGGTGGCATCACGCAACTTTGAGCGCGTTTGCCGCACCAGTCGCGGCGGGACGCGTCCTAAATCTCACGCGCGATCAAATGGTGTCAGCTATCGGAATCAGCGCCGCACGAACGTTTTGTCCGGGCGCAGTAACAGCCGGCAAGTTGACCAACATGAAGAACACGGTCGATCCGTGGGCCGGTCGCATGGGCGCCGAGAGCGCGTTGCTCGCGCGCGAAGGATTCTCCGGACCCGAGCACATGATAGATGGAAAAGAAGGTTTGTTCGCTGTGTTCGGCCATGTGCAATACAAGGGACAACCGGCCAGCTTCGATGGCGAAGGTCTGGTCAAGGATCTGCCAACCTCGCCGACATCGCACTACCGGATTCTCGATTGCGGAATGAAGAGTTTCCCGATCGAAGCGCTGAGTCACGCGCCGCTCACTGCCATGATGAAAACGGTCAAGGAAAACAACGTTAAGGCTGACGACGTGAAAGAGATAAAAGTAGAAGTAATCGCGCGCGCCGCGGATATCCTTGGCGATCCGCACAAGTATCGACCCGACTCGAAAGAAACGGCAGATCATTCCCTCCCCTATTGTATGGCGGTGGGACTCGTTGATGGAATGGTGACGCCGCTGCAATTCAAAGAGGAGCGGGTACTCGATAAATCGCTGATTCCAATCATGGACAAAGTGAAAGTGGTCGCGAACGACGAGTTCGAAGCGCTATTTCCGAAATTTCAGCCGAGTCGGGTAACAATCACGACGAATGATGGAAAAGAGTATTCGACGCGCGTCGATGTCCCGAAAGGCGATCCGCGCGATCCGATGACTGAGGAGGAAATTGCCGTGAAATTCACCGCACTCGGCGGGGATGTGATCGGAAAAGATCAGTGCGAAAAATTGCGTCAGTGCATCATGAATTTGGAAAACGCGGGAAAGCTCGATGAGCTTCTCGCGCTGACGATCGCGCGTTAGCCGCCACGGAAGACCGGCTGCCAGCCGGTCTCGGCAAGCAGGCTGCTAGCCTGCTATTCTGGTGACTTCACCGAAACGACAGGCAAGCTGCCTGTCGGCCGAGTCAGGCTGGAAGCCTGACTTCCATCAAGCCGTCGCGCTGCCTTCATCGCCTGCGCCGAACTGAATTCCCTGCGCCAGCGGAAGCTCAGTAGAGAAATTGATCGTGTTCGTCTGACGCCGCATGTAGCTCTTCCAGCAATCACTGCCACTTTCGCGACCACCACCGGTTTGTTTTTCGCCGCCAAACGCGCCGCCGATCTCTGCGCCACTCGTTCCGGTGTTTATGTTTGCAATTCCGCAATCGCTTCCGACGGCGCTCACGAATTTTTCCGCTTCGCGCACGTCATTGGTGAAAATCGATGAGGTCAATCCTTGCGGCACATTATTCTGAATCGCCATCGCCTCGTCGAAATCGCGATACGTCATCAGGTAAAGCAATGGTCCAAAGGTTTCGTGCTTCACGATTTCGTAATCTGGTTTCGCAACAGCCAGACACGGCTTCATGTAAGCGTCGCCAGGAACGGTGAGCCGCTCGCCGCCGTAAAGCACCTGGCCGCCTTCATCTTTCAAGCGCTGAATGGAATCTTGCACCGTGTCGACAGCCTGCCTGTCGATCAGCGGACCCATCACGGTCTTGCGATCCAGCGGATTTCCAATCGGTAACGTCTTGTAACCATTCAGGAGTTTATCGCGAACCTTCGATGCCACTGACTCGTGCATGATGACACGGCGTGTCGAAGTGCAGCGTTGTCCCGCTGTACCCACTGCGCCAAAAAATATTGATTGCACCGCCATCTCCAAATCGGCGCTCGGCGTCACGATCAGCGCATTGTTGCCGCCGAGTTCCAGGATCGTTCGACCCAGCCGTCCGTTAACCGCTTGGGCGACGCTAAATCCCATGTTGGTCGAGCCAGTAGCCGACACCAACGGAATGTGCGGATCGTCTGCCAGTTTTTCCCCGACCGTTTTACGATCGCCCACCAGCAGCGTAAAGATCGCCGGATCAGCGCCGGTTTCGCGACAGACGCGCTCAGCAATCTTAGTGACTGCGATCGCGGTGAGCGGCGTTTTTTCCGACGGCTTCCAAATTGTGGCGTCACCGCACACGGCGGCGAGCGCCGCGTTCCACGACCAAACTGCGACCGGAAAGTTGAACGCGCTAATCACCGCGACCACACCGAGTGGATGCCATTGTTCCATTAACCGGTGGCTCGCGCGTTCGGACTGAATCGTTAGGCCATAAAGCATTCGCGATTGGCCGACGGCGAAATCGCAAATATCGATCATCTCCTGCACTTCGCCTTCGCCCTCGGCGATAATCTTCCCGGTCTCGAGCGTCACAAGCTGGCCGAGCTCATGTTTCAATTCACGCAACGCGTTGCCGAGACGGCGAACCGTCTCGCCGCGCACGGGACCGGGAGTGACGCGCCATTTCAGAAAGGCTTCGTGCGCACGCGAAACTGCGTTGCCATAATCGTCGTCGGAAGCGGTGCGGATACCGGCCAGCCGCCGGCCATCGATCGGCGAAATTTTGTCAATCGTCGCGCCACCGCCGCGCCATTCACCATCGAAAACGCCCGCGTTGTCGTCGGTGAGACCCAGTTTTTCGAGAGGTGTTTTCATGTTTCAATGGTAGGGACGGACCGCCGGGCCGTCCGGCGCGCCCGTCGGTCGCGCCCTACCCACGTCTTTGCTGGCAGAATTTGCGCATCAACTCCATCGCTTCGTCGATCACCTCCTCAGTGATGTCGAGCGCCGGACGAAATCGGATCGAATTCTCACCGGAGCGAAGGCTCAAAACCCCAAGGTTGAAGAAGCCGTGCCAAAATTCTTCGCGCGTTTTTGCATCGGGCAGATCGAACGCGAGAAATACTCCGCGGCCGCGCGCGGCGGAAATCAGCGGCTCCTCATTCTGCAGACTGCGCAGTTGATCGAGAAAATAGGCGCCTACTTTCGCGGCGTTCTCAACCAGACGTTCCTGCTCGATAATGCGCAGATAATGGGTCGAACGCACCATATCGGTGAAGTTACCGCCCCATGTTGAATTTAATCGGCTGGGTAAGCGAAACGCGTTGTCTTTGACTTCATCGATGCGCGGGCCGGCCATCACACCGCAGACCTGCGCTTTTTTTCCGAAGGCCATCAGGTCGGGCACAACATCAAAATGTTCGCAGCACCAATTGCGGCCGGTGGCGCCCATGCCGCATTGCACTTCGTCAAAAATCAGCAGGATATCGTTTTCGTCGGAAATTTTTCGCAGTTTTTGCAGCCATTCACCGCGAAAATGGTTGTCGCCCCCCTCGCCCTGGATCGGTTCGAGGATGATGGCGCAAATGTCGATGTTGCGTTGTTCGATGAAATCGCGGATCTCGCGCTCCGCTTTTTGTTCGCGCTCGATCACGTCTGTTTCGCGTTTCGATTCTGGAAGCGAAAAATCAATGGAAGGACACGAGACGCGGGGCCAATCAAATTTCGCAAACAAATCCGTCTTGCGCGGATCGGTATTAGTCAGGCTCATCGTGTAACCGCTGCGCCCGTGAAAAGCGTGCCGGAAATGCAACAATTGCGTTCCACGTTCGCCGTGACCTGCGGCGACGTTCTTCCGGACTTTCCAATCCATCGCCGCCTTCAGGCAATTTTCTACCGCAAGTGCGCCGCCCTCGATGAACAGATAGTGCTGGAGCGGCGGTAAACCGACGACCCGCTCAAACGTGGCGACAAATTCAGCATAGCCGTCCGAATAAATATCTGAGTTGGCAATCTTCACTTTCGCTGCGCGTGAAAGATCGCGTCGCACTTCCGGCTCGTCGAAGTGTGGATGGTTATATCCAACCGGCATCGACCCAAAAAAACCGTAGAAATCTATTAGTCGGCGATCATCAACCGCGTTGTACAAGTACGAGCCGCGGCTTTTGTCGAGATCCATGACGATCTTGAACCCGTCCAGCAACACGTGCCGCTCGATCGTCTGGAGGACTTTCGCAGCCGCTATTGGCTTTTCTGCTTTGCTCTTTGGCGTTCGGTTTCGAGTCGAAGGTGTCTCCGCGAGGACGGGTGCGATACTCATTGGTGATCGTAATCTGAGGCGTCCACGCGGTCAACGGGTAGGGACGTTGACCTCAATCGCCAAGGCGGTTCAGATGAACCGCCGCTACCTGTTACACCATGCCCTGACGCAGCAGCTCGTGTTTTCCGGCGAGCAAATCCTGCACGAGATCGTAACCGCGTTTATCGACATTGCGCGCGGTGCCGGCGAAATGATGATCGATTCTCATGCGCGCCGACCGGCAGAAATAATTCGCAATGGAAAGAATTTCGTCGGCTGGTTTACCCTGGCCGAGCAGCCATTGCGCGTACGAACACGTGGCGCTGATCGCAAACAACTCCGTGGCAACACCGACAAATCTGGAAAGGAGCAATTGCTCGCGATCGAGTTTCGGGCCGAACCGCGCCATCGCGTGAAACAATCCGCGCGCAAGTCGCTTGCTCGTGCGCGCGGCGTAATTGACGTGGCCCAAAAGTACTTCGTGCAAATTGTCGACATTGCCCGCGCCCTTGCGCAGCCACTGGCGAGGATACCAGCCGGCGTAAAATTTCCCTGAACTCAGAACGGCTTTCACGCGATCGGACATCGGCAGTTGCGTGTTAAAAATCCCGCCGCCTACTTTCAGATGCGGGTCAAGCGCTTCGCGTGCGATGAAAAGACGCATAATTTCGCTCGAGCCTTCGAAGATTGTGTTGACTCGACAATCGCGCAGAAATCTTTCCACCGCGATTGGTGGCTCGCCCCGCCCGGCCAAGGATGCCGCAGTCTCGTATCCGCGCCCGCCGCGCACTTGCATTGCTTCATCGGCAATACGCCAGGTCGTTTCCGTGGCCCACATTTTGCACATCGCAGTTTCGATACGCAGGTCGCCTGTCTTGCTGTCGAGCAGCGACGACGTGAGAAAAGTCATCGCTTCCATGGCGAACACGTTACCCGCCATCTCTGCAATTTTGCCGGCAATGGCTGCATGTTTGCCGATGGGCACACCCCATTGAATGCGTTCGCCGGCCCATTTCCGGCAGATCTCCAGCAAGCGCTTCGACACTCCGACGCACGCCGCAGGCAGTGTAAGCCGTCCAGTATTAAGCGTAGTAAGCGCGACCTTGAGTCCGGCACCTTCCTTAAAGATGATGTTTTCCCGCGGAACGCGCACGTTGGTAAACCTAACGACTGCATTGTACAGCGCGCGCAGTCCCATGAACCGGCAGCGATACGCGATTTCCAGCCCCGGCGTATCTACATCGACGATAAACGCTGTGATTTGCTTGCGCTCTTTTCCGCCGACCATCTTCGACGGCGTACGCGCCATCACGACCAGCACGCCGGCTTTCACGCCATTAGTGCACCAAAGTTTTTCGCCGTTAAGGATGAACTCGGAGCCGTCTTCGCTTGGCTCAGCTTTCAGTGTCAGTGTCGCCGGGTCGGATCCTGCCTGAACTTCTGTGAGCGCGAACGCCGAAATTTCGCCACCAGCGACGCGCGGCAGATATTTTTGTTTCTGCTCTTCAGTGCCAAATAAAAGCAACGGTTGCGCTACGCCGATCGACTGGTGCGCAGACACGAGCGCGGCGACGTTTCCATCCCAACTGCCAAGCAACACCGCCGCGCGTCCATAATTTGATTGGGATAATCCGAGCCCGCCGTATTTCTTCGGCACCTTGATTCCAAAAGCGCCGATCTCCGCGAGCCCTCTAAAATTCTCCGGCGGAATTTCACCGGTGCGATCGATCTCATCGGCATCGACATGTTCGCGCAAATACACTTCAAGCTTGCGCAGGAACTCTTCGCCAGCGGCGCGGTCCTCGGCGCTCTGCGCTGGATAGGGATGGATTCGATTGAAATCGTAACGTCCGACGAACAGGTTGCTGGCGAAACTGCCGCGGTCTTCGAGCGGATCGCGCGCGGCCTCAGCAAGTTCGAGCGCCTCGCGCTGGCCTTTGCCCATCTTCGATGTGTCGATCACAGCAGCAGGCACTGGCTTCTCGGGCTTTGCGCTCGTTTCCTCAGCGATTTGTTTTTCGGGTGCTTCCAGCGGCGATTTCATAGGATGATAATCTGCCAGATTATCTCGGCGGGCAGGCTGCCAGCCTGGGGAAGTAAAGCTTCCAGCTTTACAACTGAACGGCAAGATGCCGTCCCTCCTGACTGGCAAGGATGTCTATCTTCCGTTTTCATAAAACTTTGTTCCATCACGCGCATGTTTCTTCAATATTTCGCATGGAGTAAATTTCTTTTCAGTTCCGGCCAGCCGTTCCAATTCCTCGACAGTTCTCTTTATTCCAAAGTATTCCGCAAATCGCAACGGCCCGCCGCGGAACGGCGCAAAACCGGTGCCTAGAATCATTCCGTAATCCGCGTCCTCGGCAGAGTCGACGACTTCCTCTTCCACGCAGCGAGCGGCCTCATTGACCATTAGGAAAATGAGCCGGTTAGTCAGCTCTTCATCTGTAGCCGGCGGCGTTGACGCCGGCTGGTTTCTCGTCCTTCTTTCGCTCCGGCCGTGGTCACCGCCCCCGGCTACAACGCGCCATTGCAGCAACTGGTCGTTAGGCGTCTGCGCTTTGCCTTCATATTTGTAAAAACCTGCGCCAGTTTTCCGGCCGAGCATTTGTTGGTCGCGCAGCGAGAGCAGGATACTCGGGACGTGATCGCGCTGCCCGTAAGCCTTCTCGAGTGTGTTGCCGATATCGATCGTGATGTCGACGCCGATTTCGTCGATCAATCGCAGCGGACCCATCGGCATTCCCCATTCTACCAACGCGCGATCGATCCGCTCCGCGTCTAGGCCGCTTTCAACCAGCTCGGCAGCATCGAGCAAGTACGGAAACAAAACGCGGTTCACCAGGAATCCGGGACTGTCACGCACGACGACCGGCAGTTTTCCGATCTGCCGTACAAAAGCCAGGCTTCTGTCGCGCGTTTCGTCGGATGTTTGCTTCGCAACAACAACTTCCACCAATTTCATCCGGCTCACCGGATTAAAGAAATGCAATCCGATCACGTGTTCAGGGGAAACCGTCACTTCGGCGAGTTCGCTGACCGAAAGCGCTGAAGTGTTTGTCGCGACAACCGTTTTGGGGCCCGCTTCCATCGCCAGCTCGCGGAAAACTTCTTTCTTGATCTCCATTTTCTCAGAGGTCGCTTCGATTACGAATTGCACATCCCGCAACTCCATCGGCGCGGTGGAACCACAAATCCGGGCGCGACCCTGTTTCGCCTTTTCCTCGTTCATCAAACCGCGCTTCACCGCGTCGCCGTAGATTTTTTCGACGTTCGCCAACCCGCGATCGATCTGTTCGCGCGCGACATCGCGCAGGATCACGGTGACGCCACGGGCGCTGAGCCATTGTGCAATGCCTGAGCCCATCACGCCGGCACCAATCACCGCCGCGTGCACGATTTTTTCAGTCGGCGTTCGCGACGTTCCTTTCTTGTATTTCTCCGCGAGGAAGAAATTGCGAATCAGGTTTTGCGTCGACTCGGTCTTACCAAGATCGACAATCCCATCGAGCTCCAGGCGCAACGATTCATCGGGCGAAATCGACTGGGTCTTATTGATGATTTCGTAAGCACGTGCGAGCGCCGGATTTCCGGTCGCTGAGGTAGGGACGCCGCGCTGTCCCGAAAGCTTTCGGGAGTCATCGCGGCGCGATGACCCAACCATTGATCGCTCCTCCATTTTGCGTTTTCCACCGCGTAGCTTTTCACGTGCGCGATTGAGAAGCTGATCGGGCGGCGCGATTTCATCGACCAGTCCGATTTTTAAAGCTTCCTGAGCGGAATACAGTTTGCCTTTCAAAATCACTTCCGCGGCCTTTTCACTCCCAATCAATCGCGGCAATCGGGTGCATCCGCCCCAGGCGGGAAGAAGTCCGAGACCCGTTTCGGGCAAACCGATCCGTGTCGCCGGAGCATCTGACGCAACGCGGTAATCGCACGCGAGCGCAACTTCGTAGCCGCCGCCGGCCGACGCGCCGTTGATAGCGGCAACCGTTGGAATTTTTAGATTGGCGAGACGATTGAAAACCTCCTGCCCGGGCTCAATAAATTCCCGCATTTGGTCGGTTTTCGCTGCTTGTAACAGCGTTTTCAAATCCGCACCCGCGACGAAAATAGATTTCTTTGCCGATGCGATGATTAGGCCCCGCAGCGAAGCGTCTTTCTCCACAGCCTCGAGGTGTTCATTCAAATCATCGAGAGTAGCAGCGTCGAAAATGTTCGCGCCCGAGTCGGGCCGATCGAACGTGAGAATACAAATATAATCATCACCGGTCTCGCGCCGAATCATTGGAGCTGTAGCAACTGTGGGCATCATCTCCATTTTGGAACGTTTCGGATAAATGCCAAGTGCGGAAGACCAGAGCTAACTGCGATGCCGGCAGCTTTTGTAACGTTTTGAAGAAGCCTTTGCTAGGCGTTGCTTTGGGCAAGCGCGAGTGCTAGAAACGCCACGTGGTCGGCAAGATCTTAGAACCGGAAATCAGGGGCATGATCGAGGCGCGCAATTTCACGGCGCTCCGGGAAGTGTTTCGCGAATGGCCACCTGCTGATGTCGCCGAAGTGATTCTGGATCTGCCAGAAGACGAACAAGTCATCATTTTTCGGGTGTTGCCGCACGATCTGGCAGCCGACGTTTTTGAATACCTCGACTTCGACGCGCAAGAGCAGTTGCTGCGCGCCATGGCACATGAGCAGGTCGTCGGGATTCTAAACGAGATGGCGCCGGATGATCGGACGGCGCTGCTGGAGGAATTACCCAGTGCAGCGGCGCGGCAGTTGATTCGATTGCTAACGCCGGAGGAACGTCACATCGCCACGGCACTCCTCGGTTACCCCGAAGACAGCGTTGGCCGATTGATGACGCCGGATTTCATCGCTGTACATGAGGATTGGACCGTGCAGCAAGTACTCGATTATGTACGCGAACATGGCCGCGACCGTGAGACGCTAAACTTTGTTTATGTCGTCGATGTCCGCGGAAAATTGATTGACGACGTGCGGATGCGCGAGTTCCTGCTGCGGCCACTCACGGCGAAGGTGAGTGACATTCGCGATCAGACCTTCGGGGCGTTGAATGTGACTGATTCGCAGCAGGACGCATTAAATGTTTTCCGCAAGTACGATCGCGCCGCTTTGCCAGTCGTCGATTCAAACGGCGTATTGGTCGGAATCGTCACAGCCGATGACATGCTCGACGTTGCCGAGGAAGAAGCGACCGAAGACATCCAAAAACTCGGCGGTATGGAAGCGTTGGACGAGCCATACACCACCATTCCGTTTGTGCGGATGGTAAAGAAACGTGCAACCTGGCTGGTCATCCTGTTTCTCGGCGAAATGCTGACGGCAACAGCAATGCAGGGCTATAACGGCGAGATCGAGAAGGCAGCCATTCTGGCGATGTTTTTGCCCTTAATCATTTCGAGTGGCGGCAACTCCGGATCACAAGCAACGACGCTGGTTATCCGTGCGATGGCTCTCGGCGAATTGCGTCTGCGCGATTGGTTTCGCGTCGTGCGCAAGGAATTGCTGTCCGGATTTGCGCTCGGCTTAATTCTCGGAATCATCGGTTTCTTCCGAATCACGCTGTGGCAATACCTGCACATTTTCGATTACGGACAATATCACTGGCTGGTTGCACTTACTGTCGGCTCTGCACTTGTCGGGGTCGTGCTTTGGGGAACTCTAAGTGGCGCGATGCTCCCCTTCTTGCTGCGCCGTTGCGGACTCGACCCGGCGGCCTCTTCAGCGCCATTTGTCGCCACGTTGGTCGACGTAACAGGACTGGTAATTTATTTCAATGTCGCGCTATTCGTTCTGCGCGGCACGCTGTTGTAACAACGGGCCTGGGCACAACCTGGACGGTGCCTGTCACAGCCATCGCAGCAAGAGCTACCAAGAAAGCAGCACTGTGGCTTTGTTGAGGTTTCCTCTCATAAACCCAGTGTGATCGGTTATGGAAACTACAAACACGCACCGTCACTGCCAAGTTACGACTGGGTGACAATCCTCCCTCCCGAAATCGCGCCTATGCTTTGGCAATCTACCATGCAGCGTGACCGAGAAGAGGACTTGTCCGGTCGCTTTGGTTCCTTAAAAGGAGATTGAGTCCGTGAATTTGTGACTCACTCAGTGGGCTAAGTGCCCGACAATTGACAACTAGAGCGCGGTTCAAGCGCTGTCGAAGCGATCCTAGTGCCTGATTGTAAAGTCGCTCTGAGCATTTTGGTGTGCTGAGACTAAAGATTCTTTACAAAGCGACGATAACGTTGGGAGCCGACGAAGAGTGGCCTAGTCAGTCAGTGCCTTAGTTTTATGTAGGAGCTCGCCTGACACGCGGCTTTACTTGTTATGCCAAGTCTACGGGTTTCTGAATTATTTAACGAGAAATTCTCATGACTGTAACAAGACATTCTCATTACTGTAACAAACAATTCACGTCACTGTAACTTGCCAGATAATTATGGCGACACCAGGATTATTACGAAACGGAAAACTGACCCAAAAGGAACACAATCTATGAAAAAACAACAAAATAATTCTACCAAGGCCTGGGCGCTCCAAGTCGCCCTTTCGGTTGCTCTACTATCTATCTCGGCGGTCTTACTGGCCTCCAGTTTCAACTCCACTCAGGGACAGGCCAACAGGCCGCCCACGAGTGAGGACAACCATAACGACTGCGATCACCATCACCTGGCAACGATTGCAACACGGCAACGCCTATCAAGCATGTAATTGTTCTGATCGGTGAGAACTGGACCTTCGACAGTATCTTTGCGACCTACCAGCCGAGGCACGGACAGTCGGTTGGCAATCTGCTGTCACGCGGCTACGTGACGGCTTCCGGTGCACCAGGGCCGGACTTCGCCGATTCGCAGCAATTCCAGATCAATCAACCGTATCCGGCGACGTATTTTATCGATGCAATGTCGACAGCCGGCAAGACGGCGTACCAGCAGGCCCCCGGCACGCCGAGCTTCCCGCCGCCGAACACGGCCTACATCCCCACAGCTCCGGGCGGCCTCGACCAGGGACAAGCCCCCTTCGATCCCACACTCGTGCCGGACTCGCTTCTGCCGACGATCGAGCCGTCGCTGGAGAGGAACGATCTTGGGCTGCTGCGCACCGGTGCCAGTGGACTGCCGATGTTCACCACCGATACGCGCGTCCCCAATGCGACGACATTGCCGAATGGCCTTTTCCCCGGCACCAGTGCCACCCGGCCGTACGACAGCTATGTCGGCGATATGGTGCATCGCCTTTTCCACATGTGGCAGCAATCGGACTGCAACGTGATGAATGCGACCTTGGACAACCCTTCCGGCTGCCTCAATGACCTGTATCCGTTCGTGGGCGTCGCGCGCGACGACGGCTCGGGCAGCAACTCGATGTCGTTCCTGAATATTCAGCAGGGCGACGCACCGGTCTTCAAGCGCCTCGCTGATAGGTACACCCTCAATGACAACTATCACCAGCCGATCATGGGCGGCACCGCCGTCCAGCACCAGATGATCGGGACGGCCGACGCCATCTTCTGGGAGACGTTCCAAGGCGTGAGCCAGCCGCCGACAGCTAGCGTGGCGGATCCGGACCCAATATCACCGACGAATGTGGCGTTCCAGCGTGACAAGGCGTGGACCAACTGCTCGGATGTTACTCAGCCCGGCATCGCACCGATCGTAACGTATCTGGCAAGCCTGCCTTGGCATCCGTCGCCGAATTGCGATCCAGGCCACTTCTACATGATCAACAACCTGAGCCCCGGCTTCCTGCCGAACGGCACGGTCGATGCCGCCAACATCCTGAGCGGTGCCAAGGTCCCGCCCTCGACGCTGCGCAACATCGGGGACGCGCTCAATGAGAACGAAATTTCCTGGGCATATTACGGCGGCGGCTACAACGCGGCAGTGCGGGTGGCGAACGGCTCGCATGATCCGGTCGATCTTCTCATCTCACAGAACTACTGCGATATCTGCAACGTCTTCAGCTATTCCAGCGCAATCATGGGAAACACAGGGCAACGCCAGGCGCACATCAAGGACGCGACCGACTTCTTCAACGCGCTCGACAACGGCCAGCTGCCAGCCGTCTCGTACGTGAAGCCGGACAGCCTGGTCGACGGGCACCCCGCAAGCTCCAAGCTGGATCTTTTCGAGGCGATGATCCAGAAAATCGTTGACCACATCAATTTTGATCAGAGGAAGGACACAGTGCTGTTCATCACCTTCGACGAGGGAGGCGGCCTGTGGGATTCGGGCGCGTTCATACCGCTCGACTTCTTTGGTGACGGTCCGCGTATCCCGATGCTGGCCGTCTCGCACTGGTCCAAGGGCGGCAATGTGGTGCACAGCTACAACGACCATGCCTCGGTGGTGAAATTCATCGAGCGCAACTGGAACCTGCAGCCACTCACCGGCCGCAGCCGTGACAACCTGGCCAATCCGATCATGAGCACGAGCTCACCCTACATACCGACTAACATCCCCGCGGTCGGGGACCTGTTCGACATGTTCGACTTCAGGCACGATGACCAGGGACAGCAGGGGGAGGACTAGGAGTCCCGAGGGACGGTAGCTGGTCGATAGCCACGTCCATGCGAGAGCGCACGGCGGTCGGCAGGCGGCTCACACCCGTTGCCGATTGCCGCGCGCACGCCTCACCTCGATCGCGCTGCGCGTCCTTCCATATTAATTTCACTTCGGCTAGCTATTTTCGCAAAACAGCAAGCTACAAGCGCGTGACATCACAGCAGAGCTTTTACTGCCAAGCGCGTCTTGCCGCTTGTCTGCCAATACGTCTTGGCAACTTTTCCTGATAGATGCGCGTCGCGCGTCCGGCATCATTCAGATCTTCTGTGAACCTTGAGCGACTCTTTACTTATCGGCGCTTGGGCCCAACTGTGGGCCGCTAGTGCGGACCTGGATCGATCCTTCCTTTACCTAACCAGCTCTCGAATCACTTTCTCCACGCCGCTGACCACGAGCGTGAAACGATCGTAATCTAGTTTGCCAGGAGTGTCGTTCGACGAGTGATAGTACGGATAACGAAACGGCGCCGTGTCGGTAACCATGATGGCGGGGTAACCCTGCTGCCAGAATGACCATTGGTCCGACCAACTCACGCCCGGGATGAACGCCGGAAGCGAGGCGCCCTCAGACGGGATCTTCGCGTGTTTCCGGAAGAGCGCGACAACGCGACGAAGCAAAGCGCGTGAATGAACGTTGCTAACAAAGCCGATGAAATTGCCGACGTTCGGATAAAGCAGGCCCAGACCTGGCGACGGATATTTTTGCGACTGCGGCGCATCGGAAAAGTAACCGATGGTTTCCAGGCTAATCATCGCGGAAATCTCGTCGCCGCGTTCCTTGCATCTGCGGGCATAAACCTGGCTGCCCATTTCACCCGACAAAAAATAAGGCGGCTCCTCATTTACGAACGCAACGAAGCGCAACGTTTCCTTCGGCTTTGCGCTGGCGAAGCGCCGCGCCAAGGCAAGCGTTGCAGCCACGCCGGAGCCGTTATCGTTTGCGCCCGGGGAACCAACAACTGAATCGTAATGCGCGCCGATAATGATAATCGGCGGCGGGCTAGAGACCGCGGCTCCTTGTGGGCTACCGGAAATTTCCGCCTCGATATTGTGGCATGGCTGTCCGCGCGTGTCGTAGCTGTCTCGTCGGGTCCGCAGCCCGGCTCGGGAAAAAGAATCTTCGATAAAATCGGCTGCGGCATTGAGCTCTGCGTAATGCGACATGTTGCGCTCGCCGATCTCTCCCGCGAGTTTCTGCACATTCGCGCGGAGCTCTTCGCGCAATACAACTTCATCAGGCGAAAGCGGCCCCGCCTTGGAAACATTCTTCCCCGGCATCCTCATTCCAAACCACCAGAGTAACACCAGAACGGCAGCGATGACGATGGTGATGCGAAGCGCGTGGGAAAGGATTTTTGAACGAGTAGCTGAATACACAAGCGGCATCTCTTAAATGGTAGGGACGGATCGCCGAGCCGTCCGTCGGCGCGCCCAGCGGTCGCGCCCTACCAGATTATCCGAAGTTCACGCGAGCTTTTTGCGGAAACGCAGAGCGCACAGACTAAAAAGCAGATTCGACATCACAATGAGCACTAAAAGGTTCGGCCAATATTCGAAAAAGTTTGCGCCTCGCAGAATGATCGCGCGCATGAGTGCAATGAAATAGGTCGTCGGAAACAGGGCACCGAACGCGTAAAAAATCCATGGCATGGTTTCACGCGGAAAAATGAACCCGGAAAAGAAAACACTTGGCAACAGGAACACCATCGACATTTGCAGCGCCTGCATTTGGTTTTCCGCTCTGGTCCCGACGAGCAATCCCAGGCTTAGCAGCGCGAACACATACACCAGCGTGGAAAACATCATGGCGAACACATTGCCCTCGATGGGGACGAAAAACACAAAGCGCATAATGCTGAACAAGACAACTGCCATGGTCATGCCAATGCATAGATATGGAACCAGCTTGCCGAGCATCAGTCCGGCGGGACTCAACGGGCTTACCAGTAATTGTTCAAGTGTGCCGCGCTCGCGTTCACGCACCAAAGCCATGGCGGCTGCAACCGTCGTCCCAATTTGCAAAACGACGCCGATCACTCCGGGCACAAAAAAATTCGGAGCTCGCATAGCCGGGTTGTAAAGCATCTGCGGACGAACATCGATTGGCATTCCTTGCCGGCCAGTATCACGCATCAGCATTTCCATTGATTGCGTCAACGCCACGCCGAGTCCGGTTTGAAGAGCCTGCAATGCCGTTGTGGAATTGGATCCGTCAACAAGCAACTCCACCTGTGCGGAGTGCCCTGCCATTAGTTCGCGGGTAAAGTTCGGTGGGATGTAAAGCGCGGCGTACGCGCTCCCCTTCCGTAGTTCGCTCTTTAACTGGTCGAGGCTTTGCGCTTCGCCGACTACGCGAAAGCTTTGCGTGTTGACGAATTGGTCGATCAAGAGGCGGCTCTCGACCGTGCGATCTTCATTGAGAACAAGCATCGCCATGTGCTTTACGTCGTTGTCCAGCGCATAGCCGAACGCGACCATCTCGATCAATGGTGGGAAAAAAAAGAAAAAGAGAGTCAGCGGATCGCGCCAGACCACGATGAACTCCTTGAACAAAATTGCGCTAAAACCTCGAAACGGTTTGTGTTTCATTTTCACATTGTTGGGCTGGTCATCCCGAGCGAAGCGAGGGATCCCTTATCAGTAGGCAAGATTTTCAAACTACTCTCAATCATCGTCGCTTCGTTGATCTTCAATTAATTGCAGTAAACGCGGATTCTAATTTGTGAGGTCCTTCGCTGCGCTCAGGATGACGTTCATCGATATCACGCGGCCTTTTGTCGTTCCGCAGCGTGCTTGGCAGAGAGCTCGACAAACACGTCTTCCAGCGAAGGACCCATTTCATGAATCTCGGCGTGAGCGACACCGACTTTGCGCAGTTGTTCCTCGATCCCCGCACGATTGACTCTGTCATCGACGAGCAAGTGCATGGATTGGCCAAAAATTGTGGCGCTGCGCACTCCGGGCATCTCGTGCATGGCATGAAGCGCCGAGGTCACGTGATCGCAAGTCACGTCGAGCCGGCGCGTTCCGGGTGGATTCACGTCCGGCAATTTTTTCAAGTCGTCCGGCTCACCGCACACGATCAATTTCGACAGGTAGATGTAGCCTACATGATCGCAGCGCTCGGCTTCATCCATGTAATGGGTCGTCACGAACAGCGTCATGCCTTTACCGGCGAACTCGAAAAGTAAATCCCACAGCTCGCGTCGGGCGACCGGATCGATACCCGCCGTCGGCTCATCAAGGAAAAGAACACTCGGCCTGTGCATGAGCGAACAAGCCATGGCCAGACGTTGACGCCAGCCACCGGAAAGTTGGGCAGCGCGCCTGCCGATGTAGGGTTCCAGGTGCGTTGTGGCAATCATTTCCTCGCGCCTCTGATTCAATTCGCGACCGCTCAAGCCATAGAGTTTTCCTGCGAAGATGAGGTTCTCATTCACAGTCAGCTCGTCGTAGAGCGAAAATTTTTGGGACATGTAGCCGATCATTTCCTTAATCGGCTCCAAATCCCGCACGACGTCGTGGCCGCCTATTCGCGCCGTGCCCTCAGTCGGCTGCAGGATTCCGCACAGCATCCGGATCACAGTTGTTTTGCCAGAACCATTCGGGCCGAGAAAACCGAAGATCGATCCCTTGCCGACGGTAAACGAAACATGATCGACAGCCGTAAAAGCGCCGAAGCGCTTCGTCAGTCCTTCCACTTGGATCATTGGTTCAGACATAAGAATCAATCAGGAAAATAGGAAGGCAGGTGGAACGCGTTGTCCCCAACGCGTTGTGACGGTCCCAAGCCATCGGCTTGGGGACAAGCCGATCCACCTTTCCACCTTTCCTGCTTTCCTGATTCATTGATCGAATTCCTCATTTCACATTTGGAAAGTAAACATCCGCCGCCATTCCGGCGCGCAAACGATCGTCGTCGCTGGGCAAACGAACCTTCACGCCGAACACTTGTTTGATGCGGTCAGCGACGGTTTGCACATTGCGCGGCGTAAATTCGGCCTGCCGATTGATCTGCTCGACAATGCCGTCGAAATCGGTCTGCGGAAACGAATCCACGCGGACGCGGACGTGCTCGCCCAACTTGATTAAGCCCAGCCAGGATTCAGGGACATAAACGCGCACCCAAAGATGTCCGGTCAACAACAGCGTGGCCGCCTCACGATTGGCTGGCAACACATCGCCTACTTTTACGCTGAGCACCTCCAGAACGGAATCCGCCGGCGCGATGATCTGCATTTCGGCCAGCTGCGAATCGATATCGGCCAATTGCGCACGCGCCTGTGCGACGCGCATCTTTGCCGCCGCCACATTTTTCTCCTGCGTCTTCGCCGCGCTATCCGCCCGCTCCGCATCAGTCGCCGAAACGACTTTGCGATTGAGCAAATCCTTCTGGCGCCCCGCATCGTCGCGCAGGAATACCAGTTGCGCTTCTTGCGCGTCCGCATCGTGAGCAGCCGTGTCGATTTGCGCAGACGCGAGATCGCGACGCGCTCGAAGCTCTGACGCATCCAGTTGCACGATCACCTGACCTTCGTGCAAACGATCGCCTTCCGACGCCAAAATTTTCTCCACGCGGCCGCCAGACCGCGGGCCCACGTGTGCTTCATCGACTTCAATAGTTCCAGAGACGGCGTTCTTTCGAGTGTTGCAGCCACCCAACAAGAGCAGCAATGCGACAGCTGCCACCGGGGCGAGTGACTGTGAACAGCGCCTAACGAATGACGCGCGCATGTTTTCTTCCTTTTGGTGTAAGTGCACCTTGGAGAACAATTTTCAGGATGCCGGTGAAACCTTCCTTCGGCATCATCCCCAGTTTTTCCATCTTCGCCGGATTCATGATCGCCTGAACAATCGCCAGTAGAATCTCGATAATGAGATTCGCCGGAACGTCTTTTCGCACCATCCCAGTCCGTTGTCCGGCGAGGAGAAAGTTTCCGAAATACTGCTGAAACAAGGCAGCCCGGCGCCGCTCGATAACTTGAAACAGTTGTGGCGCTTTCTGACGCATGTCACGCACGAACGGCGGCTTTATCTCATCCAGTTCGCGTTGCGTCCCGGCGAGCAACTCGCGCAAAGTCGCCGGGAAATCGTGCGGTTGCGCGTGCGTCACTTCTTTCAGCATCGTTTCCACGCCTTGAAATTTATCGTCCAGCACAGCCTCGAGCAGATCGATCTTGCCCGGAAAATGGGCATAAAGTGTCTTCTTGCTGATCCCCAATTCGTCCGCCAGATCGTCCATAGTCACACTGCGGAATCCGTGACTGAAAAAGTGCGCCCGCGCCGCATCCACTATCTGTTGTCGACCAGATGTGGTCTTTCGGCTTCGCGACTGCGATTTGTTCGTACGCTTCATTAGTGTCGCTGGACAGCAGTTGTGGCTTCGGATATCCGGCCTCGCTCGTTCGCCCGTTTCAGGACTTTGTCGGGCCGCAAGTCCCTCACCAGTTGTTGCAGCCGGTGAGCCAGGAAGAGATATAACGTAAGGAGTTCAGTCACCATGGAAACTAATATAGTATATTCGGTTTCCACAGCAACAATACTTTTATGCCATACGGGTTGACCCCTACCCGTATCGCTTCGACTCCTCTTTCTGCGAAGGCGCACGACCACCGATCGCTGCGAGCGCGACAAGATCGAGGCGGTGTTCCCGGTCGAGAGCGAGGTCCGAGAGACTGTCGTGAAGCAAATTCGCTGGGCGAAATACCCGCAGTGTTCTACTAAGAAGCCGTGGAATTGCTCAGTGCGCTCAAGAAACATTTCGGCTACGATCAGTTCCGGCCGTTGCAGCGGGAAATCATTGAAGATGCGCTCGCCGGACGGGATCTGTTTGTGCTGATGCCGACGGGCGGTGGGAAGTCGCTTTGTTTTCAGTTGCCTGCATTGATACGCGAAGGGTTAACGATCGTGGTGTCGCCGCTCATTGCGTTGATGAAAGACCAGGTTGATGCGTTACAGACCAGTGGTATCCGCGCAACCTATTTGAATTCAACGCTGGATCGGGAAGAGGCAAAGGCGCGCTGGCGCGGCTTGCATCGCGGTGAGTATCGAATGCTCTACGTAGCGCCTGAGCGATTAATGTTGGACACCTTCCTCGAGCGCGCGCTCAACTGGGACATTGCACAATTCGCCATCGACGAAGCACATTGCATCAGCGAGTGGGGCCACGATTTCAGACCGGAGTATCGCGAGCTCAAGAAGCTGCGGAAACATTTGCCCGATGTGCCGATCATGGCGCTCACCGCCACCGCGACTGAGCGCGTGCGCGCCGATATCGTCAAAGAATTGAAGTTAAGCGACCCACG
Source organism: uncultured Verrucomicrobiae bacterium (assembly GCA_963825355.1). Classification (GTDB taxonomy): domain Bacteria; phylum Verrucomicrobiota; class Verrucomicrobiia; order Chthoniobacterales; family UBA10450; genus Udaeobacter. Next base: position 211,461 of record CAWGSY010000015.1, on the reverse strand, counting down.
CACTTACGTAGCCAGCTTCAATCGCGCGAACCTGACGTACCGCGTAATCCCCAAAACGACGGCTTACGAACAACTTCTGACGTTCATTCGCAGCAGGCCTAACGACAGTGGCATCATTTATTGTGCGAGCCGCAAGAGCACTGAATCGCTGGCGCGAAATCTGAATGAGGATGGCGTAAGCGCGAAGCCTTACCACGCGGGACTAACGAATGTGGAACGCACAAAACATCAGGATGCATTTCTGCGCGACGATGTGCGCGTCATCAGTGCCACGATCGCATTCGGAATGGGCATCAATAAACCGAATGTGCGGTTTGTTGTGCATTACGATCTGCCGAAAAATCTGGAGAGCTATTATCAGGAGACCGGACGCGCCGGACGCGACGGACTACCAAGCGAATGCGTATTGCTTTTCAGTCCGGGCGATGTTGCCAAGCAACGGCATTTCATCGACGAAAAAACCGAGAAGGAGGCGAGTATCGCCCGCGCACAGCTTCAGCAGATGGTCCATTACGCGGAGACACGCGAATGCAGCCGAGCGACGCTTCTCGAATATTTCGGGGAAACATATCCAGCTAGCAGTGATGGCGTTGGCGATCAGCCGATGCCGCTAAAGGTTTCGTGCGAGAGTTGCGACAACTGTTTGCAGCCTCGGGAGACATTCGACGGGACCGTGCACGCGCAAAAATTTCTGTCCTGCGTCTATCGAATCCACTCTAAGCACGGATTCGGATTTGGATTGGGTCACGTGGTCGATGTGCTTCGCGGCGCAGACACGGAAGCGATCAGGCAACGAGGTCACAACGCGCTGTCCACTTACGGGATCGGCAGCGAATTAAAGCGAACTGAATGGCAGGCGATCGGTCGCGAACTATTGCGACTGGGGCTGGTCGAATGTGCACCGGGCAAGTTTGCGACGCTGTCGCTTACGCCCGCCGGTTTGGAAGCATTGCGAAAGCGGACATCGATCGTTTTGACCAAGCAAATCGAAATCGCAGAGAAACGCGCGCGAATCAAGACAGGCGCGATCGAATGCGACGAAGTATTGTTTGCGCACTTGCGTCGTCTTCGCCGCAAATTCGCCGACGAACGAGGCGTGCCCGCTTACATCATCTTCTCTGATGTATCGCTACGCGAAATGGCGAGAAAATATCCGACGAATTCAACCGAGTTCCGCCGCATTCCGGGCGTCGGCGAACAGAAACTGAAGGATTTTGGCGAAGCGTTCATGAGCGCGATCAGGAACCATTCGGCGGAAAATCAACCCGCAATATCCTCGAAAGATGCCGATTTCACGTTCCGAAACCGGGAGGACTCGCTTAAATGATCGGCAATAGCCGGAGGCTCATAAATCTTGAAGCCGAGACGTGAAAGAATTTTCGCTGGTTGCAACGCGAAGAAAAGTGAGGGTTTACTTTCTCCTGTCTCGTGGCCCGTGATACCGCCGGTCGCTGTGAGAACGATTATCGGCATTCGCGGTCATTCTGATTGGTACTTGCCTTGTGCCATCGCTTGAAGCGAAAGACATCATCAGAGACAATCGCCAAAGGGAAAGTTTGCGCTCCGAATAACAGAAGGGCACGAAGGTTGGGAAGCCGCCATAATCAGCCTGAAAAGCAAAGCAGACGTCGTGGGACTGGAGATTTACCAGAATTTCACCGAACAAGCGCATTTGGTGTGGAAGCTCAGCGCGCAAAAAAGCAAGAGAACGGGACAAATGAGCAAATGTGCTTTCCTCGTGTCCCACTATTTGTTCTTCAGTTTTTGTAACGCTTCCTTTGCTGTCTGCGCGTATTGGCCGTTCGGATCTAGTTTCAAAGCTTCCTCGTACTCCTTCCGTGCGCTTACAAAATCTTTCATCTCAGCGCTAATCTGTCCGAGGCCAACTAACGTGGCAGCGGATTTCGGATCTAGTTGGTAGGCCTTTTCGAACGACTCGCGCGCCTTTGGCCATTCGCCGATATCGGCCCAATAACCGGCTACATCTTTGAAGCCTTGCGGATCATTTGGATATTGGTCGGTTGCCAGAGTTGCAATTTCGTACCACCGCTTATCATCCTCCGCGTTCTCCTTTTCCTCGTAATACGAACCGTACTCGTGCAGCTTGTCCGGGACGAATTTGTCGGCTGGCTTACCGAGCGGCCCTCCTTTTAGCCATTTCAATTGCGCAGGATGCGCGCGGGCATACGCGACCATTTTCTTCAACGTCGACAATTCGTTGTCGAAATCTCCGCTCTCTTGATACATGAACGCGAGTCCGCACCAGATATCGAGGTGATCGGGAAATTTCGTGGTCGCTTCCTGAAGAAGATCGACCGCTCGCTTCATACCCGGTTTATCTTGCTCAAATGAAATGCTTCCCGCCTGCTTTCCCGTTTTTTCGTCACTCAACTTAAAGTCGCCGGGGCCCGGCTTCTTCTTCGAAATCATTATCTGGCCTTGGTTAAAATAATAATTCGCGCTCGTGATCCACGCATCGGGATCGTCGGGCGCCTTTTGCCGCCATTCGGTGAGCAGCGGTTCGATCTGAGCGTCGGCATGCTGATCCAGCAGCTGTCTGTAACGACGAGCGTACTCCTGGCCGCTCGCCACCTCCGACTTCGGCTCGACGTAGACCAGGGTTTTCAGAACTTTCTCGAGCGCTCCGGAATCTTTCTGGTAACTCGGTTGATCACGGGATGTAAGGACAATGTAAGCGACTCCAAGCGGAAGTTGAACGTAGCCGACGCGTTCCCACTGAGAATAATTCCTGGTCGCTGGGTATTCGTTGACGAAGTAATCGTGACCGTCCTTTGTTTTCCCGGAAGCAATTTTCTCCCTGGGCGTGCCGTGCTTCGCCTTCATTTCTTTGATCGACATTGCCACGAATGCATTTACTCCTTCCCATTCAGGGCCGGCGACCTTTGCGTACATGACCGTCTTCGCGTCCGACCACGATGACCCTTTCGGATAAAGAACGCACGGCAAGTCCTGTTCTTTGCCGGACTCATTGTCGATGACCCAGCCTTCGGGTGCGCTAATGTTAAAGCAAGCTTTCGGGCCGAAAACACTTCCATCTGGTGACGCTTCTTCACCGACAAGTGTGCCAATGGAGGAAGTAGCGATCGCAACAAAACCGCAGACGCGCATTATTGCTTTCATATTATTCAACGAAGTCACTTGTTAGGCCTTTGTTCTTAACAGGTCTGGCGTTAGCGATCATTCATTGATGTTATCGAGGCCGACAAATCTCCAACCGTTCTTGGTCAATTCGAAAACGAAGCGAATCGGTGCGTTATCCTTGTCCTTTGGAGTCTCCTTGAAAGGGCAAAAGATCTCATAACGCAGGTCAGATTCCTTGTGCGGTTCAACGCTTCCAAAACATTGCGCCGCATTGGCCTCACCCTTGAAAATTTCATCATAGCGGCGCAAAAAGTCCTCCTTGTTTGTTACGGCTTTTATTTGATAGGGCATCGATAACGGAAATTTCGTCATATCCGCCACCATCGCTTTATCGTCCCGGTTAACGGCAGATGTGAATTTGTGCCAGAATGCAGAAAAGTCCGGTTCCGCAAACGCGTTTGAAAATGACAACAGAATCAAAATGCTGGCTAACCAAGTCTGCGTGCGAATAACGTGAACAGACGCGAACGAATGCGATCTTGCTGTCGGCGACATGGTTTAAGGCGGCGGCCCTGCGGGTGAGGCTGATTGTGCGGGTGGTGTGCCGGGACTTTCCGCAGGCGCAACTTCCCTGAGTCCGTTTACCTCTCGCTGGGTCAGGTCGCAAAGAAATTGAAGCTTTAGGCTCTCCTTTTCGGCGTCCGGTGCGAATGGAAGATATAGCTGCACAGCCTTATTCCACCTTGTTGTACTCCGAGCGCCAGAACTCGACGACGCTGCTGTCTTTGGGCGTGGCGTTATCGGCCAAATGCTTTTCGCCATGGGTCTGCAGCTCCTGATCCAGCGCAGCACAGGCGCGGTTTGAGAATTGCCTCTGATGGCGGCGAATCGATCGGCTCCGCGAAAACCACGTAGCTTGCGAGATGGTCGCCCGCAAACGCGACATTCGGAAAAGCTTCATAAGGCTTTTCGGTGTGGAGCTTGGTGTTAACCATTCGCAGATATGGCGTTTGTTCGAACGCTTTTGTCCGCATGTTGAAATAGGCAAAGCAGGGTTGCAACTGTGCCTCGAAGTGAATCAGCATGCGCGCCGAATCGCAACTCAGCCCAATCGCTCAACACGACGATGCGACGAGGTGAAATTCTTTCGATGCACAATCCAGAGCGTTCTTCCAAAGCCACTGCTTGCGGTTAAAGACTGAGAACGCGAAGTCATCTGTGTTCCGGTAGAGTTCGTGTTGGCGATTATCAAATAACCAATTCTCATTGGGAGAAGCACTAAACTCCTCCGGTGCACGATTATCAGGATCCGCGCCGCGCAAAGGCTTGCGCCGGCTCGGGTCATTCATCGGGACAGTCCACAACGCTGACCCGTCCACACTCGCTTGGATCCGGTAATTCCCCTGCGGGCTTCGATACAGAACCTGGTCCGCCAGCGGAGTCGAAAGAGCTCATTGGTGCTCTTCGACTTCTTTCTCCGACATCCGATGCGTTTTGAGGATCGTCCACTTGCCAGCACCGTCGAACCGCAACGTAAAAAGAAGATCGGTGCCGTAGCCATCATCCATTTCGCCAGGTCATCTCGGCGGGCAACTTCGCTCATTGATATATATAAAACCATAGTGTCGGAATCGACCCATTGATCGTTGATCCGGTCCACCATTTCAAACGCAGGTACTTTCCCTTTTGCAGTCTTTCTTTTGTGCAAGCTTGTGCCTTTATGATCGAAGATGTCATTGGCCCGTTTCTCGATGTCGTTATCTTCGCTTGGTGAGTTTAGTCTACCCATTTCTCGTTTTGTAACTGGTAGAGCGAAACACCGTGTGTGCGTCCCTGCCCGTAGTGAATGCGAGCCGTTTTGAATCCGGCGCCCATATTTTCCGCCGCCAAACCGAATCCGTTGCCGGCAGGTTGGTCCGACAAATCCAATGCCACTTCGTTTGTGTCCGCCTTTACGATTTTTGGGGAGTCTCATTGTCCGTTCCGGCTGGTATTCCCATTTCTTGTCTGGAGAAACCGAACTCGAGATTCGCTGGCTTCAGTCTCTGGCTCCGAAGAGTTTGCGCAGGCTCCTTGGCGATTCAGGCTTGAGATTTGCGACGGGGTCACACTACTCGCTCGGATTTTGGTTGACTTTCAGTTCTGTGATCGAGCATAGCCTTTAGCTCTTTAATGCGCTGTTGAGTCAGATGGGTCATCGTTTCGTAGCGGAGTGTCGGTGCCATCGAGCCGCCATCTGCCTCCTTAGCAGTGCGCGCTCCCTCAGCATCGCGGGATACAACCCATGCTCGTTGTGCCTCCCTGAGCTTTTGTTTGCTCTCAACGGTCAAAAGTTTTGCCAAAACCGATTGATAAGTTTTGTTGAGATCAGCATCAGCTCGCTGAAAGTCTGCGCGCGCTTGCGCGTTCATGCTCGCCTGCGTCTGAGTGCTCGCCGTAAAAGCAAGCAATAACGACGCGACCAAAAACGTCTTCGTCAGGCAGTTAGCTTCATTGCTCGTTAGGCACGCGGCGCATATTCACCTCTATCAACTCAACCGTCTGATGGTATTCATCGTCCTTCGATTAAGTTATCCTCAGGGCGAAGCGCCTATCCGCTGATGGATATTTGATTTTTTCTTCTGCCACTAACCACTGCCAAGTGCAAACGAGATAGCAGGCAACTGCAATCCACGAGACTAATCTGACTTTCATTCTTTGAGATGAGCCGCCTCGTCAATAATCGCAGTAATTACTGCCTTCAGGGAGGTGTTATCCTTGGTATAGACGATGTCGTCAATGCGCCATGTGTTTTTCACCTGAATAAGTTGGAAAACCAGCACTTGCTCATCCTCAGGCTTTTCTTCGTTAAATAATTTAAAGCGCGCTTCGAATCGGCCAGTCTGCGGCGGCGTTGTCTCAGTGATGTTCAGTTTAAAATTGAGGTGGTCATCGAAGTCCTGAGATCCAAGGATTGGGTCGAATTCGAGTCCACAAAGGTCGCCCTTGGGACAGTCCCGTTCCAGTTGCGCATTCTTTAGGAATAACCTGGTTAGTTCCGGACTAAAATATTTCGACAGCACAGCGCGATTGCCGAGGTTGAGTTCTTTGTGCTCCCACGGCCGGTGAGCCTTGTAAAGCGCGCGAATCACCTCCTCTGCGGCGTTTTCCGCGGCCACCGCAGATGACGCAACCACCATTAACAATGCGAGAACAACCGCCTTTAACATGATCTCGTTAGTGTGGATTCCTAAATGGAGCTGAGAGATCAGCGACACAGAACGTAAAGCCGCGACGGATAGCGGCGACGAGCGGATGCAAACGAGTTTCAAATTCGTGTGTCTCATTCTTCGAGATGCACCGAGCCCATGATGTGATCTATCTTCTGCTTTAACTCGGGCGCGGTGTTCAGGTTCGAGGTAAAGGTAATCTCTAACAGCTGGCCTTTATAGGAAGTCGTTAGGAACCGCGTGTATACGGGGCTGTGCGAGTAATCCTTTGTTCCTTTTAGCATCGGAACGTAACGCCAATCCGCCCACTTGCGGCCGTTGATGGTCACGATGTCTTTCTTCAGCCATTGAAGGTGCGAATCCTTCGGTAGCCAGTTGAAGCCTTTGCTGTATTCGGCCACGCGCATCTTGAGATAGCCGTCCAGCTTATCTGGCGTTAATCCATGTGTTCCGCGCAAAACTTCTCCCCACGCGCCATCGGGCCCTGAAAACCTGGCGACTGTTTTCGGACTTTTCGGATCGTCAGCGTCGCGCGAAAAATCCGGCGCCATGTCGAGCTTCAGCTTCCCATCCAGGAGACTGAGTGTTGTTCCTGTCGCTTCGCCATTCGCCGAGGCGTGATCACTGGTGGAATCCGACGCCGACCCTTCGGCTACTAAATCTGGGTCCAGTTTTTTTGCGCGTTTGAAATCTGCGGCAGCCCCAGCCGCATCTCCCTTCTCCTTCTTCTGAATCGCACGATTGTAGTAGGCGCGTGCGTAATCGGGTTTGAGTTCGATAGCGCGCGCGTAGTCAGCAATTGCGCCATCACGATCTTTATTCTCCGCCCTGGCGTTGGCGCGATTGTTATAGGCAGCCGGATTCGTGGAGCCTAGTTCGATCGCTTTGGTGTAGTCGGCGATAGCACCAGCTGTGTCATTCTTAAGCCGTCTGGCTTGAGCCCGGTTATAATAGGGTGCGTCATCTTTTGGATTGAGTTCGGCGGCGCGATTGAAATCAGCTATCGCGCCATCCAAGTCATTGTTCTTCGCTTTTTCGATCCCGCGGGCAACGAGATCGCCATCGGAGCCGTCCGATGCCGCAGGAGCAGGTGGTGATTTCGCCGCCTGTTTCTCATCGGCTTCCCAGGTGTAACTGACACTTCCATCGGGATCACGCACAAGCCTCGCGCCAACGGCCACGGCTCTTGCCGCGGGCTTCTCGCCGATTGGAACCACCTGGACGTAAAACGAAACCGGTTCGCCTTCGGTGCGACCCAGCGCGCCCATCTTTTCCAGATCCTCCCCAGGCATGCGCGCCGCTCACGATTTTTTTGAGAAATCCCAGCTTAACCAGCGCGTCGTGCGGAAATTCGACTATGCCATAATGATTGGGTGTCGCGGTATCCTTCAAAAAGCCGCGGTACGTGTCCTCGCCAATTTGCTTTGACTCCAAGATTTTCGGAGTAACCTCGAGCCTAACGACTCTACCTTTCCAATCGAACTTGTGTTGCTCGATGTCGTTAAAACCGTAAGCCTTGTCATCCACTGGCGCGCCGAGTGGCGGCGGCTCGATCTTTTTTTCCGCCGGCGCATAATCAAACGAGCAATACATGACTTCCTTGCGCGCTTGCGAGTACATCGGCATCTCGGTGTGTCCGACGTATTGGGCCTGTCCCTGAGAATCGAGGACGAGCCAATATTGAGGCAACTCTTTCGGATTGATGTTCTTCTCAGGAACCTTTAACCGTACGTGCAACAAAGTCTGTCCATTGCGTTGCTCAGACCCCACTTTCTCAAACGACGGTAACTTCCTGTCGGCCATGATTGGCACGTGCGCCCAATTGTAGATCAAACGATCATCCGGTTTAGTGGCGTGCCACGTCTCGCCATCGGAGCAAATCCACGCTTTGTTTTTGATCACGATTTCGCGCATCGGGGTGTTCGGGTTCACGCCCGGTTCCATTGCCAAATCAAAATCTTCGCCTGCAAGAAGACCTTGCAGCTTGATTGGTTTCTTGGCCGTGACGGTGCCCTTCACGGACCACACACCGCTCTCCATGTTTTTCATCGCCGCATTTACAAGCGGATCCGCATTTTCCTGGGCGGAGCTAGCCAGCTTGTTTTGTGGTTTGGCGAAAGCAGAAGGCGCATTCGGAAACAGAAGGAATGCAGCGATAACGAAAATCGTGCTGAAGGTTATGATCTTTTTCACAAGGCACGAATCTTTTCGAACGCAGGAGATTCTTGAGCATGAATCCCCTGCATCGGTGGCATCCGTGTTATCCGTGGTCAATTTTTCACTCTTACGGATTAGTCGCGACCACCTGTGGTGAACGCTTACTCATTTCGAGTTCCGCGCTCACCCTCTGGATTTTTGAATCCTCGTCCTTAAGGCGAGCAACAACCGTTTCGAGATCGCTCTTGAGCTCGCTGATCGTGGCTTCCTGTTTGGCAGCATTACATTTCAGTTGCCCGATCGTCGTTTGCTGTTCCTGCACTCTCTTGTGTTCTTTGAGGAACTCATTGAGCAACATCGCGTTGACCTGATCGTAGCGCACGCTCCAGATTTCGCCGTTCTTATTGCGGACCACGAGATCGGGATTTACTCCGGCCACTTCCTCGGCGATTAAACCAAAACACGGCGTGTTCTTAGCGTCGGTCTTGTAGTGGAAGGTCACAGGCTTAAGCGCCAGAATCGCTTCGCTCGCCGTGTCCATTGCTTTAATGTCATGCTTGAAGCGCCGCGACGAGAGCGTTGTACCCAACTTTCCAGTGGCATCGATTGCCATGGAACTCGCGGTGCCGGGATCAACCGACTGGTTATAGATCCCGCCGATATGGCAGGCTGAGGCTCCAGGTGTTTCGTCCAAGTTGGCGCCGATTCGGATGGTATTGCTCTCTCCTGCCACACCGATCACATCGGCGCCGATATCGATATTAAGATTGCCTGAAGTGAGAGAACTGCCGGCGTTAGTGCCTAAAGCCGTGTTGCCGCTGCCAGTGGTGAGACCTAGCGCAGAACGACCAATCGCCGTGTTGCCGTCACCGGTGAAATTGGCGGCGAGGGCGCCAAACCCCGTCCCTGTGTTGTTGTTGCCGGTGGTGCCGAGAAGCGCTTCAGCGCCGGTGGCTGTATTGGCGGAACCGGTTGTGTTGCGCATTAGTGCGTCAGCACCGGTGGCTGTATTCTCAATGCCATCCGTGTTGGTCTGGAGCGCAAACGTTCCATTGGCCGTGTTGCCGCCGCCAATGGTGTTGTTTGAAAGGGCTGCCGCTCCGGTAGCCGTGTTGCTGGCGCCACTGGTGTTGTTTAGAAGCGCCGCCGCGCCAAACGCCGTATTTTCGTCTGCGGTGTTGAAAAGAAGCGTTCCCGCGCCTGTAGCGGTGTTGAAGTTGCCCGCTGCGTTGCTCCAGAGCGAAAACCAACCAACCGCTGTATTGCCGTCGCCAGTGGTCAGGCTAAAAAGGGCGTTCTGCCCCTCAGCTGTGTTAAACCCAGGATAGCCGCCATCTGGCGCCGGACTGATGGCTTGTATCCTCTGCGCAAGCGCAAAGGAACCAAGCGTTAAGAGAATCGTTGTGAGTATAATGTTTCGATTTTTCATAGTTTGTTTTCCTTTCGATGTTTTGGTTTTTTTACTGACTGTTGAAAGCGGTCTTTGCCGCGGGTTCGCTGACCTCAACCTTCGCACTGACTTTCTGAATTCTGGCGTCCTGCTCGTTCAAACGTTTCTTGATCCTGTCGAGCGCAGCTTCAAGTTTCTCAACTTTACCGTGCTCTTTCAAGAATTCGTTGAGCAGCATGGCGTTATGATGGCGCTCTGACGCAACTGGAAGTGGCTCGTCAGAGCCTGCCTAACGACGCCCGGATATTCCAATTGATGGGCTACATCCAAGAGGCGCCAGGGGCGCTGGGACGAATCCGCCCGAGACCTTGAACGCGCGGTTGAGCTCGATCCGCGAAACCTTGAGACGCTGCACCAGATCGCGACCAACTACGACCTCTTCCGAAGCTAGTCGAAGAAACATTGGTATTGGATGCGGTGGTGGGATCCGCTTGGTAGCGACCCGCGTTTTGAAAAAATTGTCGCTTCCCTCGCGCCGAAGGCCCGCGATAAACTAGCCTGCGCTATAGCGAAGCTACTGAGCAGATTGGAAAATGGCGTGCAATGGCGATCTCATGATCGCTAAGATCGGACTATGAACCGTTCGCGAATTGCAATTATGACAATGTTGCTCTCGTTGGCGGTTTCCGTTTACGCGGCAAACCCATTTCTCAACACCCAGGACGACAAGCCGGGCTCCGCCAAATTTCGCGGAACCGAGTGGAGTGACGACATCGGAGGACAAGACATCGCTCTCACCGCCAGAGTAGTGACGACGCGGGTGGCGAAAATGCCGTGGGGCGCGATCTTCAAACTCGAATTCACGGATCTAAAATCGCGCGCTGAAAAACAACGCGAAATTCGGCCAGACTATTTCATTGTGACCGATGATCGGATCGTCCTGCTAAACGAAGAGGACAACGACGCGGCCGCTAAGAAGATTTCGGCACTGGACAAGCCGCCCGAATTCGAACCGAACGACATTTACGGCATCGTTAGCGGCAGCTTCGAACACCAGGAGGGCGAATGGAAAACGACAATCAAATTGAAAGGCGACCTCTGCATTTATGAGGCGAGTCATCCCTCAGGACATTTCAAAAAAATCGTCTGGAAAAAAGGCGTGGGATTAGTTGAATACGGCAGCGGATACGGTGCTCACGCCGACGGATATCGGCTCAAACGTGAAGTAAGAAGTCGAAAGCAATAAGATTCGGAGAAGTCTTCTGAAGGGTTAATAAATTTATGGAATTTCTGCTTAAGTTACCGCCGCCGGTTTCCTTTTTGATCGTCTCGGCGATTACCACCTTCTTTAGCCTGACAGGGCTTTATTTAGTGCGAAGGAAGTATTCAGCCGAAGTACTAAAAGAGAACCACGAAGTCGCTGCAATCATTTTCAACGCCTTCGGATTGTTCTATGGAGTGTTGGTAGCGTTTGTCGTGTTTGCTACCTGGAACGGATATGACGACGCAACCAAAAATCTGCAAATGGAGGCTAGCGAGGCTCTGGATATTTTTCACACTGCCGCAACGTTTCCTGATTCTCCCAAGAGAGTCATTCAGCAGGGAGCGAAAAATTACGTTGCTGCGGTTTACAACGATGAAATGCCGCGAATGGCAAAGGGGGACCTTCAGCTTTATTCCGGCGGAGCTCACAACACTCTCAGAATATTATTTTCTCAGGTCGACGCGAGCTCGATTCCCAACAGAGAGCTTTATGGCGAAGCGCTACGTTGTTTAAACAGCCTGGCTCAGTATCGTCGCATGAGAATATTTGCTGGTAACGATACGGTGCCACCGGTTATCTGGCTGGTGTTACTCGTTGGCGGCGTGATCGCAGTCTCCTACACCTTTTTCTTCGGCATGAAAAACATACGCGCCCAATACCTAATTACCACGACACTGACCGCGACGGTTACGTCAATTTTATTCCTGGTCTATGTGCTTGACCATCCCTTTACCGGAACAAGCAGGGTGAGCTTTGCACCTTTGACAGATGCGATGGCGGCAATGCAGATCGACAGCACGGGAGAGTGAAAACCTTCATCTCGTCCCATGTTCTTTTTTTCGTCAGCAGATTTCCTCGGCTTGAGTGTGAATCTTCAGCTCGTGTAGCTGTCTGATTGCCGAGATACGAATTTTATCTTTTCTTGGTTTTGCGTGTGGGCTTCCCCTTGCGCTTCGTCTTTGCCATCTTTCGTAGCTCACTTTCGCTCATCGACTTTGCCATTTGGCTCGATGCGCCCTTAAGCGACGACTTCGACTTCTTGCCGCGTTTCGCCGCAAGCGCAGCGCCGGCTGCCATTTGTTGTTTCTTTGATTTTGCAGGCATACAAAATGATTTCGCGCCTAACGAGCATTTCGGTTCTATAAGTTGATCTCAAGAACCGGCGCGACTGGGTTCATAACATCTCTTCTGCAGGCAGCACGCCGCTAAAGCAGTAGTTAATGAGAAGCCTTGTGCCAGAAGAAGTAAGCGGGCACGCCGGTCAGCACGATCAGAATTCCGATTCCTGACGTCGCCGGCGCGAGCCATACCAGATCAATGGTCAAGAGTGCCGATAGCACGATCGAGATGATCGGTACAATTGGATAACCCCATGTTCGATATGGCCTCTCAGCATTCGGCTTTTTACGTCGCAAGACAATGACGGCGACTACCATCAGAAGGTAAAACAGCTAAATCTGCCGAGACGATGTATTCGAGCAGTTGATTGTAAACATTCCCGTAAGTCACGTGGTGTGTCTCGGGATTGGTTATAACTGTGCGCGGCAAAACCAGACACGCCGTCCAAATTCCCTGTGCCACGAGTGCGGCGGACGGAACATGAAATCGATTTGTGGTTGCAATTTTTCGGAAGAACAAACCATCCCGCGCCATCGCATAGTAAACGCGGGCCCCCGCGAGAATCAGTCCATTGTCACAACCGAAAGTAGAAATCATGATCGCTGCCGCCATGCACATCGCTCCTGGACGACCGAAGATGGTGTCCATCATTGCTACGGCTACGCGATTTTGTGGCGCATGCTGGATTTCCGGGAACGGCAGCACCGCCAGATAAGCAACGTTAGCCAGCAAATAAAGTACGACCACGACCGCGCATCCTCCCACGAGCGCGCGCACGAGATTCTTTCCTGGATCGCGCACTTCGCTGCCAATAAACGTCACGTTCGTCCATGCCGTCTGGGCGAAGAGCGGGCCGACCATTGACCTGCCGAAAAGGAGCGTGAGAGCAAGGGTGCCAGTGACAGCAAAGCCGGGTTGCGCCGCCTGCGGATTCCAGCCATTGGCCCAAGAGTGCCACCATGCTGCATTTAGCGCGGCCGAATTGGCTTTCCAGCCTAACGATAACCCGATCACAACCACGGCCGCTAGTGCGGCGGTTTTCGCAAAGGTGAATGTGTTCTGGACAATTTTGCCGATCTCGAGTCCGCGCGTGTTCGTCCATGTCAGAAGCGCGATCAATGCTACGGCCACGAATTGTTCCGTGGATAAGCTGATCGCATAACCGCCTAACGAGATCGGAGAGACGAGGTATTTCTCAGGTGAAACTGATGTGGCAAAGACGCCGACAAACTTCGCAAACGCAATCGCTACCGCAGCGATTGTCCCTGTTTGGACCACGAGAAACAGCGTCCAGCCATACAAAAATCCGATGGGAGAACCGAATGCCTCGCGGAGAAAAACATACACACCACCCGCGCGCGGCATCATCGTTGCCAACTCTGAGCAACACAGCGCGCCCGTGATCGTCAGCAAGCCGGCGAGTGTCCATGCGAGTAACAGCCAACCCGGTGCGCCGCTCAATCGCGATGACTCCGCTGACACGATGAAGATGCCCGACCCGATCATCGAGCCGATGACAATCATCGTCGCATCGATTGGCCCAAGCGCGCGAACCAAGCCGGTTTTCTCGCTTGGAGACGGCCCGCCCTCGGGCCGCGCAGGGCTTGTCTTTCGGCGCGGGGGCGCGCCGGCTCCATTCTCGGGGCGCTCCTGCTCCATTAGAACATTAGGTCGTGTATCGTTCCGCGGTACGGCCACACTTCCATGGTCTCGACGAGGCCCGCGCGAACAGGATTCTGCTCAACGTACTGCCATTTCTCCGAATAGCTCTCGCTTGACCTCAGATACCGATCGAAGTAGTCGGACTGCCAAATCGGCGGTTCAAGCGCCAGCGCTCGCCGCGATTCGTCGTGAACTAACACTCTTCCACATCCCGACCCATTCTGCTTTTGGCCGCGCGTTAGTCGCGGGCCGCGCAAAAAAATGCACATGGTCCGGCATCAGAACATAGCTGCCCACCCACCAACCATCGTGCTCGGCCGAACGTTGCCAGATTACACGCAAAATTTCTTCGCACTTTGCTGACGCAAGAATTTTGCGTCTCTGAAATGTGCAGACCGTAAAGAAAACAATCGGATTGTCGCGAAACGAGGGCAGATGTGCCAAATGTCGAAATGGAGACGGCCCGCCCTCGGGCCGCGAAGGGCGGTTACTTCGGCGCGGGGGCGCGCCGGCTCCATTCTCGATCTTGTCGTTCACAGGGAAGTCTTCGGCGGCCTGATTTTCACGCCTTCGCGTTCAAGTCGGATGCGCAGTTCACGCGCGAATTCCACCGCGCCAGGCGTATCGCCGTGAACACAAATCGTCTCACCGCGCACCTCAACATCTTGACCTTCGATTGAACGCACCTTGCCTTCGCGCAACATCCGCAATACGCGTTCGGCTGCTTCCTTTGGATCATGAAGTAGTGCATCAGATCGCGTGCGAGGAACGAGCGAGCCATCGTTCAAGTAATTTCGATCGGCGAAAATCTCGTGCGCGATTTGCAAACCATGAGCCTCGCCCGCACGGGCAAGCTCGCTTTTGTCCGGCGCGAACAGAATCAATTTCGGATCGATCGATTTGACGGCGCGCGCGATTGCGTCGGCGAGGTTCGCATCGCGCACCGCCATGTTGTACAGCGCGCCGTGCGGCTTCACATGATTCGGTTGCACATCCAGTGCGGAAGCGATCGCTTGAAAAATTCCGAGTTGATAAGCCACAGCGTCGAACACTTCTTCGGTCGGTATCGTCATCTCCTTGCGCCCGAAATTCTGGCGATCGAAAAAACTCGGATGCGCTCCGACAGCGACTCGCTGGTTCTTTGCCGCGGAAATGGCGGCGTGCATCGTATCGGAATCGCCGGCGTGAAAACCGGTCGCGATATTCGCCGAGCTGATCAGCTCGAAAAGCTCGGCGTCGTGCCCCGAGCCTTCGCCGAGGTCCGCGTTCAGATCTATAGATAAGTTCACGATCTTTGGAGACTCAACCCGATGCGGAAACGCTCCAAGTCACGCTCGCGTTCCACTAAAAACCGATGCGCATCTTGTAACGACACCTCGGAAAAACGAACGCGATCACCGGCACGAAGCTGCGCCGCAATGCCAAGATCGACCGTGATCACGTAAGCTATTTTTGGGTATCCGCCGATGGTTTGGCAATCTCCCAAAAGCAAAATCGGCTTCCCGCTTGGTGGAACCTGGATTGTTCCTGGTGCGACTGCTTCCGAAATGAGATCGGCCTCGTCCTGGCGTTTCAGTTCCGGGCCATCAAGGCGTACACCCATACGATCTGAGTCTGGTGAAACGTTGAACTCCTCATTCGTGAATCGTTGAATCGTTACATCGTCGAAGCGATTCCAATCGACGCCACGAACGAAACGAAAATTCGGAGCGGGGCTTGCCGGGCTTGCCCAATCGTGAGGTGCGGCCCACGAAGAAATTCCTGCCGTAGCGGCGGTCTGAGACCGCCGAAATTCTCCTAACAAAAGTTGATCGCCATCCCGTAAAGCGCGCCCTTCAAATCCGCCGAAATTAGCGCGCAAATCAGTCGAGCGACTTCCAAGAACGACGGGCACATCGATTCCGCCGGAAATTGCGAGCCAGCATCGGCAACCAATTTGGGCGTGACCAAATTTCAATTCGTCACCAGCTTGCAAATGCGCGACATGCCCGGCCGGCAACACCTGTGATCCGATCTGCGCATCGAATTCGCCACCGCACCAGGCAACGCTCCGCTCATCTTCAAACAGCAACTGCAAACCGCCGAGGGTGATTTCGAGTCCGGTCGCGCCTTCACTATTGCCAACCAGCAGATTCGCGACACGCAAAGCAAACGGATCGAGCGCGCCGCTGGTCGAAACGCCAAACTGGCGGAAGCCCGTGCGGCCTACATCTTGCACCGATGTTAAAAATCCTGCCCGGGTTACAACTGCATTCATCGCACTGTCATCCTGAACGGAGTGAAGGATCTCAATTATTGGTCCTGGCGGCGCTGAGCTAACAATCAGAGATGTTTCGCTTCGCTCAACATGACAGGATGCACGCTTCAACCCTTCAACAATTCCTTGGCCGCCGCACCTCGGCGAAGGCGGCAAACTCCTCCCGGGTAATTGCTCGAAAGCGCACGCGATCACCGGGAGACAGAAGGGTCGGCGGATCTTTAATCGGATCGAAAAGCTCCACCGGAGTGCGGCCGATGAGATTCCAGCCGCCCGGAGAGCGCAACGGATATATCCCCGTTTGCGCACCGCCGATGCCAACGGAACCGGGAGGAATTTCTTTGCGAGGTACATCGCGCCGCGGCGTTGCCAAATTCTTCGGTAATCCTGCCAGAAATGTAAAACCAGGAACGAACCCAATGCATGCCACGCGGTATTCGCTCGTGCTGTGAAGATCCACGATTTCGCGCTGCGGAAAGCTTCGTGTGTTCAGATACGCGATCCAGGTCGATTCCAAATTCCGCATCATAACAGACGGGAATTTCGGTTAGACGTGGACCACGCGCAGTCCGACGGCGATGGCGCCGGGAAGCAGGAATAATCGCGCTGCGAATTCTTTTCACGAGCTCATCAAACACAGCATTCGTCGCGCCGTTTGACTTGAGAATGGCGATAGGATCGAAGAAAACGGCAACGCTCGTGTAAGCCGGAGCAAGCTCAATGACGCCCGGAATGTCTGCGCGTTGAAGCAATCGAAATACTCGAAGCACTTCGTCCAGCGTTTTGTCAGGTGCATCCTCAAATTGCTCGCGAACGCGCACGACCAGCGCGGAATCTCCGACGGGGATGATTTCCATCAGTTCATTCTGTCATGTTGAGCGCAGCGAAGCATCTCTGTTTATCTCTCTCATCGCTAATCAGAAGGAAATGATCAGAGATTCTTCGCTTCACTCAGAATGACAACGCCAAGACATAAGAGCAGCGAGGCGCGGCGCATCTACTCTGCGCGTTTCGCTTCGATCTCAATATTGATCGCCACTGTCTGGCTAATGCCGGAGACGGATTCAGCGGCCGGAGCAAACATCAAATTGAAGTCGCGACGCGTGATCGGATCAGTCGTCACAGACCAGCGCGTTCGTCCGGTTTCATTTGGCGGGGTCAGCAGTTTCACGTGAAGCGTGATTGGCTTCGTCACGCCGTGCATTGTTAAGTCGCCAAGGATGTCGCCGCTTTGAGGGCCGGTGCTTTTTACGCTCCGGCTTTTGAACGTCATCCGGGGAAATTTCTCGACGTTAAAAAATTCCGCGCTGCGCAAATGATCGTCGCGTTTTTTGATGCGCGTATCGATGCTCCGCACGTCGATCTGCGCTGTGACCGAGGAATTCTCCGGATGTTCGCGATCGACTTCGATTCTGCCGCTGAAAGTCGTGAACTTGCCGAGAGTGGTGCCGAGAAATTGATGCACACTAAATCCGATCGTCGATCCCGACGGATCGAACTTGTAGCTCTCCTTTGCTGAAGCCGTAGCGCCGAGCGCGGCGATTGCGAAGAGTGCGATAATATTTCCTACAAACCACTTCATAATGTCATTCTGATCCCGCAGGCGCGGGAGAAGAATCTCTGATTCTTTTCTGAATCCAGCAATAGCCAGAGATGTTTCGCTTCGCTCAACATGACACCGGCATTTGCTAGACGGGTTGGAACCTCATTTCGCGTTCTTTTTCGCCTCCGTCGCGAGTGTTTTCAAGAGCGGCGTGCGGGAAATGGGCAGTCGCCCAAATAAATTCCCCAAGGCAGAAGCCGCACTGTAGGGGAAGCTGACAGCTTCCCTTGGGACGCTAACAGCGTCCCCTACAGGTTTCGTCCTGTGCACGCCGGCGATACGCGCCAGCTCAGTCTCGAAATGCGCGACCGCGCGCGCGGTCGGATCGTTTGCATCCAGATAACCGAAAGCCCTGCGCAACAGTCCGAACAATTCTGGCTCGCGATGATCGCGTTCGGTGCAAATCTCAATCAACTCAACAAAGTAAGCGGCAGTCTGCGTACGCAGATAATTGCTGCGAATTCCGGCGAACGGATTTTTCAGGACGACTTCTGCGAGCGTATGCAGATCGGTTTTGCGACTACGCACGATCGAAATTTCAGTCTCAAAAAACAGATCGAGTTTTCCGGCAAATGGACTTTTCGGACGTCGCGCGCCCTTAGCAATCGTTTGAACGCACCCAATTAGCTCGGTGCACCACGAGACGATCAGAGTTGTGTCGCTGAATTTTCGTTTCCGAAGAAGAATCGCCTCTGTGCTTTCCACGACAGATCATCATAGAATGTCATTCTGAGCGGAGCGAAGAATCTCTGATTATTTCTCTGGCGATACGTAAAATACTAGCCAGAGATGTTTCGCTTCGCTCAACATGACATCGTTACATATGACATATCCGAGCCCGGGACTTCGCTCGGATTGCGAAAGCACTTCGTGCGAAGCTTGAACAGGCGTGGTCTCTTTCCTGATGCCGACGAGAACCACAGAAACCGCCCGGGTGCCGGAGGACATCAGCGGCCGGCAGCGGCGTATGCCCGTGGGCGGAATCACCTGGCGGCATACATTTCGTGCGTTACGGCATCGCAATTATCGGCTGTTCTTCTGGGGCCAGCTCGTCTCGCTTACCGGCACGTGGATGCAGCAGACCGCGATGAGCTGGTACGTTTACCAAATCACAAACTCAAAGCTCCTGCTCGGCGTGGTGTCGGCGGTTGGATCTGCGCCGATGATGCTTTCATCGATCTGGGGCGGCGCGCTGGCTGATCTGTATCCGAAACGATCGATCCTCGTTGTGACGCAAGCGGCCCAAATGATTTGTGCGTTTTTGCTCGCTGCAGGTGTGTGGCTCGGATTCGCGACGCCCTTGTTCATCATCATCGTTGCCGCGCTCAACGGAATTTCGATGGGATTCGACATGCCGGCGCGCCAGGCGTTCACGGTCGAAATGACCAGTCGCGAAGATTTGCTGAACGCGATCTCACTCAACAGCTCGATCGTGAACGGAGCGCGCGTTATCGGGCCGTCCGTCGCGGGTTTGATGATTGGTGCTGTCGGCGTGGCGATGTGTTTTTTCCTGAACGGCCTCAGTTTTATCGCCGTGATCGCGGGTTTATTAATGATGCGTCTGCCGCTTTTCGAGCGAAAAATCGAGATCGCTTCAGCAGGCGAGCACGCGTGGGAGGGAATCTTGTATGCGACCAAACATCCGCGTGTGCGCACAATCTTGCTGCTCTTTCTAGCAGTCGGCGTTTTCGGCTGGTCGTATGCGGTGCTGATGCCCGCGTTTGCACGCGATGTGCTCGGACGTGGCGCAAATGGTTATGGAATTTTGATGTCGGCGAGCGGAGTTGGCGCGCTTGTTGGCGCACTGCTGGTCGCGACGTTTGGACATCTTTTCGCACCGCGTAAAATCGCGCTGGGCGGGGTCTGGTTATTTTCCATAGCGATGTTGGCGGTTTCGTTCAGCAAAAGTTTTCCGCTCGCGCTGCTATTTCTCTTCGCCGCCGGATTTGGAATGCTGCTGTTTTTTTCAACTTCCAACACTGTGCTGCAAACCATCGTGCCGGACGAAATGCGGGGACGTGTCATGGGCGTGTGGTCGCTCGTGTTCGGAGCCATGATTCCCCTCGGCAGCCTCGAAGCCGGAGCCGTTGCGCATTTCGCAGGCACACCCTGGGCGCTCGCGTTCGGCGCAATCATTTGCGCAATGTCCGCGCTCGTGACGTTGTGGGTGATTCAGCGACGAGACGCGCAGAATGCCGGGTGATTTGTACCGCCCGGAAATACGACGCGAGGGCGCGTCGGCTCCATGGAGACGGCCCGCCTCGGGCCGACAAGCCCGAGCACGCGCGTTCAGCGGTTAATGATGTGCAATGCGCGCTTCTCGACGTTGAGCGCGGCTTCTCTGACGGCTTCGCTCAAAGTGGGGTGAGAATGAGTGGTGCGGCCGATGTCTTCGGAGCTGCCGCCGAATTCGATCACTGAAACGGCTTCAGCGATTAACTCTGAAGCGGCATGATGTAAAATGTGCCCGCCGAGAATGCGATCGGTTTTGGCGTCGGCGACGAATTTGACCATTCCTTCGACGTCATCGCTGCTAATCGCGCGGCTGTTGGCGCGGAACGGGAATTTCCCGATGCGCACCTCGATCCCCTGCTCCTTGGCTTGATCTTCTGTGAGACCAACGCCGGCCAGTTCGGGATTGGTGTAGATAATACCGGCAATGGCTTCGTAGTTCACGTGGCCGGCTTTGCCTGCAATGATTTCCACGCAAGCGATCCCTTCGTCTTCAGCTTTGTGGGCCAGCATGGGCCCGGCAATCACATCACCGATGGCATAAACGCCTTCGATATTCGTGCGGTAATGCTCGTCCACTTTAATCCGGTTCTTTTCATCCAACGCGACGCCCACTTTTTCCGCGCCTAAACCTTCCGAGAACGGTCGACGACCGACTGAGACGAGCACCTTGTCCGCGTCGAATTTCAGTTCTTCGCCATTTTTCGTCGCAGTGACAGTAGCGCGGCCGTCGTTCACGTTTACCGCGCTGACTTTCGCTTCGAGGTGAAAAGTCATGCCCTGACCAGTAAGCAACCGCTGAAGCAGATTCGACAACTCGAGGTCGAACCCGAGTGCAATGCGCGGGAGAAATTCGAGCATCGTCACTTCCGAACCGAGCCGGTTCCAGACGGAACCCAGTTCAAGTCCAATTGCGCCAGCACCGATGACCACCAGTTTCTTTGGAGGCTCGGTGAACTCCAGCGCTTCGGTGCTGCTCACGATCGTTTTGCCGTCAAATTTCGCGAACGGCAATTCCACCGGCGCGCTGCCGGTAGCGATGACGATATTTTTCGTTTCGATCTCTTGTGTCTCGCCGCTGGACGACTTGATCGAAACTTTTCCTGGCGCGCTGATTGCGCCAAGGCCCTCGATCACCGTCACCTTGTTCGTCTTCATCAGCGAGCGCACACCGCTATTGAATGTCTTTACAACCTTGTTCTTGCGCTCCTGCATCTTCGCGAGATCCACGCGCGCGCCGTCGATCACGATGCCGTGCTTCGTCGCCTCTTTTTTGACGAACATGAAGTGATCGCTCGACGTGAGGAGCGCTTTGCTCGGGATGCAGCCCACGTTCAGGCAGGTGCCGCCCAATTCTTTACATTTCTCGACAAGGGCGGTCTTCAACCCAAGCTGGCCGGAACGGATTGCAGCAACATAGCCTCCCGGTCCGGAGCCAATGATCACAACATCAAATTTTTCCATATGTGTTTTCTGTCATTGTAAGCGAAGCATTGTCATTCTGAGCGGAGCGAAGAATCTCTGATCATTGGTCCTGCGACATTAAAAACAACGTCCAGAGATGTTTCGCTCCGCTCAATATGACATAATGCCTACCAGTGAGCGTGTCATTCTGAGCGAAGCGAAGAATCTCAGATCATTTCTTCGATTTGCCATGGGCGGTCATAGAACTTTGGTTGCTGTTCCCAATCGTAACTCAGATCGAGCCAGCTTGGATTCGTTTGCTCAATAAGTGTGATTTTTCTGCTGCGGCGCCAACCTTTCAGCTTCTTCTCGCACGCGATCGCGTCATTCACGTTGCGAAAGTGTTCGATCCAAACTAGCCGGCTCAAACGGTAGCGGTTCGAGAAACCCTTCACTTCACCAAACCGATGCTGATGCAATCAGCGGACAATGTTATTTGTGACTCCAATGTACAATGTGCTGCAGCGTTTATTGGTGAGGATATACACCCAATAGTCGTGCTTGCGCATGCGAACAGAAATAATCCGAGATGTTTCGCTTCGCTCAACATGACAAAGTAATGATGGCAAGGGCTGTCATTCTGAGCGAGGCGAAGAATCTCGGATCATGTCTTCCGGCCATGACAAAGCGCTAAATTAAAAACCCAGCGGAAGTTTTTTCGGATCTTCGATGCACTCCTTCACTTTTATCAAAAACATAACTGCTTCTTTGCCGTCGATTGCGCGGTGATCGTAGCTGAGCGCGAGATACATCATTGGGCGGACCTCCACTTTCCCGTCCACCGCCATGGGGCGCGGCATAATTTTGTGCATCCCGAGAATGCCGCTCTGCGGCGGATTCAAAATGGGCGTGGCGAAGAGTGAACCGTAAACACCGCCGTTGGTTATTGTGAACGTGCCGCCTTGCAAATCTTCGAGCTTCAATTTTCCGTCGCGCGCTCTTCCTGCAAAATCAGCGATGTCGCGCTCCAAGTCGGCAAAACTTTTCTTATCTGCTTCGCGCACTACCGGCACTACAAGTCCGCGCTCCGTCCCAACCGCTACGCCGATGTCGTAGAAGTTGTTTTGAATAAAATCATCTCCTTCGATGCGGCCATTGACGACCGGCACGGCTTTGAGTGCTTCCACGGCCGCCTTCACAAAGAACGACATCAGCCCAAGTTTGATGCCGTGCTTTTTTGTAAACTCATCTTGCTTGCTCCGGCGCAATTCCTGCACGGCGCTCATGTCGCATTCGTTGAATGTGGTCAGAATCGCGGCGGTGTGCTGCGCCATCACCAATTGCTGCGCGATTTTCCGGCGCAACGGCGACATCTTTTTGCGGACGAATCGGCCATCGGCGGACGCTTCCGTTGCCGTAGGAGACGGCGCTGCCTTCCCGGGGAAGCTATCAGCTTCCCCTACAGATTTGCGGTCGTGAACCGCTGTCAGCACGTCGGCCTTGGTTAAACGGCCGGCCATACCGGTGCCATGAATTTTCTCCCGCTCGAGGTGCTCTTCCTCGACAATTCGGCGGACTGCAGGTGAAAGCGTTGTAACCGGAGGCGCTGACTCCGGCTCGCCGCGGTCAACGCTCACGGCTACGGCTGGCTTTTTCTCCGCCTGAGGTTCCTTCTTCTTTGCTTCAGGCTCTTTCTTTTTTGGTTTTTCTTCCTTGCGTGATTGCGACGCCTGCTTCGAATCATCGATCACCGCAACGACTTCACCGATCTTCACCTCATGGCCTTCGGGCACTTTCGTTTCGAGCACGCCGGATTTTTCGGCCACGATATCCGTTGAGACCTTGTCTGTCTCGAGCGCGAAAAGTGGTTCGCCTTCGTTCACGAACTCGCCGGACTTTTTATGCCAGGCGGAGACGACTCCGCTCGTCACCGACTCCCCAACCGACGGCACTTTTACTTCAATAATCATTGGCAAGATTTACCTAAGCTAATCGAGCGTCGCGGTCGAGACGGCTTTCGTCAATAAAGAGGCAGATTCTCTTTGGCCTCGATTTTTGTAGGGCAGGCGCTCCGCCTGCCAATTCTGCCCGGCAACCGAAGCGGTTGCCCTACAATCATCACGAGCTGGCGCTGGAATAATGTCCCAGCGCAAATTTCCAAAACACACGCGAAAGCCAGAACACAATTGTCGACGCGATGACTAGATGCAGCATCAAAGGAAACGGTTGGCCGAGTGATTTGATGAGCAGGCGCGCGGGGATGTTGGCAATGATCACCACCGGAATCACCCAGCCAAAAATCAGCCTGAAAAGCCACGGGAAAATGACGTCCGGATAACGCGCGATATTGAGAAAGTTGAAATAACCGTACACCAATCCCTGCGCGCGAATGATCCAAAAACTCACCGCGGCGAGGCCTAGCATGATCGAATAATGCACGGCGATTCCAAAACCAAGCGCGACAACATAGAGCAAAACGGAAAGCGGGTTCGGCACGACGCTCAGCTTGGACAACGAGACAATAACCACGACGGCGCCAAGCAGGGCGTTCAGGATGCTGTCGAGCCCGAATTGTTTCGTGGAAACCGCGAACTGGCTGTCGATTGGTAACACCAGCACGGAATCCAGTTTTCCCATGCGCACGAGCTCGGGGATATTTGCGAGGTTCACAAAAAAGAAAGCCTGGAAAAGCTGCGCGATAATCTGATGTGTGCCGACCAACAGCACTACTTCCCATTTCGTCCAGTCACCGATGTGATCGACATTCCCAAAAATGATGCTGAAAAAAACGATTTGCCCGCAGAACCACAGAATCTCGACCACCATCCACAACAGGAAGTTCGCCTTGAAACTCAAATCGCGGATGAGCGAGTTGCGCAGGATGATGGAATAGATTTCGATGTAGCGGCGCATCACCTTTGGCTGTTATTGAGGACGTCGTCCATAGATACGCTTGTCATGTTGAGCGAAGCGAAACATCTCGATTGTTTTCTGTGATACTGAATACAAATGACCAGGAATTCTTCACTCCGCTTAGAATGACATTACGAGATGGATTGCAGAAGCCGTCAACCGTCGATTGAATGAAACGTTTTTTGCCCTGGATTATCGCAATCGGCGCACTGTTGCTAATTGCATTCGTTGTTCGTCACTTGCGAACCAATGGCGCTGCAAGTTACCAGACTGCGGACGTCACACGGGGCGCCATCACGCAGGCGGTCACTGCCACGGGCACGCTCAATCCGGTGCTCAATGTGCAGGTGGGCAGCCAGGTCTCCGGGAACATTTCAAAATTGTTCGCCGATTTCAATTCACAGGTCAAAGCCGGCCAGGTGGTGGCGCAGATCGATCCGGCGCTTTTTCAGGCCACAGTGACTCAGACCGAAGGTGATGTCGCCAGCGCGCAGGCTGCTCTTGAGCTGGCGAAGCTGAACACGAAGCGCACTCAGGACCTTTTTGCCAGCAAAACGTCGTCGCAGGCAGACCTCGATCAGGCGCTGGCGAGTCTCCATCAAGCCGAGGCCAATGTGAAAATCAAACAAGGCGCGTTGGACAAAGCGAAGGCCGATCTCGATCACTGCACGATCACTTCCCCTATCGATGGCGTGGTGATCTCGCGCAGCGTCGATGTCGGCCAGACCGTTGCCGCCAGTCTGCAGGCGCCGGTGATTTTTCAAATAGCAAATGATCTCACGAAGATGCAAATCGATTCCAATGTCGCTGAGGCGGATGTCGGCGTCGTACAAGTCGGACAGGACGTCGATTTCACCGTGGACGCCTTTCCCACCCAGACGTTCCACGGCAAAGTTGTGCAGGTGCGGAATGCGCCGATCACGGTGCAGAATGTCGTCACTTACGACACAGTAATCGGCGTGAGCAATCCGGATTTGAAATTGAAACCGGGAATGACCGCCAATGTTTCAATCGTCGCCGCCCGCAAGGACAACGTGCTTCAAATCAAAAACGCCGCGCTGCGGTATCGGCCCGCTGAAGCAGGAGCAGCGGAAATGGGATCGCGGCCGCCGTCGTCGCGTGGCGGACGTGCCTCGGGTGGACGCGAGCGGACGACGAGCGAGCGCACGGTTTACGTTTTGTCCGGCGACCGACCCACACCGGTGCAAATCAAAACAGGAATCAGCGACGGCGTTGTGACTGAAGTCGTTGAAGGATTGAAGGAAGGCGATCGTGTTGTGACCGCCGAGATCGCCGCAAAATCCCAGCCTGCATCTACGCCGGCGAATCCATTCTCCGGCGGCCAGCGAAGATTTCCATAACGGTTATGAAGCCTCGCAAAAACAGACCGTTTCGCTCACGCGGCTCCTGTAGCCGCCTTCGCTGTGCGAAGCGCAGCCCACAAGGCGTTCTGCGCGAGCAGCCATGAACGCATCTCGCAGAGACGCGAGCTGTTAATTTGCAATGGAACATGAACAACGGCGCGCTCGTTAGGCTCGTTGACGTGCACAAGGTTTATCGCACAGGCGAAATGGAAGTGCCGGCCGTGCGCGGCGTATCGCTGGAGATCAAACGAGGCGAATTCGTCGCGTTAATGGGCGCCAGCGGCTCTGGCAAATCGACGCTCATGAACATCCTCGGTTGCCTCGACCGGCCGAGTTCCGGTCAGTATTTCCTGGATGACGCAGACGTTTCTGGACTCAATCGCGATCAGCTCGCGGAGATTCGCAATCGCAAGCTCGGTTTCGTATTCCAAAGTTTCAACCTGCTGAGCCGCACATCGGCACGTGAGAATGCGGAACTACCGCTGATTTACAGCGCGCAAAACTTGTCACATTCGCAACTCCGCGAAAAAGCGGATCGCGTGCTTGCATCAGTCGGGCTTGCAGGTCGTGAGGAGCATTTTCCGAGTCAGCTTTCCGGCGGTCAGCAACAGCGCGTCGCGATCGCGCGCGCGTTGATCAACGATCCGGAGGTGCTGCTGGCTGATGAACCGACCGGAAATCTCGACAGCCGCACCAGCATCGAAATCATGGCGATTTTTCAGCAACTCAACGAGCACGGCATCACGATCATCATGGTCACGCATGAGCAGGACATCGCCGCTTATGCGAACGAAACGTTATTATGCGAGATGGGCTGATTCTGGAGGATCACCTCGTGACCCAGCGTTCGGATGCGAAAACTCAGTTACAAAACGGCCGCGACACCGCCGAACCGATCTAACCGACGATTCACGATGTAACGATTCGACGAAGTCCATGCGCATCGGTCCCACATTTAACGTTGCCTACCGCGCACTGCGACGAAACAAAATGCGTTCGGTACTTACTGCTCTCGGTATCATCATTGGCGTCGGCGCTGTGATCGCGATGGTCGGCATTGGCAACGGCGCCAAGGCACAGGTGGAATCACAGATCGCCAGCCTCGGCGAAAATGTAATCTTGATCTTCTCCGGTAGCACCACCTCCAGCGGCATTCGCACCGGCTGGGGTGGAGCAGGCACGTTGAAAATTGAAGACGCCGAAGCAATTCGCCGAGAAGTGCCCGGCGTCGTCGGCGTTAGCGAAGAGGTTGTTTCGACGACTCAGGTGGCGGCTGGAAATCAAAACTGGTTCACCCGGATCTACGGCGAATCAGCAGATTACTTCGATATTCGTCAATGGCCGCTGGCTGACGGCGTGCCTTTCACTGCGCAGGATGTGCGCAGCGCGAACAAAGTTTGTGTGATTGGTCGCACGACTGCGACGGAAATTTACGGCAACGAAAATCCAATCGGCCAGATTTTGCGGGTTAAGAACGTGCCGTTCACGATTCTCGGCGTGCTCACCGCTAAAGGCCTGAGCCCTCAGGGCGTGGACCAGGACGATATTGTCGTCATGCCTTACACCAGCGCGATGAAACGTGTGATCGGTGGCACTACGTTGCGCAACATCAACGTGCAGATTGGCGACGCTCGTCAGGTCGAAGCCGCGCAGCAACAAATCATCTCGTTGCTTCGACAAAGGCATAACATTCGCCCCGGCCGCGACGATGATTTCACTGTGCGCACGCAACAGGAAATCGCCGAAGCCGCCACAGCCACTTCCCGGGTGATGACAGTGCTGCTCGGCGCAATCGCAGGCGTGTCACTGCTCGTGGGCGGCATCGGCATCATGAACATCATGCTGGTGAGCGTGACCGAACGGACACGCGAGATTGGTGTGCGAATGGCTGTGGGCGCGCGCGGGAATGATATTCTCACACAATTCCTGATCGAAGCGGTAACGCTCAGTTCGGTCGGCGGCGTGATCGGAATCATCTGCGGCATCGCCACATCCAGGGTCCTATCGATTTACGCAAACTGGCCCACACTGATTTCAATCAGCTCGATCGTAATCGCGTTCCTATTCAGCGCAGCCGTCGGTGTTTTCTTCGGCTTTTATCCAGCGCGCAAAGCCGCCGCGCTCGATCCCATCGAAGCCCTGCGCTACGAATGAAAGGAATGACGAAGCTCGAATGTCGAATGACGAATGAATGTCGAAGCCCGAATGACGAAGCGTGATACAATCACCGACCCGTTCCGGGTTTCGTCATTCGGATTTAATTCGTCATTCGTCATTCGGTTTTCGTCATTCATGCGGTGTCTCCGCTATCGCATCCACTTCTACCGGCGCTTCGCCATTCACGCGCACCGTTCCCACGATACGTGGTCGATCGCCGTTTTGTTCCGACTGCTTTCTGTCGTTAGGTCTCGCCGTCGCTGGCTGTTGCGCCGTCGGCGCGGCGTAATTGCCCTCGAACACGAGCGTCTTTTTCAAACTGACGTTGAATCCAGTCGCGCGGAAGTACGATTGCGAAACGGCTGAGTCGTTTTCAGGAACCGCCTTAGCAGTATAGCTTCGCGTCTGCTTCGCGGCGTTGCGTCGCGCAGTCATGCCTGAATCGAGCTCCGCATTCTTCGCTGATTGCTCGATTTTACCTGTGTACGTTGAGCCGTCAGCATCGACCACCCGAATTTCGTTCCCTTGTTGCTGAACTTGAAACGTGTTCAAGACATTCGCCGCGCCGCTTACCTGCGAATTGTTCCGAAAAGATTGAAGGGCGGGTTGCTGAGAAAATTGCGCCTTGTTTCCGAGGTTGCCGGCTGATGACAGTTGCGCGACCGGTGGAGCGGCGGCTGCGATTGTGTCTGATTTGGCTTTTGAATCCCCGCCGGCTGCAGCCGCAGCCGCGGGTGCCGACTGAATTTTCGCCCTGGCAATCTCATCTTTCGTTACTTGACGTGACAACTCGGTCGCAGCGGGACCTTGTGTAACGTGAGTTGAAGAAGCTAAAGCTTCTGCTTCAGAGACCGGCGTCGTTGCGGGTTCAACTTTAGTTTGAGCGTTGTCCGCCAGATTCACTGTTGGTTTGTTGGCACTCACCGCTGGAGCTTTCGCGAGAGTATCGGCCGCTCCGGAAGCGTGGTCACGAACGGCAACGTCGCCGGACTCAACAACCGGGTGCGATCGATTCCACCACATCGCCGGGACGAGCACGAGCAATGTTGCCAGCGCCGCCGCCACTGTCAGTCGCGGCCAGAACATTGTTACCCATGACGGGCGTGACTCGACTTGCTCGTCATCGGCCGTTCCCACTCGCGCGATTTCCTCATGCAGACGCGTCCGCATCGGATTCGGCATTTTGGGGTCCTCACCAAATTGTGCGCGACGCGCTTTTGCCAGCGCCTCGAGCATTTGTTCGATGGGTTTTTTTGGTTCCGATGCCATTGGTTCTATAAATTAGACGGCAAACGATTATCTGGCGGAAAAATTTCTTGGGCGATAACAAGCAAGCGATCCAGACATTTGCTTAAACGGGAGCTGACAGTCTTCGGATTAAGACGCAGTTCCGTTGCAATCTCATCGTAACTCAAGTCGCCGTAGTACCGCAGTTCGATGATTTCGCGGCACGGCTCGCCAAGACGATCGAGGCTCTCCCGCACGAGGCCGGAGGTCTCGGCGATCTGCAGCAACGCATCGGGCCCAGGATTTCCCGATGCCGGATCAATGGGCGGCTCGTCATCGGTTCGACTCGCATCGATTGAGACGTGCACAGCGTTTCCACCTCGTTTCGCGGCTCGCGTTCGTTCGCGATAATCCATTGCCTTGTTCGCGGCGATTCGCAGCAACCAAGTCTGAAATGAGCTTCGACCCTGAAACGAAGGTAGATTTCTGACCACCGATAAAAATGTTTCCTGGCAGATCTCTTCCGTGTCTTCGTGACTAAAATCGCCGGAAAGCTGAAACACAAATCGGGCGACCGTCGGGTAGTACTTATCGAATAAAGAATCCCATGCCGCCGTATTTCCTGCACAGCAGTCGGCGATGATTTTGGTTTCTGACGCCAATGCTGATACTTCCGCCGCTGGCGACGGTACGGATCTGTTGGAAAGGTCCTGATCGATTACAACTCCTCGCGGACGGAGCATCTTACCGACGTCTGACTCTCGTCCCTAGCGTTCTGATCAAAAATAATACCTCCGCCTCGAATCGCTGAATCGCTCAGGTTTCTCCACGCCGGGAGCATTTTCCAGGAGTTTCCGACTAATATTCCATGAACAAAAAATTGGTGCTAGTGATCGGGCTCTTCCTCCTCGGAGGTATCTCTCAATCCCGCGGGGATGGTTTCATTATTGTCGAGCATCCGATCTACGTTCCGCCGACGCATTTCCTATTCGCCCCGCTAGAAGTCACCAGTCATCAGGTCAACGTCAAAATTGATGGCCAGGTCGCCATCACATCGATCGACCAGGAGTTCTACAATCCTAACGACCAAAGGCTGGAAGGCTTTTACATGTTCCCCGTCCCCAAAGGAGCGCATATCGACAAGTTCAGCATGGAAATCGGCGGCAAAAGCGTCGATGCAGAGTTGCTCCCTGCCGACAAGGCGCGTGGCATTTACGAGGACATCGTTCGAAAAATGCGCGATCCGGCGCTGCTTGAGTACGCCGGCCGCGACCTATTCAAGGTCCGCATCTTTCCGATCGAACCGCGCAGCCGCAAACCCATTAAGATTTCCTACACAGAACTGCTTCGCTCCGACGCTGGAACGGTCACTTATCTCTATCCACTTAGCACTGAAAAATTCTCCGCTCGACCGATCAAGAACCTGAGCGTGAAAATCGAGCTGAAGAGCGCGGAGCCACTCGCCTCAATTTATTCGCCCAGCCACAAGGTTGAAATTAAACGCGACGGCCCTAACCGCGCCGTCATTGGGTATGAAAGCAAAGACGAAAAGCCGGACACAGACTTTCAGCTGGTCTACAGCTCGGACACACGCGACGTCGGCCTCAGATTACTCACTTACAAATCAGACGGTGACGACGGCTATTTTCTTCTTCTGGCTGCGCCAACGCTTGGCAACGAAACAAAGCCGGCAACCAAAGACGTCGTTTTTGTCGTAGACACGTCCGGTTCAATGGCGGGCGCCAAACTTCAGCAGGCGCAAAAAGCATTGCGGTTCTGCGTCGAAAACCTTAATCCCGACGATCGGTTCGAGATCGTTCGCTTCTCGACGGAAGCTGAACCGCTTTTCCACGAGTTGGTACCAGCAGACTCCGATCATCGCAAACGTGCGAACGGTTTCGTCGACGAGTTCAAACCAATCGGCGGTACCGCAATCGCCGATGCGCTACAAAGCGCTCTCAAGGTCCGACCGGACAAGAGCGATCGCCCATTTGTTGTCATTTTTCTAACCGACGGTTTGCCCACAGTGGGAGCACGCAATCCCGAGGAAATTGTCGCGAACATAAAAAAGGCGAGCGGCGTTCGGATCTTTTCATTCGGAATCGGTTCGGACGTGAACACACAGTTGCTCGATCAAATCGCCGAGAGTACGCGCGCATTCAGCCAATACGTGCTCGCGAACGAAGATCTCGAGCTCAAAGTCTCGAACTTCTACACGCGGATCAAAGAACCCGCCCTAACGAATCTAAGGCTGGATCTGAGCGGTGATGTTCGTACAACAAAAATGTATCCGACAGATCTGCCGGATCTGTTCAAAGGAGACCAATTGGTGGTGGCGGGTCGATACAGCGGCGCTGGCGATGTTGAAGCAAAGCTCATCGGCAACGTCGGCGGCCGCGAACAGACGTTTACTTACAAGCTGCATTTTGATGATCGCAAGACGACCGATGATTACGTGCCGCGGCTTTGGGCGACGCGCCGTGTCGGGTTTCTCCTGGATGAAATCCGCATCCACGGCGAAACCACCGAACTGCGCGATGAAACAACTGAGCTGGCCCGGAAATACGGAATCGTTACGCCTTACACCGCTTATCTGATCGTCGAGGACGAAGATCGCCGGCGAGTGCCGATGGCTGATCGATCGATGCAGAGCATGAGCGCCGATACAACGACACGCGCCGAAGTCGCCAAGGCCTGGACCGGATTCAAGGACAAGAAGGAAGGTGAGGACGGCGTTGCCAATGCGCGCAGCCAGAACGCGTTCAAGTTTGCGCAGCAGGCACCGGCATCGATCGCAGCCGGTAGCTCCGAATCATTGCGAGGATTTGCTGCCGGAGTTCCTGCTGCCAGCCCGGCCGCGGCGCGCGTTAGTCAGTACACTCAACAGTCCAGGTACGTGAATGGACGCGCATTTTTCCAGAACGGAAAACAATGGATCGATTCAACCGCGCAGAACACCGCCAAACGCCAGCGCGTGCAATTTAACTCCGAAGAATACTTCAACCTCCTGACAAAACATCCCGAAGCCGGCCCGTGGCTGGCCTTAGGTCAAAACGTCGTGCTCACGCTCGACGACACTGTTTATGAAATCGCTGAATAACAATCGAATGAAAATCAAAACACTAATCACTCGTAGTATCGGCATCCTGTCGATCATCTTGTCTGTCTCTGCACTGCTCGGCTTATGGCAACCATTGTTCGCCAAGACTGCGCCAACATCTCAATCCAAACCGCGTATCGAGGTCTGTTTTGTTCTCGATACCACCGGTTCAATGGGCGGTTTGATCGAAGGCGCGAAACAAAAGATCTGGTCGATCGCTAATGAAATGATCAGCGCGCAACCAACGCCGGAGTTAAAGCTCGGGCTCGTTGGTTACCGAGATCGCGGCGATGACTACGTTGTGAAATCTTTTAGTCTCACCGATGACATCGATGCGATCTACGGACATCTGCGCGACTTCCAGGCCGCTGGCGGTGGCGATACACCGGAAAGCGTGAACGAGGCACTTGCCGAAGCCATCCACAAGATGCCGTGGAGCAGCGACAACAAAGTCCTGAAGATCATCTTTCTCGTTGGAGACGCGCCGCCGCACATGGATTATCCGAACGGCCCGAAGTATCCGGATCTTTGCCGGGAAGCAGCGAAAAAGGATCTCATCATTAACACGATTCAATGTGGCGAGATGGCTGAGACCAAGCCGATCTGGCAGGAGATCGCGAAACTGGCGGAAGGCAGTTATGCAGGCATTTCGCAATCGGGCAACGTTGCTGTGATTTCCACTCCGATGGACAAGGAGCTAAGCCGGCTTAACGAACGAATCGGCGCCACTCTCATTCCGTATGGCGACGGCAAACAGCAAGCCGAAGTTCATGCGAAATATGCAATGGCGGCGAGTGCTCCCGTTTCCGCAATGGCCGATCGACTCAGCTACAACAGCAAAACCGGCAAAGCCGTGCAAGGCCGCGGTGAGTTAGTCGAGGCGGTTAACGACAAAACCGTTAAGCTCGATGACATCGATCAGAAACAACTTCCAGCCGAGCTCCAGAAATTGGATCGCAACGAACTGAAAAAGCGCATCTGCAAAAGCCCGTGACGAACGTGCCGACCTGCAAAAGCGGATCGTCGAAGTGTCAAAGAAACGCGAAGCCTATATTCAATCGGAAAACAAACGGCTCGCGGCCGAAGGCAAAGGCGACGCCTTTGATCGAAAGGTGACTGAAACGCTTCACGCCCAAGCCGCCAAAAAGGGAATCAGTTACTGACACTCGATCAATCGGAAGGGCTAACAATGGAATCGTCCGCAGATTGCGCAGATTTACGCAGATTTATTTTGATTCCTCTGTAAGCACGCCGCTATACAGCGTTTTCTCCTCCTGAAATCTGCGACAATCTGCGAAATCTGTGGATAAATTAACCAATGGCTGAGCAAAGTGGTTTTCAAAAACTCGTTGCCGAAGCGAAGAAGCACATAACCGAGATTTCGCCGCAGGATGCCGCTGCGAAATTAAACAGCGGCGACGCCGTCGTAGTCGATGTCCGCGATAAAGACGAATGGGATGAAGGACACATTCCCGGCGCCACTCACATGAGTCGCGGCACGATTGAGTTCGACATTGAAGAAAAAGTTTCCGATCCAAACGCGATGATCATTTGTCATTGCGGCGGCGGTGGCCGGTCCGCGCTCGCCGCCGAGAATTTGCAAAAAATGGGCTACAAAAATGTGCGTTCCATGGCTGGAGGCTTGAGAGCCTGGAAAACGGCCGGTCTGCCGACGACGACATAGCCATCATCGTGGGGAGCGCGGGCGCCTCGCCCGCAGTGTTGCGCGCCTCGCGCAACACACATCCTCCACAGAATGTTTCGACCCGACAAACCGTAGGAGCCCGCGCTCATTAACACATTTGCATCCGGGCGTTACGTGACGACAAGTTTACGTCTTATGTTACTGCGTCTTTGTTTCTTTACTTGCGCGCTGCTCAACGTTGCGCAAATCACCGCCGTGTTCGCCGCCGATCTCAAGGATAATCCGTTAGCAGCCGAGAGCGTGCTGCCATATCAATACCCGCCCTTCGACAAGATTAAGGACGAAGATTTCGTCCCCGCGATCGAAGCTGGAATGCGCGAGCAACTGAAGGAAATCGAGCCGATCGCGAACGATTCTGAGAAACCAACGTTCGACAACACGATCGTCGCCCTTGAGCGAACCGGGCGATTGCTCGATCGCGCCGAGCGCACGTTTTCGAACCTCAACGCCTGCGATACAAATCCGATGCGGCAGAAGATCGATAAAGAAATGGCGCCGAAACTTGCCGCGCACCATGACGAGATTTTTTTGAATCCGAAGTTGTTCGCGCGGGTCGAAGCGCTTTATGAGCAGCGCGATAAGCTCGGGCTCGATCCGCAGTCGGCTTATCTGCTTGAGCGCTATTACAAGGATTTCGTGCGCGCGGGCGCGAAGCTCTCGGATGCGGACAAGGAAAAGCTCAAGAAAATCAATGGCGAGCTGGCCAAGTTGCAGACGGATTTCGAACAAAATGTTTTGAAGGAAAAGAACGCATCCTCGGTCGTCGTCGATCGCAAGGAAGATCTGACCGGTCTTTCCGATAACCAGATCGCAAGCGTTACCGCGGCCGCGAAAGCAGAACACAAAGATGGCAAGTTCGCCATCCAGCTGCAGAACACCACCGGCCAGCCGTTGCTCGGCTCATTGCAGAATCGACCTCTTCGTGAGCGGATCATGCAAGCGTCGCTATCACGCAATAGCAAAGGCGGCGAGTTCGACACGCGCGATATCGTGTTGCGGACCGCGCAACTGCGCGCGGAGAAAGCAAAACTGCTGGGGTATCCAAACTGGGCGGCGTATCAGCTTGAAGATCAAACGGCGCACGATGTGCCCACTGTGAACAAACTTCTGGCCGATCTTGCGCCGCCCGCTGTCGGCAATGCAAAACGCGAAGCAGCCGATATGCAGAAAATTATCGATGAAGAGAAAGGCGGATTCAAAATTGCGGCGTGCGATTGGGACTTTTACTCGGAGAAAGTGCGCAAGGCGAAATACGCGTTCGACGAATCGGAGGTGCGCCCGTATTACGAGCTGAACCATGTCATCACTGACGGCGTCTTTTACGCTGCTCAAAAGCTTTACGGCCTTACGTTCAAGGAACGCCACGATTTGCCGGTGTATCAACCGGACGTCCGCGTCTTCGAAGTTTACGATCGCGATGGCAAACCGCTGGCGATTTTCATCGGCGACTACTACGCGCGGCCTTCCAAGCGCGGCGGCGCGTGGATGAATTCTTACGTCCCGCAAAACGATCTGTTCGGAACGAAGCCGGTTGTCGCGAATCATCTCAACATTCCGAAGCCGCCGCCGGGCGAACCGACACTGCTCACTCAAGATGAAGTGCGGACCGCTTTTCACGAATTCGGGCACGCGCTGCACGGCATGTTTTCGAACGTGAAATATCCGCGGTTCAGCGGAACGAGCGTGCCGCGTGATTTCGTCGAGTATCCGTCGCAGGTAAACGAGATGTGGGCGGCGTGGCCGGAAGTCCTCGCCAATTACGCGAAACATTACAAGACCGGTGAACCAATGCCGCAGGCGTTGCTCGACAAGGTGAAGGCCGCGGAAAAATTCAATCAGGGATTCAAAACCACCGAATATCTGTCAGCCTCGCTGCTCGACCAGGCGTGGCATCAACTGAGTCCATCTGATATTCCGAAAGACGCAGTTGCATTTGAAGCGGAAGCATTGCACAAAGCCGGGGTCGACTTTCCGCCGGTGCCACCGCGTTATCGCAGCTTCTATTTTTCACACGCATTCGCCGGCGGCTACTCGGCAGGTTATTACTCCTATCTCTGGAGCGAAGTGCTCGACGCCGACACGGTCGAGTGGTTCAAGCAACACGGCGGATTGAAACGCGAGAACGGCGACCGCTTTCGCGCCATGTTGCTCTCGCGCGGCGGATCCGCTGACGCCCTCGGGTTATTTAAGAATTTCGTCGGACGCGATCCCTACATCGAGCCGTTGCTGAAACGTCGCGGGCTCGATCGCGCGCCGGGTGCCGACGACACGAAAACGGAAGCGCCGCCAACGAAGTAGCACGGCATCTGTAGCCGTCGCCGTGTGGGCGACGTGCACGCTTCGCGCAGCGAATCGACTACAAGCTGTCTCATAAATGTCATTCTGATCCCGCAGTCGCGGGAGAAGAATCTCTGGTCATTTTTGGATCGGTTGTCCAAGAGAACAAACAGAGATGTTTCGCTTCGCTCAACATGACAGCGCCATTTATAGGATGAGTTCTATAGACTCGTGATGTATTGCCGGTGGAAAAGCTGGCGTAATCTCGTTAGTCTTTATCCCGGTGAGTGAAACTCCCGCAGCGACCGAAACTTTCCGGCCGCGAAGAACAGTCACAATCGCTTCTGTCCTGCTGCTTTTGGTTCTAATGCCGGCTCAGTCTCAGACACCCACGCCTTCCGGAATACCATCGCGGCGGAACGCTGGAATGTTGAACGCGTACCGCACGCCTGTATCGCGTAACGATGTAATCGCAAGCCCAACACGGCCGCCACAAGC
Source organism: uncultured Verrucomicrobiae bacterium (assembly GCA_963825355.1). Taxonomy (GTDB): domain Bacteria; phylum Verrucomicrobiota; class Verrucomicrobiia; order Chthoniobacterales; family UBA10450; genus Udaeobacter. Next base: position 174,821 of record CAWGSY010000015.1, on the reverse strand, counting down.
ACCGCGCACGCACAATACCGCGAACCCGCCCCAACCGACGCCACCGGTGCGTAGGTACAATCCCGCAATGCTATTCACGCCGACGCCACCGCCGCGAAGGGGAAACACCACAAGCGTGACCACACCAACGCAACCACCACGCAGGTACAACATCACAAGCCCGACGCCACCATCGACGCAACCGCCGCGGCGCACCTACGATACCGCAAGCCCCAATACGCCGACCCGGCCCCCGCGCAGGTACAACACGCCAACTCCCATTCCGCCGACGCCAACGCCGCGTAGAGAGAACAACACAGGTCTGACCACGCCAACACAACCACCAGTTAGTTATAACACCGCAAGCCCCATCACACCGCCGCGTAGCGATGTTATAACACACCCGATTACGCCGTGGAGACCACCGATCCCTGATGTCGGCGCGAGCCCTATCATTCGGTTCCGGCCGCCGATTCCAGATATCAGCACAAGCCCTGTTATTCGGTTTCGCCCACCGCTTCCAAATATCAGTGCTAGCCCTGCCAGTCGATTTCGCCCCACAATTCCAGATATCACTGCAAGCCCAGGCATCCGCTTTCGCCCTCCGATTCCAGATGTCACCGCACGGGCAAGCAACCAGCCAACACTTAATGTGAGTCCGTCACCCCCAGTCGAGATAGGAGCACCCGTATTGTTTGAGGTTATCTTGTGGCAACCACCACCGCCCGGCTGGAATCTTCAATACCGCTTCGATTTTGGTGACGGCACTCGGACCGATTGGATGTCCGAGCGGCAAGCGACACATAGCTACTCAACATCCGGAAACGGAAGTTATCCGGTCCATGTCGAAATTGCCTCGACATACCGCGATCGCGTCATGCCAAGCAAAGCAATCGACAGAGCTGTCGATGTTATCCTACCGTCAAATCCGACACCCAGCGCAACGGCGTCAACTTCGATCGCACCGTCGCCAACTCCTATCACACCCTCGCCGACTTCTACTTCCACTCCCATCGCCACAGCTTTTCCGACAGCGATTCCTTCCATCACGCCGATTCCGCCCCCACCGCCTTTGCGGTCTTCGAAAATGCTATGGCTCTACATCGCCGTTGGGCTCGTCATCACTGGGTTGGCTTCTTTCATATATAAGAAATGGAAACCGAAAGCGGTGATAGCAGGACCATTCGCGTTTTATCCGCACCCGGATTGGGACGCTCCGCAGAAGTCCCCAGAAAAAGTATCCATCAATTACGGATTATATTTTCATCCCAATGTATCTGCCGGCCAGGGCCGGCTCGAGACTGACAGAGCAAGCTCACTTCTGAGAAAGAAGAAACAATGAACAATTCATCTCTTAACCTGCGCACGCTTTTCTCATTTCCCGATCCGGCTGCAACGGCCGCGCCTTCGAATAAATGGCAGGACTTTCAAAGTCGCCTGGGTGGCGAGATCAAGACCATCAAGTGGCCGGCCGCGATGCCCGATGTCGCTTCTAAGATTGGCGAATTGTTCAATGTTGAATTGCCCGATCTATTGGTTTCTTCCTGGAAAAAAGCGAAGGAGCTTCAAGAAGCGCTGGAGGAATCCAGGAAATCGCCGGAAGAGGTCATTATCCTCGAGCTCGCTGAACATGAGATAACCAACGAGTATCATCCATTCATCGAGGTACGAATTGCCGGGATATCGTTGCCGAAGAAAATCGAGTTTAAAGTGCAAATTGTGACGGCGTTAAAAGGGATCAATCTCAAGATCCAAGGCGGGACCATCACAGAGATTCAAGCGGGCAGTTGTGATTTTGAAGGAAAAGTTAAATACCAAGACCTGACGATCGCCGACAAAAAACTTGGCCCAATCGAACTACTGCGCGTTCCTACGATTGCAAAGCAGGAAGAGAGGCCCGACGAAGTAGCGCGGCATTAAAGCCGATGCTCAACGGCCTCTACAGCGATTTCAGGGTTTTGCTTCGTACAAATTGTTGAACGGATTGTCCAGCGGCACGCGTCGGATGCTGCTGAACCCAGCCTGCTCGCAAAGCTCACGAACCTTCGCTTCATGAAAACCAAGCGTGCCCAGTCCTGCACCATTGTTCGCAAGCGACGTAGTCATACAATAGAACACGCTTACCCCGTGGAACATCGCGCCGAGTGGATTCGCGTTCTCTTCGAGCTTGTCCGAACAGTTGATGTCGACACAAACATAAATGCCGCGTGGCCGAAGCGCGCGATGAATTGATTGCAATAACTGGAGTGGATCGACTGCGTCATGGACGACGTCGAACGTCGTGATTACATCAAACTGCCCCGGCAATCCTTTCGATACATCGCGCTCTTCGAAGCGCACCCGGTCCGACACGCCGGCTTCGCGCGCATTCGCTGTTGCCCGTGCAACCGTCGGGCCAAAGTTGTCGTACCCCACGTAACGGGACCGTGGAAATGCCTGCGCCAGTTTGATGAGACCGCGTCCCCGTCCGCATCCCACGTCAGCTACCTCACAGCCGCGTTCAAGATGCGCTTGAACATCCGGCATGGCGGGGAGCCACTGTTGCAGCAGCAAATTCTCAAACCACGTGGATGTTAACCGTTCCAAACCATCCCACATATTGTCGTTGTATTGGGATTGAGAAACGCCGCCGCCACTGCGAAACGCACTTACAACCTGGTCGAACACTCCGGCTTGCGCTGGCAGCATCTGATATATCCCGCCAACAAAAAACGGGCCGTTCTCCTGCGCCAGTACTGACGCGTGTTCGGCTGGCAGACTGAAGCGCTTCGAGGATCCGTCGTAAGTCAGATAACCTGCCGTCACCATGCCGCCGAGCCATTCACGCAAATAGCGCTCATTCAGCTTTGTTCGCGACGCGAACTCAGCCGATGTCGCCGGCCCCTGCTCCGCCAGATTCTTGAATAATCCCAAGCGATCGCCAATTGCAGCGAGCAGCGTCGTCATTGTGCCGCTGATCTGATCTACTACTTTCCCAACAAACTCCTCCTGACGCGCCGCATCGATCATTCCAGTATCAGGCATAAAAACCTCCTAAAAAGTTCTGAGTGATTCGCAGCTTATGGATCGCGTTGCCAAGCGCAAACGAACAAAGCGACGCTGGCAGGCACGACCGCGGGACGCGCCGCGACCGTTCAATTGGCGGTGGAATGCTGCTCCAATTCTGTTAATTTTCTAATCCCGTGAGCCAAGGACCCGATACTGCTGCACAAACGACCGCGCCAAACACCGAGAGAGCCGATCTCCGGCCTGAAAGCATTCAGGACGCAGTGATCCGGCTCGCAGGTAATTCACAGGATGGAATTCAAACCGCCGGCGCGTTCCTCGCCCGGCTGGCCGGACGCAGTGAGCACGACGTCATGACCTACATGACCATCCCGGCGACGATCTCAGGTGGTCCATCTATTTTTCAGGTGCGCATCGGTTCAGGCGAAGTGTTATCGGCCGGCGATGAAGCGGATTTTCTGGTCGCGTTTTACCAGCATAGTTACCAGGACCATATCGGATTCCTCCGCGAGGGCGGCGTGGTGCTTTACGATTCGGACAATGTCGAGCCCAACCTCGACGATAAACGTTTCGTTTACGTCGGCGTGCCGATCACCGGGCTGACCGTCGAAGCGCTCGGAGGCACGGCCAAAGACAAGGGCAAAAACATTTTCGTGCTCGGACTGATCTCAAAGATTTTCAATCTCGATGTCGAGAAACTGAAGAGAATCATCGGCGAAAAATTCGCCGGGAAAGACGAGAGCATCGTCAACACGGCACTGATGGCTTTCCAAGCCGGTTATGCGTATCCGGTCGGAAATGTTTTAACGAAACACTATCGGTTTGAGCACATACCGAGAGCAAGCGGTCGCCCCCAGATCACAATGGACGGTAACCAGGCGCTGGCCTATGGGCTGATCGCAGGCGGCGTGCGCTTTGGCGCCGGTTATCCGATCACGCCCTGGTCGTCCGTGATGGAAACTCTACGGCGCGAGCTGCCAAAGTATGGCGGCATTTTTGTGCAGGCCGAGGACGAACTGGCATCGGTGTCGATCGCGATCGGTTGTTCGTATTCAGGCTATCTTGCCGTGACTGGCAGCGCCGGGCCGGGCATTTCCCTTAAGGCCGAAGCGATCGGTTGGGCGTCAATGGCCGAGATCCCTCTGGTCATCTGCAACGTTCAACGTGGCGGCCCAAGCACAGGCTTGCCTACGAACGTTGAACAAAGTGATTTGCATCAGGCGATCTTTGGCAGTCACGGCGACAGCCCGCGCGTCGTGCTCGCGGCAGCAAGCGTGGAAGATTGTTTCTATATGGCGATTGAAGCCGCGCGCATCGCGCGAAAATATAGCACGCCGGTTTTCATTTTGAGCGATACATCGCTCGCGACGCGAATCGAGGCCTTCGACGAGCCCGATCTCGCGAAGTTAATGGTCGATCCCAAGCCGGACCTTACGCCACGACAGACGCATAAGCCGTATCCCATCGATCAAATCACGCAACACGTTGCGCCCGGCACGCGCATCCTCGACGGAAAATATCCGCTGCTCGCCGGTCTCGAGCACGACGAAATGGGTCATCCCACCGGCAGCCCGAAGTTGCACATGGCGATGACCGCGAAGCGTCGCAACAAATTGCGCAAGCTCGCTGAAGAAATCCCGGTGCCCGAAATTCACGGCGATCAAGAAGGCACATTGATGGTGGGCTGGGGATCAACCTACGGACCAATCCACGACGCCGTCACACTGGCGCGGCACCAGGGAGAAAAAGTCGGCGCCATACATTTGCGCCATCTACATCCATTGCCAAACGGGCTCGAGAAAATTTTCGAGAAGTTCAAGCGTATTGTTACCGTCGAGATGAATGACCAGGGCGTTTACGGGTATGGTCAGCTCGCCACGATTTTGCGCGCGCGTTATTGCGAACCGAAAATTACGAGCTTCACCAAGACCGATGGGCTAACGTTCCGAGTGAGAGAAATTTTGGACGGCGTATTCAAGGGAAAGTCATTCCTTGCACGATACATCCCGCGGGAAGGCGCCGACGTGCAGCATCATGATACTGCCCCCGAAAATGTGAAACACTTGAAGGAAGTCGTGCCACAGGGCGTAGGATAAAAAAGAAAGAGGGAACAAGAACCATTTGAATCTGGAAACCATGAATCCAAGAAAAGCGAACTGCCAGTCCGGTTCCTGGCTTCCTGATTAAATTTTATGAACCAATTAACAATGGGAAATGGCGACGGCTCAGGTGTAGGGGCGGCTGTGTCCGCCGCCGTCGCGGAGCCACCGCGCGAAAAACTAACAAAGAAAGCGATCACCGCTGACCATCCGACGTGGTGTCCCGGTTGCGGCGATTTCGCGGTGCTCGCTTCGTTTTACAAGGTCCTCGAGAAACGGCAGCTTGAGCACGAAAAGATCGTCACGCTTGCCGGAATCGGTTGTTCATCGCGTTTTCCGTATTTCGTTAACGGTCACGGCGCGCATTACATTCACGGCCGCGCCGTCCCGCTCGCGAGCGGCATCAGCCTTGCCCGGCCCGACCTGCACGTCTTCCTGTTCGGCGGCGACGGCGACGGGTTCTCCATCGGCGGCAACCACCTCGATCACGGCGCACGCAAGAACATCAACATGACTTATTTCATCATGGACAACTTCGTCTACGGGCTGACGAAGAAACAGACCTCACCGACTTCGCCGATCGGATTCAAGTCGAAGACGGACCCCACCGGTGCAATCGATCAGCCGGTCAATCCGATGAAGAAATTAATCGCTGGCGGCGCAACATTCATCGCGCGCACGCATGCCGCGCAAGTACCCCACATGATCCAAATGATCGAGCGCGCCATGGATCACCAAGGCTTCAGCGTCATCGAATGTTTGAGCGAATGCGTCGAATTTTTCCCGGACGTATTCGATCCCGCCAACCCGAAGAAGGGCGGCAGCTTCGAACTGATCCAGGAGAGAAAATGGGACAACACGCCCGAGGACGAACCGCGGCACGATGTCACCGACGAGATCGCCGCGTACAAGCTCGCATCACTTCCCTTCCCCGGCGTGTTTGGCGTGTTCTACGAAACCGATCGTCCGACCAAGAATTCGCTGGAGAAAAAATGGATCGAGCAAACGCGCGAAAAGATTGGCAACCCCAGCGATCTAGAAGTTCTTCAGAAAACCTTCGACCGAATTAAGTGATCGAGAAGCACACGCGTCTCGGGTGTCGTGTTCGGCGGCCCGCCAGCCGCCCGGAGAGTACACGCGGCTCGGTGCCGGCGAATGCGTCCACGCGTTCGCGAACTTTCGATTCTGTTTCATAACGCTTCAACTGATCACGTCCCGCTTGTGCCGGGCGTGTTTCAGTCAGAACGCGATTGATTATCTAAGTCTCACCACCTATTAAACACATCCATGAAATTACGTTCCTTAGTTTTCGCTGCACTTCTTGCATTACCTTTCGCATCATCGTTCGCGCAGGTAGGCATATCAGTTAACGTCGCTCCTCCGCCTCTGCCCGTAATAGAGCAACCTCCGGCTCCGGCCGAGGGCTATATCTGGACTCCGGGATATTGGGGGTATGACAACGATTATTATTGGGTGCCGGGTGTGTGGGCTGCTCCGCCAACCGTCGGTCTGCTTTGGACCCCAGCATGGTGGGGCTGGAACAATGGTGCGTACGCCTTTAACCAAGGTTACTGGGGCCCGACAGTCGGTTTTTACGGCGGCATTAACTACGGTTACGGCTACACCGGAAATGGCTATTGGGGCGGACGATGGAATGGAAACCGCTTCCAGTACAACACCGCTGTGACGAATGTGAACAAGAGCGTCATTCACAATACCTACGTCAATAACTCGTTTACCAGGAATGTGAACGCTAACCGTACGAGCTTTAACGGCCCAAATGGGATTAAAGCAGAACCGAATGCAGAACAGAGAGCGGCGGCGGCAAACGCCAAAAAAATGCCGCCGACTTCCCAACAGCTCGAGCGGCAGGAGGCGGCAAAGAAGGACACCAATCTTCACGTGGCGAAGAACGGCCAGGTGAACAACGAGGCGATCAAATCATTTAATCAAACGCACGGGCAGGGCAAAGTCGGAGAGAACGTTGGAGCCGCAGGCGCAGCCGGAGCGGGAAAAGCTGAGAACCAGACGGGAATGGGCGGTCAAGAACATGCCCAAAAGCTTGGGACCGAGAACCTCGGGAACAAACACGAGGCAGAAAATCTTCAGGGCAACGATCACAACGTCGGCGGAACCCGTGCCACCGCGCATAACAAAGGAGTCCAACACGAAGGAGCGACTCATGGGCAGCAGGTGATGAATCATCAGCAGCAAATAAACGCTCAGCATCATCAACAGCAGATGGCCGCTCAGCATCACCAGCAGCAAATGGGTGCACTGCACCATCAACAGCAATTGGGCAGGCAGCATCAGCAGCAGATGGGTGTGCAGCATCATCCGCAAATGCAAGGTGGAGGTAATCGCCCTCCGCCGGCACCCAAGGGACCACCGCCACAAGGCAAGAAAAAGCCAGACAAACCCTGACGGTCGCGCAGGTGGCAGTGAAATGAATTGACCGGGGAGACACGCGGCTCGCGTGTCCCTGTTTGGCGGCCCGGCCGAACAGCTCTTCTTGGTTTTATCGGTAGCTTTCGATCATCCGATCTCGACCGTCACACGTAAGAAGGTCGCAGGAATTGACGTGCCTTGCTGATTGTTGGAGACGTCCCGCCCTCGGGCCGCATCATTCTGACTGTTGAACAGCTCTTCCAATTGTTTTTGTAACTCAGCCGCTCGACCTTGTTTCTCCGCGGCTTCGAATGCATTCATGGTCGGCCCATAATATTTCCTAAATGCATCCACGAACTGCGAAGGCGTACCCGGGAAATTGAAAGTGAACGTGTCACGCGCAAACGAGATATTGCCTTTAGGAATTCCTGCCGCCGTAAAACGCTCGCTCACATTGCTCTCGATGCCCCACGTCATTGGACTAACAAACCCTTCCGGCGGCGGTGGCGTGTAGTTTGAGCTGATCTTCAAAATCTGCGCCACGAGCGTCGGATCATTCGGGATCCAGTTGCCCATCACAATGCGACCGCCCGGTCGCGTCACGCGCACCATCTCTTTAGCGACGTCGAACGGCTTGGGCGCAAACATCGCGCCGAAGATACTGACCACAAGATCAAACGATTTATCCGGCACCCGCTCCAGATTCGACGCGTCCCCTTCCTGAAATTTGAGATTCGTTAGGCCGTGCTCTTGGGCGCGCCTGTTGCCAGCCTCGACCAGGTTCCGCGCGATATCGATGCCGACGACGTCCGCACCGAGTTTCGCTGCTGGCAACGCGGTAGTGCCATCGCCACAGCCGAGATCCAGCACCTTGAGTCCTTTCGTGATTCCAAGTCGCTGCACGAGCGCCTCGCCGCTTTCGCGCATGGTGTCGGCGATGCGCGTGAAATCGCCTTTTTCCCAAAGTGCTTTGTTTGGATTAGTAGGAGCATTCATAAACGCGACCTTATCGTTAGCCTCATGTGGCCGCAATTTTCTCCGGGGAGCGCATGCGTCCACGCGTGCTGGCGATGGCGTCCTCGCCATCACGAACTTTTTCCGCTTTGACTAACGCACCTCTTCGCCAGTAGGAACTTGTCCGGAACGTAGAAACGTCTTCACTAATTCGGCTTCGCCGCACACAATCATTTCCGGAAATCGTTTGAACCACTGACCTTCAGAACTTCTGGCTCGGTAACGACCCAGTCAGCGAATTGACCGAGTTGATCAAAAGAAATTTCCCGCTCAGCGATTCGGTCGAGCAGATGATTCAACAATGCCGGCGGAACGTTTTGCCGCCGGATTTTAGGCATTTTGTCGCTGGCCGTAGAAGCCGCGGATGATCTCCTCGCGAATTCTCGCCTGTTCCGCGGGATCAGTGGTGTTCACCATTCGTTCGGCCAAACCGGATAACTCGTTTCCGGTCAATTGTCGCTCGGCGTCCAATTGATAAGCAAACCGGATTACGCCCAACTGTTGCTCCGAATCCAGCCGCTTAATTTCTTCAATGATTTGAGTCGCGGTCACACCCCAATTCTATCGTGTCAGCTCGGCTCAAGCAATTAGGCTTGTGCAACCTCGTCCCTCGGCACTCTCACTTTTCCTTTTTTCTTCTTACTTCTTATCTCGCCGCTTCCAATTCGGCGCGCATTGCCGATAGACTGACCTCTGTCGGCATGAAGCCGGTGTCGCTATAGGTGATCGTCACATGCTGATCATCTTTTGAAAACGAGAGCGTGCCGGCCATTGCCGCCATTGAAGCGACATCTTCTTTCCAACCCGCGTCGCGAAACTGTTTCCGGAAGGATTCAGCAGCCGCTTTGGCTTTGCCCTTGTCGACATCGAACTTGATTTCGTCCTTCGTCTGCTTCACGGCTTTCGCATCCGCGGGCAGAATGACCGCGACTTTCGGCACCTTGCTTCGTTCGGCCAACTCGGCGGCTTCCCTCGCTGCTTTCGCTTCCGCGGCGGCGCGAAGCTTGGGCGCTTCCTCTTTTATTCTGCGATCAAGCTCGGCGATTTCCGCCGCGCTTTGAAAACGAACCGATACGAGAAACTTGCTGCCAAGCACGCTGGTTGTCGCAAGGGTGAGCATTTCCTTCGCGGGATTGCGAAAGATCATGGTCGGCTTCTCATCCACGTCGACCATCTTATCCATCGTGGATTTCCAGCCCGCAGCGGCCAGCGTCTTTCGATAAAAATCGACGATGGCGTCCTGGTTCGTCGTCGCAAAGGTTAGTTCCGGTGGTTCATCCACGTAACGCAAATCCTCGACGTCCGGCGGCGCGGGAATATCAGACGAAATTAGCTGATTCGAATACTGGATCATGGTCTTCCCATCTTGCGCAGGCGCGGACGAGACAGTTGCTTTAGCGAGGTTCGCGTTCTGTTTGAAGAAGTCGGAATTCCCCGCCTTGCCATAAGGCACCCAACCTTGCGCGACGAACAGATTGCGGATGGCATCCGCGGTCGCGGCGACAGCAGCCTCGCTGGAATACATCGCCGTCGGCTCGCCGACATAAACGGATTTCGTGCCCGGGGGAACTGGGAGCTTGCCCGGTTTTATATTGCCGAGATTTTGCAGCCTCACCGTCACGCCGGTGGCTTCAAAGGGAATGACCGACAGCGAGACGACGAACCCGTCACGCGCGAACATCGCACTGGCCGATTCGTCGCTGATGGTGCTGTTCGGCAATTCTTTCCAGCCTTGCGCGGAGAACGCTTTCCGATGGAATTCCAAGGCTTTCTTCGGATCGCCTGGCGCGACATATGAAAGATTCGCCACGTGACGCGACTCAGCGGATCTCGCACCGTCCATGAGCGGGAATGTCGAGAGATCCAGGACCCGTGCCGCTTGTTCCACTGTAGCCGGCGTTTTGATCGCGTCGGCAGAAGTTATGTCATCTGCCGCTACGTTTTTCTTTACTCCGCATCCGAAAAGAAAACCAAGCGCGCACACCACCAAGAGCTTTTTCATCACGATCCGACAACAGAGAACGACGTTCTTCATACGCCGCGATGATATTGAGATGATAGGCTCGTTTCGAGCCCGATGTTCGCTGTAGTGGCGGCGGAGCCTGCCCTGAGTTTTCGAATGGGTCAGGCGCAATCTGATGTGGGGAGCACACGCGTCGCGCGTGTTGTTTTGGCGTCTCGCTAAAACGAACTCCCGTGTCCCGCAGGGCAAGTTCCTCGCTGCTTTCCGATTCAACGCTTTAACGAATCACGCCGCGACAACATCAATATATAACTGGATATAACTGTAATATAATCTTGTGGGAACCGCCGATCTGGCACGATAAAGCTAGCGTCGCGGTAGTTCCCGCTGGGCAGCCAGAACAAGCAGCCCTTGCGCCAAACACCGACCGATCGGACTTTTGACGAATCAACAGAACACATAAAAGGAGCTAGAATGAAGAATAAGTTAATGATTGTTATCGGAGTAGGTGTTGCACTGCTTGTCGGCGGAGCATTGCAGGCCGAGGAGCAAGACGAGGAAATAATCCCAAGCTCACAGGTTCCCGCCGTAGTTAAGAAGGCGGCGGAGAAAGAGGCCGAAGGCGGTAAGATCGTCCAATGGGAAAAGGAAGGAAAGAACTACGAGGCGATCATCGAGAAGAATGGAAAACAAACGGCCTACCTCTTTGACGCCGTGGGCCATCTGCAAAACAAAAACGACGAGAGCAACGAAACTGAGACCTCTGACAAAACAGAGAAACACTAGCCAGCATCGCCGCGAAAAGAAAAGTAACCGCGAAGAAGGTCTGACTTGGCGTGCTTTCTTTGTTTGGGACTCGAAGCGACGGCCGACGGCACGCCAACTGCGCTTACCTGTCCCGCCGGTTGCCATAGCTTTTGCGTCGGCGGAAGCCTTGGCGACGGCGACACTGGGCGAAAGCCTAAACCATTCGAGCGAATGAAATGAGCTCTCCCGCTTCAATGATTCATCGCCCTTATCGCTTTAACGCCGGTTTGCTCACCGCGTTCTCTTGCGCGTTGACCGCCTGCCAGCGGCAATCTCGCCACGCAAACATGTCGGTGAATACCGTTCGATCCACCTCGTGATCTTTCTCATCTGTTGTTACGACAACGCCGTTGACAATGCACTGGCAGCTACCCGCCCACTACATTCAGAGTTCGACTCCATCCAAACAGTGTGAAGCGAGTGATTTAGTTTTTGCTTCACGCCTCTACTTTCTGTGAACACATTCGAACGAATGAAACACAGGTCCTTTACACTTCTTACTTCATCCTTCTTACTTCTGACTTTCCTGGCGCATGCGACCGCGGCGGAAATATCGCCGAACCCGGCCTCTGCGCCGGCCGCGCCTTCAGTTACCGATCCGGCCGTTCAATCCGCGATCGTGGCAGCCGTCGAAAACGATCGCAAACGCTTTGGCGGCAAGACGCCAGTTCTAGCCACGCTGATTGGCGTCTGGGATGGCAGAGGACACAGCTTCATCCGTGCCTTCGGCGACGCTGATCTTGAAAAGAAAGTGCCTCTCACTCCGGCTGACCACTTTCGCATCGGCAGCAATACAAAGACATTCGTCATTAGCGTCCTTCTACAGTTGGTAGCCGAAAAGAAACTCAGTCTCGACGACCCGCTCAGCCGCTTCTCGTTAGGCGTTACCATACCGAACGCCGAGGGCATCACCGTGCGCGAGCTCTGCAATATGCGCAGCGGCCTGTTCGAGGTCTTCGATACCCCGGAATTCGCAAAGTTGAATATGAAGGTCCCGAAGGACTTCGACCCGAAGACGCTCGTTGCATGGGCGATGAAGCAGAAACCATATTTTCCGCCCGGAAAGGGCTATCAGTATACCAACACCAACTACTTGCTTCTCGGGATGATCATCGAAAACATCACGAAAGACAGCGTTGGGAACCAGATCCGCAAACGGCTGTTAGAGCCATTCGGATTGACGCAGACCTTCTATCCGGAAACAGAAGCCATGCCGAGCCCATGGGTACACGGCTACCATCTCGACAAGCAAGGTAACTGGAAAGACATCAGCAACACGATCCCCGTCGCGTTCATGGGATCGGCCGGCGCGATGATTTCAGACATGAACGACATCAGGCGTTGGATCGAGCTGTACGCCACCGGCAAGACCTGTGGAACCGGGACCTACAACGATCTCATCAACTGCATCCCATTCATGGGGAACACCTCCTTTGGTCTGGGAATTACGTGCAGCGAAGGTTGGTACGGCTACACCGGCGCGCTTCCCGGCTACAACACTGCGGATTACTACTCGCCGGAAACGGGCATTACGATCCTTGCGTGGATAAATTACCAGGCCAAGGAGCCGGTTGAAGGCGTTGCAAGCGTGATGGTCCGCGACATCGCCCGAATCCTCACGCCCGACCACATTCCATTCGTGTACAAAAAGAGTTCGGAACTCTCCAAACCCTGATCATCGCAAGGGCGGCTATTTGCTACCGCCGGGTTTTAGCTTTTGTTGAGCGATGCGACACACTTTCGTTCCTGGAACCTGCCTGATCATCAGTCTGGTCTTGGCGCTTTCCCATTTTGCTCGGGCGCAAAACAAAGAACTGACGGCGGACGAAAGCATCCCGATTCCCAAAGTGGAATTCGACGCTCAGGGCGAACTCAAGATGACCGCTTCGCCCAATTCCTCGCCTAACGACTTCGATTTCTTGGTCGGAAAATGGAAAATGCATAACCGGCACCTGGATAAGCGGCTGGCCGATTGCCGCACCTGGACGGAGTTCGATTCCTCGGACGTGAATACGAAGATTCTAAACGGTGCGGCCGACATGGATACATACTCGACCACGCAGTTTCCCGGAATGGGAGGCAAACTTTTCGAAGGTCTCACCTTGCGATTATTCGACCCGAAGACACGACTTTGGAGTCTCTACTGGATCGCGAGCAATACCGGAAAGATGGAACCTCCCGTCGTCGGTTCGTTCGACCAAAACGGCGTGGGCCATTTTTTTGGCAAAGACACGCTCAATGGCAAACCGATCCTCGTCGTCTTTCGTTGGGATGCACGGAACAAAGACCGCCCTGTCTGGGGTCAGGCCTTTTCATCAGATAACGGCAAGACGTGGGAATGGAATTTCTTTGCCGTCCCGGAACGGCCCAAGGAATAACCGCTAAGAGCCATTATCACCGTTGCCTGCCTCGTCTAGAGCGAAGTTGCGGGGCTCAGCCCTGTCGATCTCGACGGTCGCCGATCTTATCAAATGGGCCACGCTACAAGAAGCACTAGTGCTGTAGTGGCGGGTGTGTCAGCCGCAATTCTGGAACGAATCGAAAGCCTTGCAGTTCATCCGCGCTCTGTCTTTGATGACCCAAGGTGAAACCAATCCGTCTTTCTGATCATGCCCTGCGCTATATCAGCAGGCGCGGTTTCACAATCGCTGAAGTGGAAGAGGCAATTCACACCGTGCCGTGGCAACGCACTGAACTCGGGCGACTCGATTGCCGAAAAGATTTTCCTTACGGTAAGGAATGGAATGGCAAAACCTATGCGACAAAACAAGTTCGCCCGGTCTTCGTCGAAGAAGCTGCGGAAGTTGTTGTCGTGACTGTTTACACATACTATTTTTGAGCGCATGAAAATCAGCTACGACCCGGAGGTGGACGCGCTGAGCATCACGTTCCGCGAAACCACGGTTACGACCAAACACTTGGCCGAGGGAATCGCTGCTGATTACGACAGCGAAGGGCGCCTGGCAGGCTTGGAAATTTTGGACGCGGAAAAACGCTTTGGCGGAATTGACACCATGCGTCGCGTCGAATTGGAAGGCATTGGCAGTTGAACTGATTTGGACCCTCGACAACCTGCCTGCCACGCCGAAACTGAGGATACGCGATCAGCGGAGGCGGGTCACTCTTCACTTTCTCCGCTTCAACGTTTCACCTGTCCGCCGTAGTTTTAACAAAGGCGGAACGAATCCTTGCCACGCCAAAGCCTTGGCAACGGCGGCACGTGGCGACAGCCCCTATCTTGCTCCGCGACATCAGCAAAATCCTGTTCCCTAACAACCCCGTCAACGTGCCCGTCATCAAATGTGCCGGTCATCAAATGTCGGACAGTAGCACGCCTCAGCGGAAGCGAGATTATTCGCGCTAACCAAGCGCCTGCCCGCAGTGGCGGCAGAAGCGGGCCGTGCGATCGTTCTCCGGCGTCTGACAATTGGGACAGGCGCGCGCGTCTTTCATCTGGGCCGCCTGGTGTAGTTCCACTGAAAAGATGCCGGTGGGCACAGCGATGATGCCGTAGCCCATGATCATGATAAGGCTCGCGAGAATCCGCCCGAGCACCGTGTGCGGCGTGATGTCGCCATAGCCAACGGTCGTGAGCGTGACGATTGCCCAATAAACGCCATGCGGGATGCTGTCGAAACCGTTCTCGTTGCCTTCAATCAGATACATAAGTGTGCCGACGACGAGGACGATCGCGACGACAGTGAAGAGAAACACGGTGATCTTCAGCCGGCTGGCGCGAAGCGCAGTCACGAGCGTGTTACTTTCCTGCAGGTAATGCGTGAGCTTGAGGACCCGGAAAACGCGCAGGAGCCGCAGGACGCGAACCATTAAAAAGTAATTTCCGGTCGGAATGACGAGATTGATGTAGCTCGGCACAAACGCGACCAGATCGATCGCTCCGTAAAAGCTGAAGACGTAAGCCCACGGAGCCCGGACACAGAGCAGACGCGCGATGTATTCGAGAGTGAAAAGGATGGTGAAGAACCACTCGAGATTGCGCAGGGAAACCGCGTGCGTTGCGCGAAAAGGCTCCACGCTTTCCATCATCACCACGGTCACGCTGATCCCGATCGCGACCAGGAGTGCCAGATCAAAAATCTTTCCGGCGCGCGTGTCGTGCTCGAAGATGACGGTGTAGAGACGAAGTTTCCACATCGGCTGATCGCTTGTCGGGCGATACCTGAGGAACGGTTGGCGCGTTGGCATACAAGGGACAACTTGGCGGAGCGGCAGTGCCACTCACACAGTAGTCGTTATCTCAGATACGCACCGATGCCAAGACTCCATGCAACCCGCGCGCGGAGCCGCCGGCCGTAAGAATGCCGATGGCGTCCTCGCGATCGCGAACTTTTGCATCTTCCCGATTCAACAATGTAATGAGTCCTTCGCACGCCAAAGCTTGGCGACAGCGGCACGCGGCAAAAGCCTAGAACATTCGAACGATTGAAATGAGCTCTCCCGCTTTAACGATTCAACGATTCAACGAATTACGTGGCGACAGGGCGCCTTCCCTCGAAGGTTTCAAGGCGAAGGCGGCTGGGCGTTGGCAGTTCAAGCGGGTTACTTGCAGAGGAATTGAGCTACCGAATTACCGCTTGATAAAAATTACGCAAACAAGATGATTAGCGCCCGTGGATCAACCTCCCCCGGTCAGGCCTCGCACGGTCGTTTCAATACGACACGCTGGAGCGTTGTGCTGTCCTGCGTCGACGCGGACGGCGGCACGGAGAAGATGCACACGGCGCTGGCGGAACTTTGCAAAATATACTGGCGACCCGTCTTCGCGTTCATTCGCCGGCGGGGACAATCGCCTCAGGACGCCCCAGGACCTGACACAAGATTTTTTTGTGATGGTGCTTAAAGGTCAGCTTCTGCAGCGCGCCAATCCAGCTCGCGGGCGCTTCCGTTCGCTGGTGCTCAAAGCGCTGGAGGACTTTTTGGGCGATGCCGAAGCGAAGCGTCGCACGCAGAAACGCGGTGGTGACGTGCAGTTTGTTTCCTGGGACGATTGGATGTCCGAGGCGCCATCGCAGTTCTCGATTTCTCAGCAGGAATCAGATAGCTGGTCGGCGGAGCGGATTTTCGATGTGCGCTGGGCGGCCACGGTAGTCGAGCGCGCCTTAAGCCGACTGGGCGAGGAATGCGAGAAGCGCGGGCGCCGGCGTGTTTTCGATATGCTAAGTTCGTGTCTGGCGGCAGAGCGGGAAAATGTTTCTTATTCCAAATTCTCAAAAACGCTCGGCATTCCGGAAGCCTCGGTGAAGCGCCTAGTCCATCAGATGCGGGTTCGTTACCGCGCGCTGCTTCGGGAAGAAGTCGGTCTGACTGTCGAGAAACCCGATGAGGTCGACGATGAACTCCGTTATCTGTGCGCGGCGTTGAGTGCCACGCAATAACTAAAATTCGAAAACCGAAACAAAGCTTCTCGAGCGCTCAGCAGTTCACGCCCGTTGACACGGTCTGAGAATCCGAAAATCTCGTTGTGGATGTCGCGCGATTAGCAAGCTAGGCGCAACATTTTCGAGAACTTCACCCTCCAATTCCCGGAGAAACATAGGAGAACACGGGGGCGCTTACGGGCCTACGTGGAGTTCGTCCGACCTCGGTGCCGCATCGCAGTTGTAATTTTGTAAATCTTTGCCTTTAACGTTCCAATGAGTAGCAGTCCTGTTTCGATTCCTCCGCATGAGGAGCCGCTCGCCTGCCCGCAATGTGGAACGGGATGGTGTCTCAAACGCGGGCTTTGTGTGAGCTGCCTGCTCTCACGCGGTCTGGACGCCGAGATGCACGATGGGCAAACACTCGTTGATGTGCTCGATCAAATCGATATCCGCGACGCCGACTGACGCGCGGGCGGGGGAACCTGATGGTGGAAAGAAAAAGGGCGAGAAAATTTCTCCAACGCCTCGCCCTCGATAACACGAGTCTGAGTTTCGCACTGCTAACGTGATTTCTCCGCAGATCCGGCGGTGAATTAGACGGCCTTCGCCGACTCGGGAATAGAGAATCTGGAATCTCCACGCGTTCCAACTCAGCGAGGTGATCGTAGTGGGCGCATTGCTATCAGGAAAGAGAGATCTGCCGACCTTTGATCATTGATTTCGACCATCATCGTTTGACGCGAAGAAACTCACCGCGAGGTTTGCGTGTGGTCGATTCGCTTTCTCCAACTCATCGCAGTTGGAACATGGGGAGAATTCGCAATCGCAATACAAAACCTGAGCTGATCGTTCGAAGCTTGCTGCATCGCCTTGGGTATCGCTTTACCATCAACGGGTCGCTCAACAAAAAACTCCCCGGCCGGCCTGACATCGTTCTACCGAAGCACCGAACGGCCATATTTGTTCATGGCTGTTTTTGGCATCGTCACCAAGGGCTGTCGCGACACCACCACCCCGAAGACACGAACCGAGTGGTGGTTAAACAAACTCGGCTCAAACGCACAGCGCGATAAGAATAATCAAACGACCCTGAACGCTGCTGGCTGGAATGTACCTGGTAGTTTGGGAATGCGAGGCTCAAAAGACAGACGCCTTAACGTCATTCCTCGATCGTCGCATCAGACGAATCGCCAGCTACCGCGTAGACCCATCTAGAAAAGATTTACCCTTAGCAGCCGAGGATCCGGGTTACTACCGTGCTAAACGACCGCGTCGCAAAGGGCGAACTCGCTGAGAAATTTTGCTACCGGAGGACCGGGCCTTTTCGGCACCAGCGCCACTACCATCCGGCTCCTGATGTCTTGAACGTTCTTTAGCCGAAATCGGTAGTAATAAGCGGCGTTCATTTCTTCGATTGGTCTACCGGTTTCAGTTGCCCGCTGTTGCGCGGCCACGAGCCTAACCTCGTCGACTTCAGCAATCCATGGAGCCGTCTGGTTGTTGTTATAGACGGTTAAGAGGTCCGACCTAAACGGATCGAATTGCAGGTTGGTTGCATCACCTGAAACTCTTTCCGCAGGATTCTTCCATTCGACTCCATGACAAAAGAACGTCTTGGTGCCTCGACATAATTCGGCCTCGGCTTCGCCACGGACAAATCCTAGCAAGACTTGCGTGTCTTTCGGCGGCTTCTTGATCCAACGGATATCGTTGATCTTACTGCCATACTCCGTGACCGGCTCAGCGACGGTTGTCTCCGTCCAGTAACTGACGCGATGGCTTTGCGTGAACCGGCTCAGCTGGTGGCGCAATACTTCTGCAATGAAGTCCCTTAGGAGTGGTAAGCCCACGGGCTTGCCGCCTCCCGCCACAGGTCGGATAGCAAAGGCACCAATCCCGGGAACGATTTCGTGATAGCGAATGAACTGTGCATTCGCCTTTTCGGGCTCAGGAGCGACGCCGGGATACAAGACGTATGAGCCGATGGTGCGCCGGATGGCCTCATTATAGGTATGCATCTTATAGAGATCTGGATTCTTCACGCTCCCAACGGCGGCCGATCGATCGTCGTCGTAATCATCATCGTCTTTTTCTTCCGCGCCGAATAATCCGAACAGATTTTCGCCGCGATATTTTGCGTCGAAATGCAGGTACGCAATCTGACCAGCCCGCTCGGCGTCGAGTTCGGCCTGCAGCCAGTTAGTCTTGTCCAATTCGATTGGAACGAGAACTAACGAAAAATCCGGACGAAACGGTTTGCTATAGCTGCCGCGTTTATCGACGTTCTTTCGACCACCGAACGACCGATTATAGAAGAAGTGGACTCGCAGTTCGGCGCCGTCGTGCTGCCAGCGGAAGCGCCGGAACGAAGTCTCATTCTGCTTAAGATTGATGAGCAACCGCCCGTCCGTGGCTTTACAACAGGCGGGCAGCGCCCCATCGATTTTCGCTAGCGGATCGTGTTCTGGAACCAGTCACCGAAAACAAGGAGTCGGCGATTGCGATAAACATAAAATCCCTGATGCGCTGTCCAGCCATTCAGCCCGCCGAGTCGCTTGAAGTCTTCCGGTGAGAGCTTGTCTTTGTGTGGCAGCACAAAACCGCGGAAGCCCACAGATGACGATCCGAATGGAATTGACTCCACCGGAGTCTTGTAAGTTGCGGGATGTTGTTCACAAAACGGATCCCAAGGCTTTATCGGGTTACCGTTAATAGTTATCTCGAGCTCGTCGCTCTGGAGGAAACGATGAAAGATTAGAGCGAGGTAATCACGGACGTGATCTATGGCATCGTTGAACCGGTTGTGCGCGGCAGCATCATCAACGATGTCATCACCAGTCAACCGATCCAATTTTGTCCAAACGACGGCGGTGACCAGACGGACGCTGTTTAAGCTGCGCCTTCCATGCCTTGATATCTATTGTCGGCTCCTTGAGAAGGCGCCACTCATCCTCGCGCTCAACATAATCCAGATCCCATTCACGGACTGCGATCGAGCCGCGTGTGGTCTTAGTTATTACGGTTAGCCGCCTCGCTTGAGAAAATGATGCAGTCTTTAATCCGAGGCCGAAGCGGCCGAGGTCATTTGATGATCTCGTCTGCAGGGGATTTTGACTGCCTGGCCTCATTGCCTCAAAAAGTTTCCGATCAGGCATTCCTATTCCGTCGTCCAGAATGCAGATCCACGAATTTGCGCCGGCCCAATGAAAAACAATGTCAACCTGTCGTGCCGACGCCGTGAGACTGTTGTCAATGATGTCAGCTACGGCAGTGGGCAGATCATACCCGATCGATCGCAGCGATTCGATCAGCGCTCCCGGCCGTGGTGTCGCAATTTCGTATTCAGGCATGTGGGTTTTTCACTTGGACAATTAGCGTGGTCAGCAGCCAGAATTGTCTGGCGTCAGCTGACGGGAAGCTTTTACGATAATTAGGCAGAAACCGTAAAGACTTTTTGGGAAATGCATCCACCTCGATCTCAAGAAGTGAGAGCCGATCTGAGTCTTAGCTGGCGATGGCCAGCGACGTTCTCTCCCAGGTGTTCCACTGATGATGCTCCGGAATGAGCAGAATGTTCGACGAAGTTGAAGCAGCCACGCCAATGCGATCGCTCGTTGGTCGAAATCGCGCCGCCAAACTGCGGCTGACGCAGCCGCCACTACAGCGCTCTCAATCATGCATCATAAGCCGCTTATGATAGATCAACTCTGCGGGGTGAATTAGCCACTTGCCGCACCTGAGCCTTTAAACACAGATCCCGGCGTTTCGTCAGCGAGGCCGCGAATTGGTTATTCCCGATCTGTGGCAACAGGAGGCAGTGCGCGCATTGCAACAGGGAAAAGATCCTCCTTCGCCGAGGCTACGGCGGGACAAGCGTGGTGGTGCAGGCGCCGACAGCTTTAAAAATCGGCGGTCACACAGCGCTGCTATTCAGGCCCTGCGTCACGGAGGAGAGCATCCAAATCCAGGGGGCGTGTATCCATCGCGATCGAACCATCGGGATTGTGCGGCCATTCCTCTTTCGGACGATCCCGGTAAAGCTCCAACCCGTTTTGATCGGGATCGCGGAGGTAAAGCGCTTCACTCACTCCGTGATCACTCGCCCCTTCGAGCGGAATCTTCGCCGCGAGCAGGCGCCGGAGCGCGTCGCCGAGCCTCGCTCGATCGGGATAAAGAATAGCAACGTGAAACAAACCGGTGCTGCCGGGCGGCGGTGGAGAACCGCCGAGACTTTCCCACGTGTTCAGTCCGATGTGATGATGATATCCCCCAGCAGAAACAAACGCTGCTTCTCTCCCCCAGCGTTGCATCAGCTCAAACCCGAGTACGCCGCAGTAAAATCCGAGCGAGCGTTCCAGATCAGAAACTTTCAGATGCACGTGACCGATCCGCACTTGTGGGTCAATCGGTCGGAACTCTTTTTCAGATGTGAACATCAAAAATCGTAGCGAGAAGCCGTCACCGTCACCTTGGATTCTACTGCGGATCAGGCGGATGAAAACGGATCCTCGGACAAATCGATCTTATCAGTCGACAACTGGATGAACGCTGCCGTGACGTCGAAGCTAAGCAGCTCTCGCGCGCACTCAGCACGTCCAAGCGCTCGCACTCAAAGCCAAAGCCGCGCCGCTCATCCATCATAAGCGGCTTACGATGGATGCATTCAAAAGCGCATCAGGAAAGTTTGAGTAATTTGCGATCGCGCGGCGGCCACGGTTTTCCTGCTTTCAATGCGGCGCGTTTGGCTTCACGAATCGCGACCATCTTCTTCGCGTGCGCGCGTGTCAGCTCACGCCGGCTGGCGACACCACCGCGGCGGCCAATGTTCGTGAGATATTGAAACTCGCTCGTTCCCCAACTTGCTCGTCGCTACCCTCGCGACTTTACCTTCTATGTCGCTGATCCCATCAGCTCCATTCGCGCACTCGCTTTTCAGCTTCAGTCATAGAAGCTTCATTCATGCATCGTAAGCCGGTTATGATGCGAGGAAAAAAAGGTGCAGAACGAAAGTCGACTAAAAAGAACCAAAGTTCGTTTCGGCGAGCCGCCGAAACCAGCACGCGAGCGGCGTGCGCTCCCCAGACCTCAGACCTGGCCGCACGCGTTGCGACAACCACTAATTCCTTTGTGAATCAGCGGACAAATCGAGCAGCAAAGCGAAGTCCCTGTCTGCAATGAGTGACAGGATTTCATCAGTCGCATCCGGCGAAATTGCCCATCGAGAGTTTCTGTCTCTGCCTAAACACGCCTTCTTCGCCTTTGAATCGTCTGCTCAATGTCAGCACACGCGAACCTTGCATTGACATCCGTTGGGGTTGCACATCATCAGATACTATCGACTCGACAAGTTCAACTCGATTTTTCGCCGGGTGTGCTGAATCGATTACATTGAAGAGGATTCAAGCATGGAACCAAACAGTCTACCGACGCCAGACAATGTCATTTTTGGCGAGATCCAAGTGCTCCTGGCTGAGAAACGAACTGCGCTAGCTGGGTTGCGCACCGGTATCGCCGTGTTCGCGTTGCCTCTTTCTGTGCTCAGCGCACTCATCGCAACATCTCGCTATTACAGTATCGAGAAGGTGATGCCTCTGCTGGCGCCGCTGATGCTCCTCAACCTGGGCCTGGTTGTGCTTGGCACCTGGTTAGTCTTTCGTTCCATTAGTCGAATCCATCACTTCGAGCGCCGTATTCGAGACCTCAGCGATAAATATCGGTCAATCGCGCAGTTCATAGAATGACTACCAAACCGGTTAGCGAATCATCGACCGTTCGTTAACATTCAAGCCAGGAGCCGCGTCGGCTGATCCCATCAGCTCCATTGCAAGCAGGCCACACCTCAAACATCTTTCAGAAATGATTCCCGGGTTTGGGGCGGGGTTGATTATTGAAACTCGCTCATTACCCAACTTGCTCGTCGCTACCCTCGCGACTTTACCTTCTATGTCGCTGATCCCATCAGCTCCATTCCCGATCTGTGGCAACAGGAAGCAGTGCGCGCGTGCAGAGAAAGTTGCGCGACGGCGGTTATTCCGGCGAGTCGACGTCGCATTCATTACCGCAGAAAACCACAGCTGCAGTTTCATGCATCATAAGCGGCTTACGATGCGGCAAAATCGCACCTCGATTTCAATAAGAGTTCGTTTTCGGCTAGCAGCCCCTTCGACTTCGCTCAAGACAGGCTTCACCAAACCCGAACGTTTTCGGGGTGCTCCCCAGTTCTCCGCCGTCACCTCAGCATTTGACGATGTTACCCAGCAGCGGTACGACAAGCTATGGCGCATAAGTGTACTTCACCTGATTGTGAGTTTTCTCTTCCGGATAACTATCCGCTGGATAAATGCCCGTGGCACATGGTGCCTGGTCGCGGGCCAGTAAAAATTGCAGCGGCACTGGCAGTTGCCGCCGCTGGTCTTGGCGGTGGTCTTGCCTATAAAAAGTACAAGACCTATCTGCACGAGAAGCAGCTACGTAAGGAACGCAAGGAACGTCGCCAACGCGATGCGGCCGCGTCCAAACAGGAGCAGAAAGTCCGTGCTGTTCGTAACGGAGCTGCTCCAAAGTCTCGGAAACGGCCACGCAAACGAAAGACAGCCGCGACGAAATCGAAGCCAGCGGCCTAAGATCGTCAATCACAGCCGCGGTCGATCGGCGTTCAGCGCGCCGACGCACGCGACTCAACCCGCGGCGCCGCTGATGCATCGTAAGCGGCTTATGATGCGCGGCTCGAGAGCCGCGAGCCAGCGAGCCAATCCGGATCCCGTGACTGCGCGCCTGCCGTTGGAACGACTCAAACCCTCGTGAACTCATGCATCATAAGCGGCTTATGATGCGGGATTCCAGGCGCGTATTAGTCCTTGATCAGGACGAAAACGTACTATCGGCTGCTGACTGATGCCAGGTCGCATAGCTCGCACCCTCACCTGACTCCTCTCCCGAACAAGGGAGAGGCGGAGCGCTCCCACTGGATGAGCGCAGAAAACCACTGCTGTTCGTAACGGAGTTGCTGCAAAGTCTCGGAAACGGCCACGCAAACGAAAAACAGCCGTGACGAAATCGAAGCTGACAGCGGAGTAGGCGTTTGATTTCAGCCACGGATGAATACGGAGTTGAAACTCGTTCGTTTCCTAATTGACTCATGTGCTCCCGCCCATTTCGGCCTCTCGGCTTGCCCATCTATGTCGCCTGCCGCCCGGCGGCTCCATTCGCTCGTCGCTACCTCGCGACTTTACCTTCTACCTCGCTGATCCCATCAGCTCGATTGACAAGGAGTTATTTCTCCTGAGTTCTCACTACGGCGAGTCTGCGAGCTGGCTTCCTTCTGATTGATTTGTCGCCAGCTTAACTAGACCTCCTGACTTCCTGGTTTCTAATTCAATTCTTCTGAATCTGTGCGAATCGGGACGAAGGGCATCTGCGGATAAAAACAAAAGCCAAAGTTCGTTTCGGCGAGGCGCCGAAACCAGCACGCGAGGCGCGTGCGCTCCCCAGATCGCCGCAGTCACTACGTTGTGATAGCCGATGAACACCAGTGCGGTTCGTCCGCCAGATTTGAAACTCACTCGTTGCCCAACTTGCTCGTCGCTACCTCGCGACTTTACCTTCTATGTCGCTGATCCCATCAGCTCCATTGAAACTCAGTCGCTACCCTCGCTTCTTCACTGCTATCCTCGCAGCTTTACCTTCTATGTCGCTGTTCCCTCAGCTCCATTCCCGATCTGGGGCGATCGCTCGAACGCTCCGCGTGAAATTCTAAAACCCCTACTGCCGCTGTGCATCTATCATAAGCGGCTTATGATACACGATTAACGCGCGGTTGATTAGGAAAGCTTGAGCGGTTTGCGATTCTTTGGCGGCCAGGGTTTACCTCGATCCCCGATCTCGGTGCCCGGCCTCCCTCCCAACCGTGTCCCCGTCCAGCCGTAAAGTTCGCCCTAACGAACGCTAGCCTTCACAGCCGCGCGTTTCATCTCTCGAATCGCGACCATTTTCCGGGCGTGCGATTTCGTCAGCTCGCGCCGGCTGGCGAAGCCGCCGCGTTTCCCGATCTCAGCCAAATATTTGCGAATGTGTTTCTGCGCCTCAGTCATTTTCTTGATCCGTCGGCAGGCGTAGCGGCTGCCCTACAATTCAATGGCTTGAACCATGCATCGTAAGCGGGTTATGATGCAAGCGGAAAAGCCGTGCATTATCGACAGCCGGCTAAAAGGAGAAGAGTTGGCCCGGCTTTCCTAGTCACATTCAAAGTCTCAGTGAACTCAGGCCGTAAAGGACGCCGCGACGACTGATGTCGTCGACGCCAACTGGTTGCCGAAATCGTACGCCGCATGAAAATACCAGTCGTGCGCGCGCCGCATCGTCTGTGTGCTGTTGGTCTAATCGCATTTGCGATCGTGCTGTTCATCTGTTCGATCAGTAGTTGCCAGCGATCTCAATTTTCCGGCGGACTGACGAGACTGAAGCCGTGCCGGTTGCCGGGAATCAGCGAGGAATTGCTTTGCGGCAAGTTCACTGTTTTTGAAAATCGCCAAACGCGCGCCGGGCGGAAGATTGATCTGAACGTGGTGGTTCTGCCGGCCTTCGATCAGAAAAACAAGAGTGAACCGTTGTTCGATATCGAGGGTGGGCCAGGCGCGGCCGCGAGCAACGCCGCAATGTTCTACGCGAAAGAAGGCAAAGAATATCGGCGCAAACACGACGTCGTGCTGGTCGATCAGCGAGGCACGGGAAAATCAAATCCGTTGACGGCGCCACCGATAAGGAAAGCGCCGCAGGATTATCTGAAGGAAATGTATCCGATCGATTACGTGAAGAATTTGCGGCGAACATTGGAACAGCGCGCCGATCTCACGCAATACACGACGCCGGTGGCGATGGATGATCTCGATGATGTGCGAAGCTGGCTCGGTTATGATCGGATTAACTTGCTCGGATTGTCGTACGGAACGCGCGCGGTGCTCGTTTACTTGCGTCAACATCCGGAACACGTCCACACAGCAACGCTCATGGGTGTGGCGCCAACTGATTTAAAGATGCCGCTTTATCACTCGCAGGCGGCAGCGCGGGCGATGGATTTGTTGCTCCAGGAATGTGAGAAGGACGCGAGTTGTCACAACGCGTTTCCGCAGATCCGCGCGGACTGGCAGAACGTGCTGGCGCAACTGGGCCGGGAACCGGCGCGCGTTCAATATTCATCAGATGGAAAGAGCGCACCGGTGACGGTGGAAATTCAACGCGACATTTTCGCGGAAAAAATTCGCAACTGGATGTATGGCCAGGATAAAGCGCGAAAAATTCCATTTATCGTGCATCAAGCGGCGCAGGGCGATTTCACGCCGTTTCTCCATGAAGCGATTGCGCCGGGGATTCCGGACTTCATTGCTGACGGAATGTATCTCTCCGTTACGTGCGCGGAAGACGTTCCGTTCATTGATCAGGCGGAAGCCGCCAAGCTGAACGAGGGGAATCCTTTTGGGAATTATCGCGTATTTCAACAAACGCGCGCTTGCAGTTTATGGCAGCGCGGAAAAATTCCGGCCGATTATCGGGAGCCGGTTTCGTCGAATCTTCCGGTGCTGATCTTTTCAGGTAACCTCGACCCGATCACGCCACCGCAACGCGGCGAGGAAGTCGCAAAATATTTGCCGAACAGCCGCCACGTGGTCATCCCGGAAGCCGGCCATGGCGTGGATGGATTGAGCGACAGCGGTTGTGTCGATCGCATCATCATCGACTTCATGGACAAAGGAAGCGTGAAGGACCTCGACACTAGCTGCGTCGGGAACATGTCGCCGCCGCCGTTCGTTACAAAGTGAGAACCACAATGACGGGTCACCACGAATTGGAAAATAAGAGACAAATGGCGCGATATCGATACGCGAGTGTTCACGGCGGATCAGATTGTTACGCTGCATTCGCAATCAACAGCCTCGGCTGAGAAGCCGCGAAATCGAGCTGATTGCATCGCATCTGGAACGGAGCGCTAAAAGCTGAGGCGAACGTTTCGAATGGTAACGGAAAGCTTGTTTCGGCGAGCCGCCGACACCAACACGCGGGCCGCGTGTGCTCAGATTCCTATCACGATTGCAAGCAGCGGCTATCGGCCCAAGCGCTCCAACTCAACCAAATAGCTGCATCACTCCTTCATCATAAGCAGCTTACGATGGAGGCACTCAAAATCAGGATCAAGAGAGCTTTAGTAATTTGCGATTGCGCGGTGGCCACGGTTTTCCTGCTTTCAATGCGGCGCGTCTGGCTTCGCGAATCGCGACCACCTTCTTCGCGTGCGCGCGTGTCAGCTCACGCCGACTGGCGACACCGCCGCGGCGGCCAATCTTCGCGAGATATTGAAACTCGCTCGTTCCCCAACTTGCTCGTCGCTACCCTCGCGACTTTACCTTCTATGTCGCTGATCCCATCAGCTCCATTGAAACTCGTTCGCTGCCCGCGCTCACTCGCTCCTGCCCTCGTCGCTTTACCTTCTACGTCGCTGACCCCATCAGCTCCGTTCGCGCACTCGCTTTTGAGCTTTAGTCATTATCTTCCAAAATGGCAGGCGGAGCGCCTGCCCTACAATTCATTCGCTTCAATCATGCATCGTAAGCGGCTTATGATGCGAGTGGATTAGCAAAACCTAACTTGCGATCCAGCAAAGATCATTCGGCGAGCCGCTCCTTCGGCTTAGCTCAGGACAGGCTTCACCAAATCGCCGCGTGTGCTCCCCAGAGGTCTCTCCAGACCTGTTCACTCCAGATCCCTGTCTCGATTGAAACTTGCTCGCTGCCCGCATTCGCTCACTCCTACCCTCGTCACTTTACCTTCTATGTCGCTAATCCCGTCAGCGCGCTTCGGTTGGATTGGTTATTGAAACTCGCTCATTACCCAACTTGCTCGTCGCTACCCTCGCCACTTTACCTTCTATGTCGCTGATCCCATCAGTTCCATTCCCGATCTGTGGCGACGATTTAGGCGGCGTGGACACTATACCGAACGGAGTTACGATAGGTTGGTGGGCAAGCGGATCGGTTTTTTTATTTTCGATGGCCTAACTGCGCTTGATCTGGTGGGGCCATTCGACACTTTCGCAGTCGCGACCGAGCTAGCGTCATCTCGTGAAAGTGGCCGTGCCTACGATCTCGTGACGGTAGGGCTAACGAACAAGGCAGTGGTGGCGGAGTCTGGGATGCGCTTTCATCCTGATACCACAATGTTGAAGGCTCCTGCTCTGGACACTCTGATCATACCAGGAGGGGAAGGACTGCGTCGTGCGGATGTTGCGAGCAAGATTTCCGACTGGTTACAGCGACGAGCCCCAAACACGCGCCGGCTGGTGTCGATTTGTACAGGTATATATGGTCTCGCTTACGCCGGCTTGCTTGATGATCGGCGAGTGAGCACGCATTGGCGTTTCGCTTCGCGAATTACTCGCGAGTTTCCAAAACTCAAAGTGGATCCCAACGCTCTCTTTGTGAAAGACGGAGCGTTTTATACTTCGGCCGGTATAGCGGCGGGGATTGATCTGTGCCTTGCGTTAATTGAAGAAGATTACGGACCCAAACTGGCACTCGATGTCGCGCGTGAGCTGGTCGTTTACTTAAAGCGGCCGGGCGGCCAGGAACAATACTCACAGCCTTTGCAGTTCCAGATTCGGTCGAGCGATCGATTTTCAGAGATCATCGCCTGGATTGCCGGCCATCTCGGCGAAGACCTTTCTCAAGAGGTGTTAGCTAACAAGGCTGCGTATTCGCCACGACATTTCGGGCGTCTGTTCAGAAATGCATATGGCGTGACGCCAGCTCGGTTTGTGGAGAAATTGCGCATGGACGAAGCCAGAGCACGCCTGGCGATTCCACGAAGCACGATTCAGAATGTTGCGGAATCGGTCGGGTTTAAGAATCGCTTTGTCTTTAGCCGCGCGTTCGAGCGTCGGTTTGGTATGAGCCCGAACGCATATCGACAAAGTTTTAAGTCTTCGGCCAAACCGATTTAGCGAAATTTTCACTTCTGACTGAATTCATCACAATCTTGTCCTCGACAGGGTCGCTTACGATTGCACTCTCTAGCCGAAATGAGGATTATGTTTATGAAATCTATTTGGATTGGTGTTATTGCGGTCATGCTTTTCGTCGTAAGTGCATCGGCCGCGAGTTTTGTCACTGCAGGGAATCGTCAAGGATGCTAACGGACATCCGATTAAAGGCGCGGATATCCGGATTGAAGCGACAAAGACTGGCAGATTGCTCACGACGGTTAAAACGAATGTAAACGGCCGTTACAGCTTGGAGGATCTCGCGGCAGGTGATTACCGGGTGACACTGGTTGTGAATGGTGCCGTGAAGGCTTCCATTAATAATACGACGTTCGAACCAGGTGAATCGACACAGCTGAATTTTGAGCTCAAACAAACGCATGCGTCCGTAACTGTAACGAAAGGTACACACCGGATATGGGTGCCTCCGTTCACCGGAAGTCGTCTACCTGGTCGCTGGATCGAAGTTAATGACAGTACCAGTTGGGCCGGCGCGCATGTCAGCACGGACCACGTCGTACAGGTCAGTGCCGAAGAACTGCAACGGGAAGCTCGCAGCAAAGTCTCGCCAACCGGCTATTGATTGAGGGCCGGCCGGGGCGATAGGTGATGATGTCACCGACGTTCTTCTTATATTTCAGTGGTCGGGGCAGACACATAGCACCAGGAAGTTAAAAGTCTCCAGTTTGCGTTGCTATAACTTGCTTCTTGCACGTACTTCCATTCTTCAACGGACGAGAGCGACGGCCAGGCTTTCGAAGCTAGAAGCTAGACTCGAGCCGCGTGCTGCCCGCACTCGCTCGCTCCTACCTCATCACTTTACCTTCTATGTCGCTAATCCCATCCGCTCCATTGCAAGCGGGCCAGACTGCAAACGTGTTCCAAGAATGACTCCAGGGTTTAGGGCCGGGTTGGTTATTGAAACTCGCTCATTACCCAACTTGCTCGTCGCTACCCTCGCGACTTTACCTTCTATGTCGCTGATCCCTTCAGCTCCATTCCCGATCTGTGGCAACAGGAGGCAGTTCGCGCGCTACAACAGGGAAAAGACGTGGTTTCTATTCGCGATGTCGATCCTACTAATCGCGAACGATCATCGCAAGCCAGCCGTCGCTTCGATACGCGCACTGACGCGTGAAATTCTAAAACCCCACTGTCGTGGGCATCTATCATAAGCGGCTTATGATACACGATTAACGCGCGGTTGGCGATACTTTGGCGGCCAAGGTTTACCGGCCTGCACAGCCCCGCGTTTCATTTCTCGGATCGCGACCATTTGTTTTGCATGCGAGCGCGTCAACTCGCGGCGGCTGGCCAGTCCACCGCGCTTGCCGATGCCAGTGAGATACTCGCGCACGTTCTTTCGCACTTCCTTCCTTTCAATGCTCGCCGATTCGTGCATCATAAGCGGCTTATGATTCGAGCGAAATCAAACGGAATTTAAAGTTCGTTTCGGCGAGGCGCCGAAACCAGCACGCGAGGCGCGTGCGCTCCCCCAGATCGCCGCAGTCACTACGTCGTGATAGCCGATGAACACTAGTGCGGTTCGTCCGCCAGATCTCTATCCCGATTGAAACTCGCTCGCTGCCCGCACTCGCTCGCTCCTACCTCGTCACTTTACCTTCTATGTCGCTAATCCCATCCGCTCCATTGCAAGCGGGCCAGACTGCAAACATGTTCCAAGAATGACTCCAGGGTTTGGGGCGGGGTTGGTTATTCCCGATCTGTGGCAACAGGAGGCAGTGCGCGCATTGCAACAGGGAAAAGACGTGGTGGTGCAGGCGCCGACAGGATCGGGCAAGACTTACATCTTCGAGCTGCTTTATCCGAACCTGAAAACTCAGGCGGTGTTCACCGTCCCGACCCGCGCACTCGCTAACGATAAATTATCGGAATGGCGCGTGCGCGGCTGGGATGTCGGCATATCCACGGGTGACGTCGCGCTAAATCTCGACGCGAAGGTTGTGGTCGCGACGCTGGAAACACAGCGCGGGCGGTTTCTCCGCGGCGAAGGTCCTGGTCTCCTGGTTATGGATGAATTTCAAATGCTGGGCGATCCGATGCGGGGCGTGCATTACGAGCTCGCCGTCGCTCTCGCACCGAAAGCAACACAGTTGCTCTTTTTGAGCGGAAGCGTGGCCAACCCGCGCGACGTGGTCGCCTGGCTGCAACGCATAGGACGTGACGCCGTCCTCATCGAACATAAGACGCGACCGGTGCCGCTGGAGGAAACTGATCTCGGAAATTTGCCGGATTCCCAATTTGTTCAGTCGCGCAGTCCGAGCTCGCCACGGCCAGTCTTCGACCGGACTGGCGGATCTTTCTGGCCGCGCATGATTGGCCGCGCCATGCGCGCGGACCTCGCTCCGGTGTTGGTGTTCGCGCCGCGTCGCGTCGCTGCCGAACAGATCGCGCAAGCCATCGCGGCGGCCCTGCCGGTGCGCGATCCGCTGCGATTGACCCCGGCCCAGGAAGCTTCCGCGGGGAAGAGCCTGACGAAACTCTTGCGGAATCGTGTGGCATATCATCACAGCGGACTCAGTTACGCCGCGCGCGCCGGCGTGGTGGAATCGCTAGCCAAAGCGGGACAACTCAACGTCGTCGTCGCGACGATGGGACTTGCGGCCGGGATCAATTTTTCGATGCGCTCGGTGATCGTGACCGATCGACGTTATTTCGCCGGCAATTTCGAGCGCCAGGTCGAAGCGGACGAGCTTCTCCAGATGTTTGGTCGCGCCGGTCGTCGTGGTCTGGATGAAGTCGGTCACGCGCTTTACACGAACGATCTGCCGCGCTTGAGCGACACAAAAGCGCGCCAACTGAGACGCGCAACCCAGGTTGATTGGCCCAGTCTGATAAGCGTGATGCATGCGGCCAAACAACGCGGCGAACAACCGTTCGCGGCGGCGGTGCAACTGACCCAGTCATTGTTCAGCGTGCAACGCGTGCCGCTTGGCGTCGAACACTCACTCGAAAGCGGGCCGCGGCCGTGTGGACTTTGGGTGACCGATGAGCGCGCGCGGTTCGTGCGGCGCGGAATGACCGAGATGCTGAACTTTCTCGAAGAATGGGAAGCGAAACCGGCGGCAGAAAGTGTGATGCTCGGTCGGGCTTTTGTGCGCGAAAACGATCGGTGGCGGCGGGCGCTGACCCTGCCGCGTATGCTCGATGGAGTCGGCATGGGAAATCTCTGCCGGCTGCGCGAGCAAAACCATTATGGGCGCGAGTTGCCGGTCGCGACGGTGCTCGCTTCGGGAGAAGTGGCATTGGTGAAATGGCTGAAGAGAGAACTAAAACCAGGGAAAAACGTCCAACCCCGAAAAACTCTCGGGGCGGGGCGCCCAACACCCAACTCCGACAAATCGCGAGTAGGCGCTCAACGTCCAATTAAAGATTTGGCTGCGCGGCGCGGAATCGTCGCCCATGAACAATTTGAGACTGAGATTCGGCCGCGACTCGTTGAACTGGTGAAGCCGGGCAAGATTGTCGACTGGATCATGCACGGAAATTTGCTTTCGGTCCGGCTCGATTACGCCGATGTGCCGGTCAACGCTCACATCGATTCGTTAGGCAAGGCGTTAATCAATCCGCCAGAGCAGGAGAACCTGCCGGACGTTTGTCGACCGTGCGATCAGTTGGAGCACGATAAAACCGTCGCGATCGTGAATTCGCCAACGTACGCATGGCGACATCTTGGACTGGTTGAACCCGACGGCACACCGACGAGTCGGGGAATGATCTTCTCATTTTTCCACGGCGGCGAAGGTCTGGCGGTGGCGGTCGCGCTCGAAGACGAAACCTATCCGATCGACGAATTGGTTTTCGACCTGGCCAATATTCGCGCCGGTCCACGCTTCGCCGGCGAGGACGCGCCGATGGGCGGGCGGCTCGGCATTTTGTGTCAGCGAGTCTACCGCCGAGCCGATTATTCCGGGTTACCTCACCATGGGGGTGCCGGTGCAATACGGCGCCGGCGCATCGGAAGTGGTGCACGCGCTGGTGGCTGATCCGCGCTCCAAGCACAAGCTCACCAACGAACTGTTGCGTCACGGCGATATCGAACGAGCGCTGGTGGAGTGGCGCAGCATACTTCGTCACATCGTCCTTGCGCCAGCCTATCCGTTGGCGCGATGGATGGAACTGAAAGCGGCGGCCGAAGAGCTTCTCGATAAAACTGCTTCGTCGACATCCGCTATCGATCTTGGGACATTGGTTCCGTTGCAGCGGGCTGGAGGAAAGTGACGCGTCTTCGTCCCGCGGCCGCGGGGCTACGGCGGCGCTACCGCGAGGCACGCATGATCTTCGGTGAACTCCAAGTTTTAATGAACTCTAAGGTTCTAAGAAAAAATGCCGTCGTTGACCCAGTCCATCATAAGCTTAGAGAAGAGTTGGTTTCGGCAAGCCGCCGAAAACAACACGCGAGCCGCGTGTGCTCCCCAGACCCGAGACATACTCACTCCAGTTGCGCCATTCGTATATCATAGGCGGCTTACGATGGAAGGACTGGAGTGTGTTGTTAGGCAGCCCCGTGGCTATTTGAATACGAGGTGAGCGACAGCGGCTTCGAGATTCCAATAGATTATCGCGAGCGCCGTTAGATCGAAGGCAGCATGCGCGCACATCACCATCCAGATCCGACCCGTGACGGCGAAGATCGCCCCGAAGACGAGGCCCGTGATCAGTGCCTGTTCGACGCCGGGAAGCCCCATGTTGGCGTAATGGCCCAGGGCAAACACCGCCGAGGTGAGCAGCACGATTAATACTTTTGCGCTGGCGCCGGTCCCAAAAAGCTTGCCGAGGCGTTCGAACAGGTATCCTCGGAAAATAGTCTCTTCTCCAAAGCCCGCGCCGACAATCATCGTGAACACCAATCCGGGGAGCGCAGCCCGGTTTCCTATCACGTAATGGTAGGCGGAATTGATTTCGGGGGCGCCGAGCAGCGGCATCACGATCGCCTTCATCAGGAGTTTAAACACGCATCCGAAAACGACGCCGACGGCGAGGCTGCCAATCCAGCTCCTTGGTCGCACGTAGCCGATGTCGCGCCATGGCGTATGCGATCGCCAGGCCCACAGAAGCACCAAAAGGCCGCCGAGTGGTTTAACGGCAGACGTCAAGACGATGACGAGAATCGAGAGAAGTCCAAGCGGCCCGAACCCGCGCAGTTGAGTGGCGATGGGATCGTCAGGCGGCGGTGCAGCTTGCGCTTCGAGCGGCAGCGCAGGAACGTGCTCTGGCAAATTCGGGACGTCGCTTGTCACAAGCGCCTCTGCAACGCGTTAGACGTGCAATTGTTCCATCATAAGCAGCTTATGATCGATTAGTTCTTCCTATGAGAGTTTTGTTAGTTTGCGCTCGCGCGGCGGCCAGGCCTTACCCACTTTTAACGCGGCGCGTTTAGCTTCGCGGATCGCGACCATCTGTCTTGCGTGCGATTTGGTCAGTTGGCGACGGCTGGTGATTCCGCCGCGTCGACCGATCTCGGCAAGATATGCCCGCACTTTCTTTTCTGCTTCAGTCATCTTCACGTCCAGAGAATCGCAGGCGGAGCGCCTGCCCTACAATTCCAAACGTCGCATCAAACTTTACATCATAAGCGGCTTATGATGCAAGAAGCGAAGTCTAGGGAGACGGGACGCTCTGCAGTTGCTCGAGTTCCTGCCAGCGCGCGTAGAGGTTCGCGACTTTATCGCGTGCCGTTTTCAGTTGCGTCTCCAACTCGAAAATCTCCGAGCGCGGTTTCGCATAAAAATCCGGCGCGGCAAACGTGGCTTCCAAATCCGATACCTCGTTTTCTGCAGAGAGAATATTCGCCTCCATCGATTCCCATTCGCGCTCCTCCTTCCACTTAAGCTTCCGCGGTTTGTCTTTGCCTTTCCTTTGCCCGGCGGCGGCTTCGGCCGGCGTAGGGTATGAATCGCGAACCGGGCCAGGTGCGCCTCGTTTTTCCAGGTAGTAATCGTAGTTCCCGACGCTATAGGCCACGCGTCCGTCGCCTTCGAAAGCGAGAATCGAGGTACAAACGCGATTCAAAAAATAGCGATCATGACTCACCACGATGACGCAGCCGCCGAAGGCCACGAGCGCTTCCTCGAGCAAGCGTAAAGTTCCGAGATCGAGATCGTTCGTCGGTTCGTCGAGCATCAGAACGTTGCCGCCGCGCTTCAAGATTTTAGCGAGCAGCACGCGGCTCCGTTCGCCGCCGCTAAGCTGCGAAATCTTCGTGTTGATGCGGTCTTCGCTGAAAAGAAATCGCCGCAGATAAGCACGCAACGTGATGCTCTGCTCGCCGAGCGTGACGTGTTCTCCGCCACTCCCGACTTCTTCCCAAACCGTTTTCTCGTCGTCGAGGAGGAGCCGATTTTGATCGACGTAATTGATCTGGGTCCGCGTCCCGATCTCCACCGCACCGCTGGCGACGGGCAATTCCTGCAGAATGACTTTGAGGAGCGAAGACTTGCCGAGTCCGTTGCGGCCGACAACACCGAGGCGCTCCCCCGCTGTGAGATTGAGATTTACGTGCTGAAAGAGTCTGCGGCCGCCCAACTCCACACTCACGTCGCGTAATTGGATGATGCGATTCGCGAGCTTCGGCGGCGTGGGGATAATCAACTCGACGTCCAACTCCGCCTCCGGCGCTTCCTGGGCAGCCATCTCGAAATAGCGTTCCACCCGGTCCACCGATTTCGTCCGGCGGGCGCGCGGCGCTTTTCTCACCCATTGCAGTTCGCGTTTCAAAAACTTCTGTCGTTGATGTTCCTGCGCCTCCTCGACTGCCTGGCGTTGCGCGCGCGCCAGCAGGTAATCGGTGTAGTTGCCGTCGTAGCTGGTGAACTCGCCGCGCGACAGTTCGACGATCCGCGTCGCCACCCGATCGAGAAAATAGCGATCGTGTGTGACGAACAAACAGGTGCCGGCATAACGCGCGAGAAAGTCTTCCAGCCATTCGATCGAGCCGGTGTCGAGATGGTTGGTCGGTTCGTCCAGAATCAGAAAATCAGGACGCGCGAGAAGCGCCCGGCACAGCGCGACGCGGCGTTTTTCCCCGCCGGAAAGCGTGCCCACGACGCGATCGGATTCCGGCGCGTGCAGATTCGTGATGAGCGACTTGATTCGATGTTCCAAATTCCAACCGTCAGCCTGAATAATTTGCTCCAGAAGCGTGGCGCTGAGCGGGCTGTCCGCCGGGACGCGTTCGTATTCGACGATGAGGTCGAGAATCCGCTGTGCGCCGCTGAGAATGTTGGCATGGACCGTGGCCTCATCGTCCAAGCCGGAAACTTGTGGCATGTAACCGGTGACGAGATCACGCCGGCGTGTGAATTCGCCTGAATCGGCTTGCGCCACGCCCGCCGCGATCTGGAGGAAGGTCGATTTACCCGAGCCATTGCGGCCGACAAGCCCAATGTGTTCGGCCTCCCTAAAGGCAATCGTCGCGCCATTGAGGACGACCTGAGTGCCGTACTTAACGGAAAGGTTATTCGCGCTCGCGATGACTGCGGTTGACGTCTCTGTCATAGGAAAGTCGAACGTCGAACGCCCAACGGCAGACGTCCAATCAAAGAGCGCGATCGGCGCCGATTGGTGCAGCGCTTCTCCTACAAGTTCGTATTTCTGATTTGAATGGTCCGATGCACGAGCTTCACGTGCCGCCGTTGATCAGCAACTGCAGATCCGAACGCGGCGTTGCGATGCTACTGTAGCAAAAACGGATTTCTACGCCTGCTTCGTCGAAAATCCGATCTTAGAAGTCAGAGATCAGTCACGCGCAGCAGCCTTGGCCAGAGCGCGCTCGTCGCAGGCGGCGCGCAAAGCTTTCATCTCAGCGCGCAGCTCAACCATTCGCTTGGCAACGCCTTTGTATTTCTTGGTAGTCCCTGTAACTGTCCGGTTGACCGCGCCCTGATAGACAAGGCCCTGAAGTTTTTCGTAGGCACGCAAGCGCAGAAGCTCCTCGCCGCCATTCGCAGCGTTTCGCTCCCGCAGATTGAGCAAAATAATTTCGAACAACGGCTTGAATTCGAATGAGTCCTTCGACGAGAGCACAGCGACCAGCTCTTCGGCAAGGTTATCAGGCGCGCGACGTGTGAACGAGATAGCAGATCGTTTCGACATCTAAGAGTATCGCATCGATCCCAGAAATAGCGACCGAGGCAATCTGGCGCGGGAATTGCAAGAAACATTGATGTGAGATGTGACGAGCAGATGGCGCGGCCGCCATTCGCGCGAACTGGCTGGAGTTCTGGTTCATTTCTGTTGATAAAAGCGACCGATCGGGCCGCAACCGTCGAAGTTCTATTGGGAACAAGGAGAAGGGACATTAATTATGCAAACACGTTCGAAGGCAGATGACACTGATCGCGGCCAATGGGTTTACCCAGAAAACGAAGCCGCTTATTGGCGGGAACAACATTCTAAACAAGCGTACGCGAAGAATTCTTCTTACGAGCAATATGAGCACGCGTATCGCACCGGCTACAATTCATTCCAGAAGTATCGGGGGAAAACATTCGATGAAGTTGAGGAATCGGTTGCAAATGATTACGAGACCGGCAAGCCCGATTCGGCGTTGCCATGGGACACCGTGCGTCCTGCGGTGAGCTCCGTGTGGGATAAAATGTCCGGCGTGATCGGCCCACGGGATTTCGATCGCGGTATCCGAGATTCGATTTGACCAGAGACGCCGCACTCTGACCAGCCCGCCGGTCGAAGCGGAAGGCAACTAGAGCTGCAAGCAACTACGCAACTAATCCAGATTATCCCGCTGAGGAAAGCGGACGCTGCAACACTCCGATTAAACGAAAAACCGTGCAGATCGTTAGTGGCGTAGAAAGCAGATAAGTTCGTTTCGGCGAGCCGCCGCTGCAACGGACGCGAAGCGACGGCCAGACTTTCAAACCAGCACGTGAGCTGCGTGCGCTCCCCTGATCACTCCATATCCGGATAAGGGCCCTTGCCATTTTCAGCGATGAAGCGGTCGATCCGCGCGGTGACAACGGGCAACGGGACCGAACCAAGCTCGAGCACAGCATCGTGGAAAGCGCGGATGTTGAATTTTGCGCCGAGCGTTTTCTCCGCTTTTTCGCGGGCACGCACGATTGCGAGCTCACCCATGTAATACGAGAGGGCTTGCGCGGGCCACGCAATGTAACGGTCCACTTCGGTTTCGATCTCATGCTCGGGTAGCGCGGTGTAATCCTGCATGTACTTGAGCGCCTGTTCGCGCGTCCAACCTTTCGAATGGACGCCGGTGTCCACCACCAGCCGCACCGCGCGCCAGATCTGATAACCCAGCATCCCAAAGCGCTCGTATGGCGTTTCGTACATCCCCATTTCCTGGCCCAGCTTTTCACAATAAAGCGCCCAACCTTCACCGTACGCGGAGATGTAATCGAACCGCCGAAAGTCCGGCTGGTTCTTGTGCTCGAGCGCGATCGGAATCTGGAATGCGTGTCCGGGCGCGGACTCGTGCAGCGTCAACGCGGGAAGATTATAGAGCGGGCGATGCGGCAGATCGTAGGTGTTCAGGAGATAAACGCCGGGACCGCCACGGCCTGAAGTATAAAAGGGCGCGAGATCGGCTGGAACGGGTTTGATGGTGAAACGCATCCGCGGCAGATAGCCAAAGTATTGCGACGATTTGCCGTCGAATACTTTCGCAATCCAAGCGGCGCGATTGAGCAAATCCTGCGGAGTTTTGGCGTAGAACTGCGGATCGGCACGAAGGAATTTCAGAAATGCCGGAAACTCGCCTTTGAACCCGGATTCGTGCATCGCGTCGACCATCTGTTGATGTAATTTTGCAACCTCCGCCAAACCGATCTGGTGAATTTCGTCGGGCGCCAGATCGAGCGTCGTGAACTCGCGAATTTTCTGGCGATAGTACGTTTTCCCGTCCGGCAACACTTCGGCCGCAAGCGTCGTGCGGGTGTGCGGCACGTATTCGTCGCGGAAGAATTTAAGCAGGTCCGCATAAGCCGGCTGCACGACCTCACGAATCACCTGTGCGGCTTCCGATTTGAGCTTGTCCTGGTCGGACGCCTGCACTCCGACCATCGGTTCCCGGAACGGTGTGTAGAGCAGATTGTCTTCGGGTTTGCCCTCGGCAATCGTGGTGATGGATTTTTCGCGTCCCTGCAAAGTGAGGCGTGGCGGCGTGAAGCCGCGCGCAAGCCCCGCCCGCATATTCGCGATTTGTTCTCGGAAATAGCGTGGGATATCGCGCATCTGCGCGATCCAGTTTTTGTAATCCGTCAGCGTCTTGAAAGGTCGCCGCGCCGTCTCGCCGAAATCAGTCCAGAAAGCAGAATCCGAGTTCGCCGGCATTTCGTAGTCACGGAATTTCTGGTCTGCGACGAAATTCTCGATTTCCGGCCGATAAACATCGTAATTGATCTGCTCCTCTGGCGACAGCTGCGCGTGCTGAACATCATCGAGCTTGTGCAGCACATCCTGCCAGTAACGTAACCGCGCCTCCTGCGTCGCTTGATCTACTTTCGGCAGGCGATCGGGAACCGGTTTCACGACGCCTTCGAGCCCGGGAAACTGCTCCAGCCGCCATTTCCATTCCTCTGTGTAGATAGATCGCAGCCGCTCATCTGCGCTTTGTGCCTTAGCGAGACAAGGGATGCACCACAGCGCTGCAGCACTAAGCAAAATGACGGTTTTCATATAGGTACCTTGTGTCGCGTGACTTAATTCTAGATGAGGGCTCACAGATAAAGAATTTCGCTCACTTGTTAGGATTTTGGCACAGCTTTTCGAAACGCGGATCTTTACGCAGCGGGTCCCAGACCGGATTGATCTGAAGATCGCCGCAAGTTTCGCCGTTGGGCACTTCGAGCAGATGCGGCAAAGCAGAGATCGCAGATTCGGTATCGCCAGTTTGCACCTCCACGATCGCCAGCGCGGTCTCCGCGAACGGTTTCGCTAAAGCGTCACTGTCGTAGTTCGCGATGGCTTGGCGCGCCTGCTCCAATGCCTTCTCCTTTTCGCCAAGGCCGGCATAAGCCCAGGCCAGATGGCACGGCAGCGTTCGCGCATCGACAACGACAACGGACTCAGGTGTTGGCTTCATGGCCGCGACTGCTTTGGTAAACGTAGCGCGAGCTTGGTCTTCCTTACCGGAAAGTTTCTGGCAGAGACCGAGCAACGTCAGGGTGCGAGGATCGTCGGCATATGCCGCGGGCGTGTTCTGCTGAATTTGAACGATCGCTTCGTCGAAGCGTCTCTCGTCATAGAGCTGGATCGCTCTCGCGAAGCTAAGGACCTCGTCG
The DNA here is from genome assembly GCA_963825355.1 of uncultured Verrucomicrobiae bacterium. Classification (GTDB taxonomy): domain Bacteria; phylum Verrucomicrobiota; class Verrucomicrobiia; order Chthoniobacterales; family UBA10450; genus Udaeobacter. The sequence goes on along the minus strand of CAWGSY010000015.1, from coordinate 134,880 downwards.
CGGGAATTCGCGGGGGCTTTCGCCAGAACTTGAGCGGCTTCGTTGAGCCGACCTTGCGCTTGGAAGATCAATGCCTTCACCGCGAGTGCCGCCTCATTGCCGGGCGAGATCTCCAAGGCGCGATCAAGGATCGCCCGCGCTTCGTCATAATGACGGACACTCTGGAGTGTATCGGCAAGCGTCAAAAGAATGCCGATGTTGCGCGGGTCCAATTGTGCCGCCGCCTGATAATGTTTTTGCGCAGCCTCAAACTGCCCGAGCCGTCGCTCCAGATGTGCCATCTGCTCAAGGACGAAAGCACTGTTTGGCAAACGTCTGAGCGCTTCTTCGTACGACTGGAGCGCGCCTTTGAAGTCGCGCAAAACGCGGTAGCGATAAACGCCCTGCGCGAGCCACGCTTCCCCGAGATCTGGCTGAAGCGAGATCGCCCGATCGGCGGCCTCCTTCACCGCCGCGCCGCTGTTCGCCTCCAGATCGATGCCATTGAAATAGAGCTGGCTGCGCGCGACGGCAAGACGGGCCCATGCCAGCGCAAATTGTGGATCGAGCCGAACCGCCTCGGCATAAAGGCCAGCGACCTGTTTTGTGGTGTCGAGGGTAACAGCGCTGTCGAGCGCGACGGCGCGCAAGTAAGCGTCATACGCTGCCACATTCTGGGTGGACTTCTCTACGAGAGCTTTTTGCTCAGCGCCGGTGAGCTTGGCGTTGAGCTGGTCGGCAATGGCGTTCGCAACCTCACCTTCCACTCCAAAAACATCGTCGAGTTTGCGGTTGTAGCTTTCTGCCCAAAGGTGCTCGGCCGTTGCAACACGAATCAGCTGGACGTTCACGTGCACAGCGTTAGCGACTTTTTGCACACTGCCCTCGAGCAAATTCGCCACGCCTAACTGCTGGCCGATCTCACGCAAATTCTCGGGCGCACTCTTATATTTCTGCGTCGAGGTCCGCGAAATGACCTTGAGCGCGGCGATCTTAGAAAGTCTGGTCAGGATCTCGTCCTGGATGCCGTCGGTAAAGTAAGCATTCGATTTGTCGTCGCTAAGGTTCTGAAACGGTAGGACAGCGATGCTTTTTTCCGAGATTGACGACGCAGTTGCACCACCTCCCGCTATATTTCGGAAAACAGTTCGCGTCGTCAAAAACAGGCACGCCGCGCCAATGACGATCAATGCACCGATCGCCATTGCTACTATCGCGTAGCGGCGACGATTTCCGTGAGCAGCAGAGGACGTCTTTCCTGGAATCGCGATGCGCCCGAATTTTGCCGGAAAAGCGGGGTTGCCGATTTCATCATTGTAGAGATTCACTATTTGCAGGCGTTCGCCATGTTTCCCTTCGCATTCACCTAGATCGTGAAGGTACGGATGCCACTGGTCATACTGCTCGATGTCCTCGGCGGCGTGCTTCGACACAAGAATGTGACCGGCGTCCCCGCAATCCATGACGCGCTGGGCGATATTGATACCAGCGCCGGCCACGTTCGCCTGCTCGTTCAAATCGGTGACTTCGTTGACCGGACCACTGTGAATGCCCATGCGAACCTGGATTTCGGGATGGCTCTTTAGCGCTTTGGCGATTTCCTCGGCGCAAAGCACCGGTGCTTCCGGATTATTGCGAAAAGCGAGCGCGCCGCCGTCACCGGTAGGCAATCGCAGCAGCTTTCCCTCCGCTTCAGCGGTGCGGTATTGCTCAGTCCCACGCACGATCTCGCGCAACTTCTCCATCTGAGCGCTCTGCTCGTTGGTGCGCAATTTGGAATAGCCAACGATGTCGATGAAAAGAACGTGGGCGATTTCCAGTCGGACTTTCGATTTCTGCTCATCCGCCATCGGGGCATGAATTTAAGCGGTTCCGGCAAGGCGCTCTATATTAATTTTTTACAGAAGAGCGAGTAACAGCATCGATTCGACGCAGCACAAAAATTGAGAATGCTGCCATCATTCAAACCAAACCAATAGCTGCGTTATTCATCCATCATAAGCAGCTTATGATGCAGATTGTTGGGCATCGTGTCGCTAAACAAGACGGACGAGTTGATTAGCCGATGCAAGTCGCGAAATTCTCACACTTCTGAAACTCAAACCGTCCCTCGACTGGCTTCTTATCTTCGTCCCGCTGGCAATCTTTCTGCGCTTCTGGCCGGGGGGCATCAGTCCCACTGCGCTTTTCGTGTGCTCTGCTCTCGGCATCATTCCGGTCGCGGGCTGGATCGGGCGCGCCACGGAAGCGCTTGCCACCTGCGTAGGACAAGGCGTTGGAGCATTGCTCAATGCCACTTTCGGAAACGCCGCGGAGCTGATCATCGCAGGCATAGCCCTTTCCAAAGGTCTGATCAATGTGGTGAAAGCCTCCCTTACGGGATCGATCATCGGTAACGTGCTGCTGGTGCTCGGCCTCTCCATTCTAATGGGCGGCACCAAATATAAAAAACAATGTTTCAACCGCACCGCAGCGACTAGCTCCGTGATTTCGCTTTCGCTGGCAGCGATTGGTCTCATCATTCCGACGGTCTTTCATCGCGCCGCCGACCGCACCCCTGGCGGCTGGAGCCCGCTGGTCGAGCAGAAGCTCTCGTTAGGCATCGCCGTCGTGATGTTCCTGACCTATTTCTGCATGCTGGCGTTCTCTCTTCGGACCCACAAGGATCTCTTCCGGGGCGATGAGGAACGCGAAGGAACAGAGAGGCAATGGTCGCGCAGCAAGGCTGTTATCATCCTGCTCATCGCTACCGCCTTTGTCGCCCTGCTCTCGGAGTTTCTCGTCGGGACGATCGAAAGCGTTCGGGACTCCGTCGGCCTCACCGAGGTGTTTGTCGGTGTTATCGTGGTGGCGATTGTGGGCAACGCGGCCGAGCACTCGACCGCCATCCAAATGGCGATGAAAAACAAGATGGACCTGAGCTTCGGTATTGCGATTAGTTCCAGCCTGCAAATCGCACTTTTTGTCGCGCCCGTGCTGATTTTTCTCTCCTACGCGTTTGGGCGACCGATGGACCTGGAATTTACCCTGCCAGAAGTAGTCGCGGTCGTGGTCGCGGTTTATATCTTGTTTCAGATTAGTAGCGACGGCGAGACGAACTGGATCGAAGGCATCCAACTTCTCTCGCTTTATCTAATTCTCGGGATTCTCTTTTTCTATCTTCCCGAGCCGGCACACACTGCACACTAGGCTTCGCGCGATTCTCGCGAATATGTTCGACGACTTGTGATGCGTGCATTTTGATTCGTCTTTAAAAGTCAGCGTGTGATGCGGTGGCGTAGCTGAAGGAATGGACGTTCGACTGTGAGAAAGAGAATAGTGGCGACGACGTAGACGCAGAGTTCAACACCGAGAAGCGCAGGCGCAGACGTGAGATCAATGTTGTGATTTGTGCAGAACTGCTCGACCCCGTTAATAACGAGTTTCTGAATCAAGTAGGCGCTGTAGGCGATGCTGGCGATGAACGCGGCGCCGGGAATTGCAACTCGACAAAGTGGGATTCGTGGACTAACCGCGCAAACAAGGATCGCGGCCATCCCGATGGCGATGAGTGGGAATTGCCAGACACACGCAGCGACGGTGAGGTTTTTGGTTTCACCGAGATAGAGTGCGTAAACGATTAGCCCGAGCGCGGGTAACCAAAGCCAGGGTGCGCAGTTGATAAGGCGTTGCCACCAGTTCGGTCGAAATCTCTCGATCGCTGCCAGAACAACGCCGAACACGAGCGGATCGAGTCGGGTCCAGGTTGGATAATAAATCCATGCCTGAAAACCGCGGAACGATACACCGCCATCAACTGATGGGTTGTGCGCAGCCAGGAAAGCGCGCAAGGCGATGCCGCCAAAAACGATCAGGCATGGAACGATTATGGCCGCGCGCGGACCCCGATAGAGAAAGAGCAAAAGAAACGGTAGCGCGAGATAGAATTGGTCCTCGACCGCGAGTGACCAGGCATGGGAGAAAGCGGTTCCGCCATGAAGCGCGATGTTTTGCACCGACAACAGAAATTTCCAGAGCGGCTGTGACATTGCGGGATATTCGCGCCATGCCGGCAACAAGAAATAAATCGCGAGCACGACGAAGTAGGCCGGCATAATTCGCAATGCGCGGCGGGTGAAAAACCGCCCGAGGTTGATGCGCTGATTCCGCGCAAGCGAGGCAAGCAATTGGCCACCGATCAGATAACCACTAAGGACAAAGAAAAGATCGACACCGATCCAGCCGAAGCGGTCCACCCGGCCGGGCAATTTGAATCCGAACAGTGCGGCATGGTAAACAACGACGACGATGATCGCGAGCGCGCGAAGAAGATCGAGGCCGGGTTGGCGTTCGCGATCTTGAAAGCGCGGATCGACTTCTATTTCGCCATGGTGTGTCTTCGACCGAACGCTCATCAATCACACTTCGGCTATTGGGCCGAAAATCTTTCAGTTATTTGCGGCAGTAATGAAAAAAAGTCGGACTTCGGCTGGATACGTCTGCGGAGCACACGCGGCTCGCGTGTTGGTTTGAAAGCCTGGCCGTCGCTTCGCGTCCGTTGCAGCGGCGGCTCGCCGAAACACGATCTGAGAAGTCCGCTATCTCCACTGCGAGATCGAATTCGGGCAAGAGCGCGCGGCATTCGGCATTCGATAATAATTACGTGACTATGCGTTCTGTTTTTTTGGTGGTGGCGATCGCGCTTGTGGTCGCCGGATCAGTCGCGGCAAAGGAGAATCTGGACGCCAGCGGGGCGGAGGAGAACGTGCGAGCGGTGCAGAGCAAACTCGCCGATAAAGGATATTATTTTGGCGAAATCGACGGCGCCTACAGCAGCGATTTCAGCGCAGCGCTGAGCCGTTACCAGATCCGCAATGGATTGCCTATAACCGGACAGCTTGATGCGGAAACGAGCAAGGCGCTCGGCGCAAAGCCTGCGGTTGGCCCGAGCACAGCCGGTCCCGAGCAGAGTTCCGAAACGTGGCGCGGGTTGCGCAAGCGCGAGCGGCGAACATCAACGAAGGCGCGGCAGTCCGAGCCTGCCGCTACAGAGACGCCATCGCCTGCGGATAACGAGACGCCGACTGGCACTGACACCCCAATCAAAACTACGCCCGTGGAAGCGCGAAGCTCAGCAGAGACGACGCAACCCGTGTCAGCGCCGCCGGCTACAGGTTCGGCCGATGAGTTCAGCGCGGACCGTCTCCGCGATTATGTAGCCGCGTTTGTCCTGGCCGGGCTTGATAAGAATGTCGGCGCTGAAGCCGAGTTTTTTGCCGATGACGTCAAGTACTACGACCAAGGTGTCATGGATCGTGAAAAGATTAGGGCGGACTTAAAACGTTATGACGAACGATGGCCGGAGCGACACTTCTGGGTCGCAGGAAAGATTAACGTCGAACCGCAAAGTGAGAACCGGGTGCTGGTGACGTTTCCGCTCGGATTCAAATTGCGCAATGGCAACAAGCAGTCTTCTGGCAAAGTGGACAAAACGCTTGTTCTGGAACCGGCTGGCGACAATCTGCAAATCGTGGCTGTGAACGAACGCAAAGCTGGCTAGAAAGAATTAATCAGGAAGCCAGGAAACCAGGAATAATTCTCCCAGTTCTCAATTCTCTCCACGGCGAGTCAGCGACGTGCTTTTTGATCGATTCCTGGTCTCGTGGTTTCCAGATAAATTTCTTATCTATGGTAGACACAGATTTCCTGTTCCCGCTTTCCTAATCATCTTTAATTGAGTTGCCGTTGTTCGTGTCGCGTGAGTCCCAGACGCACTCCGATGGAGTACACTAGATAGTAGCCGATCAATCCGCCAGCGACTGTCAGGGAAAGCTGTGTGCCGGAGGCGGTGATCAGCCAATGGTGATCGCCGGGACCATTGCTGGCGGGGTGCGTGGCGCGCCACCAGCCGTAGAGGAAACGTGCGGCGATCGCGAATGTAATGAAAAGCGCGAGCCAGCGGCTTGGCGTGTAAAAAAGTCCTTCCGGTTGGCTTTCCCAACGCGTCATCGCAAGGCCGACCAAGCCGAGAATCGCTCCGCAAGCCATACCAATCAAGGCGAAGCGAAACGCTGAATCGACCCAGAAGGAGAGCACTAAGGTGAACGAGAGAAAGAAAACAGCCGAGAGGCTGGTCATCCAGATATTCAGGCTGGCGACCCAGCGCCTTGCTTGTCGTCGAGCAGTTCCGGCGCGGTAGCGCAAAGCAAGGGAAAGCAGAACGATGCCGGCAAAAGCGAGCAGAACAAAAAGCAGCAGCGCAAGAACGATAATCGGCACCGCTGATAACAGTAAGAAAGAAGGAGGAAAAAGTAAGACGGATTCCCTGATCTGATGCGTCTGCTCGCGATCCCACCGGCGAACGCATTATATGGAAATGATTGCATCAAAAGATCCGCGGGCGCATACCGCGAATGTTCGAAAGGAATTTCTGGAACTAATCGAACATCTGCGCGGAGACATTAGCAAAATAGATGAACCGAAAGCGCAGGCGCTTTTTGAAACCGCTGCGGAAGTGATCAGCGGTCTCGACACGGCGTTCAAACATTACGAAGAGAAGAGCGAGGAAGCTTGGAAATGAACGCGTACTGACGGGCGACGAAGTAGGACGCAGCGATTCCAACACCCGATTGAGACGTTTCAGCGCGCCGCCGCTGCAACGGACGCGAAGTGACGGCCGGGTGAACGCGGCGCGCCCGGCGGTCGCGCCCTACCAGCGGCGATGTGCGATTTGCACGCGCTATTCTTTGCGGGTGTAATACGTGAACATGCTTGAGCCGTCTGCCGACGAGATCCGTGAATGGGGAAATTCGGTCACTCAATTGTCATCGAATATCTCAGTGGGCTCGGTGATCGCCCGGCGTATCAGCACACCTCTTCACGCGATATACTTTGAGATGGTCGCGCCGGTCGAGCTTTCGATCTTTTGTCTTCGTCACGTGCCGGCGCAGCTCAAGAACCAACCCCAAAAGCAATCGATGCCTTTAATGAGCGGCTGCTGGTCGCTCTGCAACGGGACGGCAGTTCTTATCTTTCGAATGCCACGCTCGGCGGCCGCTTCGCCTTGCGCGGTTGTGTATTGAATTATCGGACGACTTTGCGCGATATGCAGATCCTGTTCGACGATTTGCGACGCGTCGGAAAATCGCTAGCGACTTCCGTATGGGAACATCGCTCAGGGAATGACGAATCAGATTTAATTTGGAAGCCATGAAACCAGGAACCTCAAGAAATTCCTGATCTCCTCCTGTTTTCCTGGCTTCCTGATTCAAATCTCCGAAAAGTTTCGCTGAGCTGCAGCGGTTGATTTCGGCGGCGTCTCAGAGACGCCTGCAATTCCCGGATTCAATCTCGTCGCTGCCAGCGCTCATACTTCGGCTTGCCTCGCGCTTGCGTGCAGGACATTCTTCGCGAAATCGACCGTCGTATGCCGTTCCGGCAAACTATCGCCGCAAAAATTTTCGGACTAGCAATAATCTTATTGTTACTCACCATCGCGCTTGCCGGCTTCCTGCTTTATGAGGTAACGCGCACAACGCAGGATCTTACGGTTGTAGCGAATTTCGATGTGCCGCTTACTCAATCTCTGGCACGGCTGCACGAGTTCGGGCTTCGACGGCGCCTTGCGTTCGAACGTTGGTTCGGCGCCTTGAACGCTGCCGAGCCAAATCGCGAGATTGTTGCTGAAGCGACTGAAAATTACGCACTCTTCACTCGCAAGCTTACAGACGAATTTTCAACTGCGCGACGCATCATTGACGCCTATCCAGAGAATGCGCCCGGAAGTCACACGCTCGCGGAAGTAGAGACGCTCCTGGATCAAATTCAGCCTGCTTATAAGACCCTCAATAATCGACAGCGCGAGGTGCTCGACATGCAACGGGCGGGCGAACACGATAAGGCCAATGAGCAGTTAAACCTGCTTAATGACTTGCAGGACACGGTCCAAAATCAACGTGAGTCGGTGAATTCGAAAATGGCAGCTTGGAGTGACGCTGCTACTAAGGCAACGGAGCAACGGGAGCGACGTGTATTCTGGTTAACGATCGCCGCGACAACATCCACAGTGCTGTTAGGCCTGGCGGTGGCGGCGCTTATCACAAACCGGCTTAGCAGACCTGTGCGATCGCTCGCCCTTGCCATGCGCGATGTCCAGGACGGCAATCTCAACATTCAGTTGCCAGTTAGTTCTACCGACGAGGTGGGACGGCTGACCGATTCCTTTAATTTTTTCGTGCAGGAATTGCGTTCCAAGGAGCGTATGAAACAAACCTTCGGCAAATATATCGACCCGCGAATCCTGGAACACGTGCTCGCGCAACCTGGCGCCGAGGCGGCGACTGGCGGCCGCCGTGATATGACCGTGTCGTTCGCGGACCTCGTTGGATTCACGAGCTTATCGGAAAGACTGACTCCTTTGCTAATGGTGACGCTGCTCAACCGGCACTTCGGTATGCAGGCTCTCGCGGTTCAGGAGCATCTCGGTGTCGTGGACAAATTCGTCGGTGATTCGATTGTAGCATTCTGGGGTCCTCCCTTCGTAAAGGCGGAAGAACACGCTGGGCTGGCGTGTCGCGCGGCACAAGCGCAACTGCGCGCGCTCGATAAACTGCGTCGAGAATTGCCGGACATAACAGGGTTGCGCCGCGACGCACCGACCGTTGACCTGTGCATTGGCATTTGCACGGGCGAAGTCGTAGTAGGCAACATCGGCTCAGAGAATACACGCAGCTACACCGTAGTCGGCGATACTGTGAATCTTGCCGCGCGACTGGAAAGGGCGAACCGCGTCTACGGCACGCGAATTCTGGTTGGCGAAAGTCACCGTTCAGGCAATCGGGTCGGAGTTTGAGATCCGGGAGATCGATACAATCTCAGTCAAAGGCAAGACGGAAACCACGCGGGTCTTCGAGGTGATGTCTGTGGCGGGACAATTATCTGAAGAATCGGTGCGCTTGCGCGATCGCTACGATCAAGCTCGGCGGAGGTACCTTGGTCAAGACTGGGACCGCGCGGAGACGGCTTTTCACGAATGTCTGCAAATTCGACCGAACGACGGTCCATCCCGTGTACTCCTTCAGCGAATTCAATTCCTGCGCCGAAATCCTCCCGGCAAGGATTGGAATGGTGTTTGGCATCTGCGGGAGAAATAAAGATTGTGTGGCGTCTCCGCGAGACGCTAAGAATTCCTATCAGGAAACCTGCAAAGCAGGAATTATTGTAGAGGCGCTTGTGCCAAACGCCCTACAGTTTCCGTGAGAGACGGCTACAGCCTTATTTTAGAGATTGATCCTGCTGGACGGTGGTCACAGCTTCGTCCCGCGAAACGGTCGTAACGGCTTCGTGCGTCGTAACCGGTGTTGGAATCTCAGGTGTTTTTTCTTCGTCCAGTGTCGCAGGCCGACCCGCCTCCGATGCTCGTGCAGTTTCAGATCTAAGAGGGCGATCTACCGCTGTTTCCGGTCGAGCCTGTGCTGGCACGTCTGTTCGCCGCGTCCAAATGCTAGGTCTTGTGGATTCCGCCGAAGCGCGCTCTTCCCAGCTGTGCACGTCGGCTTCGTCTGTCTTCGCTATCGCCGATTTCTGATCGCCTTCGTGCGTGCCCGGTTCTCCTTCGATCAGCGCGTCATCTGGTACGATGATCAGGTCCTTGCCCACGTGGAGATCGGCTTCGGCGCGCACGTAGCCGCGAACCCGGGAACGCTGCGGATTGAAGATGTTCTCTAGCTTGCTGCGGACACCTTCGCCGACGACGAAGCCGACAATTGTTCCATCTCCGCGATTGATAAGCACGTCGTCGATTACCCCGAGCAGTCGTCCACTTTGAGTGACCATTTTGTGACCGATGATGTCGGACATGCGTGGCAGGCTATCGAGTTCAACCGGTTCTTGCATCGCAGATCCGCGCACAGTCATTGCATCAGGCCCAATCGAATGCACGGCGGAAGCGGGAATCATCCGCCGTTTTCCCGCAGTACCGACAAGCGTTTCGCCGTGCACAACGACAAAACCAGCTACGCGCTCGCCGTCACGTTGCACGATGATTTCCTTGATTTTCCCGAGCCGCTCCGCGGCTTCCATGTCGATGACGGCACGTCCGACTAATTGACTTCCTTTGATCATTTCGCCTCTCCGTTTTCTGATTCCCAGCCCAATCCTTAAAGACGATTCGCAATTGCTGACGCCTTTGCGTTCATCGAAGTAACGGATTTGTCCTCAGAATGTTGGAACTGTTTCAGGCGCCGAGGAAAACTGCTGAGGACTCGCAGCAGCGAGCAAGTATTGGACAAGGAATGGTCGCCCTACCCTATCGCGTGCGCCAATGGCGAAGTACGCGGTGGCGCGGAGTAGCAGTGGCGTGATCAGCGGTCGTCGCGATTAGTTGCCGGCGCCGCAAATGTGTGAGCGCTGCGTGGACGGCGCTTTTGGAGAGTCCTGTTGCGTCGGCGATCGCGCGCACGCTGGCGCTAATACGGCGCCACTTATTTCGCGCGGCCTGGCCGTAAAGGTGGAGGTAAACGATAAGCGAGGCCGGCTTTTTATCGTGCCCGATCAAATCACGCATCAGCACATCCAGGACGTAATCGTCGATCGGAACGAGGCGTTTGAAACGAGGATTTCGACGTGACAAGTGATGAGTGACCGGTGACGAGGGCAGATTAGGCGCTATTCCTTTAAACGGACAGCTGTTTCTGTCGGAAAATTGCGATCCATTGTGGACGGCTTGCGGTGAATCCAATTAGTTTCAACCCATCATGATCAAGCAAATCAAATTCGTCAGCATCCCCGTAACCGACCAAAACCGTGCGCTCGATTTTTACACAGACAAGCTCGGCTTCACGATTATCACCGATCAACCGTTCGACGAAAAGCAACGGTGGATCGAACTGCGAATTCCGAAAGCCGAAACGCGCGTGGTATTGTTTACGCCCGAGGGAGACGAAAAACGGATCGGCTCGTTCATGAACATGTCGTACGCCTGCGACGATATCGATAAGACATACGAGGAATTGAAAAAGCGCGGTGTAGAATTCGAGGGACCACCAGAGAAACAGCCATGGGGCACTTACGCGATGTTCAAGGACAGCGAAGGAAACAAATTCGTCGTTTCGTCTGATTGAGAACAAGCTGCCGTCTCACGCAGACGCATTACAGTTTTCGGCGGACCTAGACCGCCGCTACAGAGGGTTTGCGGCTGACGCAGCCGTGCGTCTACGTTTGACTCAAATATCGGTAATCGATGTCAGCAACCGGCGGGGCTATGGTGAAGCGTGAGTTCGTTCGCCGAAGAGTTTCATCGTTTCAACGACAAGCTCCGGCCGATCATCGGCACCTGTATCTATGCGCTTGCGGCTGGAATTGCCGCTGTGGGTTTCCAACTGGCGATTACGTGGCTGTACCGTCATACGTTTAGCGCCGCTGCAAACGACCACCGACATTTTGTGTGGATCAGTCTCGGCGTAATCGTGATTACGTCATTGATTACCGGCTGGCTGCTCAATTCCTTCGCGCCAGAAGCAGCGGGCAGCGGCATTCCGCAGGTGAAACTGAATTTCTGGAAAGAGTTCGGGCATGCACCGCGCCGGATTGCGCTGGTGAAATTTGTCGCTGGCGTCCTCTGTATCGGGGGCGGTCAAAGTCTCGGACGCGAAGGGCCGACAGTGCAGATTGGCAGCAATCTTTCATCGACCATCGCTGGTCTGCTCGGTGTTTCGAAACAAAATCGTCGCGCGGCAAGCGCAGCTGGGGCCGCTGCCGGTTTGGCGGCAGCATTCAACGCTCCGCTGGCTTCGGTGGCGTTCGTGCTCGAGGAAATTATTGGCGATCTCAACAGCCGATCACTCGGTCCGGTGCTGCTGGCCGCCGTGATCGGGGCTTTTGTGGTACATGCATTCGTAGGCGCGCAACCGGCATTCGTTCTGCCACACATCGACGAGCCTACATGGCGCGCTTATGTGTTGATGCCTTTTGCCGCGGGACTCGCCGCGCTAGCAGGAGTTGGTTTCCAACGGGCGACTCTCAAGTTACGCGGGACGCTCAAAAAGCTGCGAACCGTTCCGCATTGGCTGCATCCACTCGCGGGTGGATTAATCACGTGGCTCATCGGCGTAATTGTGTTTCTAATAACAGCACGCCTTGGCGTATTCGCGCTCGGCTATGATGACTTGACCGACGCGCTCGATCACGGCTTCACCTGGCAATTGGCCGCTACGCTGCTGGCCGGAAAATTGACCGCGACAATTGCCTCCTATGGATTTGGCGGATGCGGCGGAATTTTTTCACCGAACCTTTTCTTCGGCGCAATGTGCGGGGCGATCGTAGCTGGTTTCGGCGGACACTTTCTGCATTTGAACCAAAGTGATACGGTTGTGCTGGCAGTCGGCGGAATGAGCGCTTGCCTGGGTGCCGTAATTCTCGCACCCGTAACAGCGATCCTGATCATCTTTGAGATGACGCATCAATTTGCGCTCGTCCCGGGATTAATGCTGGCAGGTTTGATTAGCCAGGTGATCGCGCGATCGATCCATCACATAAATTTCTATGACGAGATCCTCTGCCAGGATGGCCACAACCTCGATCATTTGATTCCGCCACGCGACTTGCGGTCATGGCAAAATCTTCCGATTTCCGCGCTGGCTAATTTCAAACCAGTAGTTGCGAGTGATCTCTCGGCAAAGGCTTTAACTGAACTGCTGGAGGGGCATCCTTACCGTCATTTCCCCGTGATGGACGACGGCAGACTAACAGGGATCGCATCACGAGCCGAGATTGCTGCGGCACTGGAGGAACAGCGACAACCGAATTTAGAGAAAGCAGTCACGTGCCGACCGGACCAGTCGATTCGCGAATCTCAAGCGCAGTTGATCCAGTCAAACACGGGCACGCTGGTGATCACCGACGAGTCCGAAAGTAAATTGCTCGGCATAATGACGCTGCACGATTTGGTGCGCGCACAACTCTCAGTCGCCGAACGCGAAGGTGGTCATCAGGAATAACGTCACCAGAAAAGCGCGCTCATGGCTACGGCGCCAGTCGAGTTGATCATGCGGCAGTGTGTTATTCAACCTGGCCATTGGTAACCAGCCCCCTCAGGCGGTGTATTTGACACTATCGCCGGCGGTCGCGTCATATGTTGCGCCAGTCACTCGATTCGCTGCGTCGGTGCAAAGAAAAACAACTGCCGGCGCAACTTCGTCAGGTTGCATCCATGGAATGCCCATCACCGATTGCGGCAGTCGCGCCGCAATGACCTCTTGCTCGGTTGGATTGTCTTTTGGTTGTTTGCCAGCTTCTTTCAGCGCTTCCTTCCAACGACCGGGGTTACGCGTCAGTGGCGTGTCCACGAGACCGGGCTCAACGCAATTAACTGTCACACCGTTTTTGGCGACTTCCCACGCGGCAGATTTCATCAGCCCGATGACGCCCCATTTCGACGCGGAATATGCCGAGCCTTCTTTAAATCCATGGCGCCCCTGGCCGGATGCTATGATGACGATGCGGCCGTATTTGCGCTCGAGCATGTGGGGAAGGACTGCACGAAGTGTGTTGGCGGTGCCAGTGAGATTGACGTCGATAACGTTTTCCCAGTTGTCATCCGGCATCTCGGCCAGCGGGCCGTAGATTTGGATCGCGGCATTCGCGACCACAATGTCGAGTTTGCCGAATTCGTTGATGGCGCGATCAACGGCGGCGCACAATCCCGGCATGTCGCGGATATCCGCTTTGACGCCGATCCAGCGACGTTTTCGTCCTTCAACCATTTTGCCGGTTTCGTCGAGCTCTTCCGGTGTCGATGGCGGGTAAACCAGATTCGGCGCCGCAATAGCGCAGATGTCGAGACCCATGACGTCGGCCCCGGCAGCGGCAAGCGCAGCGCAAATTGCACGACCGATCCCACGCGCCGCGCCGGTCACCAGCGCAGATTTTCCCTGTAAATTAAAAGTGACGTGCGGCGTTTTGTCTCCGACGTCAACTTCATCGGCCGGTGACATTGCGCGCGCTATTGTCGTAGCGCCGAGCATCGCTCCGGCTGATGTGGCCAGCATTTTCCGGCGTGACATTGCTCGCGGCCGGTCATCGCCCATTTCGCATGATGAATTGTGCGTGTTCATACTAATGCAACGAATACCGACTGAGCATTGGCCCTGTCGTCTGAACACGAATACGCCTGGCACAGACCGTCTCCTGCGCGGAGGTCTTTTACAGACCCACACGCGTGATAGAAGCGCAGCCCTTCTCAAAGTGCAGCTGAGACTCTGGAAGCGTTCGTGAGCATCCAACCGCAACTACAGCTATCAACAATCGGCGAAACACGCGTGCGCGGTGCAGCCGGCCTACGTCTTGCCCGCGCGCGTGTAGTTGATCTCCATAGTTTTCTTCTCCTGGCCGCCACGGTTTTCATACCACTCGAGCATCATGTGGTTGTTGTCGGGGAGCTTAATTACTTCGCGAACTGGTGTTTTCATTCCGGGGATCATTTCGATTTCGCTGGTATAAGTGATTGTCTTGGTCGCGGGATCGTAGCTGCCTTCGGAAAACTGAATGCCAGTGCTCATGTTATCGATCCACGAGCTCACGAATTTTTGCTTTGCGTTGTCGTAGCCTTCGATGCCCATCCCTTTGAATTGCACATCCTTCATTTTGCCGTCCTGGCCTGGCATCTGCATTTTACCTGACACATCCATCATGACGTAGCGGCCGCCCATGATGTCCTTGCGTGTAGCAGTCCCTTTGGATTCCTGCGGTTTCGCGTTCGGATCCGGGTTCATCCACATTTTGATGGCGAAATTCCAATTGCCGTTCATGCCTGAGAGCAGCTTGTGATTTTCATTGAGCTTCGACATTTCCATCATCTGCTTCATCATCTCCTGAGGATTAGGCATCTGACCGGTGGCACTTTGCGGTTGGGCGGCAGACAGCGTCGCTGCAGTCGGCGGCGATGTGGCAGGAGTTTGCGCGAATGAGGAAGTCGCGATCACTGTTGCAAACAGGATTGTGATTAATGAGCTAAATATTTTCATGGCGCGCATTGTGCCAGCAACAAGTGGCGAGTAGCAAGTGTGATCAGACTTATTTCGTAACCAAATTTGAAACTTCGCATACGCTTAATGCTCTTGGATATCGTTGCGAGCAGGATTACCTGGCGGAAAGCGTCTTTGGTCCCAAAGCGGCTACGCCGCGAAAAGAGGTGAGCAGGGCGATTGGCCGTAGAGATTCGCGCGAGAAACATACCGGAGTAGGATTCCGGCCATGAAACGAGAGAATCCGACGATCGAAATTTGTCCCGGAATCACGCGCCGGACCGTCGCGCATGGCGCCACGATGTATCAAATGCTCGCAACGCTGGCGGCGGGGAGTATCATGCCTGCGCACTCGCACCCGCAGGAGCAAATCGTTCACATTCTCGAAGGCAAAATGCGGCTGATCGTCGAAGGGCTGCCGCATGAGCTGTCAGCGGGCGATTCGTTTTATCTGGCGAGTAATGTTTCGCATGGTGTGGAAACCCTCTCTGCGACACGCGTCCTCGATACGTTCAGTCCGCCGCGGACTGATTACCTGGCGATGGACGAAAAAGTTCTGCACGGAGCTTTGTAGGAGTTAGACAGTAACAAAGCAGCTGATCAAAACGGGAGGCTTATCCCTTCGGCTCGTCCGCGACTCGCAGAACAATTTTTCCCCGCGTGTGATGAGTCGCGGCTTGTTGTTGCGCCTTTACCGCGTCAGTTAACGGAAGAACTTCCGTCACAGCCGGTTTGATTTTCCCCGCGTCGATCAACTGTGCAATCTCACTGAGATCGTCGGCATCCGCATGGGAGGAGATTCCCACGCCGCGAATTCCATGTTTCTGAAGTTCGGCAGGATCGGGTCGAGCGACCAATGACATGACGATGCCGCCTTTCTTTACCACTCCATACGAGCGCGCGAGTGTCTCTTTGCCCACTGGGTCAAGCACGGCGTCCACATCTTTGGCAACATCTTCGAATTTCGTTTTGGTGTAATCCACCGTCACGTCCGCGCCGAGCTGCTTCAGAATATCCTGGTTTGCTGTCGAGGCGGTCGCGATCACCCGCGCACCGCGCGCTTTTGCGATCTGCACCGCAAAACTGCCAACTCCGCCCGATCCGCCGTGAATGAGAATTGTTTGCCCTGGCTGCAACTTCGCCACATCCACCAACGCCTGCCATGCAGTCAATGCACCCATTGGGACCGCAGCGGCTTCCGCAAAGTTGAGGGACTTCGGTTTCGCAGCGACTTCCCATTCTTTGACTGTCACGTAATCCGCCCAACCGCCGCCGAAAGTTGGATAACCGTAAATCGCGTCGCCCACTTTGAGCTTGGTGACATTCGCGCCTGTTTTCTCCACGACGCCGGCGATGTCATAGCCCGCGATCAGCGGCAAGTGCGTGCCAAATTCTTTCGCATATTTTCCGCTGAGTGTGAGCGGATCGGCTGGATTTACGCTGCTGGCGATCACGCGCACCAGCGCTTCGTCGTCGTTCGGCTCTGGTCGCTGCACTTGCTCAAGCTTCAGCACGTCGGGCGCGCCGTATTCGTGCGCAACGACGGCTCGCATCTTCGGTTTTTCGTCAGCACGCGCTGTGCAGACAGACACGGCTGCGAGAGCGGTTAAGCTCAACAAGCAGAGACCTGATCGAGGGGATTGCATGATATTACGTTCGCGCGCGATCTGCTGCAGTGCGAACTGGAAATTTAATCCCGCGCGCTGGTAGCGATGCGCGCGATCGTGATGTTTGCGGTCGCGACGTTGATTATGTTTAGAGAATTCGGCGCGCTTCGACAAAGGCTGGCAGGATGGGAAGCCCGCTCGACATGTCAGGCTGGAAGCCTGAGTTACTTTCTCTCGTCGATGAAGATTTGCCAGCGTTTGACGCTCTCCAGTTTGAGAATGCCATGCCTGATCCATGGATCATTTTTTAATTTCTCTCGCACTTCATTCTCGTCATCGGCATCGACGATCAGCATCGCGCCGTGTTCATCGACCAGAGGTCCGCCCATAAAAACAAAACGCGCGGCAACGAGGTGATCCATAAATGCGGCGTGCTCGTCCCAAAATGGCTGCTCTCGCGTGCCCTTTGATTGATCACGGTTAAGGCCGGCGGAAGAAATTACGACGAATGTATTTTTCATTCCCAACGTTCGATCGATTAAATGCAAATTTGCACAAATTTTTAGGAAGGGCGTGCACCCCTCCCGTGCGCGCCGCCCGTTGCCCGCGTAGCGTGCAGAGGACTACCGGCCCTATCTATTCCTATTTCCCCGATTCCGCATTGCAGGGGCGCTGACTCGGTGGAGAGTTATACTGACAGATGACCGCAGACGCAGCAGATCAAAATTCCGGCCTAAGGAAAATCATCCTGGTGCTTCTCGCGCTAGGCGTAGTTTCGATGGTATCCCTGATCGTCGCCGGCGCGACGAGCTTGATTTCGCTGGCTGACAGGATTCACCCTGTCGCTGGCACGTGTGTGTTCTGGGCACTTTGTCTGGCAGCGGGATTTCTCGCGCTCTATTGCGCGATCGCTTATGCGCAGTTGCCGCCGGCACTCGTGCCACCGAAGGAAAAGTCCGGGCCCAGGCACGAGGCTTATTTGCAGATGTTGCGCTCGCGGCTGGCGAATAATCCACGAACTCGGGAGTTGCCACTGAGCACGACTGAAGAGGTTGAGGCAGCCATCGCACATCTGTCCAAGGAAGCGGACGTGGTTGTGCGCAGAACGGCGAGCATAGTTTTTCTCAGCACTGCATTAATGCAAAATGGCCGACTCGACGGGCTCATCGTCCTATTCACACAAATTCAAATGGTCAGCCGCATCGCACGCATTTATGTGCAGCGGCCTTCGCCTCGCGAGCTGCTGCGGTTATACGCGAATGTTGGCGGCACAGCTTTCGTCGCCAGCAGTCTCGAGTCGCTCGACCTCGGAGAAATGGTCGCGCCGCTTGCGGTGTCGGTAGTTCCGGCACTGAAAAGCGGAATCCCGGGATTGAGCGGTATCTCAGCGCTCCTGGTAAAATGCGTTTCAAACGGTGCTGCAAACGCGTTCCTCACCTTGCGCGTGGGCGAAGTTGCACGGCGGTATTGCGAACTCACTTCGCATCATTCACCGGACGCGATCCGAAGATCTGCTACAGCCGCAGCCGTTCACCATCTCGGGCGAATTGTTCGCGAAAACGGCGCGCTGGTTGTGAGAAAGATTTGGGCGAGTACTGGACGCGCATTGATCGACAGCGGTGTGTCAAAAGCCGAAGACATCGCAGGCGCCACGCGTGATCTTTTTGGCAAGATCTCGCCGTGGCGGATGAAAGAGGAAGAATCCGTCACGCATCCGTGATGGATCGCCTGAGTTCGATGTGATTACGGCTGACCCGAACCTCCAGCAGCGCCGTAAATGTGGCCGGTCGTGTAACTCGCATCATTCGCGGCAAGCTGAACGTAAATTGAGGCAAGTTCCGCCGGCTGACCCGGACGTCCGAGCGGAGTTTTGGCGCCAAACTCTTTCAACTTTTCCATCGTTGCGCCGCCACTCACCTGGAGCGGCGTCCAGATCGGACCAGGCGCAACGCCGTTCACGCGGATCCCTTTTTTGGCCAGCTGCTTAGCGAGCGAGCGTACGTAGTCCGTCGTCGCCGCTTTCGTTTGTGCATAATCGTAAATATCCGGCGACGGATCGGTCGCTTGCTCGGATGTCGTCGCAATAATCACTGAACCGGGCGGCATGTGTGGGAGCGCAGCTTTGATAATCCAGAATGGCGCGTAAATGTTCGTCTTCATCGTGGAGTCGAAATCTTCGGACGAAATATCGAGAATCGATTGACGCGCTTGTTGCCGGGCGGCGTTGCAGACCAAAATATCGAGACCGCCGAGTTGCTCAACGGCGTCGGCGACGAGTTTGTTGCAAAAGCTTTCCTCGCGCAGATCGCCAGGGATCCCAACCGCTTTCCGCCCAGCCTCCTTAAGCAGCGGAATAACCTCGTCCGCATCGGGTTGCTCGGTGGGAAAATAATTAATTGCTACATCGGCGCCTTCGCGCGCGAATGCGATGGCAGCGGCACGCCCTATTCCTGAATCGCCGCCCGTCACCAATGCCTTGCGACCCGCGAGTCGTCCGCTGCCCTTGTAACTTTTTTCCCCGTGATCCGGGCGCGGATCCATTTTGCTCGCGAGACCCGGCCAAGGTTGCGATTGCTCTTTGAAAGGTGGTTTCGGGTATTTGTTTCTAGGATCTTCCAATTTCTGAGTTGTCATAGGTTCCTGTCTTTCTTGTCCGGCGAAGCCGGTCGAAGCTCCAAGCAGAGCGGCACCAAGACCGCCGATCATTTTGCGTCGCGTAATTCCACCTTTTTCCTCCATAAACCCCTTCCTTATTCCGCGATGCACGCGTCGTCCCCGGATGTATATCGTTGCTGGCGTCTGATACAGACGCCCTCCAGTTACCGGCAACGCAATGAGTCAGTCGGTCAGCGCGTGACGACGGATATAGCCGCGCAGTCCTGACATCTTTTTAAATCGAGTTTACCCGAAGCAAGGACCGGGATTGTTTCAACGCGCTGGAGGTGTTTTGGGATCCACAAGTTTGGCACGCCTGCTTCCTGCAATTTCTTGCGCAACTCGCTCATGTCCATATGTACAGCGCTAAGCAGCACGAGCGCTTCGCCCTTGGCCTCGTCCTGCACGCCAATGATGGCGATGGGACGTTCGTCTCTTCCGGCTAGTCCCATTAGGTCGATTATTTTGTGTTCAATCGCTTCGTGCGGAACCATTTCGCCGCCGATCTTCGAAAATCGCGAGAGCCGGCCTTCGATGTAAAGGAATCCGTCTTCATCGAAACGGCCGATGTCACCTGTCTTCAACCAAAGGTCGTGCAAGACTTCGGAAGTTTGTTTCGGGTCGTGCAAGTAGCCTTCGAAAATATTGACGCCGCGCAGCCAAAGCATTCCGCTGTCATACAAAGAAAGTTTGTGATCAGTTTCCGGCTCACGAATTTCGGCAGCGATACCCGGCGCCAATCTGCCAACCGATCCCACGCGGCTCGACGGCTGCACGTGGGCCCCTGGGTTGGGTGGTTCAGGATCAGGCAAATTAACGCTCACTACCGGTGCGGTCTCGGTAAGACCGTAGCCTTCAAAGACTTTTTTGTGGAAACGTTCCTCAAAATGGCTCGCAAGTTCGAGCGGCAATTTTTCGGCGCCGGTAATGATGAGGCGCAAAGTGTTAAGCTGTTCCGGTTCGGCTTTGCGCAAATACAGGCGAAGGAAGGTGGGTGTCAGCAATAGAAATGTCAGCTTGTATCGATCGATCAGCGCCGCGCATTTCGCCGCGTCCAATGGATTCGGATAAGTAACGATGCGGACGCCTTCGATGAGCGGATACCAAAGTGTAACCGTCGAACCGAAGGTGTGAAAGAATGGCAGCGATGCGAGAATTGCGTCGGTTTTCCTGGCATCAAGCAGTTCCCGGAATTGTGCGACATTTCCCATGACGTTGCGGTGACTCATCACCGCGCCTTTGGGTTCGCCAGTAGTTCCACTTGTAAAAAGCAACACTGCTTCGGCGTGGCCGCCTTTTTTCGGGACGTTCAGCAACCGCAAAAGCAAATACGCGGGCAGGATGGTCGACATGATCCACCACAGAATAATCTGGCGTTTCAACTGCGGCATCAGTTCGTCGAGCTTCAAAACGCGTTCCGGCCATGGAAAATCTTTTACGCGTTCGATAAATGGCGTCGCTGAAATTGCCACCCGCAAATTGGCTCGTCTGCAGCAAGATTCATTAGCTGCGCGTCCTATTGTGAAATTCAGGTCCACCGGAACTTTGTTCGCCAGCATCACGGCCAAATTGGCAACCATTGATCCTTTGCTCGCAGGCAATACGATCGCGATTCGTTCGTCAGGGAATTCCTTTCGCAAATACCGACTGAACGCCGCCGCCGCGCCAAGTAATTTTCCGCGGCTCAGCTGCGTGTTATCGATTCCATCGATCACCGCTGTGGCGAAGGGCCTGCGGTTCAAACCGCGCACGCAGTCTTCAGCAAGATGTCGATCCAATGACGGCCGGCGGCTGAAACAGAATTCGCCCAGCTTGAGCAACTCCTCGCGCACGGTCGCGACGTCGGCCGCTTTTGCCTCGAGTGGTTCTCCAAAGGCCACCGTAACCGGATACCGGATTCGCTTTGGGAATTTCCTGAAGAATTTCCCGCCTTGGAATGAAAAGATCGATCCCCAGAGTTGATCAAGCCACACGGGGACGACCTGCGCCTTCGCGTGTCGCGCAATAACTTCATAGCCGCGCTGAAGACGCAGCAGCGTTCCCCTTCGCTCCAATTCGCCTTCCGGGAACACACACACGATTTCGCCTTCCGCGATTTTATCCGCAGCGACGCGAACTGCGGTATGCGACTGGCGCTTGCTGATCGGGATGCAACCGATCGCGCGCAGAATCGGATGCAATATCCGCTTGTGATAATATTCCTGGTCGATGACGTAGCGGATCGGCCGAGGGCAGGCGATCTGCAGGATGAGGGCGTCCACCCAGCTAATGTGATTCGGCACGAGAAGAAAACCACCGGCCGGGAGGTTTTCCAGACCTAGTGGAGTGACACGGTAAAAGCAGCGCACCAATGGCCGGCCGAACAAATAGAGCAGACGTTCTGCCGCGGACATTTGGAAGTCATCGTATGTGTCATTCTGAGCGAAGCGAAGAAACTTCGAACATTTCTGCGCCGATGCCGCCGGAAACAAATGAGGTGTTTCGCTTCGCTCAAAATGACAGCGCCAATTAAGAGCTGGGTTCGCTTCATCGTTTATGATTTACAATCGGCGAGCGTCAAACTGCAATCGGCAATTGTCGATGCAAGCTGCAGGGACAAAGCCACTGAGGGGCGCGCGAAGCGCACTCTTTCTGCTCCTGGCGATTAATCTTTTCAATTACATTGACCGGCAAATTCTAGCCGCGCTCGAACCTGACATTCGCGCGACTTTTTTCCCAGCCGGCGACGTATACGCCATGACGAAGACCGGTCTGCTCGGTGACGCCTTTTTCGTGACTTACATGATCAGTGCGCCGATTCTGGGTTTCCTGGCCGACCGGTTTTCGCGCTGGATTATCGTCGGCTCTGCCGTGATTTTGTGGAGTCTGGCGAGCGGCGCGTCAGGTCTGGCGGCAACGTTCGGGATATTATTCGCTACCCGTATCTTTGTTGGAATTGGCGAAGGCGGTTACGGCCCGGCGGCCCCGACGATTTTGTCCGATCTGTTCCCGATTGAAACGCGGGGTCGTATCATGGCGATCTTTTGCGCAGCGATTCCGGTTGGGAGTGCGCTAGGCTATGTCATTGGTGGATTGATCGGCGCTCACTTTGGCTGGCGCTGGGCATTTTATCTTGTTGCCCCGCCGGGTTTGTTGCTGGGCCTGCTGTGTTTATGGCACCGCGATCCGCGCGTCGCAGCAGATAATCGAGAACAAACATCATCGCGCCGCAACATACGAGACTACCTGAGCCTGTTCCGCACACGTTCTTATCTCATCAACTGCATTGCGCAGACGTTAATGACTTTTGTAATAGGTGGTTTGGGCTTCTGGGTACCGGCGTATCTGCGTTATCGCAATCAAAGTCCTGTCATGGGCATGACGATCTTTGGCCTGATCACGGTGGTTGCGGGCCTGGTCTCGACGCTACTTGGAGGGATTATTGCCGATCGGTTGCGCTCGCGTATTCCCGGCTCTTACTTCTGGGTCTCAGGAATAGGAATGCTCATCGCGTGTCCTTTTTTCGTTACGACCCTGTATATTCCGTTTCCTGCTGCCTGGATCACGATGTTCCTGGCGATCTTTTGCCTGTTTTTGAACACCGGTCCCTCAAACACGGCTCTCGCAAATGTTTCGCTGCCGGCCGTCCGCGCGACGGCTTTTGCTGCAAATATTTTTGTGATCCATGCGTTCGGCGACGTGCAGGCGTTCTGGCTGCTCGGGTACATCGGCGGACACGCGAACATGCACGTGGCGTTTCTGTTTGTGTCCGCAATTATTCTCGCGTCGGGATTGGTATGGTTGCTCGGAGTGAAATACCTGCCGGCTGATACAGCCGCCGCAGAAAACCGAAGCACTTAGTTCCTATTCGACTACAAAAAAGCCCGGCGCTCACGTGCCGGGCTGATTCGTTTTAGTCCAAATTGGTTATTCCTGTTGTCGTTCCGGTGGACTCGTGCCTTCACGACTTCGTGACCGCTCGCGAGTTGATCCCTTTGTTTTCTCACCTGTGCTCGCTCCTTCGGATTGAGTTCGCTCAGTTTTTGGCGACGTTTCAGAGCGCTGGGCGTCACTGCGACTACTTGGCGTTCGCTGCTGCTTTTGTTTCGGACTCGGCGTCCGCTCACCAGCTCGCTCGGAAAGGCTCGGAGTAGCTGTTTCACGCGCCCTGACCGCTGCTGCGCCTGCGGCCGCGGCCGCACCGGGATGTGCTCTCCGTCCTTCTGTGGTGTTCGGAGCTGCCGATGCACCTGGCGCCGGGCTCGCTGCGCCTGTTGTCGCATTCGCACCTGTTGCCGCGCCAGTCGTGGTCGCCCCCGTTGTCGTGGTTTGACCGGTTGTGGTCGTCGAACTACCGCCAGAAACACCAACTCCAACGGCCGCTCCCCCGCTTACCCCATAGTAGCTGTACACGTTGTTGATATAATCAGGTCGGGAATATTCTTCGACGCGAGCGTAATCGAACACCGGCGCGTTATAGATGCGATCTCTGTCCACGGTCACTGTGAGAACGTTCGTATCTGCAGACGGCGAATAGACCGACCACGGGACAGCAACCATCTTGCCGCCGCCACTTACTCGTGTACCGCCACCGCCTCCACCGCTGCCGCCAGTCGTGGAAAGCACCGTGTAAGCCAAGCACCCTGTACTGCGGTCGAGCACGATATCTTTGACGGTGCCGATTTCATCGCCTTGGGCGGACTTAACTGGTCTCCCAATGAACTTGCTCGTCTCAATGTAGCTGGCGTTGCTGCCGCTTGTGCTTTGGGTTTGCGCCGACATAGAGCCGACCGCCAAACCCAAAAGGACAGTCATGACTCCTCGTATCAGTAGTTTTTTCATAAGAATATGGGGTTGTGGCTTAGCTAATTGCGAGCCGACAAAGAAGAATCGCTGCGCAATGTTGCAGCGGATGTGGAAACAGATCCTGCAACCGCTAAAGTGACTTGGTTTTACAAACTATGCCGATCATTACGCGCCGGTCAGGACGACCCTTATTGAGATTCGCGATTTGCCTGTTGATGCTCAGTGGCATCCATACATTCGCCGAAGGAGTTCCCGACGACTGCACACAACTTATCCTGGGAATCGCACCCACGTGGAATTCGATGCGTGGCGAGGTGCGATTGTTCGAGCGTCCGCGGGGAGGTGATTGGAAGGTCATAGCCGGGCCGTTTCCCGTCTTGTTCGGCAAGAATGGTCTCGCATGGGGAACAGGACTCGCCGGCCAAAATGAGTCGGGCCTTCGCAAAAAAGAACGAGACGGCCGTGCGCCCGCGGGAATTTTCGAGATCGGCCAGGTGTTCGGGTACGAGACGCACCTTCCGCCAGGCGGCGACTATCCGTATCATCAAGTCACTGACGCAGATATCTGGAGTGATGATCCGCGGTCTCCACATTATAATCGCCACATCGTAATCGATCCGAAGAATCCACCGGACAATTACACTCACGAAAAAATGCGTTCGGGAGATTTTGCCTATCACTGGCTGGTCGAAATCCGGCACAATTCCGATCCGCCGGTTCCGGGAGCAGGTAGCGCCATCTTTTTTCACATCCGGCGCGGCGTGAATAGAGCGACGACCGGCTGTACCACCATGGCGCAGGATAACCTCGTAAAAATGATTGCCTGGTTGCGAGCGAAGCGACATCCCTGCTACGTCTTGCTGCCCGCCGGCGAGTACCAAAATAAATGGCGCGCTTGGAATCTGCCACCCCCGGATGCGGTGCCCGGCGCCGTTTCATTGGCTCGTTGAAATCTGGCAATCACTTGTTAGCTTGTTGTTAGTCATTATGCCACGACGAAAACGTCCCAATCCTCAATCGGAAGAAAACATCCGCCGTATCGACACGAAACCGCGCGCAGCGAAGCAGACACATGGCTTTCAGGTCCACTTCCTCCGCGGCGATCGCGTGGTGACGAAGATGTTCAGCGACAACGTATTTGGCGGAAAACAAGCCGCACGCCGCGCCGCCCGAAAGTTCAAGCAGTCGATGCTGCGTCGTTTGCCACGGAGAAAGTTTCTGGGCGGATAGACTCCTCGCGCTCAGAATTCATTTTCCCGTGGTACGCTTTCCAGCATTCTAGAAATCCCGGGGCGAAATCGTCGGGTCTGGCTGACGTCCAGCCATCAATCACGGCCGGCGCAAAAAAGGCCCCTCTCTGAATTTCGCACTTGTTAGGGGAAGGATTTCCTAAAACTACACCGCGGTACCCCCAGATAAACTCGTGGCCGGTCCGCACTGAAGCGGTAAGCCCAAAAATTCTTTCGAGCGGAACCTCAATGCCCAACTCCTCCTTTAGTTCACGCGGCGCTGTTTCATCGTAATTTTCTCCGGCAGCCACGTGGCCTGCAGCGCTTGAGTCCCATTTCAATGGATGCCGATCTTTCCAACGCGAACGTTGCTGCAAATATACATCCCCAATGGGGTTAAATATGAGGATATGAACGGCGCGATGCCGCAAGTTATTCCCATGCACTTCAGATCGCCTCGCATAACCCTGAACCTCATCATTTTCATTGACCACCGCGAGCTGCTCGTTCGAGGTAGAATTCAACTCCGGGCACGGAGGCGCCGCGACGCAATTCGTAAGAGCGATCCATTGCAGCAAAGATAATTCCTCCGCTCGTACGTTCGGATCGATGTTTAGGCGGCTCGCTACCGCGTTCCAGTCGGGAGCGTATTCCCGCAGCAATTTCCTGAGCTGTTTTCGGCGTTGAGAAAATCCGAGGCGGATCAATTTCAAAAGCAACTCGTCGTCGTGCCCAGGCAATTCAATCGGATCACGCGGTTCAAATCGCACCACTGCGGAATCAACGTCAGGTTGTGGAAGAAAAACAGTTGCAGGAACGCTGCGCAGAAACTTTACGCGATGATGCAACTGCACGCGCAACGTCAATGCCCCATAATCGTGCGTGCACGGCGAGGCGGAAAGCCGCCTAGCCATTTCTTTCTGCAACATCAACACACACAGAGAGATAGGACTTGGCTGTTCCAGAAACTTTATGAGTAAGGGACTAGAAATATTGTACGGCAGATTCCCAATCAACTTCACGCACTGATGCGTGAACAAAATGCGTGGATCGAATTTCAGCGCATCAGTGTTGACGATTTCAAGTCGCTCATGCCCGAAACGTGAGCGCAAAAATTCTGCAAGTCTTGCATCTTTTTCGATCGCCAGAACATGCGCTCCTTTATCCAAAAGAAACCTCGTCAGCGCGCCCAAGCCGGGCCCAATCTCGACCACATAATCTTCCCGAGTGATTTGCGCCTGATCGACGATCCAGCGAGCGAGGTTTTGATCGTGCAGAAAGTTTTGACCGCGAGCTTTACTCGGCGAGACGCCGATTTCTTTCAGCGTCGCGTGAATATCCGAAAGCTTCATAGATGCGCTGCGAGCCGGACGAAAGAATAAAAGAAACTCGCAATCCTGTTCACAAAATGCTGTGAACAAAATGCGTCGAAACGACAAACTTGTTCACAAGTTATTCACGCTCATTTCTTGCGGGACCGAATCTGCCGAATTCGTCGCGTGTAAATCGCCGACTGCGGCGGGCTATTCATGCGAATGCAACGCGCGCCGCGACCGTTTTTTCCTGCTCTTTAAGTACGTTTGTTTCGCCTCTTTGAGGGAAGCGCCTTCGAGAAAGTATGCCGTGGCGGCGCGGCCAATCGCGTATGTGCCCGCGCCGGCGACCATGCCGCAAACCAGGTTGCCCCACCCCGGCAAAAACTTCAGCATGGCGCGAGTACCCTCGCGAAGGAGCATGCCCACGCCGACGTTGGCTCCGAGTGCTCCGATGAACTCAGTAGCAGCCCGCACGCTTCGTTCTCTACCGCTGATGTACATGATTCCGGAAACCATCAACACCTGTAGCGCCGTGAGAACCGGCATGTCTGCCAACGGGATCGGTTGCGCGCCGATTGCGGCGCAGATTGCGGTCGTAGATTTTACCAACATTTGCGCGACATGAAGCTGGGCCTGGCGGTCCCGGGAAATTCGAATCATCTCGATCTTCGCCTCGTTCGGCAACTCCGCAGCAAGCAGCGTCATTACACGTCGCGTTTCTGCGGATTGTCTTTCAGTGATGCGAACTACGGTGAGCAAACGATCGCGGACACTCGGTTGCGCATCGAGCGCCTGTTCCAATTCCGTCACTCGTGTCGCAGACGCCAGCGAAAGACCGATAATTTTCGTCTCATTCGAAGCGACATCGATCGGTTCATTCAAGTTTGATTCGCCGTCGTCGAAAAAGAAAATCATATCGGCAGGTTCGCGTTTGAGCTCGTCTTGAATTTGCATTTGCGCAGAATTGCCGGCGTCGCGCGCGTCCAGAACCGAGATGGTTCCCTGACCAGGAATTGTCCATTCGGTCCAACGATGTACCGGCGTGAGTGTCACGTTCATGCCCTCGTGCGAGTCTGGAGCGAAAAGCAGATCGATGATTTCCGGCATCGGCGTCTTGCTCGACCCGGTGAAGAGAAACCGCGGCCGCCGCTGCTGAAGAAATAATTGCTTTAGCGGTACCAGTTCACGCAACACTGGGCGCCGAATTTTTTCGGGAAGTTTGCCTGCCAAACCTTCCAGGCGCTCGGCAATGTGAACGAGAGTGGTTTGATTCATTGAAATGCAAATGACGAACGGCCGCGCAGCGATTATAAGCCTAGCATGAATTTGAACATCGAAATACTTTCGAAAGCCGCAGATCAGGCGCGCGGGTTGTGCATGGACGCCGTGGAAGCCTCGCAATCAGGACATCTCGGGCTTCCACTCGGTTGCGCTGAAATCGGCGCCGTGCTGTTTGGTCATGCGTTGAGGTATAATCCGGACCAGCCTCGCTGGATTAATCGCGATATCTTTGTCCTCTCAGCCGGGCACGGCAGCATGTTCCTGTACGCCTGGTTGCACATGAGCGGCTACGATTTGCCGATGTCGGAAATCAAACGCTTCCGGCAATTGCATTCCAAAACGCCGGGGCACCCGGAATTTGGTGAAACGCCCGGCGTGGAATGCACCACCGGACCACTCGGCCAAGGCGTAGGCAACGCCGTGGGCATGTCCATGGCAACGAACATGGCCGCGGCACGGTTCAATACCGACGAGCACAGAGTTTTCGATCAGCACGTGATCTGTTTGTGCGGCGACGGCGACCTGCAGGAGGGCGTCGCATCCGAGGCGTGCGCGCTCGCCGGCCTTTGGGGGCTAGACAACCTGATTTTCATTTACGATTCCAATGCCGTTACCTTGGATGCCCCGGCAAAGCTTACGCAATGCGAGGACACCGGACAGCGGATGAAAGCGTACGGCTTTGATGTCCAGGAAATCGAGGGTCAGGACATGCGACAGTTTCTCGACGCGTTCGACGTCGCGAAACGCCGCGATAACGGCAAACCCCAGTTTATCATTGCGCATACATTGATCGGCAAAGGCATTCCCGAAGTGGAGGGCACATACAAGGCGCATGGCGAAGCGGGTGCGAAATTCGTCGATGCCGCGCGGAAGGCGCTCGGCTTGCCGGACGAACACTATTTCGTGTCGCAAGATGTTTACGACTATTTCGCCGAGCACAAAAAAACACTGCTTGCTGAGTATGATCGCTGGCAAAAAACTTATGATGCGTGGCGCGCGAAAAACCCCGACAAAGCGAAGCTCCTCGATGGCGGCCTCGCGCGAGAAGTGCCGCCCGATCTCTTGTCGAGAATTCCAGTCTTTCCAAAGGACGCGAAACTGGCGACTCGCAAGGCGGGCGGCGAAGCGTTGCAACCGATAGCGGAGGCGATGCCATTGCTCATGAGTGGCAGCGCCGATTTGTACGGATCGACCATGAATTACATCAAGGACGGTGGCGATTTCTCACGTGACAATTTCGCCGGCCGCAACGTTCGTTTCGGCATTCGGGAGCACGGCATGTGTGCGATCCTCAACGGCATCTCGTATCACGGCCTGTTTCGCGCCTCGGGTGCGACCTTCGCGGTGTTTACCGATTATTGCCGCGGTGCCATTCGGCTCAGCGCATTGTCGAAGCTGCCGAACACTTACATTTTCACGCACGATTCGATCGGTGTAGGCGAAGACGGTCCAACACATGAACCCGTCGAGACCATCAGCTCGGTTCGTTTGATCCCGAACATCGACGTGATTCGGCCAGCCGATCCGGAAGAGACCGCGGGTGCATTCGTCGCCGCGATGCAGCGAACCGACGGTCCGACATTCCTTGCGCTCACCCGTCAAGCTGTACCGACGTTGAACGACATCGATGTAAATCTACGTCGTGAAGGTGTGTTGCGCGGCGGCTATATCGCGAAAAAGGAATCAGGCAAACTCGACCTGATCATCCTTTCGTGCGGAAGCGAATTGCAGCACGCGCTCGCGGCGGCGAAAGAACTGGGCGAGGGCGTCCGCGTGGTTTCCATGCCGTGTTTTGAAAGATTCAACCGTCAGCCGCAAGGATACCGCGAAGAAATATTGCCTAACGAATGCCGAAAACGCGTCGCGATTGAAGCTGGCGTGACCGAGCTTTGGTACGAATATGTCGGTCTCGACGGAAAAGTCGTCGGACTGCACGATTTCGGTATGAGCGCGCCGGGCCCCGAAGTGATGAAAGAACGCGGCATCGACGCTCAACACGTGATCGACGCAGCGAAATCGCTAAGGTAGGGCCGATTGACCTCAATCGCCTACTCCGGCTGCGATGAGAACACGCCGGGCGGTTCAGGTGAACCGCCCCTACCCTAGAACGCTTCTTCCGGCTCGCTCATGTTGCGGGCGCGAGTTTCGAAGCGTGTGTATTCCTTCAGGAATGTCAGCGGAATTTCGCCAACAGGGCCGTTGCGTTGTTTAGCGATGATCAATTCTGCTTCACCGGCCTTCTCCACACGCGCCTCCTCATCTTCCTCGTACATCTCGGGCCTAACGAGTAATCCGACCAGATCCGCATCCTGCTCGATGGATCCAGATTCGCGCAGATCGCTCAAACGCGGTTTGCCGCCGGTGCGCTGTTCTGGTTGGCGGTTCAATTGCGCAACGACAATGATAGGAATTTTCAAATCTTTGGCTAACGCTTTGAGCCCGGCAGAAATTTCAGAGATTTCGAGCTGGCGGTTATCCTGCGCGCGCCGCGTCGTTGACCTGAGCAATTGCAAATAATCCACGATGATGAGGCTCACATCCTGTTGCGCCTTCAGTCGGCGCGCTTTTGCCCGCAGTTCCAGAATGCTGAGGCTGGCGCTGTCATCGATGAACATTTTGGCCTCCGCCAATTTTGACGCTGCAGCAGTCAGGCTCGGAAAATCGCGCTCGCCCAAAAAGCCGTCACGCACCCTTTGCAAGTTTACACGCGCGCGCGAGCACAGCATTCGTTGCACGAGTTGTTGACTGCTCATTTCCAAGCTGAACACGCCGACGGCCAGCTTTTCGTTGATCGCCACATATTCGGCAATGTTCATGGCGAGCGCGGTTTTTCCCATGCTCGGCCGCGCTGCAATCACGACCATTTCGGAAGGATGCAGGCCGCTGGTCATCCGATCGAACTCGACGAAACCGGTTGAGATTCCGGTGATGCTGCCCTTGCGTTCGTAGAGCCTCTCGATCGTCTCGATCGCTTGCATCGCGTGATCTTTCATCGAGAGCATCTGGTCTTTGAACCGATCTTCGCCTACGTCGAAGATCTTCTGTTCGACTTCGTCCAGCAGACTGTCGACCTCTTCCTGCTCTTCGTACGCGCGGCGCACACTCTCGGTGGCGGCGGAAATGATCTGTCGCAGAATGTATTTGTCGCGAACGATCTCCAGATAGTACTGCACGTTGGCCGCGGTCGGAACGAACGTGAACAGGTTCGTGACGAAGGCTGCACCGCCGACGCTGTCGAGGAGATTCCGATCGCGCAGCACCTGTGTGAATGTGATCAGGTCAATGCCTTGTCTGGTGTTCCAAAGATCGACAAGAACGTCGTAGATGGTTCGGTGCGCAGGGACGTAGAAATATTCTTCGTTAATTTTCTCGACGCATTCCGCGATCGTTTCACGCGGCGAGATGAGCATTGAACCGAGGACTCCCTGCTCTGCTTCAACGCTGTGCGGCGGCGTTCGGTGAACATCCTGCGCAGAACCTGTTGGCGAAATGGGAATAACTTTTTCGCCGCTTCGCGCCGCCGAACCTCGGCCAGCGCCATTTCCCGCTTTGCGAGGCTTCTCTCCTGTCCATGCGGACGGTGGAGTCGCCATTTATTTTTCTTCTTGTTTTGGCTGGTCTTTTTTCCTGCCGAAAACTCGTCGTTGCTTCTTGTCTGGTTGTTCCGGCGCAGTGGCAGTCGTTGCGTCAGCTTTTGGTTCTGCCGCCGATTTCACCTGAAAAACAAGTTGCGCCGTCACATCGTGATGCAGTTTGATGGCGACCTCGTGCTCGCCAGTGTCCTTGACCGGCCGCTCCAGAACAATTTTGTGTCGATCGACGTCTGCGCCGACTTCGTTTTTTAGCCGGTTCACGATGTCCTGTGCCGTTACTGATCCAAATGCTTTGCCAGTCTCGCCAGTCTCCAACGTAAAAACAAAGCGCGTCTTGCCGATGCGCCGCGCGAGTTCCTGAGCCTCGTTCAACTCGCGTCCTTCGCGTTCAGCGCGTTTCTGCTTAAGCGCATTAAGCTGGCGCAAAGCCGCCGGTGTAACTTCGTGCGCCATTTTGCGCGGCAGAAGATAATTGCGCGCATAACCGCGACGCACCTTGACCAAGTCCGCCTCGGCGCCAAGCCCGGGGACATTTTCTGTCAGGATGAGTTCAGTCAATGGCATGCTTGTCTTTCTAAATGCGTCGCAAAAATTTCAATCGCGAATTGTCGGGGGGCGACGACTATAAAACCGCCGCGCGCACTGTCAATGCGCGACTTGAAAATCTGCCCGCAAATTTTGGCCGTGACGTGCTCACTCGCGTTCATTAACACTCGCTTTCAAGCCGGCGCAACAGCCGCGACATGAGCGTAGCCGTTTCAACGGCTTACTCTTGCATCCATTCGAATGAAGCTGTTGACCAGCTTACACTTAATCCTTGTTCCTCATCGGCCTCAAGGCCGGTGTCGATGGTGCCGAACCAGAGTTCCGCCAATGACGTAAGCACGAGAGCACCGGCTACGAATCAGTTATGTCGTAAAACTGAGGTGCTCAGATCATGCCGAGCTTCATCCGGCCCGCTTCGCTGATCATATTCTGATTCCACGGCGGATCCCAAACGAGCTGCACATCGGCTTCATCGATGCCGTCTATGCTCAGAATTTTGCTTTGGGCATCGTGCGCGATCGCCGGTCCCATTCCGCAACCAGGCGCGGTCAAAGTCATTTTTACTTCGACGCGCGTTCCGCCGTCTTGTTTTTTAAGCAACCGGCAGTCGTACACCAAACCGAGATCAACAATGTTAACTGGGATCTCGGGATCGTAACATTGCCGGAGCTGGTTCCAGACGTCCTCCTCAGAAACTTCGCCATTCGTCGGTGCAGATTTTTGCGTTTGTTGCGGCTGCGGTTTTTCCAAGCCAAGCGCGTCCAGATCTTTGTCCGCCACGCGCGCAAGGCCCTGATAAGTTGCGACCGTATAGCTGCCGCCCAGGCTTTGCGTAACAACGCCCTGTGTTCCTGCCGGAATGGTCGTCTTCTGGCCACTTGGAATCTGGATCGCTTCGCAATCACGGCTCAATGTGAATTCAGTGTTCTCGTACATGCTTTTACCCTCTGTCTCTTAGTGTGGCACAAATGCGATAAATGACGAAATCCGAATGACGAATAACGAAACAATGTCAAACGACCGAATGAATCGGATCTGCGTACGGGCTTACCTCATTCATTCGTCATCCGGCATTCGTGCTTCGTCATTTTCTAATACACATCCCGCTTGTAGCGCTTCTCGCTTTTCAGCTTCTCGACGTATTCGTTCGCTTCATCGACGCTCTTGCCGCCCTGTTCCTGGACAATTGTGCGCAGGGTTGCGTCCACATCCTTGGCCATGCGCCGTGCGTCACCGCAAACGAAGAACTGCGCGCCCTCGGCATCGATCCATTTCCAGATCTCAGCCGCGTTTTCTGCCATCTTGTGCTGAACGTAGCTTTTCTGCGCCTGATCACGAGACCACGCGCAATCCAGCCTCGTGAGAATCCCTTTCTTCATGAAAACGTCGAAATCCTCCTCATAAGCGAAGTCGCATTTCACATGCTGCGCTCCGAAGAAGAGCCAGTTCTTTCCCTTCGCCCCGGTGATGTGGCGTTCCTGCAAATACGCCCGAAACGGTGCAACCCCTGTACCGGGCCCCACCATGATAATCGGCGTATCGGGATTTTCCGGGAGATGAAAATGTTTTGCGTTGCTGGGAAAAACTGGAACGGGCACATCGTCGGCGCGCTCCGCGAGAAATGAAGAAGCCACGCCTTTGCGGACGCGACCATGACTTTCGTAACGAACGACGTCCACAATGAAATGCACCTGGTCGGGAAAGGCTTTGAGGCTCGAGGCGACTGAATAGAGCCGCGGCTGTAATTTTGACAGCAGTACAACAAATTCTTCCGGACTGAATCGCGCAGACGGATGTTCGTTGAGAAAATCGATCACTTCCATGCCCCAGAGATAAGCCTGCAGATCCTGTTTGCGATCTGGCGCCAGAAGATAATGCAGGGTCGGCGCGGCATCTGCGCGTTGTGCAATCGCCTTTAAAAATTTCGGCGTCGGTTGGGTGATACTGTAGTCGCGCAGCAACGCTTCCCGCAGGGATGTTGGCTCTCCTTTCAGCCGTGGCACTTGTTCATCGCCGGTGGCGCCAAGCGCGCGAATGATTTCGTTCACCAGATTGGGATCATTCGTGGGATAGACGCCGACCGAATCGCCTACGTCGAAATTCAATCCCCAGCCGGTGAGGTCGAGCTCAAAATGGCGCGTGTCCTTTTCCGATTCGAGTCCGCTCAGCCGTCGGTTGACCAGCATCCTGGCGGGAAAAGGATTGGTCCGTGAATATGGCGAGGCAGCAACGGTGGCAGTAGCTTCAGTCATAGCAGCATTTTTTAAGGGCTATTTGTAATCGCCGCAAATGTTCACCGGTCATTTCCGATCGCGAGCGCCGGGCACCCTTCGAGCGTTCTTTGAGGAACGTTTCGGCCTTCGGCTTGCTTTCAATGCATCGGCAACCGGCGCGATCGCGAAGTCTACCTGTCGTTTGAATACATCGACGCGCGCGACGAAAACTGACAGCTTGTCGCCAACGTTGAACCTTTTGCGTAACCGTCTGCCGATGAGCTGATGCCGCGCGGGCTCAAACACGTAAAAATCGTCTGTCAGGGAGGAAATATGGACGAGCCCGGTTAGGAGAGCGTCGGGTAATTCGACCATCAATCCATAATTCCGGACATCCACAACTGTCGCCGAAAAGATCTGCGGCTTGCGGCCAGCGAGTTGTTCTTGGAAAAACTCCAGTTTCTTCATCTGCGCGGCGTCGATCTCGGCTTCGGCTGCGTTTCGCTCGGTTGTTGAAATGTGTTCGGCGATAGAACCGATCTGCGCCATATGGTAGGGGGCGCTCGCCGAGCGCGCCGGACCGCCCGGCAGTCCGTCCCTACCAAGCGCGCGGTGCACTACCAGATCGGCATAACGCCGGATGGGACTGGTGAAATGCAAGTAATTCGTCTTCGCCAAACCGTAGTGCCCGAGCGGCTGAGGATCGTAGCGCGCCCGTTTCAGACTCTTTAGCAAACCAACCTTCAGCGCCTGTTCTTCAGGCTTTCCGCCGGTTTCGGCAAGCAATCGCTGCAATTCAGCGCGATTCGTTAGATCCCCGACTCTATAACCAAAACTGAGCGCGAACTCACGGTACTCTGCGAGCTTTTCCGGATCTGGATTTTCGTGAACCCGGTAGATTGTGGGAATTGCGCGCTTTTTCAGTTCCCGCGCCACTGCTTCATTTGCTACCAGCATGAATTCCTCGATTAACTGATGCGATTCATCGTTCTCGACACGTTCCAACCGGACTGGTTTACCGTCCGCGTCAACCCACACTTTTACCTCTGGAAAATCAAGCTCGAGCGCGCCGTGTTCGAACCGTCTTCGCCGTAATAGCGCCGCAAGTTCCCACGCAAGATGAAGCCGTTCGCTCAACCGGTCCCGAGGCGGCGAGGTTAAAATCGCGTAGGCTTCTTTGTAGGTAAGGCGGTGCGCACTGCGAATCACGCTTCGCGCAAAGCGCGCGTTCTTGGCGACGCCGCGTTTGTCGAACTGAATAAAAACCGAATGCGTGAGCCGATCGACTTCTGGCTTAAGGCTGCAAACACCGTTACTTAACCGCTCCGGCAACATCGGAATGACGCGATCTGGCAGATAAACGCTGTTACCGCGTCGCCGCGCCTCGCGGTCCAAGGCGCTGCCTGGCTCTACGTAAGCGGCAACATCGGCGATGTGCACACCCAACTGCCAACCGCCAGTTGCAAGCTTCTCCACGTTGATGGCATCATCGAAATCCCGCGCGTCATCGGGATCGATAGTGACGATGAATTGGTTGCGCAAATCCTCGCGTCCGGCCATTTGCCGCGGATCAACAGTTTCCGGAATACGCTCTGCCTGCTCCAAGACATCTGACGAAAATTCCGTCGGGAGATGATACTTCCGAATAATCGAAAGCACGTCCACCCCTGGCGCGGAGGCGGGTCCAAGCACTTCGATGATCTCTCCCTCGGGATTCACGTGGCGCGATTGCCAGTTGTCGAGACGCACAACGACTTTATCGCCAACTGCAGCGGCGGCCTCAGGTCGCCGATCGCCCGGCTTCCCTGCTACAGGGCGGACATAAATGTCGTGCACGAACCGCGGATCATCCGGCACCACGTAATAAAAATTCCGTGACCGCTGCACCGTGCCGACGACTGTATCGTGCGCGCGTTCCAGGATTCGAATCACGCGTCCTTCGCGCCGGCCTTTTATCCGGCCCGCTGGCGCTTCAGGAGATAGGCGCGCAACGACACGATCTCCATGCATCGCTGTGCCGACGTTTTCCGCCGCTATGAAAACGTCGGACTCGCCTGATTTTTCTGATGTAAGAAAGCCGTACCCGACTGGATGAATCGATAATTTGCCCGTTACGAGATCCGCCTCAGCTGGAAGCACATAGCGGTTCTTGCGGATGCGTGCGATTTCGCCCTCGCGCTCGAGCTCGTGCAACGCTTTCCGTAGTGCGACGCGTTCGTTGGCGGTCAGGCCAAGTTTGCGAGCGATATCGGTCTTATCGAGCGGCCGGTAATCTTTTCGCGCTAAAAGCGCCAGAACATGTTCTCGAATCTTGCTCCCGTCCCTGTTCATTTGGCGAAAAGGTAGCGCGAGCCTCTGACTTGCGCAGACAAACGTTGCGAGCGAGACGGATGCGCTATCTTAAGGCGCGCCAGAATTTGCTCGCGAATGTTGCGTCCGTTTACAGCCATATCACCGAAACAATATGCGTAGGTTGTCGATTTAGCGCGATTTGAATTGGAGGTCCGACAGTGCAGAAGCCGATAACTAGTGGAGCAGCCCTGATATTAATCGCGGCAATCACTTCATTCGCGACAGAGAGAGCACGAATGAAAATCATAAGCTCTGCTTTCCAGGATGGTGGCAATATTCCAGCGAAATTCACATGTGACGGGTCGGACACCAGCCCGCCTTTGCAGATAACCGGCGTTCCTTCAGAAGCGAAAAGTCTTGTCTTGATTTCAGATGATCCGGATGCACCCGGAGGGTTGTTTACTCATTGGCTTGTCTGGAACATTCCGCCGCAGACCAGTTCAATTGCAGAAAGCAGCGCGTTAAAAGGCGTGCACGGCACAAATGATTTTGGCAAATCAGGTTACAAGGGTCCGTGTCCGCCGGCGGGCACGCATCGGTATTCGTTCAAAGTTTTCGCTCTCGATCGCGAACTGGATTTGCGAGGTGGTGCAAAGCGCAGCCAAGTCGATGCCGCGATGAAAGGTCATGTCATCGCGCGAGGCGAGTTGGTAGGACGTTACGCAAGGAAAAAGTAACGCGAGCCTCCCGCCTGCGGGGGGAGCTCTTACATCGCAAGCGGGAGGCATGCCCTACCATGACGTGTCTTCGAATAAAGCGTCCCCTGTGTTAGTCTGACTCATAATGCGCCAGCGAATCTGGAAAATCGGTAAGCGCATCGTCGATGTCTCTAGCCATGGATTAATCATGGGAGTGTTAAATGTGACGCCGGATTCATTTTCGGATGGCGGCGAATTTCTCACACCAGACAGAGCAACAAAACGTGGCTTACAAATGGCAGCAGAAGGCGCTCACATTATTGACATCGGCGGCGAATCGACGCATCCGGGCTCGCAGCCCGTCACTGTTCAGGAGGAACTGCGTCGCGTGATTCCAGTGATAAAAAACTTATGCCAAAAACTTGATGTCCCGGTTTCAATCGACACGTCGAAGGCGGAGGTGGCGCGCGTCGCGATTGAGGCGGGCGCCTCGATTGTAAACGACGTTACGGGTGGGCGAGGAGACGAACAAATGCTGCCGCTCATTGCCCAAACGCAATCGGCGTTCATCATCATGCACATGCAGGGAACGCCTCGCACCATGCAGGTCCAGCCGCGCTACACGGATGTCGTTGCAGAAATTTCGGAATTTTTTCGACAACAATATGCCCGCACCATAGGTTTAAACATTGATCCCATGGCGATTGCGTTTGATCCGGGCATTGGTTTCGGGAAAACGATCGAACACAACCTCGAATTGCTCGCGCAGTTAGAGCGGCTGCGCGTGCAGGATCGAGCTTTGGTTGTCGGCGTTTCCCGCAAATCATTCCTCGGCAAGTTGATCGGATCGTCGGAGATGAGCGACCGGCGCGTACCCGGCCTCGCGCTGACTTCGCTCCTGCGCGCGAGAGGCGCGGACGTGTTACGTGTTCATGATGTGAAGGAGAATGTTTATGCGTTGCGGGCAACTGAAGCGATTTTGCAGAGGGCAAGATGATCCATCAACTCACTGATCTGTGGTTAAAAGGCTGGCGGAGCCTCGTGGAAGTGCTTTTGCTGTGGGCAGCCATCTATTACGGCTACTTGTATTTCCGTGGGACGCGCGGGGCGAAAGTATTGACAGGATTAGCGATTGTTTTCCTTACGCTGACCCTAATCTCCACGCTGCTGAACTTGGTGGTGATTGGATGGATCGTCCGGAGTTTCTCTGTCTTCCTCGCGATCGCGCTGGTAGTGATTTTTCAGCCGGAGCTGCGACGTGGCTTGGCTGCCCTCGGAGGACATCCGATTTTTTCGCTCACAAGCGAGAGACGAGAAACCGTTCACGATCTGGCAGAAGCGGTGACGCAGTTGGCGAACAAACAGTTCGGGGCATTAATCGCAATCGAGCGCGACACATCAATACGCGTGTACGAAGAAACAGGCGTAATCATCGACGGCGAGTTTTCCGTGGAACTGATCCTGACGATCTTTCATCCAAAAGCCGCATTGCATGATGGCGGAGTGATTATTCGAAATGGACGAATCGCGGCTGCGGCGTGCATCTTTCCCGTTAGCCAGCGGGAAACACTGGATCGCAGCCTCGGATTACGTCACCGCGCCGGGCTTGGAATTACCGAGGAATCGGATGCGGTCGCCGTCGTTGTCTCCGAAGAGACAGGCGCAATTTCCATTTGTCATCGGCGCCGAATCGAGCGCAATTTTACTCCAGAAACCTTCCGTCAGCGGATTGCCGAAATTTTGTTGCATAGCAAGTATGAAGAGAGTGATTCTGAAAAACTGGCACGCGAAGTTGATCTCGCTTCTCCTGGCGACGACGCTTTGGTTCCTGATCAAAAAGAACGTAGCGACGACGCCATTGCCGTCTGAAAGGCCTTATCGGCCACAGGTAATCGGAACGCCGTAAGGCTTTTCCTGTAGCCGTCGCTCTGCGCGGCTATCACTCAGACGGAATCGTGTTCAGCGCAGAAATCGCGACAGATTCTCTTCTTCCCAGCGCCGCGCTCGTCGGTAACCGGGAAATTTGCGCTCGCGACGATTGAATTCTTCCGTATGAACGCGCCGCCGATTTCGCGAGAGCGTTTCGTCGGGCACAACAGAATGCAGCATCTCGTGATAAAGAACATATCGCAAAAACCATGGTGGAACGAAGGGTTGGTCCAGCGCAGGATTGATCCGAATTACCCGATCTTCTTCCTGGATTGTGCCAAAAACGAATTGTTCTCTCGGTCGATGTTTTCGTCGGCGGCCCCAGACCACTTTGTAGCCACGAACACGGTTGCGAAAATGCCGCTGGTTCAAATCATTAAAGATTGCGCGCAGATCGAAATGCGCCCCTTCATGGCGCAAATTTAATTGCTGCTGCATGGGCAATTGAGGGTGCGCCAGTTTCCGCTTGGTTGTTTTTTTTCTCTTACCCATTGCGATGACGCAGAATTAAACGCGACGAGGTAATGTAATGGCCTCTAAATACGGTGACAAGCGAGGCACTCATTTTAACGTGAAATTGTTATAACTCACTGGTATTGATGTTGTTGACTAGGATACACTGAGCAAACGGCCGCACGAGCTGAGCGGAGTTAGTTAAATCTTGAAACAAGCGACAAATTTTACCTCGATGCGAGGTGATTTCGGGGTTTCGCGGTCTTCGCGATTCAATATTTTGCGGCAAACGCAAACTGCGTATAATCGTTCGAAGTTTCCGGAAAGGTCAGCGACACCAATTAACGACAAAAAATGACGCCTTTTCTCCGAAAATTGCTTGGCCAAAATTGGATTTTATTACTGGTCATGCTGGGTCTCGCTGTTTTTGGCGTCGTGGCAATCTACAGCGCGACGTCCACGCGCAGCGATCCCTATGCCGTCGACTTCTGGCGGAAACAAGCCAACTGGGTGGCCGTCGGTGTCTTTGCGTTTATGGTGACCAGTTTAATCCATTACCGTTGGATTCGCTGGGGAGCCCTGCCGATGTACCTCGCCGGCATTGTGTTTCTAATCTTGACGAAGTTCTTGGGAGTTAAAGTTTACGGAGCGCGCAGTTGGCTGCATCTGGGACCAATCAATTTTCAGCCTGCGCAGCTCGCGGTTGTCGCAGGGATTATGGTGTTGGCGCTGTTTCTGACTCAGTTTCGTCAATTGCATCCGGCACTGCGATTACTGCTCTCGGGAGCGATTGCGGGCGCGCCATGTCTTTTGATCCTCATGCAACCAGACTTGGGCGAAGTCATTATTTGGGTTCCTGTGATGTTTGCGTTGTGGTTCGTCTCCGGCCTGCCAGTGCGTTATTTGCTTTGCGTCATCCTCATCGCGATCGCGTTCATCCCGATTGCCATTAATTTCGGCCTTAAACCGTACCAGCAACAGCGGATCACCGCCTTTACCCATCCCGACGTTGATAAGCAGGGTTCGGCGTGGGCGATTAATCAATCGCTGATTGCGATCGGTTCAGGCGGCTGGGCCGGCAAAGGGTTCAAAGCGCCGAATACACAGATCGAACTCGGGTTTCTGCCGGCGACAGCTGTGCATAATGACTACATTTTCTCGGCAGTCGGGGAGCAATGGGGATTTGTCGGTGGAATAATTCTCATCAGTGCGTTTGCCTTGCTCCTGATAACATGTCTTTTCGTCGCGTTTTTCGCCGGAGACCAATTAGGTCTTCTTCTCGTCATAGGAGTCACTGCGCTTATCTTCACGCACATCTTCCAAAATATAGGAATGACGATCGCAATGCTGCCAATCACCGGCGTGCCATTGCCTTTGATTAGCTACAGCGGCTCGTTCGTGCTGGTGATCATGTTTGGCCTGGGCTTGGTGAACAGCGTCTGGATCCATCGCAACGCTCCCGCATAACGATTGATTAAAGCGCAACCGTTCCGCCGCGTTGTGTTGGCAGCCTGGTTGTGCTGAAACGATTTACTTTGGCTCGTGCTTGCCTGTAGAGTCGGGCGCGCAGAATGGACGCTGATTACAAGGTTAAGCTCGAGGTTTTCGAAGGTCCCCTCGACCTGTTGCTCTACCTGATCAAACAGGACGAAATCGACATCTATGATATTTCGCTCGAGCGGATCACCAGGCAGTACCCTCGAGTACATGCAGGCCTTCAAAGAGCTGAACATTGATCTCGCAGGCGAATTCATCGTGATGGCGGCCAACCTCATTTATTTGAAGAGCCGAAGCCTGTTGCCGCGCGATCAACAGCCTCCGGAAGAAGACGCCGCGGAGGACGACCCTCGCTGGGAACTAATTCGGCAACTGATCGAGTATAAAAAGTTCAAGGAAGCCGCTGCGGACCTCAATGTACGTGCACTGGAACAAGAGAGGATTTTTATCCGGGAAGCCGGATCATCGCCAGAACTGCAGGCACCGCTGCGGCTGGACGAGGTTGGAATTTTCCAGCTGATTAATGCCTTCCAAACCGTGATCAAACGACTGGAAGCGCGTCAGGACGTGCAGGAAATCTTCAGTGAACGTTTTAGCGTGTCGGAAAAGATCGATTCAATTTTG
The DNA here is from genome assembly GCA_963825355.1 of uncultured Verrucomicrobiae bacterium. Classification (GTDB taxonomy): domain Bacteria; phylum Verrucomicrobiota; class Verrucomicrobiia; order Chthoniobacterales; family UBA10450; genus Udaeobacter. Next base: position 93,184 of record CAWGSY010000015.1, on the reverse strand, counting down.
CAGCGTCTCGCGACCGGCACTCGCTTTCGCTTTTCTGATTTGTTTAGCAGCGCCGCATCCAGAATCGAAGTGGTTGTGACCTTTCTCGCGCTTCTCGAATTGATCAGGCTCAAACAAGTTCGAGCCCTTCAAAAGAACGTGTTTGAAGAAATTGAAATCATGGCCGCTACAGCTTGAGCCGGAAGCTGCTGTAGCGTGCGCTGCCCTCAGCGCATCGGGCATCGCGCATTGGATAATCCGCTGAGGACAGCGGACTCTACAGGGGTCATGCCGGGAATTTTGATCGCGGGATGTGGTTATGTCGGAGAAGCGACGGCCGATTTGTTTCATTCCAACGGCTGGGACGTCGAGGGTTGGGTGCGCTCGGACGAATCGGCAGCGCGACTTTTAGTAAAGCCTTATTTCATTCGCGTGATCGATGTCTCACAACGAGGTGACGTTGCTAAACGCGCAGGAGCATTCGATGCAGTTATCCATTGCGTGAGTTCCGGTGGTGGTGATGCGGAAGCCTATCGTGAGATTTACCTAAACGGCGCACGCCATCTGCTCGAAACTTTTCCCAACGCAAGAGTTCTGTTTACAAGCAGCACCAGTGTTTATGCGCAGCGCGATGGCTCGAGAGTAACGGAAGAGAGCGAGACAAAACCACTCCGAGAAACCAGCCGGATCCTCTTAGAAGTGGAAAAGTTAATTCTCGAAAAAGGCGGAACCATAGCGCGGCTCGCCGGGATCTACGGTCCACGACGTTCAGCGCTGTTGAGCAAATTTCTAAACGGCACGGCGACTATTGATCCAAACAATGACCGGTTTGTTAATCAAGTACATCGGGACGACATCGCCTCTGCGCTTTTTCTTTTGCTAAACCGAGAAGCACAGACGTCCGCACAGATTTACAACGTCGTTGCCGACCAACCGCTTTTGCAAAGCGATTGCTATCGCTGGCTTGCCCAGAGGCTGAATCGATCTCTTCCGCCGACCGGAAAATCCGAACAACCTCACAAACGCGGCGACACCAACAAACGTGTAAGCAACACCAAATTACATCAGTTAGGCTGGAGTCCGCTCTATCCGACATTCGCAGACGCGATGGAGAAAAGCATTTTGCCGAGCTTTGCTGACGTTATTCCTGATCTGTCATGTTGAGCGAAGCGAAACATCTCTGGATGCTGGGACAGACCGTGGCCTCCAAAGAAATGATCTGAGCTTCTTCGCTCCGCTCAGAATGACAAGGGCTGCGGCGTCGCTAACTGACAGGTGCAGCTTCCGCGGCTCGCACATCGGATCTAGAACGATCTTCGTGTGTTTCGCCGAACAACTGTCGGATGACATCTTCAACCGGCACTTCCTGCACGTTTATGTCGCTAACGTCGCACTCCTCGAGAAGTTGACGGCAGGTTTCCGTAACCTTTGCGCGTGGAACTTTCAATTGCACCGACACGGGTGTTTGTTCAATGATTTCGCCAAACGCAGACAGATCGCGTGTTCCTTCGGTTTCGAAAGTAAGGCTCAAAATCTTATAACCTGAAAAACGATCAACGATCGCTGCCAGCGGGCCGTCAAAGAAAATTTTACCGTGATCGATCACCAGCACCCGATGACATAACTCCTGGATATCCTGCATGTAATGGCTGGTAAGCAGCGTGACGATGCGATGCTCTTCATTGTAGATGCGCAAAAATTCACGGACTCGTTTTTGGCTAACTACGTCCAGACCAATTGTCGGCTCATCAAGAAATAACACACGCGGCTGATGAATGAGCGCCGCGATCAGCTCCATTTTCATTCGTTCGCCTAACGAAAGCTCGCGGACCATCACGTTCATTTTGTCCTGCACCTCCAGGAGTTCCGATAATCCGTCCACAACCTTTTTAAACCGGACTCGGTCGATTCCGTAGATCGCACGGTTCAGCTCGAGCGATTCCTGCGCCGGGAGATCCCACCAAAGCGCATTCTTTTGTCCCATCAGTAAACTGAACTGCCGTTTCATTTCGTTGCGTCTTTCCCACGGAACAAAGCCGAGCACGCGCGCTTCGCCTGAGGTCGGGTTCAGCAAGCCAGAAAGCATTTTGAGCACAGTCGTTTTCCCGGCGCCGTTCGGGCCGAGGAATCCGACGAACTCGCCTTCCTCGATTTGAAATGAGACTTGATCGGCCGCTCGCGTTTCGTCGTACCTGCGCCACCCGAGACCTTTCACCGCGCCCCAGAGGCCGCGTTCTTTGCGGTAAGTGCGATAAATCTTGGTGAGTTCGGATGCTTCGATTGCAGGCATAAAGCTTTGTACGAGAAGCTGTCAGCTTCCCTACAGGGTGTCATCCAGGCACGCTAGCAAATGCGAAACCGTTTCCTCTGTCTCGTCGCCCATGTTCGACAGGCGAAAAGTTTGGCCGCGGATCTTGCCGTAACCGGGATCAATCACCAAATGATGTTTTTGCCGCAGCCTTCTCGCGAAGTCCAGCACGTCGATGCCTTTATTGTTTTTCACGCAAGTGAGCGTTTTTGTGCGGAATCCTTCCTCGGCAAAAAAATCGAATCCAACGCGGCGAACCCAAGCGTGCACGAGTGCGTTGGTCTGTGCGTGACGAGCGTAACGCGCCTCAAGGCCTTCCTCGAAAATTTCGTCCAGCTTAAATTGGAGCGCATGAACGTGTCCGATGCTGGGCGTGCTCGGCGTCATGCACTGAGCCTGCTCGCTTTTGAACTCCAGGAAATCGAAATAAAATCCGCGATTCGGAACTTTGTCGGCTCGTTCGAATGCTTTGTCCGAAACTGAGAACAACGAAAAGCCCGGCGGCAGCGCGAGTGCTTTTTGTGCTCCAGTGAGCATTACGTCGATCCCAAGCGCGTCCATGTCGATCTTAACTCCGGAAAACGATGACACCGTATCGACGATCAGCGCGACATCGGGATATTTGGCCATGACGCAGCAAATCTCGGGGAGCGGATTCATCACGCCGGTCGAGGTTTCACTGTGGGTCAACGTGACCGTGTCGAATTTCCCCGTGGCTAGTTGCCGGTCGAGATCCTTCGGATCTATATGCTTTCCCCATTCCACCTGAAGCGGTTCCGCGTTTTTCCCGCATCGCTTCGCGACATCGAACCATTTGTCCGAGAACGCGCCGCACATGCAGCAAAGCACGCCGCGATCGACGACATTCCGAACAGACGCTTCCATCACGCCCCACGCCGAGGACGTGGAAAGAAACACCGGCTGCTTTGTGCCAAACAACGTCTGAAGTTTTGGATGAATCTCGCGGTAAAGATTCCGAAAATCTTCGCTACGATGTCCAATCAATGGACGCGAAAATGCCTCCCAGGTTTTTTCGGAAACTTCAACCGGACCGGGAATGAAAAGCTTGTCGTGCGGCTGCATGAACAAACATCCGACATCCGGCATCCAACATCCAACGTTAAAGTTTCGCCGGACTTAGTTGCATGCCGGGGCATTGAGACGTACGCGTCACACGTATGAAGCGCCTGTTTGTTTTTTTGCTCCTTTGGATCCTTTTCACAGCCGCGACGCGCGCCGAATCGACAAGCTATCTCGTGTTCGTCAGCAACGAACGCTCAGGCGACGTCACGGTGATTGATGGAGGCACCGATGACGTCGTCGGAACCTTTCCAGTGGGGAAACGGCCGCGCGGCATTCACGCGACGCCCGATGGCCGGCGGATCTTTGTTACGTTGAGCGGCTCGCCGCGTATGGCTCCCGGCCTGGATGAAAATCGCGCGCCCGCGGACAAACGCGCTGACGCTCTCGGGGTCATCGATCCATCGGAACGCAAACTAACAGACCGGTGGCATGTCGGGTCGGACCCTGAGCAATTCGCGATCAGCAAAGACGGAAAATTCGCATTCATCGCAAATGAAGACGACGCGAGCGTGTCCATTGTTGACCTTGATTCGGGACAATCGCGCGGAAAAATAAAAGTCTCCGAAGAGCCGGAAGGTGTGGGCGTCAATCCAGCAAACGGCGAAGTGTACGTTACTTGCGAAGAAAAAGGGGAAGTGTTTGCGATCGACCCCGGTCAACAACGGGTGATCGGAACTATCGAAACCGGCGGCCGGCCGCGTTCCGTCGCATTTTCACATGATGGCACGCGCGCGTTCGTTGCTTGTGAGAACGGTGGCTACATTGCGCTCATAGACGGTCAATCCCACAAATTGTTGTCGAAGATCCAATTGCCAACAGGTTCGCTGCCAATGGGCACCGCAGTCTCGCATGACGGAAAAGAACTTTACGTCTCAACGGGCCGCGGCAACGCCATAGCGATCATCGACACGGAAAAGAATGAACTAACGACAACAGTTCCCGTCGGAAATCGAGTCTGGGGAATCGCGCTCGATCCTTCAGGTTCGAAACTTTACACCGCCAACGGCGCATCAAACGACGTCTCCGTTGTCGATTTGAAAACGCGCAAGGAACTGCGTCGCATCAAAGTGGGCGACGGCCCATGGGGCATTGCGGTTGTCCCCAAGTAGCAAGGCCTCGGGGGACAATACTCACCCTCGACTACCCGCTGACGTAATTCGGATAACGTTCGCGCAGTTCGCGCGAGAGGCGATCTGCTTCGTCCGTCTTACCGGCTTGGCGAAATGCCACCGCGGCTTTGTCCAGCGCGCGCGGAGTGATAGCTGGATCGTCATAAAGCAGAGCAACACCTTTAAAGGCTTTGCCTGCGTCATCGAAATTCCCGCGTTCAACCTGGACTTCACCGGCGAGCAGGCGCGCTTCTGCGTTTACGCGGCCCTCGGGTTGTAGGACCATGATTTCTTCAGCGATCTTCTGCGCCTCATCAGGTTTATGAGCGCTGATCTTAACGGCACCGAGCGTCAGCAATACTTTTGCCTTACCCGCCGGATCTTTGGCTGTTTGCAGATACTTCGCGAAAGCCTCTTCTGCTTCAGGCAAATTCTTTAGCTTCGTAGCCGCGTCGCCAAGATAAAATAAATAATCGGGTTTAATCTTGCCTGCGCTGTCTGTTTTTCGAAGAACGCCGAGATATTTTTCGGCGGCCTGAAAATTTTTCTCGTTGTAATATTCAATCCCGAGCCATTCCAAAACTTCCGGCGGCACAACGGCGTTGGGACTTTCCGCCATGAAATTGTTCACTTCTTTGGTGAGCGCAGGCCTGTCTCTTAAATAAAACTGGCAAAGAATGATCCGAACGGACGCCAGATTGTAGTACTGCTCCTTGTTCAACTGACGTGCAGTGTTTAGCGCGGTCAAAGCCGTCTTATAATCCTTCGCTTCGAACGCGGTTTTCCCGATGTAATAGTGCGCCTGCGCCGCGACAGAACTCCTGGGAAATTCCCTCAGCAGCTGCCGAAAAGTGTCCACCATCCCTTTGGTATTGTCCTGTTGCCCAAGAATCAAAGCTTTCAACTGCAACGCCGCTTCGCGCTCGTGTGTCTTCGGGTATTTGGCAAGGATAATGGTGAGATCCGTAAGCGCAGCGGCGTAATTTTTGCTCTGCTCGTAAGCCAAAGCACGCTGAGCCAGGGCGGCTGGAATTTGCGGAGTGTCGGGAAACGTCTGCAGGTAATACGTAAACGCTTCGATGACGCCGGGAGTGTTTTTTGTCTGGATATGGCACAACCCAAGTTTGTACGCCGCTTCCGCGCGCAGCCGCGGAGAAAGCTCAGACGCGCGCAACTCCCCGTACAATGACGCTGCATCTGTATAGTTCTGCTGTTTGTAAATCGCCTCGGCTTTTAACAACTTGGCTTGATCGGCGCGCTCGTTTGTGGGGTTTGTTGCGAGGAATTGGTCCACCGCCTTGGAGAGTGCCGAGGGATCCGAGTTGTAGACGTTAATTAGTTGCTGATAAGCGGCATCCTTACCTTCCTCGCGATCGGGATATTTCGTGGTGATCTGGCGATAGAGAGTGCCTGCTTCCTTCGGATGGCCAAGTTGGCGTTCGCTGTTTGCGGCGAGCAACAACACTTCTGCCTGCGCAGCCTCAGGGAGCTTGTCCAATTCCTTCTTATAATCGGCGACTAACTGCGAATACTGACCAGTCTGATATTGCAACCGGCGAAGACCGACTTGGGCAATCGCACGGAACTTTCCCGCGTCAGGCAGAGCGCGCCCCTTTTGAAACAACGCGGTGGCTCGATCCACCATAGCCTTGTCCATCTTGCCTTTATCCGCTTGAACAAGTTCTAGCGCGATCAAGCCTCCACGTACGGCACACTCGGCTTTCAATGCCGGTTTCGATCCCTCGTTAGCCAGCGCTTCGTACTGCTTCAACGCATCGAGCTTTTTTCCCCGCGCATCGAAGATGGATGCCGCGGTCACTCGCGCATCTTCGCGATACGGATTTGGATTTCCGACCTCGGCGACCTGCGCGTAAATATCTGCGGCTTCGTCTTTCTTGCCGACAGCTTCAAGGCAGCGCGCTTCGAAATAGCGTGCAGACAGCGCGACCGCCGATTCCTTCGATTTGGCGGCGGAACGATGAAAAAGCGGCAGCGCCGTGGCGTAGTCTTTATCTGTGAACGCCATCTCCGCGAGCGCGAATGCCGCTGGCCCGGCGAATTCGCTTTCGCCGTACTCGGTGAGCACTTTCTGCAGATTTGTACGAGCACTCGGATCGCGATGAAGATTTCGATAGCATTCGCCAAGGGAGAAATAGGCATTCGCCCGGCCAACGCGTCCCGGGTAATCGTCGAGATATTTTTGATATTCCGGGATCGCAAGGTCGTATAATTTGCGAGCGAACAAGCCGTTAGCGTAATCGAGTTGACGTTGATCCGCCCCTTCAGTTTCGCCCGAAGACGGTTCCGAAGCGTCTTCTTTTAGAGAGCGAAGGACTTTGTCGAGTGATTCGTCTGCCGGGACCGCGCGCCGAACAGGCGCTTCATCTACCGGGCGAGCCCGGCGCACTTCCGGCTCCGATTGAGCGATGGCGATGCTCGCGGTGCAAAACAGCATCGCCAGTCCGAACAGACTGGTCGCGCCGCACGTCTTCATCTTGCCGTGGCGAAAGCTACGTTGGTTACGCCTGCTTCGGTGCAGATGTTCAGCACCTCGACGATGTTCTTGTACGCGCCGGCTTCGTCGCCGCGAATCACTACCGCTTGTTCGGGATTCAATTGAACCATGCCTTTCAGTAATTCCTGAAGCTCTGGATTAGTCAGCGTGCGACGGTTCACAACCACGTTGCCATCCGCCTTAACGTTGACGATTACATCCCCGATAGGCGCTGACTTCTCCTTTGCCGCCGAGGCCTTCGGCACTTTCACGTCTAGCTCGTTCTCAGTGCGCGCAGCATTCCACGTGAGCAGGAAAAAAATCAGAAGAAGCAGCAACACATCGACCAGCGGGGCAAGCTGAATGCCGGGATGATGCAATTGCGCACGGCCGCGAAGGTTCATGATAGCAGCCGAATTTTACAGCTCGTCTTCAATTAAAACAGGAGCTCGCTCAGCACGTCTGCCGTATTGCAATGAAAGCAACGCCAGAACGTGCGTTGAAGCAGCTTCGAGTTCCGAGATCAATTTCTGCGATCTGCCTCGGAAGAATGCATAAAAGATCATCGCCGGAATGCCGATCGCCAGCCCCGCAGCGGTGTTGACGAGCGCTTCACTAATTCCGCGCGAGAGCGCCGCGTAACGCGCCGACCCAACATCAGCACCTAACGCACCGAAGGAACGAATGATTCCAAAAACGGTACCCAGCAAGCCCAGCAGTGGCGCAATCATCCCGATATCTGCCAGGTAAATCACACGGTTATTCAAACTCGCAGCAACGCGTGTTCCCTCTGTCTCTGCGATTTCGCGGACCTGCTGCAAATCCGCATGCGGATTTTTAGTCGTGAAATCGAGCATCTTTTGCACGACACGAGCGACCGCTTCTCCGTGCCGGTTGGAGACAGCCAGCAGTCCGAGATAATCGCGTTTACGCAAGAGCGCATCGGCAGTCGCCATGTAACCGCTCGAAACGACTGCTCCACGCCGGATTGTCAGAAAGTAAACGACCACCAGCGCGACGAAAAAAATCGATAATAGAAACATCGGGATCATCACCGGACCCGCTTTGACAAGCGTCTCCAGCACCGTCTGCGAGTGCTGCGGGACCAGCGGTGGTGTGGGTTCCTGCGCGAGCAGAGGCGACGCGCTCCCCAGCGCGGCAAACAACACAACCCAAATCTTCATGCCGGAAATTTTATAATCATATGCAGAGCAAAACATCGATGCAAATAGGTGTCAGGGCCAGCGTTGAGGATTAGAGGTACATTTTCAGCAAATTGTTCATACATTCGGTTTGTTAGTTGCTCCTCATTTGGGCCGGGTGTTGGTTGAGTTCTCCGCGAGTTCTCATTGGCGATGGACCAGAAAAATGTGTGCGGGTTGAATTTCGGGATCCAGTTCAACGTAATTTTGCCGGCCGCGCCAGGTGTAACGCGCATCGTTTAACAAATCATGCACCTGATACTCATCGCTTTCCATCTGCCCAAATTCCTCAATCGGCACATGGACAAGTGAATTTTGCTTCCGAAACGGGTCAAGATTCACTACCACGAGGATAATGTTGTCTCGCGCGGGTGTCATTTTGCCGTAGAACAAAATTGCGTCGTTATCGGCGGCATAGAAACGCAGGTTCGTGAACATCTGAAGCGCGCGATTCTGTTTCCGGATTTGGTTTATGCGCGCGATCCAATCTTTGATGTTTCCGTGCGCATTCCAATCGCGTTCCTTCAATTGGTACTTTTCCGAATCGAGATATTCCTCGCGACCCGGCAACGCCTCGTTCTCGCACAGCTCGTATCCGCTGTAGATTCCGTAAAGAGGCGAAAGCGTCGCGGCCAAGAGCACGCGAATCATGAACGCGGGCCGGCCGCCCTCTTGAAGCGCAAGCGGCAGGATGTCAGGCGTGTTCGGCCAAAGATTAGGCCGAAAATATTCGCTCATCTCAGTCTGCGTAAGCTCGGTGAAATAATCGATCAGCTCCTGCTTCGAATTCCGCCACGTGAAATAGGTGTAGCTCTGGTTGAATCCGGCTCGGGCCAGCGCTTTCATCATCTTTGGCTTGGTGAACGCTTCAGCGAGAAAAATCGCGTCGGGATATTTTTCGCGAACGCCTTCGATTAAATACTCCCAGAAGGCAACTGGCTTGGTGTGCGGATTGTCCACACGAAAGATCCGCACACCGCGCTCGGCCCAAAACAACACGATGCTCTTCATCTCAGCCCAAAGCTCGCGCCAGTTTTCGCATCGAAAGTTTATCGGATAAATGTCTTCGTATTTTTTTGGCGGGTTCTCCGCGAATTTGATCGTGCCGTCCGGCCGTTTGTAGAACCAGTCGGGATGTTCCTTGACGTACGGATGATCAGGCGAGCAATTAATCGCGAAATCGAGGGCGATTTCCATTCCGCGTCCGCGCACTTCCTTTTGCAGCCAGTCAAAATCCTCGAGCGTGCCTAACGAAGGTTCCACCGCTTTGTGTCCGCCAGCCTGGCCGCCGATCGCCCAAGGCACTCCCGGATCGCCTGGCTCGCAAGTGACCGCGTTATTCCGCCCCTTGCGATTAGTGCTGCCGATTGGATGAATCGGTGGAAAATAAAGGACGTCGAACCCCATTGCCTTTGCGTCGTCCACGCGCGGCAAGCAATCCCGAAAAGTCGATCCGCGATCGCCGTGGCCCTCTGCCGAGCGCGGGAAAAATTCATACCATGCGCCGAACAAGGCTACCGGGCGATCGACTACGACTCGAGGGACGGGCTCATATTGCGTGGCATCCGCGCGATCCGGGTAAGTCGCCATAAGTACTTCCAGCTCACCTGACTTCGCGACCGCGTAGATTTCTGAATTCGCGCCGGCGACGATTTGCCCGGCAAATTCGCGCAGACGCGCGGAATCCGTTCGGTCACGCGCACGACTCGCGGCCCCTTTCACAATTGCCGCGCCTTCCAACGCTTCGCTGCGCAGATCGGAAATCCCGCCCTCAAATTTCTTTACAAACTCTTGCTGCCAGCTGCGGAACCTGTCGGTCCATGCTTCGACTGTGTATTCGTGAACGGCCTGATCGTAGAGGGTGCACACACCGCGCCAGCGATCGTTATCAACGAACGTCATCGGCGTTTCCCGCCACGCCCGCTTGCCAGTAACACGCCACTTCAAAACCGCCGCGACAACGTCGTGACCATCCTTAAAAATGTCGGCTTCGACTATCAAATCTTCGCCCACGATGCGCTTGATCGGAGAACGGCCGCAATCGATCAGCGGCTGAACGTTGTCGATCACAACCGATGGAAACGCCCGGGCCATGCGCCACCAATCAACCGAGATTCACTTCGAGCGAAAGGATAAATCCGATCGTTCGCCAATGCGCCGGCCACCCCTTCACGACCGCTCACGGACAGCTGAAAACCTGAGCTATTGCCGCGAGTTAGCTACGCAGAGAAGTAGAACGCGCACTCGTATAAACCTGAGTTGCGATTCACTTCGCGGCGAACACGCGTCCCTAATACGGCTTCGAACATGTCCTGCTCAAACCGGCCCACGATCGGGTACTGCTCCACCACGTTGAGAAGCGGAGAATGACACTCAAGAATTTGGGGACCGCCGTCTTGCCCGTTGTTCAAAAACTCAGCCATGTAACCTTCGCTATCGCGTACCTGCGCAAACCATTTCGCGCGTTCCGCGACGGTCTCTCCCTTCATCTTGGCTTTCAGCGCCGCGATCTTCTTCTTAAAGACGCTGTAGAGTAACTTCTCCGGCGCGTTCGGTCCGTAGATTTCCTCGGCTGCTTTCAATAAATCCAGTGTGAACTGGTGACTGTCGGCATGAAAAAGGTCGTGCGTACGGTGCGTAAGGCGGTAGACCATTTCCGGTCTGCCCATTTTTTGAGGGCGACGCCAGGTATCCAGATAGCCGTCGCGATGCAGCGTAATGCAATGCTGTTTGATGCCCATATAACTCATCCCCATTTTATCGACGAGCTCGTTAACAGACATGCCTTTGGTGCGCTTGAGGGAGTTGATAATATCAAGCCGCTGCGTGCGGCCAATTTCCGAAATTAAACGTTGATTCATATAGCTGAAATGTTTGGGAGAAGAACGAAAGTGCCGGACTTTACACGCCGCAATCTTTAATACGCAAGCCTAAAATTTACACAACCGTTGAGCCGGAAAGAAATTACAAAAGAAGCTCCAGTAACAACCCGGCGTAAAGAGCAGCTAGAGCAAAGACGAGATACCCTTTGCCGGAAGTTTAGGGAGCGTCCGGTATGGCAACCCACTTATGAATAGAGATACTCGTCGTGGTACTCGCGCTGCGGCGCGAACTGGAGGTTCTCGTTTCCGGTCTCGGGATACTCGAAGATTTTGCCTTCGTAATTCCGGATCACGATTTTTTCGTTGTCGTGATAGAGAATGTAACCGGGATTGACCGGCACTTTGCCGCCGCCGCCGGGAGCGTCGATGACGAATTGTGGCACGGCGTAACCCGTGGTGTGACCACGCAACGCCTCAATGATCTCCAGGCCTTTAGCAACCGACGTACGCAGATGTGAGGAGCCATTGATCAGGTCGCACTGGTAAACGTAATAAGGACGGACGCGACACATCAGCAGCTTATGCACGAGAGTCTTCATCGTCTCGACGTCGTCATTAACCCCTGCGAGTAACACACTCTGGTTGCCCAGAGGAATTCCCGCGTTAGCGAGACGTTCCAACGCCTCTTTTACCTCGATGGTAAGCTCGCGCGGATGATTGACGTGCACGCTCATCCAGAGCGGATGATACTTCGCCAGCATAGCACACAACTCCGGCGTGATTCGTTGTGGCAGGAAAATTGGCACCCGCGTGCCGATCCTAAGGAATTCGATATGCTTGATTGCGCGCAACCGCGATAACAATTTCTCGAGCCTGTCATCGCTGAAAATTAAGGCGTCGCCACCACTCAGAAGCACATCGCGGACTTCGGTGTGTGCTTCGAGATAACGGAATGCCTCCTCAAAGTTCGTGTGAAATTCCTGTTCACCAACTCCGCTCACCACTCGACTCCGTGTGCAATAGCGGCAATAACTCGCACAACGATCCGTTACCAGGAACAAAACACGATCAGGATACCGATGCACTAAACCCGGCACCGGCATGTGCGAATCTTCGCCGCAAGGGTCAGCCATGTCGTAAGGCGACGCCCATGTTTCCTCGATTCGCGGAATGACCTGACGCCTGATCGGGTCACCGGGATCGTTCGCTGGCAGCAGGTTAAAAAAGTGTGGCGTAACCGCCAGCGCAAGTTTGTCACCGGACAGCAAAACGCCGCTTCGTTCCTCTGCGTTCAATTCCAGATGTTTCTCGAGTTGTGCGAGGGTGGTAACTCGGTTTTTGAGCTGCCATTTCCAATCGTTCCAGAGTTCCAGAGGCGTGTCTGGCCAATAACCCGGCGCGTGCGAAACGAAGGCTTTTCCGTCCCCATTCTCAGAGGCAAAAGTGTTCATTTTTTTGTGGTGGACGAAAAAGTTAAGACCCTTAAATATCGTGTCAATGCAGGCACTTGGCCGTGCGCTACGCACGTGAATGAACCATGCCGGGACCGATTGTGACCGTCCCGTCTACAACTCGTTCGATGGCAGACGTATTTCTCGACCAACATTCTTCGCGACTTGCAACAAGAATGAGTCGTGTGCATGCCTAGCGAGCAACGACAATCCCACTGGTACGCCGCCAGCCTCGGCGATTGGGAGGGACACTTGCGGCAGGCGGCCCATCCCTGCAACGCTCGTCAGCGATAATGTGCGAGGATAATACCCGCTCCCACTCGAACTGCGGCTGGGTGGATCGCCCTTGCGAGGAGCGAGTGCGGGTGTTGTTGGAATGCACAGCAGATCGTTCGGTCCGAGAAACTCGTGCAAGCTTTGAAAATATTGTTCCCGTCGTTGCAGTGCCTCCGCGATGCGACACCGATCAAGTTGCTTCATGAGTTGAAAACTCGCAGCTGTCTCAGGGCCAAACTCCGGCCTGGCGTTAGCGATCCACCTGCCAAGGCAACTCTCGATCTCCGCCCATTGGATCACGCAAAAGCTTTCGGCCCATGTCGCGAAACCATCTCCAGCGTCATCACCAACCAACTCTTGTAGCGATGACTCCCGCACAGCGTCGCCGAATATTTCGCGTAGCCGCTGCAGTGGCTCCGATAAATTTTGCTGAACGTCGCCGTCAGCAAGGTCGAAAGCCTCTCGGATCAAATGGATCGTTGCCGGTTTACCTGGACATTCCGGCGCGGCGGCCAACAACACGAGTGCCACTTTTGCCAGTAGATCAGCGTTTCGCGCCAGGATGCCGACGGTGTCGAACGATGGCGCTAGCGGATTCACGCCAGCAACTGATATGAAATCGTGCGACGGCCGAAAGCCCCAGATTCCGCAATTGCTCGCGGGAACGCGGGTTGAGCCGCCCGTGTCCGTTCCGAGCGCAAAATCTACCAACCCACACGCAACGGCGGAAGCCGATCCGCTCGACGACCCACCCGGCACGCGATCGGGCGCATGCGCGTTGAGAGGCGTGCCGTAAAAGTGATTCTCACCCAGCAGGCTGAAAGCCAATTCGTCCGAAATGGTTTTCCCGACACACCGGGCACCGGCGTGCAAGAGTTGCTCTACACACAGGGCGTGGACTACCGCGGCGGGATGGGAATCGCTCCAGGTCGGATTACCGCAACCAGTTTTGAAACCGGCGATATCAATTGTGTCTTTAACAGCAAAGCTCAGCCCATCCAGCGGACCGCTATCAATCGGCGATAGGTCGAAGGTCGTTACAAAGGCATTACTCTCAGCAACGGTGATCGCGGAGCGGTTCATTTGCTGACTTTGACGCAACGTGAACAATCCGCGATCACTCTTCAAGCAATGACGACTTTCATGCCGTCAGAAAAAGAAAATGACGGCTGGGAGCCGTCACTCCTTGGAACACTTATTTTCCGCTGAGCACGCTTAGCTCCCAGCGATAGCCATCGGGATCATGGAACCATAGTCCCATATTTTTCGAGCCCGGCCCTTCCGGACCGATTTCATCGCCCGGATCTTCAATATCGACGCCGATCTTCTTCAAATGAGCGAGTGCCTTTCGCAGCGTCGCCGTGTTCGGTAAATGAAATGACATGTGATCGATCGTTTTCGGCGACGGTTTTCCTTTAAACAACGCGATCGTGACGCGGTCGTTTCCAACCGCCACGCCGTTTTCGAATTCGAATTCTTTTCGCAAACCCAGAGCGCGCTCGAACCACTTCGCGCTCTTCTTCGGATCACGCACAGCGAGGCCAAAGTGGCCAACTTCTCCAAGTTCGAATGGAACCTTCATCTGGATCGCCAGGCCTGTAGCGGATTGCTCGGAAACTTAACTCCGGCCCCAGAGCATGGCGACCGAAGTTGTTAGACTGCCGCCCATGTTGAATGTGAGAAACCGTTTCGCGTTTTCAATCTGGCGCGCGCCGGCTTGTTCGGTCAGCTGTTGATAGGCTTCGAACACCTGGCGAACACCAGTCGCGCCGACAGGATGACCGTCACCGATCAGACCGCCGCCCGCGTTCACTGGAATTTGGAACGGCGCTTTGGATTTTTCTGGACGCACCTGCGGTAGCGTTGTCGCCCCGCTTTTCACCAGGTCGACGCCCTTACCAGGCTCGGCCAGGCCGAGAATTTCGTAGGCGACAATTTCTGTGATCGAAAAACAATCATGAACCTCGGCGCCGTGAAGATCACGCGGCGTCAGGTTCGCCATTCGGAAGGCTTTCTCCGCAGCTTTGCGCGCGATCGAAAACGTTGGCGCGTCTTTCTTGTCCAACGGTAGATAATCAGTCGTGTGACCGTAGCCAAACAGCCGGACGGTTTTGTTTTTGTCGCGGCCGATTTTGTCCAGATATCTCCCGGAAACGAGGACAACTGATGCCGCCCCATCGGTGATCTGTGAGCAATCGGACACTTTAAGCGGGGGCGCCACGTGCGGATTCTTATCCGAAACTTGCGATGCAGAATCGAGTGTAAGATCAGCGTCGCGCATTTGCGCGAGTGGGTTCAATTTCGCGTGCGCATAATTTTTCCACGCCACAAGTGCCAGATCCGCTTCGGTCGCACCGTATTTCTCGATGTAAATCTGCGCGATGCGCCCGAATAACTTCGGAAACATGAAATCGCCGTACTCCGGCTTTTCATTGTGATAATCCGCAGCCGCGCCGAGCACATCAGAACCATCGAGCGCCGACATCGTTTTCTGCTGTTCCGCGCCGACGACCAGCACCACGTCATAAAACCCGCCGATGATCCATTCCGCGCCTAACAACACCGATAGCGCACCAGACGCGCAGGCCGCTTCGGTGTGCATTGTGGGAATGCCGCGCAATTTCGGATCGATTTCCGGAATAAACGCGCCAAGCTGCAATTGTTTCGTGAACTGGCCCGCGTTGAAATTGCCCAACCGCGCCTGCCTGAATCTCGCCGGGATCGACCTTGGCATCATCGATGGCTTTTTTACCAGCCTCGATAATGATGTGCCGGATCGTTTTACCTTCCTTCTTTAGATTGCGCTTAAAATCCGTGCGCCCGCCGCCGAGAATGTAAACAGATTCACTCATGTTTTACCTTAACCAATCTCCATGCCACTGTCATCCCGAGCGAAGTCGAAGGATCACGGCAGTTAGCGTTCCGCGCCCAACGGGATCGCCTTGACTCGCTCCATTCCGACTCGAAATGCAAAATTCGTCAGGCCGTTAACCGCCAAAAGCATTCAAGCCCGTTATATCGCGCCCGATGATCAAGGTGTGAATGTCGTGCGTGCCTTCGTACGTGAAGACGCTCTCAAGATTCATCATGTGCCGGATCACGGAATACTGATCGGTGATGCCCGCAGCGCCAAGAATGTCCCGGGCCTTGCGCGCACATTGCAGCGCCATCCAGACATTGTTGCGTTTCGCCATCGAGATCTGCGCAGGACGCGATTTGCCGGCCTCCATCAGGCGCGTAAGCCGAAGCGCTAACAACTGCGCCTTGGTGATTTCCTGCGCCATCCAGACAAGTTTCTGTTGCACGAGTTGGAAGCTGGCAATCGGGCGGCTAAATTGTTCGCGTGCCTTGGCGTAAGCCAGCGCGGTTTCATAGCAATCAATCGCAGCGCCAATGACCCCCCACGCGATGCCGACACGCGCATAGGATAAACATGATAGCGGCGCATTGAGCCCGCGAGCGTTCGAAAGGCGATTCTCGGCAGGGATCCGGCAATCTTCGAACCAGCACTCCGATGTGCGAGACATGCGCAGACTGAACTTCCCTTCGATGTCACGCGCGCGAAATCCGGGCGCGTCCTTCTCGACCATGAATCCGCCAACATGGCCGTCGTCATCCTTTGCCCAAACGACTTTGACGTCCGCGATAGATGCATTGCCGATCCAGCATTTGCTGCCGTTCAAAATGTAATGATCACCGTCGCGTTTGGCGCGGGTTTCCATCCCGCCCGGATCCGAGCCGTGTCCGTGTTCCGTTAGCGCGAAGCAACCGACGCCCTCGCCCGACACTAATCCAGGCAACCACCGCGCCTGTTGCTCTGGCGAGCCGAATGAATGGATCGCCTGAATTGCGAGTGCGCCCTGCACTGATGCCAGCGAACGGACGCCGGAGTCGGCGCGTTCCAGTTCCTGCATGATCAGGCCATATGCTGTGTAGCTTACGCCTGCGCATCCGTGCTCCTTCAGGTATGGCGCGTAAAAGCGGAGTGAGCCCATGCGCGGAATCAGATAGTCTGGAAATTTGGCGGCGCGATGGCAGGGGACGACCTCTGATAAAACTTCTTTCTGCACAAACTGCATTGCGCGATCGCGCGCAGCACGCTCCTCATCGGTCAGAAGTTCTTCGATCTTGTAATAATCGAGCGAATCCATTTGTGCGACTTGGTTAATGCGCGCCAGTCTAGCGGTTGCGCTAGCCGAATACAACGGTCGCCCGATCCGGTGGAAATCCGCTCAACGATCTTTACGAACCCAAGCGGTAGCATGATTGTGGCCGCTGTGATCTTCAGATTTCATCTTTCACCTTTGCAGAAATTTATTTGTGCGTTTGTGGCGGCGCCTCTGCTCTGCGTTGTGGCTGAAAACGGTGCTCATCAGACAAGCCCAGAGGCGAGTCCCTCCGCTGGAGCATTTGATGCTCATGCTGCAGAGCGGTTCGCAAAGTTGGCACTGCAGTGCGTGCATAAGGAATACCCCAACAAGATCAGTCACGTTCTGAATAGCGAGGCCGATGTCGCGGCGCCATGCAAACTGACACCCGCGTTTTGCGGCTGTTACGATTGGCACTCGTCAGTGCACGGACATTGGCTGCTGGTGCGGCTATTGCGCACGTTTCCAGACGCGCCATTCGCAAAAGCCGCGCGCGACGCGTTGAAGGAGAGCCTCACCGCTGAAAATCTGAAGGTCGAAGCGGCATATCTCGGTGGAGACGGCCGCGCGAGTTTCGAACGGCCGTACGGATTAGCGTGGCTGTTGCAACTCTGCGCCGAGCTGCGCGAATGGGACGATCCGCAGGCGCGAGAAATGTTGGCAAACCTGAAGCCGCTTGAGGATGCAGCGGTCGAGCGCTTGACCACGTGGCTGCCGAAACTCTCGCACCCAATACGTATCGGTGAGCACAATCAAACCGCGTTCGCGCTTGGAGTAATTCTCGATTGTGCGCGGATCAAAAATGACGAACGCCTCGCTAAACTGGCGGCTGATTCAGCACGAAAATTTTATCTGGCGGATAAGAATTGTCCGCTCGCCTATGAGCCTTCGGGTGAAGATTTTCTTTCGCCCTGCCTCGCCGAAGCCGACGTGATGCGTCGGGTCTTGACGCAAGCTGATTTCGCGAAATGGCTCAGCCAATTCCTCCCTCAAATTCCGAGAGCAGCGACGGCGGATTGGTTGCCAGTGGCGATTTCACCGGATCCGAGTGATCCAAAGCTGGCGCATCTCGACGGATTAAATTTGAGTCAAGCGTGGATGCTGGAAGGCATTCTGTCTTCTCTTCCTGGTGATGATCCCCGGCGTCCAGCGCTAACGAGCGCAGCAGAAGCGCATCGGCGCGCCGGGCTCGCAGCGGTGACTGGCGAACATTACGAAGGCGGCCACTGGCTCGGCAGCTTCGCGGTCTATCTCACAACGCAACGCGGGATTGAGAAATGAGGGACGGCCGTTTCCCGCGACGACTACGCGTCTATTACAACTCGGCCGTCAGTTTTGATTCAGAGCGAGGCGCTCCTCCCGAAGGATTCCAAGCGCGTCGTTGCCAGAATTCCGCCAGGTCGCTCCGGCTGCCTCGAAAGACGTTGAGTTCTGCTTTTCTAATATTGGCGATACCTATGGGGTAAGCAGAACGCGGTAGTTTGCATTTACCGTCCCCGCAGTATTGCCACATAGCCCAGTAATTCCACGGCGCGGTTGCACGCGGCTCTTTCGAGTAGTTTGCAACCCAGAGCCAGCAATTGGTGAGTGTTTGTCTCTGTGCAGGAGTTACTCGCGCGCTATTCAAAACCTGCGCGAGATGGTATTCGCCCGAATAAATACCGGGATATACACCGGTGCGTGAACGAATGCGTTCGACAAACGCGACGGCCTGGTCGGCGCGCATCGTTCCCCCGGGATAATGACCATTCTTTTCGAAATCGAGTACCGAGCAGGACACCTGCGCTCGGTCGCACCGCCGGATTGGCTTGCGCCCACGCACTGGATACAACACTCAGGAAATGATCAGCCTGTCGAATCGGATCAGTTCCGTTAGCGTAATGATATGCTCCCCAGAGCAGTCCCGCTTGTAGCGCGCCCATTTGGCGATCCAAATATTTTGGGTCGCGAACGAAGGGCGGATACGTCGCTTCGTGAATTACACCGACGATGCCTTGCCGTTTCATTGCGGCAAAATCGGGCCGCATCATGTCGTAGTGAGAAAGATTCAGTACGTTCGTCGCTGAGAAGGCACAGACCGGAATCAAAAACAGTAAAGCAGCGCTGCGGAACATCGACGATTTCATAAGAGCCAAATCGCTCGGAACATATCGAGCAAATGTAATGATTTTCAAGTGCAGCTTGCATTTGTCCAAATTTTTTTCGCAAACGCTCGAACTCAACCGCGCAGCTATCGTGGCGTCCACGTCGGACGCGTTATTCACATTTCGGAAAAGTCGCCTCTCCTGTTCCGTCACAGATATCTCCAGCAGTTTTCCAGCCGTTACCAGGTGATGAACGATGTTTTGCAATGAAAAATCGGTTCCTGCGAGCGCAGTGCGAAAATCAATCTCTGCTTCGCGCGGATATACGGCCGCGAGCGGTTCGGCACGATTGTTGATCGTCGCGACTACGCCGCGGCCCGCCTCGATCGCATCGCAAATCGAGTGAAGGTAATTTTCGGTCATGAAGGGCATATCGATCGCGAGCGCAAGAAGATGGGCGGTGTGAATCTTCACCAGTGACGCGGCAATCCCACTGAGCGGTCCGCATGATGGCTGAATGTCCGCGATGAACTGCACGTCGTCGGGCCGCCATGATGGATCCGTTCTTGCCGAAAGAAAAATTTCTGCCGGTCGCAGTCTGCGCAGTGTTTCGAGTTGAACTTGCCAGAGGGGTTTTCCGCGAAAAAGAAATGTAGCTTTGTCTGTGCCCATGCGGCGCGATTCGCCGCCCGCAAGCAACACCGCACTAAGGTTCCGGACGGAGCGAAGCGGAGTCGAGAAATCCCGCGGCATCACCTCAAGTTAACTTTACGGGATCCCTCGACTTCGCTCCGGATGACAATTTCATCGAACACAATTTCCCATCTGTCAGAATCTTTGCTCGCAGACCGCCGCGACCTTTCAGGAATTCCTGTGCACCCGGAGCGAATGCGCCGTCCATCCAGTAGCATGGCCGGCACTCTTCCATTCCGAGAAAACGAACGCCTTGCACCTCGAACTCCTGTCCAATCAACTCGTTCAGATCAACGCCGCGTGTGATCACGTTGCGTCGTGCCAGAGCAGGTGAGCAGTCCTGAATTTGCATCGCGCTGCAAAGTTCATTGAAAACTTCCAACGAAAAGAAAGTGATCTGACCCTTGTAATCGTCCTTGAAATCAAAATAACGATCATCGCGAACACCACGCCCAGCCACGCATTCTATTTCGGATGTTTCAATGATCGGATGCGTGTCCGGTTCGCGCCCATGATGTCCAACAAAATTGTGTCCCGTTGAAATGAACAGGTGACAAATTTCCACCGCAGCCATGCTACCATTGAGGCGCCTCAATTCACATGAAAGAAAGCGGCATCGGATCACAAAAGATCATCCGGCGAAAACGCGACGGTGAACTCGAGTACTTGCCCGACGAGCTAACGATCGAGGAGCCGCTGGAAATCCGCGTCGGACGCAAGCCGATCGCCACTACGATGCGCACGCCCGGTCACGATGAAGAACTCGCAGCCGGGTTCTTACTTTCGGAGGGTATCGTGCGCGCTCGCAATCAGATCACGAGCATTTCAGTGAGCGGCGACAACACAGTCGTGGTGGAGTTTACAGCCGGCGTGAAATTAAGACTGAATTCGACGAAACGTTTCGGAACAATCTCCAGTAGTTGCGGTCTGTGCGGCAAAACAAGCATTGACGCGATTCGGCAGAATTTCTCTGCGGTACGATCGACTGATATCCGGATTGATATTGAAACGCTGCTGTCGCTTTCCGAGACGTTACGCAGCGCGCAAAGCGATTTCGCGCGCACAGGCGGAATTCATGCCGCCGGAATTTTCGACGTCAACGGCAAGTTGAAAATTGCCCGCGAGGATATCGGGCGCCACAACGCAGTAGATAAGGCAGTCGGACGCGCGTTTCTCGACGAGCTGCTACCATTGGAGAGGCATCTTCTTCTAGTCAGTGGCCGCGCGTCGTTTGAGATCATACAAAAGGCACTCGCCGCCAGAATTCCGATCGTGGCCGCTGTGTCAGCGCCTTCAAGTCTTGCGGTCGAGCTCGCGCGCGAAAACAACCAGACGCTCATAGGTTTTTTGCGCCCACCGTCCTTCAATATTTATACGCATATCGACCGCGTGATCTTCACGTAGCCAGCCATCTTGGCTGCTCGGGCAGACAGGCGTTTCGAGCCTTCGGATTTCTATAGCAGGCGGGACGCTGCTTGGCCTAACAGGCAAGATGTCTATCTACACCTTTGCGAAGCAAAAACCGCTTCCGGGTCCCGACCGGAAATTTTTCCCACCGCAATCCAGCCGAAGCGGCTAACGAGCGCACCTAGCAAAAATGAAATCGCCGCTAACGGGATCGCTCCAAAGATCGCAGCACAAGCGGGATCGGGGCGGTAAAACCTGGAACATTCCCCCAAGCCCACCTACGAAGAAGTAGATTGGAATTTTCCACGTCCATACGGCGGCCTAACAACTGGCTGACGATAGTAACCCGGCTTCAGCGCGATGGGGCCGCCGATCCGTCCGCAACGCGTGTCTCACAATTCCGGCGCGCCCGGCGGTCGCGCCCTGCCATTGCTTGCATTCTCAATCTATTCCTTCGATCGCGTGGCCCCCGCCGCTTTGTCCTTTTCGGAAAGATCGTTCTTCTGGATGCAAGATCGTTGGCCCAGTTTGCGGTGCATATTTGTTAAGAAATTCAGCGAACGCGGGTCCACGCGGGAGACGTCCAGGCACGATGTTGCAGGTAAGCGCCTTGGCTTCCATGATTGTGACGTTCGGCTCACCGGAAATCGTTAGAAGATCATTCGCAGCCCCGCCCCGCACGAGGCCGGCTGTGCCGTAATGATAAGGCAACGCAATCTGATGCACTGTTTTCCCATTGAGCGCCAATGGCCGAATCCGACGACTAACAAGTGCGCGTGCTTCGATTGCGCCGCGCAAAGTAACCACGCAAATGTAATCGCCGTTATTGATCTTGAGCTGCGTCGCTAGTTCCGGCGAAATCTCAGCGAACATCTCCGGCTGCAATTCCGCCAGATGACTGAGAAAACGTGACATGCCACCGGCCGTGTGGTGTTCCGTCAAGCGGTAGGTCGTCAGAACGTAAGGAAATCGCGGGTCCCCCGGCGGAGCGAAGCGATTCTCCTGGCGCGCAAACCATTGCTCAGCGGGATTGGTGTTACGAGAATAAAGCTCATTGGAGACCGGCGACTCGAGCGGCTCGTAATGAGTTGGGAACGGGCCGTCCTTTAAACCTTTGGGCACATAAATCCAACCCAGGCCGTCCTCGTGCAGAACGAATGGAGCATCGCCCGGAATAGCATCGAGTCCTTCCGCACCTACCTCCGGTTCATAGTCCGGAGCTTTTCCTTGTACGAATCCCGCAACATCGATGCCGGTCCATTTTTCCGAGTCCCACCAAACTAATTTCTTTCGTTCGCTCCAAGGACGGCCGTCCGGCCTGGCGCTGGCGCGATTATAAATGATTCGGCGATCGCTCGGCCACGCGAAGCCCCAGCCGTGACCAAGGTAATCTTTCGATTTGCGCGAGTTCGCCCGGTTCACGCCATCGCGACGGAAGACACCCGAGTAAATCCAAGCGCCGCATGCAGTGGACCCGTCGGCTTTTAGTTCTGCGAAACCGTTCACTTGCGACCCGTGATGAGGATTGCCATCTCGGTCGAGACCGAACACAACCCCATGCTTTTCACCGGAGTCGGCAATTTTAACAGCAGGATGCGTGTACCAGCCGTTGATCTCAGCGAGCACAGCTTCCATTTGCGGATCGCCGAGTTCGTCCTCCGGATACCACCAATCGAGCGCGCGCATCGGTTCGTCGAGGGGATCGGTTGATGCTTTCGCTTTTGCAATTAGACGCAAAGCCAGTTGATGCACGAACCATGCCTCCGAGCGCGCGTCATCTGGCGGGTCCACAGCTTTCTCGCGCCATTGCAAAAGTCGCTGTGTATTTGTGAACGCGCCTGCTTTTTCCGCGTGCCCGGCAGCTGGAAAAAAGAAAACTTCCGTTTCAATGTCCTCGGGCTTCAGCTCGCCGCGCTCAACCTCAGGTGATTCGCGCCAGAAGTTCGCGGATTCAATCTCGACCAGCTCACGGACAACGAGCCATTTCAGTTTCGAAAGTGCTTTTCGTTGCAACCGCGAATTAGGCGCGCCAACCGCCGGGTTTTGGCCCATCAAAAACATGCCCTCCATTTTTCCATCGAGCATGTCGTAGAGGTATTCGAAGAAAGAATGATTGCCGGTCAGTTTGGGAAGGAAGCCGTAGCCGAAATCATTTTCAGCCGTTGCGTGTTTCCCGTAGTACGCCTTCAGCGTGCTCACGAGGTACTTTGGGTAATTCGACCAGAGGCCGGTCTTTTTCGTGTAGTGATCGAGATAGTGCTGAAGAGTCTCGTCGCCCTTATGCGGCATGGTCAGATAACCGGGAAGGATGTCGTAGAGCGTCGGAATGTCAGTTGAGCCTTGAATCGAAGCGTGGCCGCGCAACGCCAGAATCCCACCGCCCGGTCTGCCAATGTTTCCAAGCAACAATTGCAGAATCGCGGCTGTGCGAATGATCTGCACGCCCTTGGAATGCTGCGTCCAGCCAACAGCGTAGCAAACCGCGGCAGTCCGCTCCGGCCCGGACGCGGCCGCGAGCGCATGCGCGACTTTATGAAAAAGATCTGGTGGAATCCCGCAGACTTTCTCCACCATCTCAGGTGTGTAGCGAGAAAAATGCCGCTTCAATTTTTGAAACACGCATTGCGGATCTTGCAACGTGAGGTCGCGCTCCGGGCGACTCAGATCGCCGCCTTTGTAAAGCCAACTGCCGCCTTCGTAAGCGCGCTTTTCTTCATTCCAGCCTGAGAAATAGCCGTCTCCATTGTCCTCAGGGTCGCGATATTCATCACACAGAATGCATGAGGCATTCGTGTAATGAACTACGTACTCGCGAAAGTACAGGTCAAACTCAATCAAGTGATTGATGAGTCCCGCTAGAAAAACAATGTCTGTGCCCGCGCGGATCGGCACCCAAATGTCGGCCAGGGCGCTTGTGCGCGAGAAACGTGGATCGACATGGATGATCGTGGCGCCCTGCTCCTTCGCTTTCATCACCCAGCGAAAACCGACCGGGTGTGCTTCGGCCATCGAGGAACCTTCGATCAGAATGCAATCTGCGTTAGCGAGATCTTGTTGTGCGGTCGTAGCTCCGCCCCGGCCGAAGGAGGTGCCCAGACCGGGCACCGTGCTGCTATGTCATATACGGGCCTGGTTGGACACACAAACCATGCCCAGGCCTCCGGTGAATAGCTTTTTAATGAGATAATTTTCTTCGTTATCCAGTGTCGCGCCGCCGAGATGACATACCGCAGTCGTGTGATTGATGGAAACGCCGTCTTGTTCGTGCACAAACGTGCGCTTGCGCGATTCCCAAACACGCTCGGCAACCATGTCCATCGCCCGCTCGAGTGGAATCTCCGTCCACTCCTTCGAGCGCGGCGCGCGATATTTCATTTTCGTTTCGCGCCGCGAATGCGTTAGCAATTGATACGACGCAGCACCCTTCGGGCAAAGATTCCCCTGGCTGATCGGCGATTCCGGATCGCCTTCGATTGAAACCAGTTTGCCGTCCTTGTGGAAAATCAATTGACCGCATCCCACGCCGCAATACGGGCAAATCGAACGCGCCACTTTTGCGTCATCGATACGCGCGTGCATCCCGCGCGTTTGATCCGACATCGACTCAAAGCCCGTTCCGTCCTTGCGCTCGCGAATTTGTCTAACGAGCGGCCACTTTGAAAGAAGCTCGATCAGCGAAGCCATCAGTTCACAGAAACGTAACAGAAACTGACAACAAATATCTTGATCGTCACGTCCGAAATTGTTTCGAATGTGTGACTTTACTTTGAATGGGCTTTTTTGATCGACCACAAACCATTGCGGATCCTGGCTATAATCGCTGGCTTTTTCCACCCGCAGCGCTCGCCGTTCACCTTTCCATTGGGCAAGTTTACGCGTTCAGTGTTTTCAAGTTGCCGCTCACCAAAATCATTGGTGTTACCAAGTCTGCGCCTGGTGATTGGTCGCAGCCGTCGCTCGCGTGGATTTTCAGTCTCGCCATTTTTTTTCTCGGACTTTCAGCTGCGATTTTCGGCCGCTGGGTCGAACGCGTTGGACCGCGCAAGACCATGTTTACAGCCGCTCTTTGTTTTGGCGGCGGCTTAGTCATTTCCGCTTTTGGCGTTTGGTGGCACCAACTTTGGATCATCTATCTTGGTTACGGAGTGATTGGCGGTTGTGGGCTCGGTCTGGGTTACATTTCGCCGGTTTCGACGCTGGTAAAATGGTTTCCCGATCGCCCGGGCATGGCGACCGGCATGGCCATTATGGGATTTGGCGGCGGCGCCTTCATCGGTTCAAACCTCAGTTTGCTGCTCATGGACCATTTCAAATCGCCGACCAGCACCGGTGTTGGCGAAAGTTTTCTTGCGATGGGCATTATTTATTTTTGCTTCATGGTTTTCGGTTCGCTCATCGCGCGCGTGCCGGCCGACGATTGGAAACCGGCGGGCTACACGCCGCCGACGCACTCGCAGGGTTTAATCACCACGGAAAATGCCACGGTCGACTGCGCGTGGCGGACGCCGCAATTCTGGCTGCTGTGGGTGGTGCTCTGTTTCAACGTCACTGCCGGCATCGGAATTCTGGAGCAAGCCTCGCCCATGATTCAGGAGATGTTTCCGGGGAAAATTACCGCGGCTGCAGCCGGCGGCTTCGTTGCGTTGCTGAGCCTCTTCAACATGGCGGGCCGTTTTGTCTGGGCGTCCACGAGCGATTTTACCGGCCGTAAGTTCATCTACGTCGTCTACCTCCTGTTAGGAGCTGCGCTTTACTCCCTGATTCCCTTTTCCGGTCATATGGGCAACGATTTATTGTTCGTCGCGATATGCTCGGTCATTTTGAGCATGTACGGTGGAGGGTTCTCCACTATTCCGGCTTACTTGAAAGATTTGTTTGGATCCATGCAAGTCGGTGCAATTCACGGGCGTCTGCTGACTGCCTGGTCGGTTGCCGGTGTCCTTGGCCCCGTCCTGGTGAATTACATCCGTGAGTATTTGAAAGGGCGTGGAGCGAGCGGCGTTGGGCTTTATGCGCCGACGATGTATTTAATGGCCGGATTGCTCGTCATCGGATTGATCTGCAATCTTTCCGTGCGTCCAGTGAACGAGCGTTATTATATTCACGGACAAAATCGAAAACGGTAAGAGGTTATTATGGCTGACCAAATCCAATCCGCTGGAAACGGTCTCAAACTTTTCATTTACTGGCTCGTCGTCGGCATTCCACTGGCGTGGGGAATCTGGAACACGCTCCTGAAATTGCCGGCGCTTTTTAAGTAGTTTGCCGAGCCTTTCGACAAATTTTCTCTAACGATTCAGCGGCGCCCAACCGCTGGCCAGCGAGCAGCGCTGGGAAGGCAATGAATGTGCGCACACAACCTTTCGGTTGAACAATTTTTAACAAATTCTGGGCAACTGTTCGCCCGAAAGCATGTCCACCACCCGGGTGCCGCCGACGCGCGTTTTCATCATCACGAATCCGGGATGTTCGTTCACGACTCCCCCGATGACAGTGGCGTCTTTGCCTAACGACAGCGAGCGCAATGCACGCAAAGCGACATCGACATCTTCATTTGCGACGATGGCGAGAAGCTTACCTTCGTTCGCCACATAAAGCGGATCGAGCCCGAGAATTTCGCACGCTCCTTTCACTTCCTCACTGATTGGAATGGATGATTCATTGAGAAGCATGCCGACGTTTGCGGTTTGCGCGATCTCCGTGAGCGCGCTACTCACGCCGCCTCGAGTTGGATCCCGCAACACGTGGACGTCGATCCCGGCCGCGATTAAAGCATCCACTAATTTGTGCAAAGGTGCTGTGTCGCTGGCAATTTCAGTTTCAAATTCCAAACCTTCGCGCACCGACATAATCGCAATGCCGTGGACAGCAATTGGTCCGCTGATAATGATTTTATCGCCGGCCTTCGCTCGGGCGGGATGGATATTTACGTCGTTAGGCACGATGCCGATACCCGAAGTGTTAATGAAAATTTTGTCCGCCTTCCCGCGATCGACTACCTTGGTATCGCCTGTGACTAGTTTGACGCCGGCGTCATCAGCCGCGGCACGCATCGACTGCACCACGCGCCAGAAATCCTCCATCGGCAGACCTTCCTCCAGAATAAAACTGGCCGAGAGATAAAGAGGATGCGCCCCGCACATTGCCAGGTCGTTAACCGTTCCGTGAACAGCGAGTTTGCCGATGTCGCCCCCGGGAAAAAATATCGGGCTGACCACAAATGAATCGGCGCTGAAGGCCACGCGTTCGCCATTCAACGAAAAAATGGCGCCGTCATGCAGCGGTTCCAGCAATTCATTCCGAAACTGCGGCAAAATCATTTTGTCGATCAGCTGATGGCTAAGCTTTCCGCCGCTCCCGTGGGCGAGAACGATTTCCTTGTAGTTCGTGATCGGAAGAGGACAGGAAGCAGTTAACAACGAAACATCGCCCGTTAATTCGTCATTCGTCATTCGAGCTTCGTCATTCAAATCACATCTTCGGCTCCCAGCGCGATGTGGATCAAGTCCCAAAGCACATGTACGAGCGTGGCGTGCACTTCCTGAATCCGATGGATGCTGTACGACGGCACGACGAAGCAATAATCCGCGATGTCGGGAAAGCGGCCGCCGTCTTTTCCGCCCCAGGCAATGGTGAGCATTTGTCTTCTGCGCGCCTCTTCCAACGCATAAATTAGATTGGGCGATTTGCCGCTGGTGCTAACCGCCAGCGCCATGTCACCGGGCTGGCCGAGCAGACGCAACTGATTTACGAACACACGCGAAAAATCGATGTCGTTTCCCACTGCCGTCATCGTTGCGGTATCGTTTACCAGTGAAATGGCCGGGAATGCGGCGCGTTTCTCAATGATCGGATGAGTAAACTCAACCGTGAAATGGATCGCATCGGCCAGGCTGCCGCCGTTTCCCATCGTGAGAAGTTTTTTCCCATCCACGAATCGCTTCGCCATCTCGCGGCTCAGCTCTTCGATTTCATCAGCGTATTTCTCGAAGAACTTCTCTTTCATTTCCACGCTTTCGTCGCATTTGCGCAGAATCTTGTCGCGGAAACTCTCAGTGGACTTGTCGATCTTATCGATCACTGGCGCGTTCATAAGACCACCGCTTGCTCATGCTTTTCGAGATGTCGCCCGTACGCGTAGTATGCCGCGCACGCGCCTTCGGCGGATACCATGGTTGCGCCCAGTGGATTCTCCGGAGTGCATTGTTTGCCAAATGCCGGACAGTCATGCGGCTTCTTGACGCCCTTAAGCACGAGACCGCTGATGCAAATATCGGGCTCTTTCGTGTCGATTTCCTTCGTGTCGAAAATTCGGTCGGCATCGTGCGCGCGAAACTCCCAGCGCAATTTGTAGCCGCTTTTCGGGATTGAACCGACGCCGCGCCATTTGCGGTCGCACACTTCGAAAACTTCATTCACCAGATTTTGTGCGACGCGATTTCCGTCTCGTTGCACAACACGTGGGTACTGATTTTCCACATCGTAAGCGCCGGCCTCGAGCTGGCGCACTGTCATCAGCACACCTTGCAAAATATCCAGCGGCTCGAACCCGGTGATGACGATCGGTACTTTGAATCGCGCCGCGATCGGTTCGTATTCGCGGTAGCCCATCACGGTGCAGACGTGCCCCGGCCCAAGAAACCCTTGCACGCGGTTGAGCGGTGATTGCAAAATCGAGGCCATCGACGGAGGCACGAGAACGTGTGAAACGAGAATCGAGAAGTTTTCAATTCCCTGCTTCCTGGCTTGAAAGACCGACATGGCATTCGCGGGCGCGGTGGTTTCAAAACCAATCGCGAAGAAAACAACTTTTCTGTGCGGATTAGCGCGCGCGATTTTCAGGCAATCGATCGGCGAATAGACCACGCGGATATCTGCGCCGCGCGATTTCAGCACCAGAAGGTCGCCATCGGAACCGGGTACACGCAGCATGTCGCCGAACGAACAAAAAATGACGTCCGGGCGTTGCGCGATTGCGTGCGCCTTGTCGATCATTTCCAGTGAAGTGACGCAAACGGGACAGCCCGGACCGTGCACAAGCTCAATGTCGTTAGGCAACAACCGGTCGATCCCGTACTTGACGATCGTGTGGGTTTGTCCGCCGCAAACTTCCATGAGGACCCACGGCTTTGTGGTGATGCATCGGATTTCATCAACCACTTTTCCCGCCAGAGTTTCGTCGCGGTATTCGTCGAGAAATTTCATGTCGGCCCTGTTGCGGTGCCATAGCGACCCTCACCAGGCGCTTCGCGGCCCCCTCTCCCTGGCCAGGGAGAGGATTGAGGTGAGAGTGCGTGCTGTTCTGAAAATCCGTTGTCCGTTATCTCCGGCGTATCCAGCTCGCCGAGTTGTTTCATTTCCTCGAGAAGCTGATACGTACGCGCCGCTTCAGCCTCATCTACTTTGCTCAGCGCAAAGCCGACATGAACCAGGACGTAATCGCCAGCCTCGGCTTCCGGCGTGTATTCGAGACAAACCTGTTTCACGATGCCGCCGAAATTTGCACGGCCCATCTTCACGCCCGCAGGATCGGTCGTGATCTCGATCAATTTACCTGGAATCGCCAAGCACATGATTTGCGCAGTTCGTAGTTAGTGAATCGTCGGCTTTGGCAATGGCAACGCCGTCGCAGAGCAAAACTTTGTCGCCCTTCATCACATCTTGTGTCAGGTCCAGCGGGACCTTTTTCATTGCGCCCGAAACGGTAACATTTCCGAATCGCATCCCATTCTCCACCTCAACATCGACAATCTGCGCGTATACCAGGTTCATTCAGATACCTCTTCCGCCTCGAAAAATTCCGCGTGCGCGCCGACTGCGACCAGCGCAACACCTCCAATCACGTTACCGATGAAAGCGGGCAATACGTACGACCCAATCGAATGCCAGAAACCGAGTGCGCCGGTTGCGACGAGGTAAAATGACTCAACCGTTCCCGCGACGACGTGCGGCAATTGCGCGATACCGACTACGTAAGCCAAAATAATGATGACCCAAAGTCTGGCCGACTCCGCGAATGGCAATAGCCAAACCATCAACGCGATCAACCATCCGGACACTGCAGCGCGTATGACAATCGTCCAAAAATCCGTCTTCATCGAAGATTGTCCGATTTTTGAAAACGTGTCGCGGATTTCGGGGCTGAAAATGCTCGAATTGCCAGCGAGCCAGGCAAAAACAAAAGCGCCAATCAAATTGCCGATCAACACAATCACCCAGAGCCGCGCCACGTTGAAAACGATGTCGATCTTCTTCTTGCGCAGCAGCGGCAAAATCACCGTCAACGTATTCTTTGTGAAAAGTTGTTGCCGGCCAAGAATCACCACCAGGAAACCGACGCTGTAACCAAGCTTTGTGATCAGCGGCTGCCATGTGGCGTTTGGCAGGTGGTTTTGCAAAATCCCTTCAGTCATCATCGAGAATCCCATCGAAAGACCGGCAGCTAACCCTGAAAACGCGAGTTCCAATGAATTCCGCTCCAATTCATGTTCGCCCTCGGCGTAAACCGCTTCATAGATCACTTCGCCCGGCGGAGAGGTACGGTCGATGATTTCGTCCTGCTGCTTGTCCTTAACTCTTTTTTTATCAACGGGCATTGCAATCAAGGCTCCAGCTAGAAGCGACGGCCTGGCCAAGAGCGATTCCGCCATCGTTAGGCGAAATACGGTTGTGCCAGTACGGCGTAAATTGTTCCTCGCGTAGTCGTGCCACTGCGCGCTCGGTGAGATAGCGATTTTGAAAACAGCCACCAGTGAGAACGACGTTCGGTTCACCGATTTTCTTCGCGACAACCACAATCATTTCTACCAGCGCATTGTGAAATTTTGCCGAAATCGCGCCGCCGGATTCCTTCCGACTCACATCAGCGAGCAACTCGCGAATCATCGGTCCCCAATCGACCTTCATCGGTTTCCCTTGTTCGATCAGAAAAGGATACGCATCTGACACCTCCAGTTGTCGTGCGAACTCAAGTTCCATTGCCGCCTGACCTTCAAAACTTGCCCGCTGTCGCAGCCCTGCCACCGATGCCACGGCATCAAATAATCTGCCGGCACTGGACGTTAACGGCGCATTGATTTGTTTTTCCAACATCTGCTCAAGCAGCGATTTCTCCTTTTCTGACAGATCGACACTCCGCTCCAATAATCTCCACGCGTGTTTGCCGAACATTTCATAAAGGAGTCCCAACGCACTACGACGTGGCTCCTTAATCGCGCGATCACCTCCTGGTAATCGAAATTGTCTGAAATGCGCGACGCGTTCGAATGTCCCGCCAGATTTGGCGAGCAGAAATTCCCCGCCCCAGATCGTTCCGTCCAAACCGTAGCCGGTTCCGTCCCAAACCACACCCAGGGCTGGCGCTTCAATTTCATTATCCGCCATGCAGGCGGCAACATGCGCCCAGTGATGCTGAACTCTGACTTTGGTAGGGCGCGTCACTCCGTGCGCGCCGTTACCGGCGGGCAAGGGACTGCCCGCCCTACCTGCTATATCGTCAGAATGTTTGGTCGAGAGATAATCGGGATGCATGTCGCACGCTGCGACATCGATGTTCGCATCGTACAACCGGGGCAGGTCGGCACAGGTCCGGCGAAATGCAGCATAAGCCTCTTTGGTTTCCAGATCGCCGATGTGCTGGCCGACAAAAATGTTGTCGGCAATTTTGAGCGCGACGGTGTTTTTTAGGTGCGCGCCAACGGCGAGAATATTTTTGGATTTTCGATTTCTGATTTTTGATTGAATCGGGATTGGCAACGGCGCGTAGCCACGCGCACGCCGCAACATCATCTCGCGGCCGCACATTACGCGGACGAGCGAATCATCGACGTGCCGAACGACTGGCCGATTGTGAACGAGGAAAATATCGGCGATTCCACGCAAACGATGTAGCGCTTCATGTTCATCGATGCAGATCGGCTCGTCGCTCAAGTTTCCGCTTGTTGCCACAATCGGAAAATTCAGTTCTTGCATGAGCAGATGATGCAGCGGCGAGTACGGCAGCATTACACCGAGATTCGGATTCCTCGGCGCGACTGATTCCGCCAATTGGCTGGGATCCCGCAGTCGCGGGAGGCCGTCCGTGCGGCGCGCTCGGCGAGCGCGCCCTACCAAAACGATTGGTGACTCGGGAGAGAGAAGAAGTCGTTCCTCAAGCTCGGAAATATCGCGATCATCGCGAACCGCAGCGACAGATGGGTACATCAGCGCGAACGGCTTCTCTTCGCGATGTTTCCGTTCACGCAGACGAACGACCGCGGCTTCATTACGCGCGTCGACAATTAGTTGAAATCCACCGAGACCCTTCAGCGCAACAATTTGTCCGGTGCGCACTCCGTTGGCAGCAACTCGCAATGCGTCATCTCGCATTGAGATCGCCCCTCCGTCTTTGCTCCAAACCTCCAAATGCGGTCCGCATTTGGGACAAGCGTTCGGTTGCGCGTGAAACCGGCGGTCCAACGGGTCGTGATATTCGGCTTCGCACTCGTGACACATCACGAATTTTTTCATCGACGTCTTCGAACGGTCGTAAGGCAACGCTTCGACAATAGAAAAACGCGGCCCGCAATTTGTGCAGTTCGTGAACGGATAACGAAACCGCCGGTTGTTTGGGTCGAAAATTTCGCGCAGGCAATCGACGCACGTCGCGATGTCGGGCAGAATGAACGCCGTCTTGTCGCCGTGTTCTTCGCTTTCGCAGATTTCAAAAGTATCGTAGCCGATTGCATCGAGAAACGACGACTCGATGCTCTGCACAATTGCCCGGGTCGGCTTCTCTGTTTGAATTCGCCGCTTAAATTGCTCCAGAAGATTGCGACGGCCTTCGACTTCAATGAAAACGCCCTGAGCCGTGTTCGACACAGAGCCATTGAGTCTCAATTCCGCAGCCAGGCGGTAAACAAACGGGCGAAATCCGACTCCTTGCACGGCGCCGCGCACAATCATTTTCAATCGTTCCAGCGCGCGCGGCGGTCGCACCCTACCAATTTCTGCCGGCGCGCTGAGAATGGTGTTCATGTCATCTAACGAAGCAAGCCGTCTACAAATCCGATTTGATAGACGAGAAAAAGTCCAAAGCTGAAACTCACCACACCGGCAACTGCGCCAAGGTGGCGATGCAGAAATTCGAAGCGCGCGCTGCAACTGAAGGGGACGGCAATGGCAGTGGTGATCAACATCATGCCGGCAATGGTGCCCGCGCCAAAGATGGACAAATACATCACTGCCCACAGCGGGTTGCGAATGAGCGGCAACACCAGCAACGCGATGGCAGCCGAACCCGCCAGCCCGTGTACCACACCGATGATCGTCGGTCGCAATGCACGATAGGCTTTTGAGTCACCGAATCGCCGATCCAAACGGGCCGAGGGCACGCATTCCTCGGAATGCCCATGAGTGCCTGGCACGTGGCCGTGCGGATGCGAATGAATGTAATCGCCGTGACGGTGCGGATGATCGTGATGATCGTGGTCGGTGGACACTGATTTTGAGCGGAGGCTACGCAGAGCAACACGCAGGTTAAAGGCGCCAAGGAGGATCAACATTAGCGCAACGCAAAATTCGAGGCTGAGCCCAAGTCGCTGCGGGATAACGAGTCCGAACACAACGATCGCGCCGCCGACCACAAGGAGTGTAATGCTGTGTCCAACCCCCCAAAACATTCCTATGATCGCGGCATGTCGAACGTCGCGCTCGCGGCTTACGATTGTCGATACGGCGATCACATGATCGGAATCGGTGGCGTGCCGCATTCCGAGGAAGAATCCCAGCGCGAGAATGGAAAGCAGTGCAGTCATACGCTTGGCGCGATTTGCGTTTCAATGAGGCGCACGGATTTGATGGCGCATTCATGGCCCTGGTCGGCATCGACCGCTTTGCCGCATTGCGGGCATCGCATCGTGATAACCGGAGCAATGGCCAATGCTTCGTCCCAATAATCAGGCCGGCCGCGATAAGTGCAGTGCGGACAGCTCACCATGGCCGGCACTGTCGAAATGGTAAGAATACTGCCTTCTAACGGCGTCTCTTTCGCGATCGATTCGTAACAAAAACGCAGTTGTTCCGCATCAATGTGGCTCAACTCTCCAACGTCGAGTCGAACTTCGAGGATCGCGCGTTCAGGATTTTGCTCAGAAAATTCCAGAAGCTTTTCGATAAGCCCGGATGCAATCGAAAGCTCATGCATGGTTGAAATGACGAAGCACGAATGACGAATGACGAATTAATGACGAAGCACGAATCTTAAATCGACTTGTTAGGCTTTCGTCATTCTTCATTTGGAATTCGTCGTTTCAGATAGCCATTAAACTTTCTGCGACGCGGTCGATTCCTTCGCCTGTTTTGCAACTGGTAGCGACCACTTTGATATCCGGCTTGAGAGTGTGGACGTCGTTTGTCAGGGCTTCGACGCTCACGCCCATGGCCTCTGCCAGGTCGGTCTTGTTGATGACCACGATCTGGGCGCCGAGAAACATGTGCGGATGTTTGCGCACCATCCACGGACCTTCTGTTACGCTGACCACCACGACGCGCGCTTTGGAACCCAGTGGAAATTCGGCCGGACAAATCAGGTTTCCAATGTTCTCGATGAAAATGAATTTCGCTTTGCTGATGTCGAGCTTGCGCAGCCCTTTCCCGACCAGGTTTGCGTCGAGATGACAGCCGTTGATCGTGGCGATCTGCACGATTGGTACACCGAGTTTTTCAATTTCATTCGCGTCCTCGCTGGTCGTTGCGTCGCCGTTGAAAACGGCTACACCACACTGGTCTTTTAGTTTTTCGACGAGCTTCGTGATCAGTGTGGTCTTACCGGAACCGATCGCGCCCATGAAATCGATCGCGGTTGTGCCATGCTGATCCAGCAGCGCCCGATTTTGTCGCGCGAGTTTCTCATTCGCTTCCAGCAAGCTGTGCTCCAGCTCGATGTCGTAAATTTCGTCCGGTTGCGCTTCGAGTTTGATCATGTTCGGCATGGTAGGGACGGACCGCCGGGCCGTCCGTAGAATTTCGGCGCGCCCGGCGGTCGCGCCCTGCCAAATTTCATTTGGCTAGTCCCGCCAATCCAGTCGGCGTGTGCATTTTTTTCAGCACTTTGCCGTTGCCGAGATACATGTGGACGCCACACGGCAGGCAGGGATCAAAGCTGCGAACTGCGCGCATGATATCGATGCCTTTGAACTTGTCTGGCCCGTTCTCCTCGAAGATCGGCGTGTTCTGGACAGCGTCTTCGTACGGCCCCGGTGTGCCGTAAATGTCGCGCGGGTTCGCGTTCCACGGCGTCGGCGGATATGGATGATAGTTGGCGATCTTTTTGTTGCGAATGACGAGATGATGCGACAGGACTCCCCGCACGGCTTCGTGAAATCCGCAGCCGATTGCTTCGTCGGGCACCTTAAATGGCGTGAAGGTTGCCGTGCGTCCGGCATGCACTTCGGCCATCGCTTTCTCGATGAAGTAGTAGGCGCAAGCGCAGGCGTAAGCCTGGAAATAAGTACGCGCACGGTCACGTTCGATTGCGTTGCTCCATTGCGGCACGCGCCAGGTAAACTCGACGTCGGGTTTGAGTGCCGTCTTCGGCAATCGAATCCGCACTGTGTTATCGCCCGGAGCTTTGACGTAGCCGATGTCGACAAGCCCGGCGAGCGCCGTTGACCAGAGTCGCGCGATAGGTCCACCGCCAGTATCCAGCGCAAGATGATCGTTAGTGCGCTTGTCGAGCCAGCGCGGCGACATGACCCAGGTGTAATTGCCTGCGAAATCGCGCTTCTGCGGTTTGGGAATTGTCGTTTGATTCCAAGGATGCCGGCGATCCACCGGGTTGCCTAACGGGTCGTGCGTGACGAATACTTCCCCACTTCCGTTCTCCGCCCAATCTTCGTAATAGGACGAACCAAGCAGAATCCGGATTCCGAGATTGATGTCGACCAATTTGGTCGTGACGAGCTGGCCATCGACGATGATGCCCGGCGTGACAAACATCGCTTCACCCCACTTGTCCATCGTCTTGTAGTCATAATCGCAGACGTCAGGGTCTTGGAACGAACCCCAGCAACCTAGAAGAATCCGGCGTTGACCGACTTGTTCGTAGCCGGGCAGCGCCTGGTAAAAGAAATCGAACAGATCGTCATGGAGCGGAACGCAACGTTTCATGAACTCGGCGTAGCGCGTTAACCTGACGAGATAATCGGTAAAAACCTGGATTGACGGCACAGTACCCACTCCGCCTGGATACAGCGTCGATGGATGAACATGCCGGCCTTCCATCAGGCAAAACATCTCGCGCGTGTAGCGACTTACCTGGAGCGTTTCGCGATAAAATTCGCCCTCGAACGGATTCAACGCATGCATGATGTCGGCAATCGTTCGATAGCCGTGATCTTTTGCGTGAGGCGCTTCGGTCTTCTGCGCTTTTTCCCAAACGCCGGGATTAGTTTCCTTCACCATCATCTCGCAGAAATCGACGCCGACGAGATTGTCCTGGAAAATGTTGTGATCGAACATGTATTCGGCAGCTTCGCCGAGATTGACAATCCATTCGGCGAGCGGCGGCGGTTTCACGCCGTAGGCCATTTGCTGCGCGTAACACGAGCAGGTGGCATGATTGTCGCCACAGATCCCGCAAATCCTGCTGGTGATGAAATGCGAGTCTCGCGGGTCTTTATTCAGCATGAAAATGCTGTAGCCGCGGAAGATCGACGACGTGCTATAGCATTCGACGACTTTCTTCGTATCGAAATTGATCTTCGTGAAAATGCCGAGACTGCCGACGATGCGCGTAATCGGGTCCCAGTTCATCTCGACGATGTTGCCGCCGGGCGCGGATGTTCCTCTTTTCGTATTGGTAAGTACTTCGGGCATGAGTTAACTCCTGGTTAGAAATTTCATCCGCTGTAGTGGGCGTAATACTTTGGCTTGTAACCGGTCGTCAGAGTGGGTCGCGGGTGCCGCCATTTCGGTTCTTTGTTCACGACGCGATTCGTGATCGCGCGAAGCGTCCGAATAAGCCGTCCGTACGGTCCGATGAGCGAGCTTGAGAGCGTCGCCCCAGGCGGTTCATCCATGAACGGCATGAACTTGTCGGGGAACCCCGGCATCGTGCAGCCGATGCAAATCCCGCCGACATTGGGACAACCGCCGATCCCATCCATCCAGCCGCGCTTGGTAACATTGCAATTCACCACGGGCCCCCAACAGCCAATTTTCACCAGGCACTTCGGCGACCCGTATTCGCGGGCAAAGTCGCCCTGTTCGTAGTAGGAACCACGATCGCAGCCTTCGTGCACAGTTTTTCCAAATAGCCATGTCGGACGAAGTTCATTGTCGAGCGGGATGAGAGGCGCAAGTCCAGCGACTTGATAGAGGAGGTAAAGCAACGTCTCCATCATGTTGTCGGGCTGGACCGGACAACCAGGAACGTTGACGATTGGCAATCCCGCTTTGCTGCGCCAGTTCCAGCCGAGGTAATCCGCGAGCCCCATTGCACCGGTCGGATTACCTTCCATTGCGTGAATGCCGCCATATGTCGCACACGTCCCAGCGGCAATTATCGCCGTCGCTTTTGGCGCGAGCCTGTCGATCCATTCGTTGGTTGTGATAGGCTGGCCGGTATCCGGATCGGTCCCCAACGCCGCCCAGTAACCTTCCTTCTTGATCTTCTCGTTCGGCACTGAGCCTT
This sequence comes from uncultured Verrucomicrobiae bacterium, assembly GCA_963825355.1. GTDB lineage: Bacteria > Verrucomicrobiota > Verrucomicrobiia > Chthoniobacterales > UBA10450 > Udaeobacter. The sequence goes on along the minus strand of CAWGSY010000015.1, from coordinate 55,456 downwards.
CGAGAACAAGCACGAATGGCTCCAGCCGCCCTTCAGCTGCTTCGTGCCAAAACTTCATAAAATCGTCGCCGACTTCATAAGCGAGGACCGGATTGTGGAGATGCACCTTGGGCAATCCTGGGATCGCACCCATCACGACGTCCTCGATACTCGGCAAAGTGGCGGCGGTTACTGAAACAGAATCCCCGTCGCACCCGAGGCCGGTTGTCATCCAAAGAACATGGATTTCTTGAACCGCTGGCTGATGATCCGCAACAATTTTGGGCGCCTTCATCGTGTTTGCTCCGGTTTACATCCGCATGATTCGCGCTTCCCGGACCATCGCCGGGATCTCGCGCGCGGTTAGGACTAGCACGGTCAGCAGGATTGCGCCGCCAACGAACATCCAGGCAACGTCGCCAGCAGACCTGCATTGCGACCTTGAACCCGTAAATCGCCGGGCGATAGAATCCGTATCCTTTGAACAGAAGAGATTTCTCATAAGCCTATTCCCAGTTGCGCTGCGAGTTTGCCGTGAAATGAAAATGTAGACGGCGAATGAAGAGTGCAGCGCGAGTTACCACTCATCTCAAATGTTTCGCACGCGGCCGTTCGAATGGTTTGGAAAATTTTATTGGATTTTGCGGCCGCTAGAAAAATCGGCTACGACCTCCACGATCATCTCCGCCGCGAGCGGAATAGCATTCCGCACTTCCTCACTCAATCCGATCACGCCCTCGCCATCCAATCGCGCAGGCTCGCACCCAATGAGATACAAATTTTTGGCGTGGCCACCAAGCGCTCGAATCAATTGTAACACGCGCACGGGCGTCAGAGAATGCGCGTCGGCAATCTCGTCTCCGCAGGTGTCAACCTTGTCCGGGTCGAGTTCGAGCAGGTAAACCGTCCCCGGCTTTTCGCCACGCGGCGCTGCGTCGATGAGAACCGTCGCATCGTAACCATCCATAATGGCGTAAGCGAGATCGTAGGCGCGAATCCCGAAGTCAACGATGTTCACGCCTTCCGGCCACGATCGCTTCGCCAATTCCGCGGCCACTTCGCAGCCAAACGCGTCGTCTCCGAAAAAAATATTTCCGATCCCGGCAACCAGGACACGATTCATGCTCAGAGCGGTTCGACCTCGTCGGCCGCGTAAAAAAAACGGTGACCGATGTGTCGCATCAATCCGATGTCCCGCCCCGGATCATCCTCAATGACCACCGCAAAATGCACATTTTTGTCCACGTCTTCCTCGACCGCCTCGATAATGGCGATCTTCCCATCGAGAGCGATGTCCATCACATCGGCGCGCCGTTTTGGACGAATCCGCACGCGGTCGCCGGCCTTCAACGTGACACCATTCACCGTGGCGCTGTTACGGCGCTGCGCGGGATTGAAGAATTCGTCATTGGTTTTGCGCACTTCCCTAAGGGTCCCATGCATTTTCAAAAACTCTTCAGGCCGCAAGTTCTCGGCGCGCTCAAGAATCTTGCGCGCCTGCTCGTCCACGCGGCGCATCTCGATTTTTTCTGTGTCGCTGAGCGCCTGCACACGGAGCGTCAGTATCTCGTCGATCTCGGTGCTGTCGAACAGATCACCGGCGCTCTCGGGCGCGATCTGCGGATAATCGTAAAGGATGATCGGCGACGACAGCATCGTGTCGCGCTCCCGCTTTTCTTTGTCACCTACGAGCACCGGCCAACTGCCAACGTTGCAGCACTCTCGAGCTAACTCCAAGCAATCCGGATCAGGATCAAGCAACGAAACGAATTTGCCGCCCCGCGCGTGTAAAATCGTGTGCGTGGATGCAAACGTGCGCATCAACACTGCGTCCTGATTGTCCATCTGTGTAGGCACGGGCGACTCGTTGAGAACGCGGGCGTTGATTTTCACAAGGGCCTGTTCCAGAGGCCTCATCTCGAGTTCGATCCGCCCACAAATCATTTCGTTGTTTCGCGTGATTTCTTCGTCCACTGATTGCGCGGCCGGGAATGTGAACTCATGCACCTGTTTGATAGGCACGTTCAATGGGACCGGTGCGAGTTTCACTTCGCGCTCGATTGCCTCCAGCCAAACTTCTTCGCCAGTTTTCCGCGCCAACGGCTGCAGAAACCGGACGGTGATTTCTATTGCGGCGTCGTGCGATTCGTCACGCACGAGGCATTCGGTTTGCATGAGACAGGGCTCGCGCCCGTTTTGCGCGTCGCTGTATTCCTGCGGATAAATTCGACCGAACGTGAATCGCTCGCGCTGGTTCTTTTTCGACGACGCTCGATACGGGTAAAGGATGTAACCCTCGTAGAGAACAGCGTTAACGATTTTATCAACGAGTTCCCGATTCATGAGCTGAATTTATGTTTGCGCAACTCCTGGGAGCGCACGCGCCTCGCGTGCTGGCAAAGGCGCCCTCGTCTTTGCGGACTTCTTCTGGTCTTCAGTGAGCGAGGCAGTGCGTAAGAAGTGTTTCGGCGACGACGCCGAAACGAGCACGCGGGGCGCGTGCGCTCCCCGGAAATTACGCACGGCCGTCACTGTTGTTCCCCATTTTCGCGCGCCAATAGACGTTCCATCGCCTGTTCCCAGGTAGCGCAACCGTGGTGGCGTTTGAATTCGTAGAGTCGGTCGAACACACCGCGTTCCAGCGACAGGAAAGCGCTATTCGGGTAATGACGATCCATCATTTCTCGCCACGCGGCGATCGGCATTCGCCATGCAGCTTCCTTTTCCCATGAAATTTGCTGGATTTGCAGCCGGCCGTCTGCACCGGAATAAAACACAGTGCCGCTGAACAGAAAAAGCAACGGCACCTCGCCGTCTTCGATTGCATAAAAGTATTTCGTGGCCCCGACATTCAGATCGAAAGTGCAAGGGACAACGAGCACGGCTTCGGTGCGATCGGCGAACCCAGGCACAATGCAATTCGCTTGCGACAACAGTTTATTGCGCAAGGTCTGCCCCCAATCTTCCGGCCTGCCAAACAAATCGCGCAATTTCTCTTTCTCGTTCGCGGTATAAGCGCGCTGTGGCGATAGAATCTGTATCTGGGCGTGCAGCATGATGCTCTGAATTTTTTCACCCTGCGTCTGGTTGACGATCTCGGTCTTAAAATTCAGCAACGGTGCCAGCCCACGCGCGGCGGCATCTACGCCAAGCACTTTGAAATCGAGGTCAGGCATGAGGAGAATGACGAATGAGATGTTTGTCATTGCGAGCGAGGTAGAGGGATCCGCTGGCAATATCCAACAGTAACTTCACGGGATCCTTCGACTTCGCTTTGCTTCGCTCGGATGACACGTTGGCGTTCGGGCCTTGTGCTTCGTCATTATTTCGTCATTCGTCATTCGAGCTTCGTCATTCTATGAGCGCAGCGAAGAATTTGTCGATCTCGCGCCAGACTTCTTCGCCGCCTGACAAGCCTTTCCAGTGTTTGCGAATCGTTCCGACCAGTTCGTAACATTTATCGATCGGCGCGATGAAATATGCGCGCGTGTCAGCCACCCGGTTCGCCAGCAGCGCTTCGACATCGGGTTGCATCTGACGCAAATCTGGATTGTTCGCAGCGAGCGTTTCCCATGCAGTCAGCGGCAAAAGCGATTCGGTTGCGCCTGCCGGACTCGGATACATCGCGGTCACTTTTGCGGAAGGCGTCGAATAAAAAACGAACGCGAGATTAATTGGCAACGCGAGCGCCTCCCATTCTGCGTCGCTGATTTGGAAATTCGGCAGCGCGCGTGCATCGCGTGGAATTAGCTTAAATCGCCCGTCAACTACGTTTTGGAAGCGCAACGCGCACGGGTCGCACGCACAAACGATTTTCCGCGACAGCGTTTCGAGCAAATGGCGATGCTGCGGAGGCAGCGAAAGGCTGCACAGTTCGCATCGTTCCAGTTCTACAACAGTTCTCTCACGCCCGGCGCTCGCGAATTTCCGGAGCGCGCCTAACGACGATTCGGCTGTGTACGGCATCACGCCGGCGGGATGCTTGGCATGTCAGGATGAATCGGGCCGTGTAGCTCCGGGTTAATCCCGGTGGAATCACGCGCGGTCCGATAGTACCTGCGATCTTCTGCGCGGCCAGGCTCGTGCCCTTCCAGCGCTTCTTCTTCCCCTCTTCTCATGCCAGGGACGTGAACCGGTTTGGGTGGTTCGCTCATACATTTACTCCTGCTGCTATTGTTTCCGGATTGAGGTTGGATTCTGGACATTCCGCAAATTTCGGAACAAACCCGGTTGGAACAGACGCGCGATCAATTGCTCCTTCCACTTCAAGGGCGGTGATGTCGGGAGCCGCAGCATAGATGGCTTCTTGGATTGAGGACTTCAAAGTAAGCTGGGATGAGGGACAACCGTGACAGTTTCCTTCCAGTCGCAATTTGACCACGCCGTCCTGTGTCACGCCGATGAGATCGACATCTCCGCCATGCAAACTGAGGCGTGGCTTTACCGACTCAAGCGCGTGGCGCACTCGTGTTTCCAGATCGAGTGGATGCAATCCGTGGAGCACCAAAAGATTCGAAATCAATGGATCGTCGGCCAGACGATCGATCAGTTGCTGACCCATGAGCGGGTTCTGGTGAATCGAATCCAACACATGTTCGAGGGCGTCGGCATGCATCTTCAACACAATCTGCACCAGCTCGCGCGCCTGACGACATATTGGCGAATCCGCCGTCGCGTCCAACGCATGAATCAGCTCCTCCATGCGGCCAAGCTGCCGTTGAAACTGCGAATCAATCATTGTCCCGGCGCGTTCCATATGTAGATCGGTCGCGGAGGCTTGGCTGCGCGCTAAAATTTTAGGGACTCAACTCAAGGTGCATCGTGGAATTGTCGGGGCGGAGCCTTGGGCTCGATGTTGGCTGCAGGAGATTCCGGGTGAAATAATCGCCCATTGTGAGGCTGAACATAATCAACAGCCAGATAACTCCAGCGGTGGCTGCGAGATGCAGAAGACGACTGCTTCCTTTGATGTGCATGAAGAAGAGCGCCACGAGCAACGCTTTTGAAATCGAGATCGCCAATGCTACCACCAAGTTAAAGGAACCGAGATTAACGTAACCAATGGTCCAAGTCCCGGCTAACAGCGCCATCAGCGAAGCGCATGTTTTCCAGTACACACCGGGGGAATGTGTTGTCGTTTCCATTATCGATGCCCTGCGAGATACATCAGCGGAAAAAGAAAAATCCAGACGATGTCAACAAAGTGCCAATAAAGCCCTGCGACTTCGACAGGCGTGTGATGTCCAGTGGTAAATTTGCCTGGCCCCGCTAGAACAGCCAGCGTCAGCAGGACGAAGATGCCGATAATAACATGAATGGCATGCAAACCAGTCATCGCGAAGTACAGCCAGAAGAAAATTTCCGCATGCGATCCATTGGCTTCGTGCCATTCAAAATGCGATCCAGGAACGAGGTGTTCCACAAAATCGTTATGGTACTCCACGCCCTTGATGACCATGAAGACGATGCCTAGAAATGCCGTGCCCAGCAGCAGCCATACGAGTTGTTTGCGGTTTCTCAGTTCCGCCGCGCGAACAGCAAGCGCCATTAACGTGCTGCTAAATAAAAGAATTCCCGTGTTGATGCCGCCCAGAACGACTTCGGTGTGATGACTGGCTGCGGCAAATGTTTGCGGATAAAGACTCCGATAAACGGTGTAACCGAGAAATAATCCACCGAAAAACAAAACTTCGGTCGCGAGAAAAATCCACATCCCAAGTTGTGCAGCGCTGCGCTGCTGCTCGATATCTTCGAACTGCTCGTGAACGAACGGTGCTGCGGCAGTATTCGTGGCGTTCACGATGGTAGGGACGGACCGCTGGGCCGTCCGAAACGTTGCGGCGCGCCCGGTGGTCGCGCCCTAACAGAATCGGTTGACGTCTCAAATGCTGGCAAGATCAAGATCGGCATCTTTCTCGGCTGAATACATGTAGGGCGGTCCGGTCACCACGGGGGTCTTTGCGAAATTGTGCTTCGGCGGAGGCGAAGGTGTTTGCCACTCGAGACCGGTCGCGCGCCATGGATTGGGTCCGGCAGCGCGCCCGCGTTTGATCGACCAGATAAAATAAATCAACGGCAGCAAATACCCGACGCCCAAAATGGACGCGCCCGCCGTCGAGAGAACGTGGAAAACCTGAAACTCCGGCGGATAATGCATGATAGCGCCGCGGCATTGCCGAGATAGCCCATGACGAATTGCGGAAAGAATGTCAGATTGAATCCAAGAAAAGTAGCACAACGCAGCGAGCTTTCCCCATATCTCCGGATACAAACGCCCGGTGATTTTCGGCCACCAATAATGCAGGCCGCCCATGAACGCCGGTCACCATTCCGCCGACCATGATGTAATGAAAATGCGCGACGACGAAATACGTGTCATGCACGTGCACATCCACCGCCAGGGCCGCCAGAAATAATCCGGTTAACCCGCCGATGGTGAACAGCCCGATGAAGCCGAGCGCATAAAGCATCGGCGTGGCGAAATGGATCGAGCCTTTGTGCAGCGTCGCCGTCCAATTGAAAACTTTGATTCCCGAGGGAACCGCCACGAGAAAACTCAGAATCGAAAAGACCATTCCAGCGTAGATCGACTGGCTGGTCACAAACATGTGATGACCCCAAACCATGAAACCCGAGCATGGCAATCGCCATGCTGGCGCACGCAATCCAGCCGTAACCGAAAATACGTTTGCGCGAAAAACAGGTGATCAATTCGCTGATCACGCCCATGCCCGGCAAAATCATGATGTAAACGGCCGGATGCGAATAAAACCAAAACAGGTGCTGGAACAGAATCGGGTCGCCGCCGAGTTTCGGATCGAAAATGCCGACGCCCCAAAAGCGTTCCACCGACATGAGCGCGAGCGTGATCGCCAGCACTGGCGTGGCCAGCACCATAATCAGGCTCGTTGCATACAGTGACCAAACAAAGAGCGGCAGCCGGAACCACGTCAGCCCTGGCGCGCGCATTTTGTGGATCGTGATGATGAAATTCATCCCGGTGATGATGCTGGAGAACCCGACAATGAAAACGCCCGCCGCCATCGAGATCACGTGCGAGTTCGAGTAGGTGGTGCTGTAAGGCGTGTAAAACGTCCAGCCTGTATCCACGCCGCCGCGGAAAAGCGACCAGAGTGCCAGCACGCTTCCGCCGAATGAAAATATACCAGCTCATGAGATTCAGTTTGGGAAACGCGACGTCGCGCGCCCCGATCATCAGCGGCATCATAAAATTGCCCAGCACCGCGGGGATCGACGGAATCAGAAAGAACCAGACCATCAACACGCCGTGGATCGTGAAAAGTTTGTTGTAAGTCTCGGACGTCACCAGATCGCCCTGCGGCGTGAGCAACTCGATGCGCATCATCGCCGCGGCCACGCTGGCGATGAAGAAGAAAATGATGATCGTAAACAGATAGAGAATCCCGATGCGTTTGTGATCGGTCGTGAGCAACCACGAGTGTACCGAGTGATCGCTGAGATAATTCTCCGGCGCGATTTCTCCCTCGGTCCGAATATCGATCTCAGTCGCGCTAATCATAAGGTTGTCATTCCGAGCGAAGCGAAGAATCTCTGATTTTCGCGCGGCAGACCCAATGCAATGGCCAGAGATGTTTCGCTCCGCTCAACATGACAGGCTGCTGTAGCGTCCGCTGTCCTCAGCGGAGACTCTTTGGCAGCGGCCAGATTGATGCGCTGAGGACAGCGCACCCTACAGCGATTATATCTCGCGCTGATCATCTAGCCGGCGGTTCCTGTTGGCCGATCGCTTTCACATAAGCGATGAGCTGCATGATTTCTTCTTCGCTCAAACGCCCGGCGAAACTCGGCATGATGTTGTCATATCCAGCGGTGATTTGTTTCGCCGGCTGCAAAATTGAATCGCGCAAATATTGATCGTCAGCCCTGACCGTTGTGCCGTCGGCAAGCGGCGACGGGTTTTCGATAAAGTCCTTCCAGCAGCGGCGCATGAAATTTTGAATTTGGCGAGTGACAACCGCTGCAGCCGCGATCGTAAAAAAGCCGCTCGCCCGCAAGCACAATCGATTCGGTTTGTTCTCCCGTTTTCAGCCACTCTTCGTATGCGCGCGGTTGCATCACCACCACGCGCCCGATCATTTCCGAATGTTGCGTTCCGCAATACTCTGCACAAAACAAATGATACTCACCCGGCTTGATCGCCTTGAACCACTCGCTGGTGTACCGCCCGGGCACGACGTCCTGTTTGACGCGAAACGCTGGGACGAAAAAACTGTGGATCACGTCCTGCGATGTCATAGTCAGAACCACTGTCGATTGACCGGCACGTGCAGCTCGTTGATCTCGCGTTTGCCTTCGGCGTGCTGCAGCTTCCACATCCATTGTTTGCCGACCACCTGCACGTCGATTGCGTTCGCCGGACGGCGCTCCATCCGGAAGTAAGTCGATCGCACCCCAACGAAAACAGTCCAAGTCCCAGAACGATCGCGCCCATTGTCCACCCGCCCTCGAGCAACTGCGATCCTGAGCTCGGATTCGAACGATCGGCCTTCGATCCGCGCCGGTATTTAACGGAAAAAAAAATGATCGGCAGAAAAATGATCGCGATGAAGAAAAGCGACACGGCGATGAGCGCGAAATAAAGCGCATCGACCTCATGCGCATCGTCGAAGCCTGCGGCGGAAAAAGACGGAATTTGTCCATGCGAGTCGTTACTGGTAGGGATCCGCAGTTGCGGGAGGCCGTCCGGCGAAGACGTTGTTTCGTGGAGAGTTCGGCGCGCTCGGCGATCGCGCCCTAGCATCAAGGCGACGAATCCGGTGACCGCGAGTAGCGTGACAATTCCGGCGATGCGCACGATCGACATTATCAATGCGCCATATTTTCCGGTGATCGGATTGTAATGATAACAGAGCAGGAAAAGATCTTCGAGAGCGTCGATGTCGATTTCTCCCTCTCGTGCCGCGATCAGTGCGTCGCGCAACTCGCGAGCTCGAATGTAGCGCCAAAAATGTAACGCGAGATTTTGCCTTCTGGCGTGAGCACGATCACTCCGCTTGGATGCGCATATTGTTTCGTTTCGGGGTCGTAGGCGTAACGATATCCGATTTCATCGGCTAATTGCGCAACTCGATTGTTGATCCCCGACAATGCAATGCCAGCCTTCGGCGGCACCCGGCCTGCCGTAGCGCCGCAAGTATTCGGATTTTTTTCGCAGCGCGTCTGCCGGTGTATCTCCTGCATCGATACTTAAATCGACAACTTGGAAATCACGTCCGACGCTCATCCGCAAATTCTTGCAGCGCCTGGATCAAACCGTCGTTGATCAATCGGGCAAAGCATCGGGCAGCGATAGTATCCCGGGAACAACAACAGTCGGTTGTTTTGCAGTCGAATTCCCGAAACGAAACTGCTGAGCATTTTCGTCGCGGAAAACCAAATCGCGCGATAGTTGCACGCCCGGGATGCTGTTCCAGGGTTACACGGCTGAGTTCGCCGGGAGTAAGGGCGAAGACAGAAGCTGCGAAAGCAAAAATCAAAACCACCATCATTCCGAGCGAAGTCGAGGAATCCCGCAGCGTTACCCACGAGAATGCATCGGGATGTCTCGACTTCGCTCGACATGACAAAGATGTTTTCATTTCGGCATTTGGAGGCGCGGCGGGCTGGCCGTTTCCGAGGGGCGCGCCTGCATCAAGCTCAGCGGCGTTTGACCCGCACCGACATCGGGCAGGCCGCGTTCAAGCACCAATTGCATCGCACGATCAATCGGTATTCGCGCAATTCCCGAGGTGCGATCGACCCAGCCGTAGGAATTGAGATCGGCGTGCTCCGCCGCGCGCAATTCGGCAAGGCTGGCTCCTGGTTTTATCAGGAGTCTGGGTTGCGGAAAGTCGCGCGCGCGCGTGACAGGAATGTTTGCCTCGCCGGCGGTCACTGCCGGCTCGTGCACTTTGAAGTAATGCATCATCAATGCAACGACGATGAAAATCGCGACGCACGACAACAGCAGAAGAAACGCGACGATAAATAAGGCGAGGACATCCACGTCCTTTCGTTCGTGATCGTGATTGTCCGTCGTTGCGCTCATGCCGGCACTGCGACTGCGAATCGGGGATCATTCAATGGTACGAGCCGCCTTCTCTGCAGGTTCCACAAAAATGCGGCCGACCAAATTCCGCCGATGCCAATGAAGGTGGCAATCGCCCACCACGTGAAATAAAAATGTTCGGGTGCAGGCTGGGCGCGATCGTCCACCATACATCCGCGATATGTGCGGCCAGGATGCATCCTGCGACGATCGCCAGCGTCTGCGCCCGCATTTTGACGGGCCGCATCAGCAGCAAAAAAAATGGGATGAAGAAGTTGAAAGAAACAGGAAGACGCAAACCCATCGCCAGCCGCCCGCGACGCGATGGAGATACCACGAAATTTCGTGCGGCAAATTTCCCGACCACGTGATGAGCAATTGGCCGAATTCGAGATACGCCCACATCATCGTGAAAGCCAGAAGCAGGTTCCCGACTTTGTGAAGAGTGTCCTCTGTCGAGATAATCGGTCGCAGTTGAGGGGAACGCGTGGCGCTTGAAAGAAGCAAAATCACAAATGCCAGCGCGGCCGAAATCTGCCCGATGCACATCATGACGGCGAACATTGTCGAATACCAATCCTTCTCGAGGGACATTAGCCAATCGACGGCGGCGAAAGTCATCGTCACCGGGTATATGACCAATCCGGGACCACTAAGCGTTCGTAACTTGCGGGTGGGCTCAACTGAGACGGTGACGTCCTGCGCGGCCGACCATTTCAACAGCAATCGAGCCATCAAGATCCAGATGGCAAAAACGACCACGGTGCGGATGATGTAGCCTGGCGTGTTTAGGTAATTGAGCCTGCTGCGCAGAATTTCGTCCGCCACAACGACGGAAGGATTTTTCCAAGGATAAAGGTACGGCAGCCCAAAAAACACCGGCACAAACAAAACCGCCAGCAATGGCAAATTACCTACCGCCGATTCAAGAAATCGCCGGAGGCTGTAGCCCCAGTAGCCACCCGTCAGATGATGAATCATCAGCAATCCAAGCGCACCGAGCGACAGTCCGAGGAAAAAGAAGTGAGCGAACAGATAGGCGACGAAAAAGTCGCTGGGTGCAAAAATCCAGCCCGCGATGCATCCGGCCAATCCGAGGATCACCAACGGTTGCGGATATCGATCTTGCGCGGTCAGCGACTCCATTGATGATGGAGATCATTGCTCGCTCTCCAGTTTCTGCTGCTCAGTTGGAGTGAGCTCCGAAGCCTTTATGTTATGACTGAGTTGCAGAGCGCGGATGTACAGCGGCGATGGCCCAACGGTCCTGCGGCTCGACGCGTGTTGCGTAAGAGTACATGACGCCGTAGCCGTCTGTGATTACATCGAAGAAATGTCCGATCGGCGCATTGCGCAGACGTCGGAACATGGTAGGATGGCGGTTGCGGGAACCCGCGTTGCACCACCATGCCGCTCCCGCTTCCGGTGCGGTCGTGACATTCCGCACACATTGCATCGAAGCGTTCCCGGCCCCGGGCCAGCAGCTCCGGCGTCAATTTTACCGGCAGCTGCGTAATGTAAGTTCCATTCGTTAGGCCAGTGTAAAACGCTGTGTTCTCATGGGCACCGCCGCGCTCGATTGTGTGCGGCGGAATCGGCCGTGCATTCGCCTTATTTGAGAAAAAGTCGCTTTCCGAAAGCGGCTTCGCTTTTGGCTGGTTCGCCATATCAGGCCGGCACGCAGCGAACAGCAGTGCGATTGCAAGCAGCAATGGTAGGGCGCGACCGCCGGGCGCGCCGGCGGATGGTGCTCGGCGCTCACGACTCGCATTCTGTTCTTGCGGATCAGCCTGCCAAAAATAAGGCCACTCTTCTGGCGCCTCGGCGAAACCCGCGCGAACTGGATTTGCACGAATGTAGTTCGCCTTCTCCCTGTAACTTTCGTCTTTCCGCAAACGGTGATCGAAGAAATCCCGTTGCCATTCGATCTTCAGTTTCGTAGCCAGGAATCGTTTCCAATCAGTCATTAGCCGCTTCATCGGGCGATCGTATGGAAACGAGTCAAGCGCGTGTAAATGATCTGGCATCAGGCAAACGAGATGCGCGCAGCAAATGCCGTTTTGATTACGAAATTCGATCGAATCAAAAATGACGCGAGCAATTCTCGGATTGCAGAGCTGATTCTTGCCGCGCGGTTGGCAGCAAACTGTGATGAAGTAGATTTCGTCTTCGGGACGTAGCCAACGCGGTCGTTCATGCGGTAGCTTTTTGCGCTGCGGACGGTCTGGGCGCGCCCGGCGGTCGCGCCCTACCAGCTTCGTCTTCATTCACTCGGGCACCTCCTTGATGGAAAGCGGCCCGAGGCCTGTCAAAAAAGCCCGCGTCTGTTTGGTCGTGAAATTTTGGGTCTTTCGCTTCGATGCATAGAAAGAACCGGTCCTGCGATGCGCGATCGAATTCGGGAATGTTGAAAACCGGATGGTAAGGACTGCGGCAGACCATTCAGGACCAAGCGAGCCAAAGAAGGCAGTCAGCGCCGCGCCAGAGCACGGTTAATTCAAATGTGATCGGAATAAACGCGGGCCAACTATGAAGCGGGCGACCGCCAATGTTGATCGGATAACTGATCGCGTTTGCGTACCACTCCATGAAATAGCCGCCGGTGCCGCCGATAATTCCGCCGATCAAGACCAGCAGCGGAAGCCGGTTTTTTTTTCCGAGCGCTTCAGCCAATCCTTCCACAGGAAAGGCGCGTAGCCGTCCATCTTCCGAAATCCCGCTGCGTAAGCTTTCTCCGCAGCGTGCATCAGTTCTTCGTGCGTCGAAAATTCCGCCAACAATCCGTAGGTTTTGTTCATGGCGTCGTTGGCTTTCTCCGGTTCGGCCACTAACTCGCGCGTTTCCGAAATGGAAATCATCGGCACAAACCGGATGAAGAGGAATAGCAGCGTGAGAAACAGACCGACGCTGCCGAAAAGCGTCATCCAATCCCATTGCGTGGGATAAAACATCGCCCACGTCGACGGCGAATAATCGCGATTTAAACTGGTGATCACGATCACGAAGCGTTCGATCCACATGCCGACGTTGATGAAGAGCGCGACGACGAATAGCGTGACAGGCATTGCGCCGGATGCGCGCCGACCAGAGCGCCTGCGGCACGAGCACGTTGCATAGCATCAGCAGCCAGAACACCCAGCCGTAAGGACCGAACGCGCGATTGATCATCATGTAGATCTCAAAAATGTCGCCGCTATACCACGCCATGAATGCCTCGATGAAATAGCCGTAGGCGACGATCATTCCCGTAGCCAACATGATATTGGCCATGTTGTTCAGGTATCGCTCGGTGATCAGATGCTCCAGGTGATAGACCTTGCGAACCGGAATAATGATGTTGAGCGCCATCGCGAACCCGGAATAGATCGCCCCTGCTACGAAATAGGGCGGGAAAATCGTGGAATGCCATCCGGGAACGATGGCGACGGCAAAATCGAAACTGACGACGCTATGCACTGAAAGCACGAGCGGCGTCGCCAGTCCTGCCAACAGCAAATATGCAATCTGATGACGTTGCCAGTGCGCAGCCGAATTGCGCCAACCTAACGCGAAGAAGCCGTACAGTTTTTTTTGCCAGAGCTTTTTTGCGCGATCCCGGACAGTGGCAAGATCAGGTACCAGCCCAAGATACCAAAACAACAATGAGATCGTGAAATACGTTCCAACTGCAAAAACGTCCCACACCAGCGGACTCCGGAATTGCGGCCAAAGCCGCATCGTGTCCGGATATGGCACTAACCAATAGAAAACCCACGGCCGCCCCAGATGCAGCAACGGCATCAAACCCGCGCAAGCAAACGGCGAACAGCGTCATCGCTTCCGTGAAGCGGTTGATCGCTGTGCGCCATGGTTGGAAAAGCAAAAGCAGGATCGCGGAGATAAATGTTCCCGCGTGAGCGATACCCACCCACCAGACGAAATTCACGATCGCGAATCCCCACGCGACCGGAATATTAACGCCCCAAATTCCGACGCCTTTGAGTAACAGCCATGTGACGGCGGCCAAAAACATCAACAGCAACAATGACGCGATGATGAAGCCCACCCACCAAGATCCCGGCGCACGCTTCAGTGGAATGTCGCCGATTGTTCTATTGACCGTTTCGTATGTCTGCCCGGGCGCCAGCAGATTCGTCGGATAACCCAGCGGAGACACCGGCGAAATCAGAGTGGTCGATTTAACTTCCGGGTCATTCATTACGATTTCGCTTCGGAATTCAGATTGCGCAGCTTTGCGAGATAGCTGGTGCGCGGCTGCGTGTTCAGCTCACCCAGCATCCAGTAATTCAGTGGCGAGCGTTTCAATCGCATCACGCGGCTGCGTGGATCGTTCATGTCCCCAAAAGTAATCGCCTCCACTGGGCAAACCTGCGCGCATGCAGGCACGATCTCGCCGTCGCGGATTTTGCGTTGCTCGAGTTCGGCGGTGATGCGAGCCGCGTTAATGCGCTGGATGCAATACGTGCATTTCTCCATCACGCCGCGCGAGCGCACCGTCACGTCCGGATTCTTTACGAGTTTTTCGCTCGGGCTGATTCGGCCGTTGTATTCGAGAAAATTAAAGCGGCGAACTTTGTACGGGCAGTTGTTCGAGCAATAACGCGTGCCGACGCAACGGTTATAAATCTGCAAATTCAATCCCTCATTGTCGTGCGCTGTCGCAGCCACAGGGCAGACCAACTCGCAGGGCGCATTCTCGCAGTGCATGCACGGCACGGGTTGATGCGTGATCCTGGGATTTTCCTCTGCGCCGGAGTAGAACGTGCTGACGCGAATCCAGTGCATCTCACGGTGAACTCCGACCTGCTGCTTGCCGACGACCGGAATATTGTTCTCCGCCTGGCAGGCAATGGTGCAGGCGTGGCAGCCGATGCAGACGTTAAGATCGACCACCATGCCCCATTTATATCCTTTGTACGGATATTCCGATGGGTCGTACAGTGTGTCATCCAAAGAAGGAAGCCCCTCCGGCTTTTGGGCGTAATGCGGATCAGTGAGAAATTCAGCAAGGGTGCCGTCATGTAAAATACCGCGCCCTGTAACGTCGTGATGATGCTGCGTGCTAACCAGCCAGTGTCGGTCGCCGGTTTTCTGAATCGTTAGGCCATCGGCAAACCATAACGCATCCGAAGTGCGCAACGCGTAAGCGTTAAAGCCAACATTGCGTCCGACGTTGCCAACTATTTCCCGTCCGTACCCGAGCGGAAGCGTGACGGAATTCTTCGCCTGGCCAGGTTGGATCCATACGGGTGTGCGCAGTCTCCGATCGTGAAATGTCAACTCCACGACATCGCCGTTGTTTAAACCTGCGGTCTTCGCCAAGTTTGGACTGATCAGCGCGGCATTGTCCCATGTCAGCGAGGAAAACCGCCGCGGTAATTCCTGAAGCCACCCGTTGTTCGCATAACGGCCGTCACGTATGCTGACGTCGGGACGAAAGAGAATCTCTAATTGGGAACTTCCCGCCTTATTCGTATCTCCTTTTCCAAGTGGAGCGGCGGAACGAGCAGACGCGATGGAATCCCCTGTGTTGCCTAACGAGGATGGCTGCAATTCAGTAACAACGCCATCACTCAGTGCTCGGCGCCATTTTGCCTCGAAGTCCGGCGCCGGCTGAGGGCCGCTCCAATGATCGCGGAGAATTTCGTAGGGAGATCGCGGCGAGCGTTGAGTAACTGTTTCAAGAATTTCGTGTGCGGAAACTCCGACGTACATCGGCTCGATCAGTGGTTGCACGATTGAAATCGAGCCGTCATAAGCGCGTGTATCGCTCCATGATTCCAAAAAATGCGTCGCCGGCACGTGCCAATGCGAATGCCGCGAAGTTTCGTTGAAATAGACGCTGTGGTGTACGCGCAATTTCACTTTGTCGAATGCCTCAGCGAAATTGAAATCCGCCGGCGCGTCATAGAGCGGGTTGCCGCCCAGGACGACGAGCAACTCAACTGCACCGCGACGCATTTCTTCGACGAGGTCGCCGAACGCGATTTGTTTGCCAGGCAGCGATAAAGCAGGCGCGGGCGAGACCGTCGGACCTGTGTTTCCGAGAACGGCGTTCATTTGCGCCACCAGTGAGTGAAGTTCGGGCGGCTGCGTTTCGCCCGCGATTACAACGCTTTCGCCACGACTGGAATTGAGATCGCGTACGACCGAAGCGATCCAATCTGCGTTTTCAACATTCCGCGAATCCGCGACGCCAACGCCGAGGTCGGCAGCGATTCTTTGCGCCAATGGCAGAACATCGCGGGCGGCCACAGCAATGCGATGATCGGCATTGGATCCGGTAATGGTCGGAGTCGGTTCGGCGGCATAAAACCGATTCATCCTGGCACCATGCGATTCAATTACGCGCCGGCGGTTTGCGAAATCGCGCGCGTAACGCAGCGCGTACGGATGCGCGTAGAGAAAATCAGAATCGAATGCGACGATAACTTTTGCCTTCGAAAAATCGCAGATCACCTCCGCGCCGGCGATCGTGTCGCGATTCAGCGGATCCCAAATAGACCAACGCGCTGCGGGAAAACTTTGTAACACGCGATCTAATTGCGCCAGCAATGTGGGTGAGCTGATTGGTTCGCTGAGAATACGAAATGCAGCGCCACCGTTTTGTTTCAACGGCTCGATCGCTGCGTTGAGCGCGTCCCAAAAATCGCCGACTGTCTTAATCGCGCCACCGGTGGTGACGGTTTGCGCGCGATCCGGATCGTATAGATCAAGAACATCGGCCTGGGCCCAAACTGTAGTCGCGCCGAGACTGGCCGGATGCGTCGGGTTGCCTTCGATTTTCGTCGGGCGACCTTCGTAAGCGGTCACAAGCAATCCCTGCGCGAAACCGCCGAGTTGCGTTGCAGTTGCAAATCGCAACGGCTTCCCGGGAATCACGATCTCCGGCTGCTTGACGTAGGGAACAATTTCTTCCAGCGGCTGTTTCGTGCAGGAATTGAGTCCTGCAAGCGCCAGAGTTGCGCCGGCGAGGCGCAGGAATTCGCGGCGACTTAAGTCATCCGACCATTCGCTCGAACCGGAGACGAATTCGTCGGTATCCCGTGGGTAGGGACGGCTCGCCGAGCCGTCCGGCGCGCCCGGCGGTCGCGCCCTACCGTTGGCTAGGGGATAATTCATCGGTGGCACGCGCTGCAATTCGTTAGGCGACCACTCGTATCAACGTGGTATTGCCGAATCAGCTCCTGTCCTTGCTCTAGCTGGTTTGTTGGCGGTTGCCACGCCGCGTCGAAAACTTTGTCGCGCGGACGGATGTACTTTTGTGGCGCCTCATGACAATTGAGGCACCACCTCATGTACAAAGTCTGCGCCTTGCGCGTTAGCGGCATTTGATCGACCCGCCCATGGCATTCCGAGCAGCCAATTCCTTTTGCTACGTGAACGCTGTGGTTGAAATAGACATAGTCGGGCAAATCATTCACCCGTGTCCATTTCAGAGGTTTCCCAGTGGCGAGACTTTCGCGAACCGATGCCAGCATTGGCGCGTCGGACCAAATCTGCGAATGGCAGGTCATGCATGTTTCAGTCGATGGAATCCCGGCAAACGACGACTTCTCCACGGATGTGTGGCAGTAGCGACAATCAATCCCGTCGTCGGTAACATGATGCTTGTGGCTAAATGGGATCGGCTGTTGCAGCGGGACATCGACCTCGGTCGTGTAGGGCGACCAGTAAACGACCGACGTCGCCCAACCGGCTCCACATGCCAGCACCACAATGCTGACAATAAGAACCCGGGCATGGACGTTCGCGCTTTTCGGAAAAAGCTGGGCCATAACAACCTACGTTCCTTCTTCGCAAAAGAGAATCGCGCATGCAGCCAGACCGGGACGTCTGCAATGCTTGCGAGCACGATGCTGTCGCATTCTCTTACTCAGCTGAATCCGTGAGCTTTAGCGAAGAGCGCGATTCCGCCGCGAATTTAAAACCCGCCAGCGGATTCATTCCGGAATCAACGTTCTTTGCAAGTGCGAGCACCTGAAAAGCACGACCCAGCATTTCCGGATGAAGCAGCGTTTGCAATTCACGTTTGCCCTTGAGCGAATCGGGTAAGGGCGATTGACCCCAATCGCCCGCGGACGGTTCAGGTGAACCGCCCCTACCAAACTGGGAAATGATTCCCGTGAGAAAATGATGTTGATCGGTAAACCCAACGACGTCCAACCCCTTTGCCTGCGCACGCTCGACAATGCTTCTCCAATCTACAGACATCGTGATGTCCGCTTCTCCGATTGACTCGAATGGCGAGTGGAGATTTCGATGTTGGGCGCGGACTCGAACACTTCTCTCAAAGTCCTCGTCGAATGCCCCGTAGTCGAAAGCAATCACATAACCAAGCTGCAAGTTTGCCGCAATCTCGTCGATGCAATCGAGCGCAGATTGATTAAAAATCGTTTTATCAACCTGCCGCTCGACGAATACGAACTTGTCGCCGTCGAGATCTACCAATTTTTCCGTTCCATTATTGATCAAGCGCACCGGCATCGCGTCCAGCAGTTCGTTGGAAAAATGGACTCCGGTGAATGGTTCCGGCGAGTCTGGCCAGTTAATCTTATCGCCAAACGCCTCGAGCCTCCGGCGTTGGTGCTCTCGCAAAATTGGAAACGGCTCGATTATCCGGTAACGCAATGCGTCAAAGAATTCCGGCAGACGGTTTTGCACGAACTCGAGAACATCCAACGCGAACTGCCCGTCGTGCGCCCCCTGCTCGACAACGACGAAATCGTTCAGCTTACCGAGGCGCTCCCACATTTCGCAGAACTGCGAGGCCAGTAGTTGCCCAAAAAGCGGGCCGACGCTCACGTTTGTGAAATAATCTCCTTTGCGGCCTATCGCGCAGCAGCCTGACGAATAGTAACCGTGCTCGGGGTGATAGAGGGCCTGCTGCATGAACCAGGCGAACGATTGCGGACCTTGTGCGCGGATCGTTTCACGGATCGATTCAACCAGCGGCGCGTTCAATTTGAGAACGTCGAACGCGTAACGATCAACGTCCAATTCCTCAATGTGCAATATTCAACTTGCGCTCTCGCTTGGAAACTGAACGTTGAGCGGTGGGCCTTTGGCGCCTACCTTCGCTACCGAGTCGTTTGCCTGCTTGAAACCGACCAAAACATACCTCAAACCGCCGCCGGGCTATCGCTTTCGGCGGCCGTGGTATTTCAGGCCATGGTTTTATATCCCCGTCGCGATCATGGCAGTGATGGCGCTGTTTATGACAGTTTTCTTTTCCAGCGTCGTCGTCGATCTCCAAGCGCAGGCAAACTCTTTCGACTTGAGCCACCTCGAGCAAATGGAATCGGCCAGTGTGATTCTCGACCGTAACGGGAAGATCTTTGGTCAAATCTACGTCGAGAACCGCGAGACGGTGCCTTACGAGAAGTTGGCTCCGGATCTGATCAACGCGGTGATCGCAGTCGAGGACGCAAAGTTTTATGAGCATCACGGCTACGATTTGCTCGGCATCATTCGTGCAGCACTCAAAAATCTGACGGCCGGCCATGTCCGCCAGGGCGCCAGCACCATTACACAACAGCTGGCGCGCAACAGTTTCTCGCTCAAGGAAAGGACATACCGCCGGAAGCTTCTGGAGATTTTTCTAGCCAAACGCATCGAAGAAAATTTCAGCAAACAGAAAATTCTCGAGCTGTACCTGAACCGGATTTATTTCGGTGGCGGCATGTACGGAGCCGAAGCGGCCGCGCGCGGGTACTTTGGCAAATCGGCGCGCGACATGACGCTAGCGGAGTGCGCCACACTCGCGGGTCTCATCAAAAGCCCAAACAGACTTTCCCCGTGGTCGGACCGGACCAACTCGCGCGAAACACGTGACTTCGCCCTTGATCGAATGCGCGACAACGGATTCATCACCCATGAACAATGCGTCGCGGCGCGCGCCGAAAAGATCGCGGTTGGCAGCCGGCAAAACGCTCAGGGCCAGACTTACGCCGTCGATTACATCCGCCAGCAAGTGATCGCAGCCGTGGGATGGGATCGCGCAATCAACGAAGGCTATCGCATTCACACCACGATCGATGTCGATCTTCAACGCGTGGCGGAGGATTCTCTAAAGGCACACTTGGAGCAGGTCGAGAAACATCCCGATTACAAGCATCAGACCTATGCCGATTACGCAGTGTCATTTCGCAAGGCGAAGTCGAGCGGTAAAATGGCTGAGCAACCTGCGCCCGAATACTTGCAAGGTGCGGTCATCGGCTTGGATAACGCGAGCGGCGACATTCTGGTGCTGGTGGGCGGACGCGATTTCGAGCACAACCAGTTTAATCGCGCGTTGCAGGCCCGCCGGCCTGCGGGCACGGCAATGTTGCCATTTGTTTACGCGACGGCTTTCGAACGAGGAATGTATCCGGGGTCAGTAGTTGAAGATTCACCACTGGATAATCGCGCGGTGATGATCGGGGGCACAACGGGAATTCTCGGAGAATGGGGACCTGAGGATGCCGACAACCAGTACGAAGGTCGAATGACCGCCAGGCAGGCTCTCGTGAAATCGAAGAATGGCGCAACAGTCCGCATCGGAATGGATGCTGGAATCGAGGCGGTATTGCAGCTTTGTTCCTCGGCGGGTATTCGTTCTCAGCTCCGCGCCTATCCAGCTACATTTCTCGGCAGCAGCGAAATCACTTTGGCCGAACTCGCGATGGGATATACGATTTTTCCGAATGGCGGCTGGCGACCAAGCACGCCGCATATCCTGGAGCGCATCGAGGAAAAAGACGGAACAGTGGTGTGGAATGGGAAGCAGCAAAGCATTCGGAAAATCGTTACCAAACCTGAGACGGCGTACGAAGTGCATTCTTGCCTCGTAGATGCGCTTCAATCGGGAACAGGAAAAGCCGCTTACACACAGTTTGGGCTAAAGAAATTTCCGGCTGCCGGAAAAACCGGGACTGCCTACGATTTTACTGATGCGCTTTTTGCCGGATACGATTCCACTTTCACCTGCGCCGTTTGGGCTGGCTTCGATAAGCCACAGAAAATTTATCGTGGCGCGTTCGGACGCGAGCTGGCGCTACCGATCTGGGCCGACATCATGAATGCCGCTGCCCAAAGTTATCCGCCACGCGAAATTAAACGGCCATCCAGTCTTAAGCAGATTGAGATTTGTTCGCGGTCGGGACAACTGGCTACGGACAAATGTTATGACGCAGTGAAATCCGCCAACGGCGATACGGTCCAACGACGCACGACTTACATGGAGATCGCGACTCAGGCGCAAGCGCCTACCGAACTCTGCAACATTCACGGTGAACCGCGGGCCCGCCTCGCCCGGGAAGTTGGTTCAAGCGATTTACCGCGAGCTGAGCTGGCTGTGAACGTGAGTCAAGTCATGCCGGTCGCCATAAAAAGTCCCACGCTCATCGCTAACCAGGATCCGTATGATTCAATTAAGGCAACAGCGATACCGGAAGCACCGCCGCAGACGACTCCTGAAACCGCTGAGGCTCAGAAGACCAGCCCCGTAACCGGCGCGAATGAGATAAAAGCCGCAAGTAACAACGCGAGCCTAACGACACAATCCGCTCCAGAAATTCGAAAGGCCGTGCCAGTACAAACAATTCCAAAAGCGATCCCGGTTCAGCCGCAGGAGCGGCAACCATCCGAGATTCGGCGTGCGATACCCGTGAAACCGCTTGATCAAGAAGATACGCAACGCACGCTACTGCGATCCGCAGCGCAACCGCCGGGCGACCTCCATGAGTAGGGTAGCGCATGCCTCTGGCTTGCGCGTTTAAGGTCACAAGCGGGACGCATGTGCCACTATTCGCGTTAATCCGCGTAATTCGGCTCTAAAATGACGTCAAAAAACACGGAGAACTTTCGACTAACCGTTCTTAACCCCGGAGGACGCGATCCCGAACAGCAATTTCAATGTTTGCCAACACCTGGCGAAGGTGCGCATTCACCGATCAATTTTCATGCTTTCGCCGCATGCACATTTGGCGCGTTCCATCGTGATACGCGGCGCGCCGCGCGTGAAAACACACCTGTGCTCCTGCTTTTGCGCAGCGATTTTCGCGCGTCAGAACGCGCATTAATTGATTTAAAAAACGACGGTCGCACCGTCGCAGTCTCCCTGAAGGAAACCGGGCTGCACCAGATCGCACAACAGTTGCGAGACCCAGGAAAATTAGCGCGCTTTATAAAAATTATGACGCAAGCCGATGCTTGCATCGCCACGACGCCCGAGGCTGCGGAAATTTATCAGCGCGTTCACTCGCAGCCCGGCCGCGCGACAGTGGCGTTCATACCAACCCCCTATCCGATCGAAGATCAACGATGGAATTTTTCCATGCCACGCGATGAGCAGTCCGGCATTTTCGTCGGCACACGCGAATGGGACGTGCCATCGCGCAATCATTTCGCCGTGTTGTTGGTCGCACGACAGTTGTGTGAAGCGACAGGAGAATCGGTCACAGTCGTTAACCTCGACGGCTACACAGGGCGGCGATTGTTAGGTGAACTCAATTTTCCCGAAGGAAAACTCCGACTAATCGAGAAATGGAAGACTTACCCGGATTATCTGCGCGATGTAGCGCGGCATAAAATCGTGTTGCAACTCGACCACAGCCATGTGCCCGGTCAGGTCGCAGGAGATGCTCTCCTCTGCCGAATCCCGTGCGTCGGAGGCGATGGCGCAATCGAACGAATCACGTTTTCCAGAACGTGCGGCGAAGGGCGAACGATTAATGAGGTCGCCTCAATGGCATCGGATTTATTGAAGAACCCTGAGTTACGCGAGGCAGTTGTTGCCGAATCACAGGAACGCGCACGAGAGCAGCTCTCATTTGAGGCGGTGCGCACCCAACTAGCAAAGTTCTTTGCCAACATCGCAGGCACAATTGGCTTTTGAACCGTAGAATGCTTGCAGTTCGCCGGGGCGAATGGCTCTTAGAAAATCAAAAGACGATTTCGAAGAGCTTAATGCCGTTCCATTTTCCGGGATGGTTCGGATCGAATGACGTGTTCTCCACCCAAATCCCGTAGCGGGCCGGCGCCCAGGGATTGAGCATTTGAAGCGGGTTGCGACCTTGACCAAAGGCTTTCGGAAGTGCTCCCTCAAATTTTGGTCGTTCGGAAATCGGCGGCGGCGTCTCCATCGCGCGGACCGGTTTTTGCGGACCGAGCGGTGCTCTGAATTCTTGTGCCGAAACCGTCATAACCAGCGCTGTCAGGATTGCGATCATTAATGTCTTCATGTTTCCCTTTCGTTCGACGCGTATGAGATGTTGCCCATAATAACGCCTGCACACAATATATCTTTCGATGGATTCTCTTGAAAAGGCCGCACGTGTCCTGGATTTAGAAATTTTTGAGCTCCAGCGGCTCCGGAAGCGGCTGGATGAAAATTTCTCGCGCGCCGTTGAAGTGATCAAGGAAACAGTCGATTCCCGAGGGAAAGTCGTGGTCGTGGGCGTCGGTAAATCCGGGCACATCGGCGCAAAGATCGCATCTACTCTCACCAGCACCGGCTCGCCCGCGGTGGTGCTGGATTCATCTAACGCACTTCATGGCGATCTGGGCATGATTGCCGACGGCGACGTGGTGCTTGCGTTGAGCGCGAGTGGCGAGACGGAAGAAATGCTCCGGATTTTGCCGGCAATCACGCGGTTCCAAGTCAGAATCATCGCTATTTGTGGCGATCCTAAATCGACATTGGCGCGAAACGCGCATGTTTGTCTCGACGTAAATATCGAACAGGAAGCTTGTCCGCTGAACCTTGCGCCGACGTCGAGCACGACGGTGATGCTGGCGCTGGGCGACGCGCTGGCGATGGTGCTGTTGGAGGCACGCGGGTTTAACAAGGAAGACTTCGCCAAATTTCACCCCGGCGGCATGATCGGCCGCAGCATGTTGATGCGCGTTCATCAAGTCATGCGACCGCGTGATGCGATGGCAATTGTGGCGATCGACACACCGATACGCGAGGTGCTCAGGGCGATGACGAGCGTGCGCGCTGGCGCCGCGGTTGTGACCGGCGAGGACAACCAACTGCTTGGCATTTTCACCCACGGAGATTTCGTGCGGCATTTTCAATCTGATTCGCGCATTGGGGAACGATTGGTGGCAGACCTGATGACGCTGAATCCAGTCACCGTGCACAAAGAAAAACTCGCCGTAGAAGTTCTGAACTTGCTGGAGCGTCATCGCATCGACGATCTGGTCGTGATCGATGACGACAATGTGCCTGTAGGTATTGTCGATTCGCAGGATTTGACACGGTTGAAACTGCTGTAAATCGCTATCGTTCCGAGCGAAGTCGAGGAATCCCCGTTGCGTTAGCTTCAAGGTGCCGCCGCCGGATCCTTCGACCCCGAAAGCTTCGGGGCTCAGGATGACGTAATGGCTAACAGTTGCGATCTCACCAACCGCGTGTAAACTCCGCGCTCTCGCCGCTGAAGCGCTTGTCGCTTCAACGTTTTATCCATGTAACTGTTGTAATCGATCACGTCTTAATCATGCCCGCTGCTAACGATCTACGCAAAGGAATGGCCATCAAATACAATGGCAATCCGGCAATTGTGCTTGAAGTCCATCACCGCACGCCGGGAAATTTGCGAGCCTTCGTGCAGGCCATCATCCGTTACATCAACACTGGCAAGAGCGCCGATGTCCGCTTTGGTTCCACCGACAAGGTCGAGCTGGTCGATATCGAGCGAAAACAGCTCGAATTTTCTTACAAGGATCGCAACGGCTATCATTTCATGGATCCCGAAACGTACGACACGATCACGCTCGCCGAAAATCTGATCGGCGACACGCATGAATATCTCGTGGAGAACCTTTCCGTGCAGGTCCTTTATGCGGAAGGTAAGGCCGTTGAGATTGAACTGCCTGCGTCCGTAAGTCTAAAGGTGATTGAATCCGCGGAAGGTCTGCGTGGCGATACCGCGAGTAACGTCACCAAGCCTGCAAAGCTGGAAACCGGTAAGACTATTAATGTGCCGCTTTTCATCAAGGAAGGCGAAACGATCAAAATCGACACCCGCACAGGCGGGTACATGGGCCGCGCGTAGCACGCCCATTTCCGGGAGGCACAGGCGGCTCGCCTGTCGTTTCCGGCAGCCTGCCGGAAACATGTAAACAAAATGTTTGCGGATTGCGCGAAGCATCTCGGCAAGCTGCCGAGATGAACAGGCCAGCGGTTCCTGGAAATCGCAAATTTCGCTTTTCCAAAATGACCGCGTTGTGCGTAATCTGCGGCAACTTTGGCTGCAACGAAGCGCAGATCGAAAAATAATCGCGGACCGCGCAATTCGAAGCGTGGCGGGAAAGTTGTCCGCAGCGTTGCGCGCACAACATCGAGAAGCTTTATCGCGGAATCAGAGCCGCTCACTGTTCCGACAAAGTGGGTGAAATTTATCTTTGCGATTTTTCTGCTGCCGATGTGCGGAGTCTTGACGCAGACGTTTTTTACCGCGTTCGCGCGCGCAACTGTGACGCAACGGTTGTGGGCGGGCGAAGAATTCTGGTTCTTTTCGCTAGGCGCGGTGCTGTCGTTAATAACTTTCTTCGGTCTGCCGCGCCCAATCTTAATTTACGTGTTCGGACACGAACTAACCCACGCGCTCTGGGTATGGTTGATGGGTGGTCGCGTGAGCCAGTTTCGCGTCGGTCCGGACGGCGGCCACGTGGTAACCACTAAGGCGAACTTTTGGATCGCCTTGGCGCCGTACTTCTTCCCGATCTACAGCATTTTGACGATCGCTGTTTACGGGGCGCTCAGCCTTTTTCTGAACATGCAGCCGTATGGCCGGCTGCTTTACGCCTTAATTGGGGCCAGCTGGGCCTTCCATTTCGCATTCACGTGCTGGATGATCCCCAAGAATCAGACCGACCTCACGGATCAGGGCACATTTTTTTCACTCGTCGTGATCTACCTGATGAATCTGCTGCTGCTTAGCGTCATGCTGATTCTCGCGTCCCGGAAAATTACGTTCGAAAGCTTCGGCGCGGATTTGCTGACCAATCTCGGGAATTTTGTGCAGTGGATCATGGAGCTTTTTGCGCAGTTGCGAGTCACGTTAGGCGTTTGACACAAACGCCTACAACAACAGCGAATTGTAGGGCGTCTGTGTCAGACGCCTAACGCAAATTGGTAATCACCGCGAACGGCAGCACCGACAATACGTCACGCACGGCGACCTGCCGCTTTTGGTGCCGGGTCGGTTGGCACGTGAAAAGATCGTGCGCGTCTTTGAGTGAAAGCGCCTCGGGTAATTGAATCGCCGTATCTTGCCAAACCTCTCCGATCGGTGGAAATCCGACCCGCGAAGAAACCCTCGGCGCGATCACCGCAATCCAGTTATCGTCGAGTCGCCGAACGAAGCTGACGCAGCATTCTGCGAACGTTCCACTGGTGTGAAGCCGTAGATATTGGCCACGCTCGAAAAGATCGGCGTGTCTCCGACGAAGTTGCAGCATGTGCTTTGTCAGAAACAATTTGATCCGGCCATCTGGCCACGTTTGCATGAGTTCTCCCGGACTCATGTTTGCCAGCGATTTCAGCATTTCGTGGCGCAGCTCGTAATCGACCGGACGCCTGTTATCAGGATCGACAAGGCTGTAATCCCAAATCTCAGTCCCCTGATAAATGTCCGGCACACCGGGCGACGCCACCTTCAGCAAGCTTTGCGTCAGTGAATTTATTGCGCCGAGACGAATAATCTCTTTCGCCGCTGGAAGGAAAATTGGCAGGAATTTATTTCGAGGTGATGAATCCAAAATTTTCGCGACGAAATCGTGCATCGCGGCGTCCCACTCCTCGTTAGGTTGGATCCAGCTGGTGTTGATCTTCGCTTCCTTGAGCGCCTTTGCCATGTAAGCCTGGATCCGTTCGATGTAATCCGGGTCCGGCAGAGTCTGCGGCTCGCCATTCGACTGCATTGGCCAGGTGCCCAGAAGGGTTTGGTAAAGCAGATATTCTTCGTTCGCATCCGGAGCTTCCAAATCATTCACCGTCCGTTTCCACCGGTGATTTGCGGTGCCCCAGCGCTGCAACGAACGCCGCCACAGCTCTGGGATTTCGGAGATTGCAACTATTCGCGCACGGACGTCTTCGCTTCGTTTTGTGTCGTGTGTTGACGTGGCGAGCAACGCCAGCGGCCAGTCGCGCTGCCGATCAAGGTTCCGCTGGTGAAAGACTTCAACGCTAAGACCAAATTGTTGCGGCTCGCCGCCAACTTCATTTAACGCCGGCAACCGGTTGTAGATGTAAAAGAGCGTGTCCTCGAGTCCCTTTGCCATAACTGGACTGGTCGTCTGCTGAAATTTCAAAACGAACTGTGCGTGGGCAGCGCGACCGGTGGCATCGAGATCTTGCGGGGAACGAAGCAACAGCACGTCGCGCAAGAAATTGAAGATCGATTCCTCCATTGCCGGGTTGCGGCGTTTGGCTGCGGCGATTGCGCGCTCGACGATTTGCCGATCCTCGTCGCTTACCGGCTGCCCGGGCTCAACATAGGTTCGATAAACTGGAAAGCAGGCAATTGTTTCCCGCACGGTGCGCGACAGCGCTTCGAGCGTAAAATCGCGATACCATCTGTTTCGCTCGGACAGACGATCGAGCAAGTTTCCCAAGACATCGACGTCGTTCGCCAACGCAAACTTCATCACCAGAAGTTTTTTCGCGTAGAGCAAATGGCCAAAAGGAACGGAGCGGCCGATAAAACGATGGAATGTTTTTGTGATCGCCGTTTCGGCCGAAGATTCGACGAGCAGCTGCGTCAGCTGGTTGGCGAAATCGTAACCGGTGGTTCCATGCACCGGCCATTCTTTGCGCAACGTTTCCGAGCCGGTGAGAATTTTTTCCGCCACCAGGTAGATCGCCCGGCTGTCGCGAGGTAACCCGATCCCGAGCGCTTTCGCGGAACGCTGCTGAAGTTTGACGAAATATTCGCGCGGCAAATACAAGCCGTCGGGATGATCGATCCGAAGTCCGGTGACCGCGCCTGTGCTCACCAATTCAAGAACCAGGCAGTGAATCGCATCGAAAACTTTCGGCAACTCAACGCGGATCGCGGCCAAATCGTTTACGTCAAAAAAGCGGCGGTAATTGATTTCCTCCGCAGCGACGCGCCAAAAGGCGAGACGATACGATTGCGCATTCAGCAATCCGTCGAGCTTATCGAAACTGTGTGGGTCGCCCGGATTGCCGTTGATCTGTGCGAGAGCTTTTTCGATTGCCTGTTGTACTTGCGGCGCTTGAGCACATCGGCGCTCGAGCCGCCGTTTGATGATTTCCTTCTCTCGCCCGCGCTCTGCGATGCGCTTCGGATCGGTTTCAGTGCGTTTTGGCAAATACTCAAGTGCGGTCAAAACGCTTTGCAGTTCCGCGTAAAAATCATCGTCTTTGTATTCGGCTAGATTTTCTAACGCGACTTCGAGAATATGGCGATAAGTGCCAGGCGCGATCGGCAGTCTGCGGTCGCCGTAGAACATGTAAAATGTTCCTTCCTCAAAGCGCACCTGCAATTCGCCGCGCTCCAGCACGCGTCCGTATTGATCACCGAGAATTGGTAGCAGAACTTTATTGCGCAGATCAGTCTTTAGCGGCTGCCACTCGATATCAAAATAAGGGGCATATTGTGAGCTGGGCCCGTTTTCCAGCACGTCCATCCACCAAGCGTTGCAGTCGTTGGCGATACCGACGTGGTTCGGAACAAAATCCAGCACCTGGCCCATGCCGTGCGCCTGCAGTTGCGCGACCCAGGCGTCATAATCCGCCCGCGAACCAACCGCTGCGTTCAGCTTGTTATGATCAGTGATGTCGTACCCGTGCAAGCTCTCGGGGCTGGCCTGAAAGTAAGGCGACGCGTACACATCGCTCACTCCCAGCGCGTCCAGATAGGCGACGATCTCCCGCGCCTGCGCAAACGTAAACCACCGATTAAACTGTAATCGGTACGTGCAGGTAGGGATGCGAGGATGCTCCTTTTTCACAACAGGAAGAAAACGTCCAACGCCCAATGCCCAACGTCCAATGCCGAAATCCAGAATCGGCCTTCGACATTCTGCGTTCGATGTTGGGCGTTGAGCGTTTTCTTACATCCGCTCCGGGACTTTGATCCCGAGCAGATCCAAGCCGCGTTGCAATACGCGCGCTGTAAGATCGCACAACGCTAGACGCGAACTGCGGGATGGTTCCTCTGATTTCAACACCGGGCAAGCTTCGTAAAAGGCATGGAAGCTGTTCGCCAATTCGAACAGATAATTTGCAAGGATGTTCGGGCGAAATCCGTTCAACACTTGCGGAACGATCTCCGCGAACTGACAAACTCGTTTGGCAAGATTAATCTCCGCAGGATCAGTGAATTCCAAGGAGCGACGGCTTGGGCAACCGTCGGTTTGTGACGCGACGGCTGGGAAGCCGTCATTCCTCGTTGCAGACTCGCCTGATTTACGAAAGATCGAGCGAATTCGGACATACGCATTCTGCAAATACGGCGCAGTGTTCCCGTGCAGAGAAAGCATCTTGTCCCACGAAAAAACATAATCTGTCGTCCTATACTGCGAGAGATCGGCGTATTTCACGGCGCCAATGCCGATCTTCTCCGCGATGTCGTTCTTTTCTTCCTCGCTCAAGTCGGGATTTTTTTCGTCGATGATTTTTCGGGCGCGTCTGAACGCTTCCTCGAGAAGTTCGCGCAGAGGAACATTCTCACCCGACCGCGTCTTCATCAGCTTGCGATTTTCCCCCAGCACACTTCCAAATATGATGTGGCGCAGATCGGTCGTGTAACCTTCCCGTCGGGCGACCGCGAAAAGCTCTTTGAAATGCAATGTCTGCGGCGCGCCAACGACGTACCAGATCGCGTCGGCGTTCAAGTCCTTAACGCGATAATCGACCGTGGCGACATCGGTTGTAGCGTAATTGAATCCGCCGTCCCGTTTGCGAATGATCAAAGGCTTATCAGCCAGCTCGGGATCATCGTGGAAGAAGACGACCACGGCGCCTTCGCTGATCTCCGCTATCCCGGCTTTCAGTAGACGATCGACCACGCCCGGCAATCGATCGTTGTAAAAACTTTCGCCGCATTGCAGATCGTAATGCACGTCTAGCAGCCGATAAACGAGCTCGAAATCCCGCATCGAAAACGCCACGCATTTGTTCCAAATATCTGTGTCTTCCTTGTCGCCGGCCTGCAATTTCACCAGTTCCTGGCGACACGCTTCACGAACGTCCGGGTCCTTGCTCGCTCGCTCGTTTGTTTCCTTATAAATACGGACAATCTCGACGAGCGGATCGCGCTGCAGCGCCTCTCGATCCAAAAGATTTTTCCATCCCCAGATTACCATCCCGAACTGCGTTCCCCAGTCGCCGACGTGATTATCGCGAATCACTTCATTCCCAAGAAATTTAGCGATGCGCGCGAGCGCGTCCCCGAGCGCCGTGCTCCGGATATGACCGACATGCATTGGCTTCGCTACATTGGGCGATCCGAAATCAATGACGATGCGACGTGGTGATTCTGTTTTGGCTACGCCGAGACGTTCATCTCGCAATATCTCGAGCGTCTGTTTTTCCACCGCGGCATGCCGCAATGTGAAGTTGATAAATCCAGCGCCAGCGACAGCAGGCGGTTCGGACACATCGCTAACATCTAATTGCGCTATGATAGTTTCTGCCAGCGCCCGCGGATTTTCGCCGAGCTGTTTCCCAAGTACAAGAGCAACATTGGTCTGGTAATCGCCAAACCGGGGATCCGTCGCCTGCGTCAATTCGACGGCTCCAGGCAAACCGGCGCGCGCCAAAGCGGCGGAAAGCTTTTTGGTTAGTAACGACTGGAACGTTTGCATCGGGCGACCTGTAGCCGCTTCCCTGTGGGAAGCGCGGCGCGCGGGCCGCGTCGCTCACAGAGCGACGGCTACAAAATTAGGAACGTTCGCGAAAGACCGCTAAAATTTCGTCAGCGGATTTTGCGCTTGCAAGACTCTCGCGCACGGAGCGGTCATTCAGAAATTTTGCTATGGAAGCCAGCGTGCGCAGATGCGTCTGAAATTGATTCTTCGGCACGATAAAAAGAACAACGAATTTTACGGGCGCGTTATCCAACGCGTCGAACTCGATCCCTTTGGTGGATCTTCCAAACGCCGCCACCACTTCGTCGAGCCGATCGGATGAACAATGCGGGATGGCAATTCCGAATCCGATGCCCGTACTCATTGTCTCCTCCCGTTGCTTTAGCGCGGCGAGAATTGGATCGCGATCCGCAGGCTTAATTTTGCCGAGGCTAACAAGCAGATCGATCAGCTCAACAATAGCCGACCAACGCTCCGTAGCTTTCATCTCGGGAATGATTTGCTCGGCAGAAAGTAAATTGGCGAGGGACATGCAGGTGCTCGGTGCGGGAGGCCAAGCTTAGCGGCAGCGCATAGCTTGACAAGCGCGTTTTGGTGACCGGCTTAGTCTGCGATCACCGCGCCAGCCATGCGATGACGGATGCGAGGCTGCATTGAAAACCTTAGCGGTATTTCTACAGCCCTAACCGTTCCCGGCTTGAAGCGCCATCTCTGGAAGGCGGCAATCGCGGCTCGATCGAGGATTGCATACCCGGCGCTCTTTAGCACAATCACCGATGACACAGCGCCGTCCGGTCGTAGGTTGCACCGGAAAAGGCCGGTGCCTTCCCAACCGCGTCTACGCGCTCCGATAGGGTAGTCGGGCTGAGGCGCGTACACTACAGCGCTGCGAGCATCCGTACTAGCCAAGGTTGGAATATTCCAGACCGCGAGCAGATACAGTAAGGTCAAAGCCCCAACAGCTCGGTTCATTCGCCGACAAGCTCTAACCCGCCACTCGATATCAATTGCCTCATTTCTCTCGCACTTTGTAATTCAAACGCCGCGAGAGCAACCAGCGCACACCGAACATGTCGGTCGTAGCACGCACGGCACGATTGCCCAGACCGTATTTAGTTTGACCAAACCGTCGGGGGCGATGATTCACCGGAATTTCCACCAGCCGGTACCCTGCGTCTTTGATCAGTGCAGGAATGAAGCGATGCATTCCCTTGAACGGAAAGAGCGCTGTTACGCATTCGCGTCGCATCGCCTTCAGCGTGCAACCAGTGTCGCGTACGCCGTCTCCTGTATAACGGCTACGAACCGCGTTGGCGATTCGGCTAGTGAGCCGTTTCACACGCGTGTCCCTGCGCAGCGCGCGATAACCGCAAACCAGATCAGCGCCGCGCGAAATTTCATCGACTAATTTCGGAATGTCGGCCGGATCATTTTGCAAATCGCCGTCAATTAGAACGAGAATTGCCCCACGCGCGGCTTGCAGTCCAACGTACATCGCGGCGCTTTGCCCGGCATTTTTTTCGAAACGGATTACTCGCAGATTCGGCGCGAGTTCGATTCGCTCCACGGTGTGATCGGTTGATCCGTCATCGACAAAAATGAATTCGTGATCGATGGCCCTAAGCGCTGATTTTAGCTCCGCTTGCAGGATCGGAACATTTTCTTCCTCGTTGAACACAGGCACGATAATGGAAACTTGGGGGGAACTCGCAGTCTCGTTCATGGGGACTTATTCAAATGACGTGAAGTCGTGTCAAAGGCGTGTCATTCCGAGCTTCGCTCAGGATGACTCCTGGTGAGAACTCGTGAAGATAACTTCTCATAACGGCAGCGTCCGATAACTTCGACAGAGGAATGCCTGCCATATCCGCATCACCCTTCCATAACGCGACACTTCAATTGTCCCCACCAGTTCGGTGGATTGAAATGCCGCCTGGATGTTGCGAGGCACACGTTCCCTTTCTCCAGCCCTGATAAAAAGTGCATCCCGTCCCACGAACAAATTGATGCCGTTCTCTTCGGTGTAAACCTCGCCCTCGGGCAGTTGCGTCCCGGGTTTTAGTTCCACGAATTGATCGTAGCGCGGCCAAAACGAAAACTGATTCACCATGTCTTGCGATTCGGGAATGTAAACGGGTGGATGGCCCGGGCCTTCAATTCGTTTGTCGTGCAGATAAAACGAAATTTCCGACGCGCGATCGCGAGCGTCAGCGATGAGAAAGAGTTTCTCGCCCAATCGCGCTTCAAGATCGTTGCGCATTTTTTCCAGCGCCTCCGTCGCGCTTTTCCATCCGCGCATCCGATCACTGGGATCGCCTCGCGGCAATTGGTAACCGGCCACCCGCAGCAAATCTGTGTTCAATGCGACCAGGCTCATGATCAATCCCACCAGGACAGCGATGCTGGCGCATATCCTCAAAAGCGCGTTCTCCTGAAGCCGTTGCCACCAGAAATACGTCGCGACCAATCCGAACCCAAAAAAGGCAAGACCATCCCAGTTCGGCGCGGCGCTCTTGTTGAACGATAGGAGCAAATAAAAGCCGAATACCGGCAAACCAAACCACATTAAGAACAGTACTTTGAACTGCTGATTGATGCGCCGCCAGCTTGCGATCACGCCCCAGGCCAACGCCAGAAACAGCAACGGCGAATAAACGATGAAGTGTTCCCCGAGAAATGAGAGCACCTCAGTCGGATGAAAGCCAAAGCCTCGGTCGAGATTCCCGCGCGAGCGCAAATGCGCCAGCGTGATCCAGGCGTGCTGCGCGTTCCAGACGATCGGCGGAATCGTGCAAAGAGCGAACATCCCGATCAGCAAATACACACTGGAGCGTTTGAATTCCCGACGTAGCCGTGGCACAAGCGCCAGCACGAGTAACACCGAAATTAGTTCGAACGCGTTCGTGTACTTGCAAAGAAATCCAAGTCCGATCAGCAGACCTGTAACCGGCCAGTACCACGAAAAGCTTGGACTCCTTTCGACCGCGAGCCAGAAGGTAAACATCGCCGCGATCCAGAAAAAAATTGATAGCACATCGATCGTCATCACGGTCGCGCCAATGTTGAAAATCGGCGTGGCATTCAAGGCTATGACTATCCACAGACCAGCGGTGGCGCCGAACAAACGGCGCGCAAAATAAAATAGGAGCAGACTTGTCGCCGCTGCGAGCACAGGACTGAAGAAGCGAACACCAAACTCGTTCGCACCAAAAACAGCAGTGCTCGCGCGTATTGCGAAGGCGATCCCAGGTCCTTTGCTGAAATAGGCCGGCGCGAGTCGCTCCGACCACATCCAGTAATGGGCTTCGTCAAACGAGAG
The DNA here is from genome assembly GCA_963825355.1 of uncultured Verrucomicrobiae bacterium. Taxonomy (GTDB): domain Bacteria; phylum Verrucomicrobiota; class Verrucomicrobiia; order Chthoniobacterales; family UBA10450; genus Udaeobacter. The sequence continues at coordinate 21,263 of CAWGSY010000015.1, read as the reverse complement.
ATCTGTCGTTGCCAGAAGGAAAAAACGAATCGCCGTCAGCGCCGCGATAAAGAGCCAGACTGCGCGTGTGGTGCTCATATCGCGCGTTCCGGCGCGCCCGGCGGTCGCGCCCTACCATTGAAATCGCCAAGCAAACTCGGATGGCGTGCAAACACATCTGGCATCCATTTCCGCGCCGCGATTCTCCAGATCAATTCAAAGAAGCTCAGAAAAAGCAGTGCTTCGCCGATTCCGAGAAAGAGCGTAGCCATCACGTCGGTTGGCCAATGCGCACCGAGGTAAACTCGCGAATATCCAACGGCTAGCGCGACAAACCAGTACAGCCAGCCACGACGCCGATAAAACAAAGTAAAATAGGTTGCAGCGATCGTGTTGTTTACGGTGTGCCCAGACGGAAACGAGGGTCCAGAGCGGGTGCGATCCGATGAATCAGAAAATCGAATGATCGGCTTTTTAAAAAGGGTAAGAAACTTTGGTCGGGCATTTTGTAACTGCACCATTCGAACACTCTGGACCTGTTTTGGCCGCTGACGGCCCACGCTGGATTTTAATGTACTCGTGACCAGCCCCGCGATTGCCAGAGAGATGCCGAGACAGATAACCAACGCGCGCGCTTTGAATCCGCCGAAAATCAGGGCCGCAATTCCAATCGCGATAAAGAACGGCCTCCAAATCTGAGAATCACTCAATCCCGCCATGAACAAGTCAAGAGCCGCATGTGTCCCTTGTTGGTTGATGGCGTGAAAAACGGACTGCTCCATGCGAATAAGGATCAATCGGGTTTAAGCTTTACTCGCTAGCCTTCCAATAAACAAACGCGATCCAACGACGAAGCACGAATGACGAATGACGAACTAAGCTCGAATTCCCAAACGACGAACATGCGATCAAAGGTTTGCCATTTCTCATTTGCATTTCGTCATTCCTTCGTCCTTCGTCCTTCGTTTTTCGTCATTTCCATGACGTTCGCAGTCCTGTCAGTTTTCGCCGATCCGACGCCTTCCGCGAAAGACATTCTCGATTCAGTTCGCATGGTTGAATCGCGCCAGCAGATCGATCTGCAAGGGCAGGTTCGTCAGGACGACACGGTGATTCCGTTTCGCCTGATGCAGAATGGTCCTTTAATCCGGTATACATTTACAAATCCGGATGAAACACTTGAGTTGCGGCTCGGTGAAAACAGCTCACGCCTCGAGTTGGTAAGCGACGCCGGAACGGAAAAAGTGGGAGCGTCGAAGCTCCAGGAAAAAATTCGCGGCACAATTGTGTTGTACGGAGATCTTGCATTCAAATTTCTCTACTGGCCTACTGCGAGCGTAGTAGGCGAGGAAAATGTCCGCACCCGGAAATGCTGGAAATTGCAGTTACGCGCACCCTCGCATGACTCGGCGTATTCAAACGTGTTGCTGTGGGTAGACAAGGCGAGCGGCGCACTGATGCGAATGGAAGGGTACGACTGGGACGCGAAACTGATCAAGCGCTTCGAGGTAGTGTCAGCGCAAAAAATTGAGCGCCGCTGGTTCCTGAAACAAATGCGCGTCGAACAGTTCCAGCCCGGGACGAACCACGTCGAGGCGCGCGCCTATCTGGAAATTAAAAAGTAGGGCATGCGCCCTGGCCCGCAACGGCGGGCCAGAGGCTCGCGTTACTGGGGCTGGTGCTGATCGGATTTCGCGCCGCTCACAACGAGCCGGCGACCGAGAAATTCCTTGTCATGCAATTCGTCCACGGCGCGTTTCGCCTCGTCGACCGTTTGCATTTGCACAAACGCAAAACCTTTCGAGCGCTGGTTGTGACGATAGCTTACGACCTCTGCGTTTTGCACGTGCCCAACGCCGTTGAACAATTCGAAGAGGTCGCTCTCGGTGGCGTCGAAAGACAGATTGCCAACGTAGAGACGCGGCGACGTGACTTCAACCCGTTCTGGCTTGCGCGCAGATCGCGATGATGGTTGCGCGCCATTGCGCGGTTGTGGCGGCGCTTTCTTTTTCTCGCCGCCGTTTCCGAAAAATTCGGCTACTCGCTGCCAGAAGGTCTTTGTCTGTATCTTCGGCGGTTCCTGTGGCCCTCGAAAGCGTTCCTGGTTTCCTCTGCTGCGTCGACCCGCACCGCGCGGGCGGCGTTGGCGTCTTCCCGATGAATAAGAGTTCATGTTGATCCTTAACTGTTTTCCAATTGTTAAAAGGGCGAAGCGCCCCGAAAAGGCTCGGGACACCGTCCGTGGCGCGCGACTCATCAAGAGCCGAGTCAAACTCGTTCCAAGCACTCTGCGACGCCGATGGAAACTCCGCCTCGTTATACCGGGAAAAGACTTGTCTCAAAGCGCAAGCCGGCGCACTCAACGAACGAAACAGTGATGCCGCGAAGGTTTGCAGCATCAGTTCAAGAAGCCTGAATCGTTGTAGGAACCGGACGCTCGGAAGATCGAAGAAGATTCCCGACATCTCGCGATCATTATGGCTTGCTTACCACGACATTGCAAGTCAGGCGCGTCGCACTACGTCGCGGATCCAATCGTCGCGCAGTGAATACGCTCGCGACTTAAGATATTCTCGTGGGCGCTCCCCGCGAATTGGCCTAACGAAATAGCGCAATTCGCGCCGGTCCAGCCGGGGCTCGTAGCCAAACTCCGGCATCAGATCGCGGCAATGCCATTCCACCCACCCAATTTCGTCCCCCGACAGTTCGCGCTCCCAACGCGTCACAGGTTCGGTGCTGATTTGCGAAAAGTTTGTCCGCGCCGCGGAGTTGCCGCTCCAGAACCGACCTATTTTCGTCGGCGTCAGCACTGTGTCGGGATCGAACTTGATCTCGAGGTACGTGCAAACTTCTTCCATCGTTCTGGCTGGTTCGCGCGCCAGTCGTTCGTACTTGACGACAAACCCGGGAACTTCACCGTCGCGGATGCGCCTGGCCAGTTTCGCGGCGACCCGCCAATGCGCAATCACATAGTAAGTCGAGAAACGTCCGGTTTGGCGCGTTTTCTCCAGCGCGATTTGCGCCGCGAGAATGGCTCGTGGATCCCGCAGTGTGACCAGAATCTTTGCATGCGGGAAGCGATCGACGATTGCACTGACGTGATTACGGTTGGCCGGAGTTTTTTCCACCCAGCGCGTGATCGCATCAACCGAACACCCAAGCGCTCCCGCGTACGCTTTCACCATGAGGACCAGCAAATCCTCCTGCGCGTTCGCCGGATCGAAAGCCGCGCGCTCAAACGTCTGGAGAAATTTCTCGCGAGGAAATGTTGCGTAGTTACGCTTGCCCCATTTGCACGGGCCGCCGAATAGCACGTTGGAAAGAGAGTGTTTGGTCAGATACTCAAACTGCGCGCGTCGGCCGCGCGGCGCATATTTGGTAAGGACCGTGGGGAAATAGGCTGTTTCCTCGGGCAACACCAGCAGTTCGGGATGACTATCGAGCAACGCCACCAATAACGTGGTGCCCGATTTTGCCTGGCCGGCAATAAAACAGGCGCGTTCCTCGAACGGAAGCCTCGAAATCACAGAAGAAGACTACAACAGCTGTAGTGAAATCATACAACGTGGACGTTCAAGGAGCGACGGTTTGGAAGCCGTCACTCCCTGGACATTTTCTGCTATCCGCTTTGACTCTGCCGAAACCACTCAACGAATTTTGGCAAGCCTTCGCTCAACTTGGTTGTCGGATTGTATCCAAGCAATTTTCTCGACTTCGAAATATCCGCATATGTCTGTGGCATATCGCCAGGTTGCTCGGCGAGTCGATTGATTTTTGCTTTTTTCCCTAAGGCAATTTCGATCGCCAAAATGAGATCTTTCAGCTGAATCGTTTGACTCTCGCCGAGATTAAAGACGTCATACATTGGGCCATCGTAATTGAGCGCAGCCATGGTGCCCTGAATGATGTCGTCAATGTAGGTGTAATCGCGTCGCGTGCTTCCATCTCCGAACTGATCGATGGCTTGTCCGGTGTAAATGCGCCGGGTGAATTGATGAATTGCCAGATCGGGGCGTTGCCGCGGTCCATAAACTGTAAAATATCGCAGAGCTACGAGCCGCATCGGGTAAAGGTGCGAGTACGTCGAGCAAAGAAATTCGCCTCCAATTTTTGTCGCTCCGTATGGACTGAGTGTCTGGGTCAAATGCTGGTCCTCGGAAAAAGGGACGGTCTTTGAACCGCCGTACACAGACGAGCTCGAAGCGAAGATAAATCGTTCAACTCCTCTCACGCGTGCCGCCTCGAGAAGATGCAAGGTTCCGATTACGTTCGTATCGTAATAAAGCCGCGGGGATTGAATCGAGGGCCGAACGCCTGCGCGGGCAGCCAGATGCACGATCGCGTCCATTTTTTCGCGGCCGAGAACAGTTTGGACCGAATCGCTGTCTCGAAGATCGACGTGACAAACGGTTACGTCTTTTGCGAACCCGGCAATGTTCGCGTGCTTGATCTGCGGATCGTAAAAATCATTGAAATCGTCCAGGATGACGACTTCATGCCCGGCGGCGAGCAGCTTCTCGGCAAGATGCGATCCGATAAAGCCGGCGCCGCCTGTGACTAGGATCCGCATGAGGGAAGAAGTTGAACCACGAAGGGCACGAAGTGCACGAAGAAAATTGTAGGCCTCTGTGTCAGACGCTTTCAAGGCGCGACGGCCTGGGGAGCCGTCGATTAGATTTTGACGGCTGGAAAGCCGTCACTCCTTGATTGCTAAAAATTGCGCCAGTGCAGCAGCAAATAAATCCAGTTTAGTGCGAGTGCAGAGATGACTGAAGCACGCAAGAATGTTTTCGCTCGCTGCGTGGAAAGATGGATCCGTAGTCGCGGCGTGCGCGCAATGACTGTTGCAAGCGCGTATATGTCGAACGCAATCATGCCGCAAAGAACCGTGAATACGAATGGATTCCATTGCAATGCGGCGAGAAAATGTCCGTGGAAAAATTGAATGCCACATCGCGTCATCCCGCATGTGACGCACGGCAGATTGGTAACGTCGTGAAACACACAGCGCGGCCATGGCAACCCGAGCGCCAACCAGACAGCCGCACAACCGAGCGATAAAACGGAGGCGCTCAACCAAATTAACTCATGGTCAAGTTCGTCCGGAGCAAGCTGCCGAACAGAAAACCGCATTCGCTGAACGTTAATGATGCGACGCGGTCCAAGCGCCCATGAACATAAATGCGATGAGCACTCCGCCGCCGCAACAAAGTATCACTGGAAGGAAGACTGCCAGAACGGCGCGACCGGTGTCGGTTTCGTGAGCGCGCGCCAACCCGATGCAATTGCACACAAGCGCCCAAACGCCGGCTATCAATCCACCGCAAAGAGGTATCATCTGCAAAGGACCAGCGGAGCCTTGCGAAAAAGCCACGACCCGAAAAGTGGTTTCAAACGGCTGGTTAGCGCCGCCAACGATCATCAAACAGAGGTGCATGATCCCGCTGCCGATAAAAAGCCCGAGCACGAGGAAGAGAGGCAGCAAGATGATCATTGCTACAGAGCCGATGCCCACCCCAGTCATCGCGGCGAGACTGTTATTTTTATCCGCAAACAGGCCAATGGAACGGAAACCCAGCGAGAACAGAAACGAGACGATCCCGCCTGCGCATCCGCCGATGAGGGCGTAGATGAGCGGCTCGCCCAAGCCGCCTTCGCGCTTCATCACACTGAACGCTTCGGCGGGACGAGTAAGCACCATCGACAATGTTTCAATGAAGGCGTTGAAGAAGCCGCGCTCTTGCCGGTGCTCCCAAGGCAAACCAGGCCGCCCGGCGACGGTGGTTGACGCCGGAGCTGCACCCGGCTGAACAGGCGGGACAACAGGCGCAGCAGTCCCTCCAAACTCTGGGAATTGTGAGAGCGGCAACCAAGTGGCCATACCCTCGCGCCAGCCAATGTCGGTGAGCGCGAAACGACCGGCGCTCAGTCCTTCGCGAATTTCTTGCTCGGAGAAAACACCGAGGCTCGCTGTGCCCCGATTAACATGAATCATCGCCATATTGATTCGTTTTATTAAGACGCTCCCGGAAAGTCAATGCGCTTAGAGAACGTTTGAAGCGTTAAATCGCGAAAAACAAAAGAGAGCATTGTCGTTCTGAGCGAACCGAAGATCTCTCGTATAATTCCCGCGACGCTAAGCCAAAATCAAAGATGTTTCACTTCGCTCAACATGACAGATGCTGGAAGTTTCGACGGTTCTACAGTTCATCCCTCAACTTGGCTGATCCAGCGCTCGCCAGAAATACCAGGCTGCAACGGAGCGATAAGGCCGCCATTTCTCGCCGTGCTTCATCAGTTGTTTCGGCGTGGGAAGTTTTCGTTTGCGAAAAGTTTTGGCGAAGCCTTTCTGCACCCCGTAATCGGCGACAGGCCATACATCCGGCCGGCCGAGGTCAAACAGCAAAAGCATCTCGACAGTCCAGCGGCCGATACCGCGCACTTGCGTAAGGCGCGCGATGATTTCGTCATCGCTCATTCGCGCAAGCGCGCGCCCGGATGGCACGGTTCCATCGAGCGTCTTCGCCGCCAGATCTTTTATCGCCGCAGTTTTCGAACGCGAAAGACCAGCGGCGCGAAATTTCTCATCCGGTGTGACGAGAACTTTTGCAGGGTCGAGCCATTTTGTTTTTGGATAAAGCGCGCGAACCCGGCCCCAGATTGTTGCGGCAGCTTTTCCGCTGAGTTGCTGGTAAGCGATCGATTCGGCAAGCGCATCGAACGGACGGAGCGTGACCGCTGGCGTGATTTCATATCGCCGCGATCGTCTGATTAACTCCGCCATGTGCGGGTGACTCTTTGAAATGTGCCGATGCGCGTGATCATGATTCATAACGCGGATCATAGGTAAAATGACCGATGGCGAATGTCGAATGACGAAACGGTAGGGCGTCTGTGTCACATGCCGTGGCGTTTCACAGAAACGCCCTACAATATTCGCGCGTTGTCCCGATCACCGCTTGATCGACCAACAGTTTTCGATTTGGTGATTTCCATGGATACGCAACTCACTTGGTATGGTCAGTCGGCTTTCAAGATTGTTACTCCGAGCGGAAAAGTTCTGCTTGTCGATCCGTGGCTCTCGAATCCTGTTTTCAAAAATGCGAAGGACGAAATCGGCGCGCTCAAGCATGTCGATCTCATCCTAATCACGCACGGCCACTCCGATCACGTGGGCGACGCAGTCGAGATCGGCAAAAAGACGGGCGCGAAACTGGTAGCAACGTTCGATTTGGCCGACGCGATCGTGAAACATCTCGGTTATCCGGCGGAGCAGGCGGAAACGGACACAGTTGGTCATTTTGGCGGCGAACTGTCGCTGCTGGATGGTGACGTAAAAGTCGCCTTCGTTCGCGCGCATCATGGATCCGGTGTGGCCGCTGATGACAGTCATGGACTGCGTCACGGCGGTGCGCCGGGAGGTTTTGTAATTACCATTCGCGGCGGGCCGACCATTTATCACACAGGCGATACCGATTTGTTTTCAGATATGGGGCTACTAACGCTCTTCCACGACATCGATGTCATGCTCGTTTGCATAGGCGACCATTTTACGATGGGACCCGCTCGTGCGGCGGAAGCGGCAAAGCTCGTCAAAGCGCGGACAGTGATTCCGATGCACTACGGAACCTTCCCGATTTTGACAGGAACACCTGAAGCATTCGAACGCGAATTGAAAACGCGTAAATCAAAGGCGCAGCTGCGCGTGATGAAAATCGGCCAAACGCTTACTCTCGACGAAGCTAAAGATTCATAACGTGGCAAGGCTTATAGCGCGAGCGCGGCGCGTAGCGCGTTCGCCAGCGGGCGATGCCATTCCGCTGTGTCTTGCGGCTCTTGTAATAAGGCTCGTTGCTGCCAGGACCTAGATTCTGCCAAGTCAGCATGGCCAAGTCCTCCGAGCCGAGCACCGATATAAAATCGGAAGACCACAAGTGATTTCCATTCATTATCGAAAAACAGCGATCAATTTTCGCAGTTCGGGCGATGGTTGACCGTGACAAAGACAGCGACCGCAAGTGAAAAGCGCTTGCGCGTCGCTCGTGTCTGGCACCCGGTAAAGCTTTGCGCGCATTTCAGTCCAGATCCTGAATGCCCCGACTGGTGCGGTCCGAAGATGAGGATGAGTTACTTTCTATTCCGGGGAACCTGAACCTGGGGGCACATTAAGCTGTTTGAGACCCTCCGCCGTGAATTCGGTGTCTGCGTAGTTCACGCCGCGCTTAAGACGTGACCCGGTTATGGGAGTGACGGAGCCGCCGGGCCCGTAAACTTTGAGATCGACTGGAAGCGAATCACCTCCCTGGAGCAAAACGCGGGTGGTATTGATGCGTCGAACAACTTTGCCTGAGGAGTCATATTTTTCGATGCGTAGAGGCACGAACCGGCGCGAATCAATCCAGCTTTTCACACTAGAGTAAGACGAGGTGTGGCCTTTGCCCGGTTTCGATTCCAGAACCTGGCAGGGGGTGCCGTCCATGTCCTCCGTGCCGACGATTGTCTGCTGACTCCAGGCGAAAGGACTGTCAATTATATCTTCGTAAGAAAGGTCGCTGCCAAAGAGCGATTGTTTCATCTCAGCCGACCCAATCGATTTAAGATTATTCGGCGGCGTGAACAATGTCCCACTGAATTTGTTTCCGGATCGGTGAAGCAAAACCGATTCACCTTTCCGCTCTTTCGGAAAAAGTATTTGATAAACGATGTCGCCACCCGCGTCGGAAACGCGAGACTTGATCTGAATCTGAAGTGTTTGTTTCTCGCCGCTTCCGATCTCCATCCGAATCCGGACGAACATGGAACCGCTTTCCTTTGCACGCAGTTTAGCGGCCAACTCCGAGGCGGTGTCGGCGGCGGACGCAAAGGCCGGGAGCGCAACGCCAAGAAAGATGCCGACGAAACAGGTCCTTCTAATGCCAAAATGAAGATTCATGAGTAATTCGACGAACCCGTTGGCCGCTTTCTTCAGCCATGTAACGCAAGGCTTGGCGTTAAGCGAGAACTCCGCCATGCAGGATAGAAACCGCTCAGAACGCCGACGCAGACAGCAATGGTAACAGCCATCAGTATGAGATTTAAGCTGAGATCCGGTTCCAGCAAGCCACGGATGGCGGGCGCAGCTTGCATCAGATGAACACCGATAACGCCTAAGCCTACGCCGATGATTCCACCGAGAAATCCGAGCATTGCCGATTCCAACAAAATCATTCGCACGATGCGGCTGCGCTTCCACCCGAGTGCCAGCAAAATTGCGATCTCCTGCCTTCGTTCAAACACGCTCATGAGCATGGTGTTTGTCACGCCGAGCACACCGACGAGTATGGCCAGCAATGATGTGCCCCAGCTCATTGCATTAATCACGCGATAACCCTCGGTGTGCACCAGATGTTCGCCTGCGGGATCGGCATGGGCTTCTGGAATAAGCCGTGACATTTCTTCGCAAAGCCGCCGGATTTCGGCATCGTTAGTCCCGGCAGCGACTCGCACGTCAATCGCGCTGATTTTGTCCTGGTTTCCGGTTACCTGCTGCAGTAGCGGCAATGAAAGAATGATCGAACCGTTCTCAACAAAGGCGCCGCCTTCGACAATACCAACGACAGTGAGTTCCTCGGTCTCGATCTGAACCGTATCGCCCACTTTCTTTTTCAACACGTCCGCGGCGGTGGTGCCGAGAAGCACCGCTCGCTCCATCTGATCCTTTGGCATCCGTCCGGAGACGACCTTGAGATTTTCCCAGGCAAAACAGCCCCATTCGCGGCCCGACACAATCATCAGCTCGGCATTCTCGACGCTCATCAAATCAACGAGAATCATACATGTGGCAGCAACACCGGGCAGATGCGCAATGCGATCGCGCGTAGCTGCCGGAAACGGCTTAGGCGTCAGAGAACCGCGCATGTTATGAACAACGATTTCGGTACCACGTGACTTCATCCCAGCGGTCCAGCTCGCTACCAGGCCGCGGGACAACCCAATCAATGCCACGACGGCGGCGATACCCACTGCAATTCCCAAAAGAGTCAAACCGGTGCGGATCGGTCGGCGCTTGAGACCGCGCGTGATAACATCGAAAAAAGTCATCTCATTCGTGCCTGGGAAGTTTTGCCGGATCGCCATCGAAAACAACCTGGCCGTCCTTCATCTGGATCGCACGCGATGCGCGCGACGCAACACTCATATCGTGGGTAATGAGGATCCGCGTCATGCGACGATCGAAGTCCAGGGAGGTGATTAGATCGAGTATGTGTTTCGCGCTTTCGCTATCCAGATTCCCGGTGGGTTCGTCGGCCAAAAGGACCGAAGGAGAATTCGCCAGGCTTCTGGCGATGGCGACGCGCTGGCGCTCGCCGCCGGAAAGCTTGGCGGGAAAATGATTCACTCGCTGTTCGAGCCCGACCGCTTTCAATAATTCGAGAGCGCGTGTTTTTCGCGCGGCGCGCGATTGGTGATTCTCGAACATCGGAATCTGGACATTCTCAATCGCGGTAAAGGTGGGAAGCAGATGAAAAGCTTGAAAGATGAACCCGATCTCGTGCGCTCGATAGGCCGCAAGGTCGGGCCAATCGAGAAGTGATTTGCCCCGATACTTCAATGTTCCGGCGGTCGGCTGGTCGAGTGCGCCAAGCATTTGCAGCAAAGTTGTCTTGCCGCTCCCACTTGGGCCAACGATCGCGACAAACTCGCCTTCCCTGATTTGAAAATCCACACCCCGTAAAGCGTGTACCTGGCCATCGTCATAATCCTTTTTGAGGCCAGCCGCCTCAAAGACGAAAAGCGACGTGGCATTTTGTGTGGATTGCGACGGCGTGTTCATAATGAAACAAGAAGCCGCGAAAGGAACTGCAGCGCGTGCTGGCGGCTATGTTGTGACTTAATGCAGGTAAGCCCGTTCGTCGCGCAGAGCTTCATTCGTCGGTTTCTTATTTGCGACGAATTCGTGATGCTCGCGTAATCGGCTCTCAGTCGCATCGCACCATTGCGCTCCGACGCGAGGATTCGCCAGGCTGCGGATCAGGTCCGGCAGCGCCTGTCGATAGCTCATGAATGGAGCCACGTCGTCGGGTCTTTTCGGTATGAGCACGGACGTAAACTGAGGCAGCACGCGATGCGGAAGTCCGGCATTTTGATGATGCACGCCGTGGTAAGGTTCGTGAAGCAACGTGTAAGCAAACAAATGGCCGAGCCAGCTCTTCGGAATAATGCTTCGGGTGGAGCTATTTACGGTATCGCCGGTCAGGCCAACGTGTTCGATGTATTTGCGCCAGCTCTGAAGATTTGCCGCTATCAATCCCGGGACCAAATACATCCAGAGAAAATATTTCCACACCCCAAAAAATGAGATTGCAGTCAGAATGGCAGTCCAGACGACAGCGGTCAGGGCAAGTTCAGCCCAAACTCTCCTTCTCACCTTGCGGCTACGGACTAACGAGGGTCGGCGCAGGAAAACGCGCAGGAAGATTAACGGTGAATAGAACAGGCCGACGGTGAGTTCGAGGAAAGCAGCCAAGCGTCGGGTCCAACGGGGCGCTTTGGTGATGACTAACGGCCAGAGCTCAGTATCGCGCTCGGTGGCAAGGTGCATGTGATGCATTTGATGCACTACCCGATACAGGCTGAACGGCAGGAAACTAAATACGCCGAGGATCACACCATCGAATTCATTCAAACGACGGCTCTTTCGCAACAGACCATGCGAGGCCTCGTGAAAGCCAATCAACAGCCCGTGCATGAGATGGGCGGCCACCAGCACGAGCGGCAGCGCCAGCCAAAGCCAGCCACTCCAGACCACTCCCCAGAGCGCGACTTCGGTGAAAGCGAGCGAGAACACAAGGGTCTGGAATGCGACGCAGCTCACGTCATGCTTTTTGTGCAGCTCGGGAACGCCTTCGGCAGTTGTCGCTATTTTTGCCATTTCAGTTTGTCAGGACGGCTGTTCGCCTCTCCGGCACGCGGCAAATGTTTTCCACCACTGTCCTGAATAGACGCCCCAGTTCTTCTATTTCAGGTTGTGAAAAGAGATTTTCCCGGAATAGCCAAACCACTTCAAGCGCGTCACCCAGTTCTGTTATCTCGCATCCCAGATCGAAACGGGGCGTTCCAGTCGAGCGCATCCTTAGCTTAAGTGAGAGCCCTCGAATCTCCACGTCAGGCACGGGGTGATTTTGTAAAGCAAATCGCACTTCAAAAATCGGGTTGTGTTTTGGCGACGGACGTTCGTCTATTGCCCGGACAAGCTCGGCAAACGGCATCGCGTTTGCAAATGAATCGACTGTGGATTGGTGAACGATTCGTAAATGCTCCGCAAAAGGACGATTCCGTTCCACCTGCTCCCGAAGGGGAACCACGCCGGAAAAATATCCCATCGTCTCACGGACATCCTGCCTCGTGCGGTTCGCGACCGGCGTTCCCACTACAATGTCTTCGGCGCCGGTCCACCGCGACAGCGTGACTTGGAATGCTGCAAGCAAAGTGCTAAAAAGCGTGGCGCCGCTGCGACGAGCTAACTCCCGCACAGGTCCGCTGATTTCCGCCGGTAATCGCGAAACCAATCGTCGCGGCAGAAAGACGACGTCGGCTTCGTCCGGCACGCTCCACAGACGACGCATGCCCGTGAGGCGGGATTTCCAGAAAGCGATGCGTGGTTCCAGCTCGGCCGATTGCCAGAATGCTCTCTCGGCGGCGCCCCAGGCAGAATAAGAGGTGGGCACTGGCGGGAGCTTGTCAGGTCCGCGCATGCGTTGTTGGACATATGCGGCGCATAGATCTTGAACAAACACACCGAGCGTCCAGCCATCGGCGATTGCGTGGTGAATCGCGAATACCATTAGCTGGTTATCAGGCGCACGGCGAAGCACCTCTACTCTATACAGAGGACCCTGCACTAGATCGAATGGCTCGGCGAAAGTTTGGATGGCAAGCTCTTCGATTTTCTCAGCCGGTGTCTGCGGCGAGATATCGCGAAACCGCATCACTGGCTCGGCGCCAGCACGGATCAACTGAACAGGTCCGTTTTTCCCCGGCAAAATTGACAGTCGCAATACCTCCTGTCGATCGACCACTCGTTGCAGGGAAGCGACACAATCTTCCGGAGTGATGAGACCTCGGACATTAATAACACAGCAAATATGGTTGGACACATCGCCAGCCGGGGCTGACGACGTTTCCCACAATTCACGCTGAGGCAAAGTCAGCGAATGGAGAGACGCTTCGCCTCTCTCAAGCCATTGCCGGAAACGAGCGCGTTTCTCCTCAGACATTGGGGGTTACCTCGAGCAGCGGTTCGTCGTCGCCCAACAGCCGTCCGATCGCTTCAGTCGAAAGTGCGTCAAGATCGACCTCGACGGTAGAGGTCGCGGGCTGTGCGACGGGCATTGACCCATTAGCTGGCGGCGTCGCGGTGGCCGGCGCGGTACCGCCTACATGGCCTGCGATTAATGTTGCGATCTGCCCGATCGTTCGAGCGCGCATTAGACTTGTCGGCGGCAGAGCGACGCCGATAGCCGCTTCAAGTGAGTTCTCGATTTCAACGCCCATCAAAGAGTCGAGACCCAGGTCGGTGAGCGGTTGATCATTACGCAGCGTCTCTGGCTTTACCCGAAGAACCGATCCGACAACTTCGCGCACGGCATGGGCGATTACGGTTTCCTTTTCTGCCGGCGCGGCGGACTCAATTTTGTTTCGCCAATCACTTACGACACCGGCGCTGTCCTGGTCCTCGACCGCCGCGAAGATGCGCTCGAGCAGCGGGTTCCCTTGAATGCCTCGGAAGAATGTTTTCCATTTCGCCCAATCGACTCGAATGGCAGCGACCTGCGCACTGCCCGCACGAAGCGAGGACTCAACAATCCCCAGCACTTCGCCGGGCGAAAGTTCACTGATACCCTGTTTGGCGAGAAACTCGGCGACGCGTTCGTTCCGCGCAACATAGCCTTCTCCGCCGAGCACACCCCAGTTTATCGTTAGGGCGGGAAGGCCGAGGGCCTGACGGTGATGTGCCAGCGAATCAAGGAACGCATTGGCCGCTGCGTAATTGCCCTGCGCAGGATTGCCGAAGATTGACGAAATCGATGAAAACATGACGAAACAATCCAGCGCGATATCGCGTGTCCCTTCGTGGAGGAGCCATGCCCCAAGTGCCTTTGGGGCGATAACCGTTGCCATCCGCTCGCGGTTGAGCGCAGCGAGCGGCGCGTCGTCGATGAACATGGCGAGATGAAAGATCCCGTGCAGGGGTTGGGCGCTGCTACGGATTTCAGTCAACAGACGCGCGATGTCGTTAGGCGATCCCGCATCGGCTTTTACGATTTGAACCGTGACCTTTCTATCAAGCAAGCTGTTAACGAACGCCTCGGCTTCGGGCGTAGATGCGCCATTCCGGCTCGAAAGCACCAGACTCCGCGCGCCGCAATTGACCAGCCAGTTCGTAATGACTTTTCCAAAGCCACCGAACGCACCGGTAATGAGATAGCACCCATCCGACTTGACTTCGAACTTTGATGCGATGGGTTCCCCCCGCCGCGGCACAAATGCTTCCGGGAACGAAACGACGACCTTGCCGATGTGCTTCCCGCTCGCCATGAGCCGAAAAGCTGAACCGACGTTGTTTGCTGGAAATGCGCGGAACGGCAGCGGATAGAGCGCGCGCTGCTCGACGAGGTCAGAGATCTCCTTGAGCATCTCTCTCGTAAGCGATTCGTCGCCTGCGAAGACCGCGTCCATCGCGACAACGTGAAACGATGCGTTGCGCCGTAACGGCCGCAGCGGAATGCGCGAGTTTTGATAAATGTCGCGTTTACCGATTTCGATGAAGCGACCGAATTCAGCCAGGCATCCGAGGCCCATTGGAATTGCTTCGCCGGCGAGGGCATTGAGCACTACGTCCACACCGCGATGATCGGTAAGTTCCATCACGGCTTCGACAAAATCGCCGCGCCGTGAGTCGATAACGTGTTTTACGCCGAGCGTCTGGAGTAACGTTCGCTTGGCGGGGCTGCCGGCGCTGGCGATGACTTCAGCACCGAGATGATGCGCGATCTGGACCGCGGCCATTCCGACGCCTCCCGCACCGGCGTGTATGAGCGCCGTTTCACCCTTGCGTAGTCGCGCCACATTTTTCAGCGCATGCCAGGCGGTCATGAACACAACCGGAATCGTAGCCGTTTCTTCAAAGGACAGATCGTTAGGAATTCGGCGCACGTCGCTGGCACGCGCTATCGTCTGTGTCGACAACCCGAACACGGCCAGACCGAAGACCCGATCGCCCAGTCCAACGTGCGTGACTTCGGATCCAACGGCAGTGACGATACCGCAAACTTCGTCTCCAAAGATGCGCGCATCGGACGCTTCGCCGGGATAAAGCGCGAGAGCCTTCAGGACGTCGCGGAAATTCATGCCCGCCGCCTTAACGTCGATGATTACTTCGCGCGGCCCGCACGACGGCTGCGTAAAAGGGACGAACCTCAGAGTATCGAGCTGCCCCCGCTCACGTGATTCGAGTCGCAGCGGTACAGCGGGATCAAGTGTCCGTTCATGGCGCGGACGGCCACGTTCGAGTCGCTGAACATATCGCGCCTCGCCGCGAAACGCGACTTCGCGCTCCGACTCGGCACGCAACAGTTCCCTCCAAAGCAAGTTTGCATCAGCCGCGGATGGCGTCGGCGGCAAATCAATCCCGCGACACGCATAGTTCGGGTATTCGTTAAGAATGACTCGCATCAGACCGAGAGCGGGTGCCTGCGCTACCAGGGTCGGGCTGGCGTGTCGGCCGACAGCTTCCGCGCCGCGGGTGACCGAGTCGATTCGCAGTTTGGTTGTGGGCCAGGTGCTGTCCAGACTCTGGACGAGGTGAAGGAGGGCATCCGTTCCGATCGTCCCCTTCCCGTCGATTTGTGTGTCAAGGTTCCAAAGATAGATGATCCGCTCCGGCACGGCTTCGCCAGCGCACGCCGCGAAAAGTTGCGTTCCAATCTTCCAGCGCTTCGCCTCTTAGCGCGAAGGTATCGGTATCTTTCGCTGCGAACGCGGTTCCACGGAAGACAATTCGACAACGAATACCGGCCGCGCGCAGGCGTTCGGCTAAGGAGGAACCTATGCCTTCCTCATCGGCAAAAATAAGGAATGATTTTTCCGGAGGAACTTCTACCCCGAGCTCGGGGGTGGGCGGAGCCTGCCACGCTTTGCGCGCGAGAATGCCGATCTGGCCCTCGCCTTGCGGCAGCATTAATCCTGGTAACGAAGTGGTCTCGTTGAAACCGGTTTCACGAAGCACCGTTTCCCATTGCGAACGTCCAAGCAGTGGATGCACCGGGCGCAGATCCCGATCGCTGAAACGCCACCAACCGCTGGTCAGGCCGAAAACGGCTTCCGTCCACAACTGAGGCGTGGCCACGTCCATGAAAACCAGCGAACCGCCCGGTGCCAGCAGTTGGTATAGGTTATTCAGAGCAGCCCGAATATCGGTTACGGCATGAAGCACGTTCGTACCGATGATAAAATCGAACGAGCCGAACTCGAAGCCCTGTTCGGTGGCGGATTTTTCAAGATCAAAGATCTTGGTTTCAACTTCGGGGAAGTTCGCGAGCTTCTGATGCGCACTCGAGAAGAACGCAGCGGAGACGTCGGTGAATGTGTATGAGTGTAAGCCTCGCTCCAGGGCCGGGAGTACTTGCGCGCTGAGGCCGCCGGTGCCGGCGCCGACTTCGAGAATCCTCAACCCGCGACCCTCGGGGAGCGCATGGGCGGCTTCCCGCACAGCGGCGGTGATGGCTGCCAACCAATGGCTTGTCAGCAAACCGTCCCCATAAAAATGGTCGAGCAATTCCGCTCCAGCGCCCGCGAACAGCACCTGCACGGCATCCTTCTCACCACGCAAAATCGGACCGAGTTCCGCGCAATTTCCAGCCACGAGCTGCGCTTCGGGAAGATGACCGGGATGTTCGGTGATGAACTGTCGTTGTGCCTCGTTTGCTGATTCAGCGGCGGTTGTGAATGCTGGGTTCGGTTGATAGCCGGATCCACTTGATTTCACCAGGCCACGCTTTTGAAGTTTCAACATCAACTGTTCGAAAACTGGCCGCATCGGCACGGCGACCCGCAGTGAATCGGCGGTAAAATCAGCGCCGATCATAGCTCCCATTTCCCGGAGGCCCGCGCACAGCAGGATAGCAGCGAGATCGTCCTGAGCGGCAATCGCACTTTTAAGCCGCTCTCGTCCGCGCGTAGCGAGCACATCGTCGAGCGCGCCTTGGGCTGCGTCGCGCAGGTGGGTCAATGGCAAAGGTTCCAACGTCCCCGGGCGGAACTCGTGTGGTGTGCGCTGCCAATCTACATGATAGAGAACATCGCGGACGCCGCCGATAGCACCCCGGCGCACCCCTGCGACACTGATGGCGCGGAACCCCTCCACCAGAACACAAGGTTTGCCGGATTCGTCATAAAGAGCGATGCGTCCATCCACAAACTCATCCGTGCATTGGATCACGCTGGCACAGACCCGTGCCGAGGCTCCGGGGGAACGCAGAAATAGAATTCGGCCAAATCGGACCGGCAATTTCAGTTGCGAGCCGCGTGCTTCGACCGTCGAACGACCGGCGGAGAACACATGCAGTGCGCCATCGAGCAGAACGGGATGCAATGGATACTCGCCAGCCCTCGGCGCAATCGATTCAGAAAGCGCCACCCGCCCGGACGATTTACCATCTGCGGCGCAAAGCTCGCGAACAGAGCGAAATGTTTCGCCATATCCGAGTCCCAGATCGCTCATGTAGCGGTAAAACGCGTCGATATCGACTGGCTTGAGTTTCGAGATGACCGGCTGGATTTCAGTGTCGAAACTTGAGTCGGCAAAGCCCGACTCGGTCCGTTCGGCTCGCATCGAGCCCACGACGTGCAACGACCAGGATGTTCCCTGGTCGAACCGACTTTGGATCGCGAATGTGCGCTCGTTAGGCTCGTAGGAGACTTCGATGTGAATGCCGGTGGCAGGTTCCGGCAGGATAAGCGGCTTGCGAATCTCAAACTCCTCGACCACGAACGGTCGGCCTTCGAAAAGTTGCGTGCCTGCCTCAATTACCAGATCAACAAATCCCGCGGCTGGGAAAATAACATGGTTCTCGACTTTGTGATCTTTGAGGAAAGCCATGTGTCGGCTATCCAGCCTGGCGGTCCAGGTGGGCGTCGCGCGCGGCAGCCGCGTGGGGAGCATTCCGCGACCGCCCGAGCCGAGGCGACTTTCGCGCCAGTCAGGAGCTTCGTTCCACCAGCGGCTGCGATCCCAAGCATATGCCGGCAGCGGAAGGATCGACGCGATGGCGTCATGGCTTTGAAATCGAGCGCCGCTCCTGCACGATGCAGATCCATGGCGGCTTCCAGTACAGAATCATGTTCCCGTTCACGACGGACAGAAGAGATTACAATCGGTTTCGCTCCGCCACGGCTGGCGAGACATTCGGCGATCGAATGAGCGAGGGCGGGATGGGCGCCGAGCTCCAGCCAGATATCCACACCAAAGTCAGCAATCGCATTGATCGCCGGCGCGAATTGAACCGGTTGCCTGATGCCGCGGGCCCAATGCGCCGCGTCACCAGCATTACCGTTAAGACGGTTGCCAGTGATGGTGCTGAACAACGGAATGGTTTCGGGCTGCGGTGCGAGGTCGATCAGTGCATTCTCGAGCGCGTCGGCAGCGGGCTGCATCATCGCGTGGTGAAACGGATGATCGACTCGGACCAGCCGGGCGAAGACGCCTTGTGTCTCGAGCTCGGCGAACATTGCTTCGATTGAATGACGCGGACCGGCGAGGGTGAGCGAGCGAGGGCCGTTGAATGCCGCGATAGAAATGGTTTGGTCATGTTTGTCGATCAGGGCTCGCGCTTCTTCTTCGCCAAGCCCGACCGCGAGCATCCTGCCTTCACCGCGCGCGCAACCTTCCATGAATCGCGCGCGCAAAGCGGTCATTCGCGCGCCTTGTTCCAGCGAAAACAAACCTGCTACACATGCCGCAGCGATTTCACTGACGCTATGGCCGAGAACAGCAGAGGGATGCACGCCCCACGATTTCCAAAGCTCCGCCAATCCAACTTGCATCGCGAAAATGGCGGGCTGTGCAATCTCGGTACGATGCAATTGTGAGGTTTCTTCCGAGCAGCCGAGTTCTTCCAGAAGCGAAAAAGTCGCGACGCCACGTAGTGCCGCGTCACACTGCTCGATCACATGGCGAAAGACCGGCTCATGTTGCATCAGTTCGCGGCCCATGCCCCACCATTGCGGACCCTGTCCGCTCATAATAAATGCGACGCGCGGTGCGCTCTCAGGTCGCGGCGTGAATGAGGTGCGAACCTTCACGCTGTCCTCCTTGATCGCGAACGCGTCGAGTTCTTCGATGAGTTCCGGTATGGAGCGTGCAACGAGAGTCAACCGATGCGGATGATGATTGCGCCGCTTGCCGAGTGTGTACGTCAAATCGGGCAAAACCGGTGAATCGCCGTTAAGATTAACTCGCTCGGTCAGCCATGAAGCCAGCTTCATGGCATAACCACGAAGCGCGTCTTCTGACCGGGCGGAAAGCATTACCGGCCAAGCGCGCCGATCCGATTTCTGCGTGATCCGCGTGCGGAATCGATGGCGGCTCCGCAGAATGACGTGTGCGTTTGCGCCGCCGAATCCAAAAGAGTTTACGCCTGCCAGCCGTTCACCATCGGTTTCCGGGAACGGCTCTTTCTCCGTCGGCACGCGCAGTTTCAGTTT
The DNA here is from genome assembly GCA_963825355.1 of uncultured Verrucomicrobiae bacterium. Classification (GTDB taxonomy): domain Bacteria; phylum Verrucomicrobiota; class Verrucomicrobiia; order Chthoniobacterales; family UBA10450; genus Udaeobacter. The sequence continues at coordinate 1,541 of CAWGSY010000015.1, read as the reverse complement.
ATCGAAATCGATGTGCGGATTCGGGGAAGTGAAATGCAGGCTCGCCAGGAATTACTCGATGCTGGAGCACGAGCATGGCTTTGAGGAGGCCCGCCATGCCGGCGGCCGTTTCGAGATGGCCGAGGTTCGTCTTGAACGAACCGATGGGTAACGGACTCGATCCGTCCTTCACAGAGCCTCCGCGAGGGCGTGGGCTTCGATCGGGTCGCCAACCGCCGTACCGGTGCCGTGCGCCTCTACGTAGCCGATTTGCGCGGGCGAAACGCCGCGTCTTTGCACGCATCCAGGACCAGCCGAGCCTGGGCCTCGGTACTTGGAAGTGAGATGCCGTTGGTGTGTCCGTCCTGGTTGATCGATGTGCCGCAATTACGCCGAGGACCGGATCGCCGTCCGCGTGAGCTTGGGAGAGACGCTTCAGCAAGACCATCCCGGCTCCTTCGCCACGAACGAAACCGTTCGCTGTCGCCTCGAACGCAGCGCATCGCCCCTCGGGCGAGAGCATTGACGCTTGGGAAAAACCGATGAACCCGCCCGGCGTGATCATCACAGTCACGCCGCCAGCGAGTGCGGTGTCGCCGCGTCCGGCCCAGATGTGTTCGCACGCAGTGTGGATCGCGGTCAGCGCCGACGAACACGCCGTGTCCATCGCGACACTTGGACCGCGCAGATTCAGGCAGTAGGAAATCCGGTTCGCGGCGATGAGTGCGCGCTGCCGGTGGCGGTATGGGGCTAATACCGAAATGGTCGAAAGCAGTGCTCTGGATTGCCTGATAATCATTGTGCGAAATGCCAACGAAAACAGCGATGTCACTGCCTTTTTCAAAGTCGAGTACAATGCCGGCGTTCTCGATCGCTTCCCATGACGTCTCGAGGAGCAAACGCTGCTGCGGGTCAACGTAGGGCGCTTCGCGCGGCGAAATGCCGAAAAACTGCGGGTCGAACTTGTCGATTTGGTCGAGGAATCCGCCGCGTTTAACAAACGTTTTCCGGGATTCCCGGCTCCGGGTCGTAATATCGCTCTACGTTCCAGCGATCGGCCGGTACCTCGCACACTGCCTCCCTCCCTTCCATGAGCAGCTTCCAAAAAGATTCGGTGTCATTGACTCCGCCGGGAAAGCGGCATCCGATTCCTATGATGGCAATGCGATCTTTGTGCATAAATGGCCGGTTTCCCGGAAGCCCGATGATAAATAAACTTTGTCTATGGCGAACGGTGAGCAGCCCATCCTCTCACGAGGTCTATTGAGTAACCTGTAGACGGCAAAATTCCATTAACTATTCGCAAATCAGTCATTTTGCGGCCGTTTGGGCATGCGCCGCGAAATGTGAAATAGTGGAGAAAACATTAACCGGCGGACAAACTGGAACTAGAACAATAGCATCATGTGCGGCATCGCAGGTATAATCGATCTCGCGGGACAACGTCGCGTACCCGAAGGGAGTCTGGACACGGCTCGGCCCGGGCACTGTTGCATCGTGGCCCGGACGAAGAAGGCTTTTTGGTTCGCCCCGGACTAGCTCTCGCTGCACGCCGGCTGAGC
>CAWGSY010000014.1:0-254263 GCA_963825355.1 uncultured Verrucomicrobiae bacterium | reverse complement strand
GCGCTAAACTCCCTTGAAGTGGAATTTGTTAATTCTCAGAGAGCGAATTTTCGACTCGAGAGTTGATGGTGGCATGCCGAGCTTGGCCGCGGCGCCGCTCGCTCCAGCGATCTTTCCGTTACTTTGCGCAAGCGCCGCTTCGATACGCTGTCGCTCATTTAACCTTCCGGACGGTCGATGCGGAGTCCGACTGTTGCGGTTCGTTTGCTACCCAGCTCTTATCGATCGAAAATTCATTCGTCTCGCCGATAATGAGCGAGCGTTCGATTACGTTTTGCAGTTCGCGGACATTGCCGGGCCATGAATACTCTTCCAGCGCTTCGAGAGCTTTCCTTTGAATGTGCTTGATCTTTTTTCCTGCTCTCTTCGCATAACGATCGACAAAATAATTTACGAGCAGTGGAACGTCCTCTTTTCGGTCGCGCAAAGGCGGCAGTTTGATTGGAAAAACATTCAGGCGGTAATAAAGATCACTTCGAAAGGCGCCGTCGGCGATAGCTACCTGCAAATCACGATTCGTCGCCGAGATGACGCGGACGTCAGCGCGCAGAACTTCCGTGCCGCCTACGCGTTCAAACTCGCGTTCCTGCAAAACGCGCAGCAATGCGATTTGAGTCTCCAAAGGCAGATCTCCTACTTCGTCGAGAAAAAGTGTGCCGCCTTCGGCCAATTCAAATCGACCGAGCCGTCTTTGAAGTGCCCCAGTGAACGCTCCTTTTTCGTGACCAAACAATTCCGACATGATCAGCGAAGAAGGAACCGCTGCGCAATTCACGCTGATGAACGGGCGCTCCGAGCGCTTTGACCGTTTGTGAATGGCGCGGGCAATCAATTCCTTCCCGGTGCCCGTTTCGCCCATGATCAAAACGGTTGAGTCTGTCGGGGCGACCTTGGCTGCACGGGCCAGGATGCTTTGCAAGGCCGACGAAGTGCCGATCACTTCTTCGAACATCGAAGTCTTACCGAGTTCCTCACGCAGTGCGATGTTCTCCTTTCGAACTTCCTCTTCCGCCCGTTTGCGATCTTCGATGTCCGTAGCCGTGTTGTACCATCGTGTTATACGCCCCTGTTCATCTTTAAGCGGAGTTCCGCGGCCCAGAAACCAACGATATATCCCATCGCGTCTCAGAATTCGAAGTTCAAACTCATACGGCTTACCGGCGAGCATTCCCTTCTCTTTTTCAGCCAGATACCCTTGACGATCATCTGGGTGAATGAAATTAATTCGAGAAGCAGCCATTTCAGCGAGATCGGCACCGAGATAAGTGAGTGCGAACTGATTGACATACAGTAAGCCTCCGTCAGGCCCAAAGACATAGAGGTGGTTTGGCGTCAGATCCAAAATCTGCCGAAGCTCTATTTCTTGTTCTCGGATTTTTTCTTCCGCTCGCCTGTGGTTCGTGATGTCAGTCACAGCGCCTACAAATTCGGAGCGGCGCCCCTCATCTGTTGATGGATGGCCCACCACATGGACGAACTTGATAGATCCATCAGGCATCAACAGTCGATGTTCGAGAGCGAACTCGGTCCTCTCACTCGAAGCACGCTCAATGACTTGCTGGACCGCTTGTCTGTCATCAGGATGAGTTCGTTGCACAATCAGCTCGATCGTAATCTCGGTTTTCGGGTCAATCTCAAATATTCGAAAGGTTTCATCAGACCAGTAGATCTCTCCGCTTGAAACATCCCATCCGAAACTTCCTGTGTGGCTGAGCCTTTGAGCTTCCGCCAGGTACGCTTCGCTTCTTTGCAGTTCCCGCGTCGCATTTTCCTGCTCGGTGATATCCAGTGTGTTCCCGATCAGCCGCACAACTTTGCCGTTCTCAAACACCGGCTCGCCGGTGCTGTGCATTGTTCTTTGGCCACCTTTAGGGTGATCGACGCGATACTGGATATCGCCGTACACGCCCTCGGAAAACATTCTGCGGATCAACTCATGAACAGCATCACCATCATGAGGACGCAGAACGCTCAGCCATTCTTTCAGCGTGGGAATGCCATTTCTGGAATCGAAACCGAAAATCGAAAACGTTTCGGGAGACCAATAATCAAAAATTCCGTCCGGGCTGAGCGACCAACTTCCCATATGAGCGAGCCGTTCTCCCTCTCGCAGATAAAATTCGCTTCGCTCCAATTCCACCGTGTTCTCTGCAATCTTTCGCTCGGCACACCTGCGGTCTTCGATATCGGTGCTCGATCCGAACCATTTCACGATGTTCCCGTGTTCATCACGAAGCGGCAGCTTCCGATGTAGAAGCGCTCGATAAGATCCGTCGGCACGCCGAACGCGCGTTTCTATTTCGAACGGTTCACCGCTAGCCAGAGCGGCGTGCCATTTATGAACTATCGCAGCTACGTCTTCCGGATGAATCGTTTCGGTCCAACGCCACCCGCAAACGTCTTGGAGTGACTTACCAAAAAAATCCAACCACCCCCGATTAAAGTAATCGATGTATCCGTCGGGCCGAGCAGTGTGAATAAACGCCGGAGTCGTATCAACGGCGCGGCGAAGTGCGGTTTCAGTCGCAGTCGATTGATCGTTTTGAAGGGACTCACTCGCCTTCATGCAGGTTTGCTAATTGTTGCTTCAGCCTCTCAAAAGTTACACTAACGGGCGGTTCGCTTCCATTTCATTCGCGCGAGGCGTGCCAGGTTTAAGGAAATCGCTGGCAAGTGCGATCGCGATGGCCGCGAACAACTGCACGCTTAAGAAACGCATGGCCACAGACCACGTTCTGAAATGTCCGCCTTCAAATGGTTGAGAAAGAAATAAAAGCATTCGCAGTGTCTAAATGCCAACCACCCGGTCCCATGCCATTTGAAAAATTCGAGGACGCTGAAGCCATCGACAACGAGCGGCGCAAAGCCATCGCGAAATCGATTCGAATCATCAGCGTCGAAGAGCTCAGGAAACTTGGAGAAGAAATCTTCGATTCCCCCGATCGACCATGGCGGCAAACGTTCCTTTCAGTAGTCACCGAAAATCCGGGTGCCACCTTTTACCACGCATCAGCAGGGGAGGGCGTGATTGTTCTTTACTCCCGCGATGAGGACAAAGGTTTGTGGTACCTGCCTGGGAGCGGGCTAGGGCCATTGTCGGAGGGAGGCCGGCAGCTGATGAAAGAAGCGATCGCGGCTGGCCCTCATCGATAAGCTACGCGTAGAATCGCCTAACGACCTTTTGCTTCGCTGCGAAGATTAATGGTCTAGCGCTCGGATTTGATCGCATCTGCGGAGGGCTGCGATTCGCCGAGAAAGTGGTCGATCACATCGGCCACCATCGTGAAACGGTCTATGCCGCCCAACTTGCTGTCCACATGTTCGCGGCGGATCCGGTCGCGTACGGAGGAACGCGGTTCAACCGCGTGGAATTGGATACCTTCTGCAGTGAGTTCGTCAGCCATGCTGGCTAGTGCGTAGGCACTCTGCATGTCCACAAGCGCTGCTGCGGAAAGATCGAGTATTACCAGCTTCGGCAATGTCGACTCAGCGCGGACTCGGTTAAGGATCGCATCGCATACATTGTCGACGTTAAAGTAAACGAGGGCCGATTCAGGCCGGAAAATCATCACGCCAGGGATCAGTTCGTTGTCTGCATGCCGATCGCAATCCGAGAAACGGCGAGTGCCGGGAATTCGTCCGAGGAGAGCAACGTGGGGGCGCGATGAAACGCGCACCAATTGCACAAGTGAAATCAAAGCTCCGAGCATGACGCCGCGCAGCAAACCAAAGGTGAGCACGCCGGCGAAAGCTGCCATGGCCACCACAAACTCGGAACGATCGTTAAGCCAAAGTTCCTTTAACGTTGAAAGATTTAGCAAACCCGCGATCGCCACCAAAACCACGGCGGCGAGCACCGGTTGAGGCAGCGCGCTCAATAGACGGGAGAAAAAGAGCACGACCACCAGGATAAAAACCGCAGCGAGGGCGGTGGAGAGCGGTGTCTTCGCGCCGCCTTCTTCATTGACGAGCGACTGCGATGTACCGCCGCTCACTGGCAAGCCGCCACCGAGTCCAGCGAACAGGTTCGACGCGGCAAGTGCTAGATTCTCCTGGTTAGCATCGAATCGTCCGCCGTGCTTCGCGGCGAACATTCGTCCGACTGCAGCCGTTTCGACCGCGCCGAGAAGAAAGCAAGCCAAGGCTAGTGGAAGCAATTGGTTCAGGTCACGCCAGAAAAGAGAAGGAACTTTCAGCGGAGGTATTCCCTGGGGCACGACGCCAATTAGTTTCACGCCGTGTGTCTCCAACGAAAGCATAGAGGCAGCAATGATTCCTCCGATTACAACGAAGAGCGCGACTGGTTTGTGTTTGAGAAAAATCTTTCCAAGCATAAGCAGCGCAAGCGCAATTCCTCCGACTAACAATGACGTTGTGTTCGTCTCGTTGAGGTGTTTGAAGAAGAAGCCTGTGTTTGCCCAAAAGCTTCCATGCGCGCCGTGGAAACCGAAAAGCTTCGGTAGTTGGGTGCTGGCAAGGAAGAGCGCAACGCCACATTTGAATCCGGTCATGACACTTTCCGAGATGAAATGGACCAGGACTCCTGCTTTCGCGAGCCATGCAACGAAGGCGATGAGCGAGACCAACAACGCCGTGCTGGCCGCGAGGGCGCCGAAGCGCGCGGAGTTACCGCCTGTAATCTCGCCAAGCGACGAGCCGATAACGAGCGAGATTGCAGAAGTAACGGAAACGACGGTGTAACGCGAACCGCAAAAGATCCAAAAGATAAGTCCTCCGAATAAACAGGCATAAAGACCAACTTCCGGTGGCAAATTTGCGAGCGATGCATCGCCTAATGCTGCGGGAAGCAAATATGCGGCGAGGGTGACTCCGGCGAGAAGATCCAACCTAAACCAGGCACCATGATAATTGCGTAACCATGTCGTGACGGGAAACGCCGTTTTCCACCAGGTCTTATTGTTTGGCGTCATGAGCTTTCACCGAAGTCGCACTACGCTCAAAATGGTCGAACGTAATTCTATCGTGTTCAGTTTGAATGTAACCAGTTGTGACCTGGTCAAATGTAACCGACACGGCGGTCGCTTTTGTTACCGCAAAGACGTTGTCGCCTTCCTTGAGGTTAAGTCGTGTCAGAAATTGTGATCCGAACTTAGCCTTTTGGAAATCTGACGACCTTCGTATGGAGTTCTCTTTCAGCTTAGGACTTAGCCACGAATTCCAAGATGCCTTTGTGAATGAGGTCCTCAACGCTTGAGCCAGTTTGATCCGCCAGTTTTCTGAGTTTTCTCATCATGCCCTGATCGAATTTGTTTAGTGGCGGGAGGTCTCGAAGACCGAAAGGGACAATGTTTTGCGGCAGCGTTTTCATGCCACCGTCTTGCGCTCGTTTTGGTAGCCGACCCAATAGCAGCTTATCGGCCATTAGATCGACTCCGCATCGATATTGGGTTCAGCCTTTTCAAATATTGCTCTCGTAGCGAACTCAGCCTGAATTGCAGCAGTCCAACCCAGAGATGCGGCGAAGTCCTGAATTTTTCTCTCTCGTTCTGCCTGCGACATCCCGCTGCTTGGCCAGTAGCGTTCCAGGTCATGTTCAAACACAACGCAGAATCCCCTCTCTTTGAGTTGTTCCGCGATGTGTTCAGCAAGAATGTTCAAAGCAGCATGCCCTTGCGTTGGTTTTTCATGTTCATTTCATTTCGCCAATTTGGTATCACCGGTTGTATCAAGTTTCCGTTATATGGCATGCGTAAATCTGGCGTCGATCAACCAATTGTTGCGGCGATCGCGTCGTCGCCGTGAGAAGGCGCTGATTTGTCCGCTGTCTCTTGGCCCATCCAGCACGCTCCGGCGATTCTGGCACAATCCTCAACACACCCCCGGGCCGGATTTTAAGGGCAGTATAAAGGAACCGGGGTGCGGACAGAGCCGCGAATGATAACGTTTGGAAACTCTAATTTCATGTGTGAAAAGCAAGAAATCGGGCCGGCGGGATTCGAACCCACGACCTCTTGAACCCCATTCAAGCGTTCTACCAAGCTGAACTACGGCCCGATTTGAAGCGCTGAATATGCGCCAAAGTTAAGACATTACCACCGATGAACACGGATTTTCACGGGCCGGAAATCCGTCAGCATTCGTTCTCGCAAAGGTGCGGACTAGACTTGCCACGCCGTTAAAAACGCGTCGATCAATTCCGGCAAGTCATTGCTATATCCGCCTTCGAGGGCGACGGCGATCGGAATATCAGTTTTGCTTAACCACTTACCGAATGTCACAAAGTCTTCGTGCTCGAGCGTTAGTTGGAGCAGGGGATCACGCGCGTATGCGTCAAACCCCGCCGAAACCAAAAGCAAATCAGGTTCGAAAGCGATCAACTTATCGAAAGAACGCCGCGCAATTTCGACAATTTCTTCGCGCGCTGTGTACGGCGCGATGGGATAATTATCGATGTTCACGAAAGATTTCGCTCCAGTTCCAGGATACGCCGGAAACTGATGGATCGATGCGAAACGAATTCGTTCATTGTGCGCAACGATTGCCTCGGTGCCATTCCCGTGGTGGCCATCAAAATCCCAAATGGCAATGCGGTCAGCGCCGCTTTCCAATGCGTCGAGCGCAGCGATTGCTACGTTGCTGAAATAACAGAAACCCATTGCGCGATCTCGCATGGCGTGATGTCCCGGCGGCCGCATCAAGCTGAAAGCGGCGTCGCCGCGGAGCGCGAAATGAGTTGCCTCGATTGCTGCGCCGGCTGAACGCCGCGCGTGCGCTTCAATGTTTGTATAAAGCGGGGTGTCGAGATCAAATTCTTGGAGGGCGTTGGCAATGCTTTCGATATGCCCACGCGAATGTGCCCGCATTAAGTGCGCATCTGTCGCCGCGGTGGGTTTCCGCCATTCCCAGTCAGGATGTCGATCCTTTAGGAGCGGCGCAGTATGTGCGATCCGTTCCGGCCGTTCCGGATGGCCGGGACTCGAATATTCCAGACAGACTGGGCCGTAAAAAATCGTCATGAAGCTTGCAAGGTACTTATTGACGAGCCATTCCAGAACAATGATGTCACAACTCGTCGGTCATATTGAGCGACACGAACATCTGTAGATTGTCGTGATGAGCCTATCGAATACAATCCGAGATTCTTCGCTGCGCTCAGAATGACAATTATGGCAGGACGTGTCCCATGTTAAACGACCAGAAAATTGTAGTGGTGATGCCTGCGTATAACGCCGCGCGCACGCTGCGCCAGACTTACGACGAAGTCATGGTGCACGGCATTGTTGATCTAGTGATTGTTGTGGACGACGCCAGCCATGACGAAACGGTCGCAATCGCGCGGACTCTGCCAAATGTGCAAGTGGAAGTGCACCCGGAGAATCGCGGTTACGGCGCGAATCAAAAAACATGTTACCGGCTAGCCTTAGCCGCAGGCGCAGACATCGTCATTATGATTCACCCCGATTATCAGTACACGCCCCAATTGATTCCAGCGATGGCAGCTCTTGTCGCAACCGGTCTTTATCCTTGCGTGCTCGGTTCCCGGATTCTCGGTGGAGGCGCGCTGCGCGGTGGCATGCCTTGGTGGAAATATGTTTCAAACCGGTTCCTCACGTTGATGGAAAATTTTCTCATCGGAGCGAAGCTTTCTGATACCACACGGGCTACCGCGCATTTTCGCGCCAGCTTTTGGAGCGGCTGCCTTTGCAGACGAACTCCGACGATTTTGTTTTCGATAATCAGATACTCGCGCAAATCATCGCCCTCGATTGCGCGATCGGCGAGGTGACGTGCCCGGCTCGTTACATGCCGGAAGCGTCATCGATCAATTTCCGCCGAAGCGTGCGCTACGGATTCGGTTGCCTGGCGACAGCTGTCCGTTTTCGTTTGGCACGCTGGGGTCTGGCGCAGCCGATCGTTTAGAATGTTCAAGGAAGGGCGATCTCCAGATCGCCCACGGCGGCTTGGAAGCCGCCGCTCCTTGGTTGCTCGATCAATATCCGCCTCGGATGACGTAATGGCCATGGATCCAGACTCGCTGTCCATTCCGCGCTGCCCAATGTCCTGGTTTCCAGACGTAATAGGTGCGGCCTTGGTAATAACCACCTCCGTGAACGTAATAAGGTCGATCGCCCACCTCCACGGTGACCGACCCAGGATAACCCCCTCCGTAATAGGGTCTGTTATAGTACGGACCGCCAGCATAGCCGCCGCCATAGGCACCACCATAAGGTCCGTAGCCCGGGTAGGTGTTGTAATAGCCTCCACAACCTACTAAGCCCAGCGTCACGGAAAACAAAGCGAATAGCAGAACCGACCATTTCGTTCGTATTTTCATATACTGGATATTCGAATTCGAGAGGTGATTTACGTGTCCCGGGAGACACACAGCTTCAGGAACACGTCATACAACGCCTTGGTCGAGCATGGCATCGGCGACCTTTACGAATCCGGCAATGTTCGCGCCAACTACGAGATTGCCAGGCTGTCCGTAATCTTCCGCAGTCTCCCATGAGTTTTTGAAGATCGTCGACATGATGTGGCGCAACCGCGAATCGACCTCCTCGCGAGGCCATGGTAAGCGCATGGAGTTTTGGCTCATCTCGAGACCAGAGGTAGCAACGCCTCCCGCATTTGCGGCTTTGCCGGGGCCGAACAGAATTTTTTTCTCAAGGAACAGATCGACTGCTGCTGGAACGCTGGGCATGTTGGCCGCTTCAGAGACAAGATAACAACCGTTACTGACCAGTTTCTTGGCGTCTTCGGCTGTGATTTCGTTCTCCGTCGCACACGGAAAAGCGCAATCGCATTTTATGGCCCAAGGTCGCTGACCGGCCACATATTTGGACCCGCGGAACTTTTTAGCATACTCGCTGATGCGTCCGCGGCGGACGTTTTTGATGCTCATGACGAAGGCCAGCTTTTCTTCATCGATGCCGTTCTTGTCGTAAATGAAGCCGCTGGAATCCGACATCGTTACAGGCTTAGCGCCGCACTGGAGTAATTTTTCCACAGTAAATTGCGCCGCGTTACCAGCGCCTGAGACAGTGCAAACTTTGCCTTCGATCGTTTGGTCGCGCGTCTTAAGCATTTCCTGCGCGAAATAAACAGCGCCGTAACCAGTTGCCTCTGCGCGTATCAACGAGCCGCCCCAGCTCAGTCCCTTTCCAGTCAGAACCCCCGTAAATTCGTTCGCCAAACGTTTATACTGGCCAAAGAGATAGCCTATCTCCCGTCCGCCTACGCCGATGTCTCCCGCGGGTACATCGGTGTTGGGACCGATGTGTCGAAACAGTTCGGTCATGAACGATTGGCAAAATCGCATGACTTCCCTGTCGGATTTCCCCTTTGGATCGAAATCCGAGCCGCCTTTGCCGCCGCCCATCGGTAAACCGGTTAGGGAGTTTTTAAATACTTGTTCGAACGCGAGAAACTTGATGATGCCGGCATAGACGGTCGGATGAAAACGCAACCCGCCTTTGTAAGGGCCGAGCGCGCTATTCATTTGCACGCGAAAACCGCGGTTCACCTGTATCTGTCCTTTTTGGTTAATCCACGGGACGCGAAACTGAATCATTCGCTCGGGTTCGACCAGGCGCTCCAGAATATTGGCGTCTCGGAGCTTCTTGCTGCGGTCGATGACCGGCCGGATCGACTCCAGTACCTCGGTGACCGCCTGAAGAAACTCAGGCTCGTGAGGGTTACGTTTTCTGACGGTTTCGAGAACTTCTTGAATCAAAGCCATGGAATTTGTGCTGCCTTAGTTACCGCGGTGTGAACGAAAATCTGGTGCGCGATGCTGGTATCGAACCAGCGACCCCTTGCGTGTGAAGCAAGTGCTCTACCACTGAGCTAATCGCGCTGTTTTTCAGAAGCCGAGATAATAAAGAGGCCGCCCGTCAGCGCAAGCATGTCATTCCGAGCGAAGCGAAGCGGAGTCGAGAATGGAGCGGCTGGGGAAGCCGCGACATGGACGGGAAGGCCGGAGGCTGAGCGAACGGCGAGTGAGCGAATCAAATCCCGTTGCATTAAGTCTAGCTAATTCTGCGGGATCATTCGACTTCGCTCAGGATGACGAGGGAACGGCGCTTGCCCTGTGACCCGTCGCGTCTTATCTAAACGCATGTCAGAACATAAAGTTACTCTCACTTGGCAACGCGGCGACAAGCCGTTTGAGTATCAGAAATATTCACGAGACCACACTTGGAAGTTTCCGGGCGGCCACGAGATGCAAGCGTCAGCCGCGGCCGCATATCTGGGTAATCCAGAATCTTGTCGATCCGGAGGAAGCGTTCGTGGCTTCGCTGTCGAGTTGTCACATGCTGACGTTCCTTGCCATTGCGTGCAAAAAGAGGTTCGTGCTCGACGAATATGTCGATGAAGCAGTCGGCGTTATGGAGAAGAATGCTGAAGGACGACTCGCGATTACACGCGTCACACTTCGACAGCGGCTGAAATTCTCAGGCGAGAAAGAGCCCACCCCGCAGGAAATCGAGGAGATGAATCATGGCGCGCACGAGCAATGCTTCATCGCCAACTCGGTGAAGACCGAGGTGAAAGTCGAACCGCAAAGCTGAACCGATTCAGGATCCGCAGATTTACGCAGGAATCTCAGATTAACTTGAAGCTGGGCAACTGTTTCTCTGGATAAATCTGCTTAAATCTGCGAAATCTTGCGGATATTCCAATGAGCTACGCCGACCGACTCGCAACGCATGGAGAAAATCGTCAGCCTGTGTAAGCGGCGCGGTTTTATTTTCCAGTCGAGCGAAATCTACGGCGGACTTAATGGCGCATGGGATTACGGACCGCTTGGCGTCGAATTAAAGCGCAACCTGAAGAACTACTGGTGGCGCGTCATGGTGCACGAGCGCGATGACGTAGTCGGGATGGACGGCGCGATCCTCACGCACCCTGCGGTTCTCAATGCGTCTGGCCACGTTGAAGGATTCTCGGATCCGATGGTCGATTGCCGCACCTGCAAGGCTCACTTGCGCGCCGATCAGCTCGTGGAGAAAAAAGAAGTTAAACAATGTCCAAACTGCGGCGGCAAAGACTTCACGGAGGCGCGGCAGTTTAATCTGATGTTCGAGACGCATGTTGGCGCGAGCTGCCGAAGAAAGCTCAGTCGCATATCTGCGGCCTGAAACCGCGCAATCGATCTTCGTTCAGTTCAAAAACATTCTCGAAGTGTCGCGCAAGAAGCTGCCATTTGGCATCGCGCAAATCGGGAAAGCTTTCCGGAATGAAATCAATCCGCGCAATTTCACATTTCGTTCGCGCGAGTTCGAGCAGATGGAGTTGGAATATTTTTGCCGGCCAGAGCAGGGGATGGAGTTGCTCGAGTATTGGAAAGAAGAGCGACTGAAGTTTTATGAGAACATCGGACCCTCACGCGCAAACTGCACGTCCTGAACGTGCCGGATGAAGAGCGCGCGTTTTATTCCAAAGGCACCTACGACATCGAATACGATTTCCCGTTTGGACGGCAGGAGCTCGAAGGTGTGGCGTATCGAACCGACTACGATTTGCCGCAGCACCAGAAAGCCAGTGGCAAATCGCTAGAGTATTTCGATGATGAAACGAAAGCAGCGATTTATTCCCCATGTCGTTGAGCCAAGCGCCGGCGTCGATCGAACTGTGCTAGCCTTGATTTGTGAAGCTTATGCCGAAGACCAGGCGCCTAACGACAAGGGCGAAATGGAATCGCGTATATTGTTGCGCTTTCATCCGCGTATCGCGCCGATTAAGTGCGCGGTTTTTCCGCTGCTAAAAAACAAGGAGCCGCTCGTGGCGAAGGCAAAGGAGATCGTTGCGCTTCTGCGCCCGGACATGACTCTGTTTCTACGACGAGAGCGGCGCGATTGGCCGGCGATATCGGCGGCAGGACGAAATCGGCACGCCTTTCGGTGTGACCAGTTGATTTCGAGACGCTCGGCGAAAAAGATCCGGCGCTGCGCGACACAGTCACCCTGCGCGATCGCGATTCGATGAAGCAGGAACGTATCGCCATTCACGATCTGGCGGCGATCTTGCGGGAACGCATTCGCTGATGGATCTCGCCGAGTTTCGGGAATACTGCCTGAGAAAACCTAGCGCAAGTGAAGAAACCCCATTCGGGCCCGATGTTCTCGTGTTCAAAGTCGGCGGCAAAATGTTTGCGCTAGCGGCTCTGGATGAAGTTCCGGCAAGAGTGAACTTGAAGTGCGATCCGGATTTAGCACTCGATTTGCGTGATCGCTACGAGCAAGTCACGCCTGGGTATCACATGAACAAGAAACATTGGAATACCGTTGAGATTGCCAGCGGCATTCCTGATATCGAATTGCGAAAAATGATCGATCACTCCTACGACTTGGTTGTGAAATCTTTGACCAAGAAGGCACGAGCTAATCAGCGGCGCGTACCGGCATCTCGCTCTTGTCGATAGTGTCGGCCGCACAAAACCTCGCTGCGAGTGCGCAGGGTTCGTGCAACGATTGGCTGTGCTAATCACGTTGGATCATTTAAGGCGCTATGCGGTTGCTCGCAGTCTTTTCAAGCCGACCACACTGAAAGGCGCGTTCCAACGCATTGGCTTTGTTCAAGCCGATCCGATCCGTGCGCCCGCGCGCGCTCAAGACCTCATACTGCGACATCGCGTAAAAGATTACCGCGCCGGCGATCTCGAACGGCGCTATTCGAAGCTGGAGATCGAGGAAGACTTCTTCGTCGTGTACGGCTTCATGACAAAAGCGATTCAGGCGCTCATGCACCCACGCTCGGACGCCGGTGTGCCGGCCGAAGGACCTCGAGAATGGCCTGCCGCGCGCAAGAAACGCGCGCAACTCGTGTTGCGATTTGTGAGGGAACGCGGTGAAGCACACCCGCGCGCAGTAGATGACTATTTTTCTCACGGCACAGTCAGGAACTACTGGGGCGGGTTGTCGAACGCTACCACTCATTTGCTGGCGGCCATGCATTATCGCGGCATGCTGCGTGTAGTGCGACGCGAGAAGGGAATCCGCATCTATGCTGTTCACAAGCATGGACCGGCGCTCGCCGATGCAGCTGAGCGCCGTGCGCGGGTCGACGCGCTCGTTGATGCGGCTGTTCAGATCTATGCGCCGTTGCCAGGTAGATGTCTGGCTGACTTAGTCCGTCGGCTGCGCTTTGCTGTTCCTCAGTGGCAGGGCGAGCTAAAGAATGCACTTCAGCGGGCGAAACAGCGGCTCGCAAATGCGCATGTCGATGGCGTCGACTGGTATTGGCCCTCGCAAGAGAATGCGACTCATTGCTCCGTGCCGGATACGGTGCGCTTATTGACGCCATTTGACCCCGTGGTCTGGGACCGCGACCGCTTTGAGATATTCTGGGGCTGGCAGTACCGTTTCGAAGCCTATGTTCCCGCTCCCAAACGCCGGCTTGGTTATTATGCGCTACCACTACTTTGGCGCGATCGGGTGATTGGGTGGGGTAACCTTCATGTAAACGACGGGCAACTAAACTCAGAGTTCGGCTATGTAGCGCATCAACCGCGTGATCGCGTCTTCAAACGCGAACTCGACGCGGAACTGGAACGAATCAAAGCGTTCCTCGCCATTCGTTAGGGCAGAGGCTGCAGCTCGATCTCGCCGAAACTCAATTGCAGCGCGTCGCGAGCGACGTTGAGAAAATTGTCGGCAGCATCGGTCAGGGCGACGTGCAGCTCACCCCGTTCTGTCGCGGGCGAGAGCAGCGATTGTTGATCCAACGTTTCTCTGCACTGCCGTCGCGCAATTTTCCGCAGAATCGACGAGCGTGATCTCGCGTCCGAGCGCGCGTGCAATCGCGGCGCTGAGCAGCGGATAATGGGTGCAGCCAAGCACCAGCGTGTCGATCCCATCGGCAAGCAGGGGCTCGAGATAACGGACAATCACGCGGTCGGTTACCTCGTCGTCGAGCAATCCTTCTTCGATCAAAGGGACGAGCAACGGACACGCGCGACTGCTCACGCGCACATTGTTGTTCGTCGCGCGCAACGCTTTTTCGTACGCGCCGCTGCGGATCGTCGCCCGTGTTCCGATTACGCCGACATGCTGGTTACGCGTTGCCTGCAACGCCGCTCGCGCTCCCGGCTCGATCACTCCAATCACAGGGACGGAAAATTTTCTCGTCAGCAAAGGTAGTGCGACTGATGAGACCGTATTACACGCAACAACCAGCGCCTTGGCATTTTTTTGCATCAGCATATGCGCCAACTCCAGCGCATATCGCTGCACAGTCTCGGGACTCTTCGGACCGTAAGGAACGCGTGCCGTATCGCCGAGATAGACAATTGTTTCGTTTGGCAGCCGATCACGGAGCGCCTTGACGACTGTCAGCCCGCCAATGCCGGAATCAAAAACGCCGATCGGTCGCGGGTTGCTCATGCAGCGGGAAACTCCTCGCAATGCCGAGGCCCTGCAACTGTGTCGCCTCTCCCTTCCAAAGGGAGAGGGTAGGGTGAGGGTTGGACCTGCAACGGGGAGCGATCCCTCACCTTAGTCCTCTCCCTTGACCAAGGGAGAGGCGGAATATGTTGCACGCTATTGCCGTGCCCAATTTGCAAACGCTCTGCACTTTCGGATGATTGATCGCGATGGCTGAACTTTCCAAGAGATACGATCCGAAAGCTGTTGAACCGAAGTGGTATCAACGCTGGCTGGACAATCGCGATTTCGTAGCAAATCCGGAGTCGTCGAAACCAGCATTTTCGATCGTGATGCCGCCGCCGAACATCACGGGCATGCTCACGCTCGGCCATGTTTTGAACGACACGATTCAGGACATTCTTGCACGCCGCGCGCGGATGCAGGGGTTCGAAGTCCTTTGGCTGCCGGGAATGGATCATGCGGGAATCGGAACTCAGACTGCGGTGGAGAAATATCTGCGCAAGACTGAGAACAAAACGCGCCACGATCTCGGCCGCGAAGAATTCTTGCGGCGAGTTCTCCAATGGCAGGACAAGCATGGCGGCATCATCATTGAACAGCTTAAACGGCTTGGCTGTTCATGCGATTGGTCGCGCCAGCGCTATACGCTCGATGACGCTTATGCGGCAGCTGTCCAAGAAATCTTTGTCGACCTTTACGACAAGGGCCTGATCTATCGTGGTCGTCGCATGATCAATTGGGATCCGGCTGCGCAAACTGCGGTTTCCGACGAGGAGGTGATTAACAAGCCGCAGAAAGGACATTTGTATTTCGTTCGTTACGAGATTGTGGAAGAAAGTAGCGCGAGCGTTCCGCTTGCGAGTGGGACGCAAGCCGGAGGCATGCGCTACATTGAAGTCGCCACCACGCGACCCGAAACCATCATGGCTGACACGGCTGTCGCGGTACATCCTAACGACGAGCGTTACCGTCGACTTGTTAGGCAAACACGCCTGGCGTCCGCTCGCACGAGAGAAAATTCCAATCATTGCCGACGAAGCAATCGATCCAGAGTTTGGAACGGGCGTGCTGAAGGTTACTCCAGCACACGACACGCTCGATTTTGAAATCGGCCAGCGTCATGACTTGCCAATCATCGACGTTTTAACTCCTGCCGGCCGTGTCAATTGCCCTGCGGTTCCAGAGCTGCACGGACTGGAGCGCTTCGAAGCGCGGAAAAAAGCGGCGGAACTATTAGAGGCGAGGGGACTTTTGGCGAAAGCCGAGCCGTATGAGAACAATATCGGGTTCAGCGATCGCAGCGACGTGCCTATCGAGCCACGACTCAGTGAGCAATGGTTTCTGCGTTATCCGAAAACAAAAGAAGCGCTCGCCGTCGTGCGCGATCATCTGATTCGGTTTTTTCCAGCGCACTGGGAAAAGGTTTACGCGCAATGGCTGGAGAACATTCGCGATTGGTGCATCAGCCGTCAGGTATGGTGGGGACACCGGATACCGGCTTGGTACCGGAAATCCCAAATTCCAAATTCCAAGCCCCAAGGCGAACGAGGAAATTTACGTCGGTATCGAGCCCCCGCCTGATCCCGAGAACTGGACCCAGGATGAAGACACGGTCGACACCTGGTTTTCATCATGGCTTTGGGCCTACGAAACGATGGATCCGAATACGCGAAAGAAGTTTTATCCGACGAGCGTTCTCGTGACCGGGCCGGACATTATTTTTTTCTGGGTCGCCCGAATGATCATTGCTGGGCTCGAGTTCAAACCAGGCAAGACCAAGAAGATCGAGGACAACATTCCGTTCCATCACGTTTTCTTCACCGGCATCATTCGCGACAACCAGGGCCGCAAAATGTCGAAGTCGTTAGGCAATTCGCCTGATCCGCTGGAGTTGATCGACAAGTACGGCGCCGACGGTTTGCGATTTGGTCTGATGCGCATCGCGCCCACGGGACAGGACATTCGGTTCGATGAACGACAAATCGAGGAAGGCCGAAATTTTGCGACCAAGCTCTGGAACGTCGCGCGTTTTCGTCAGATGCAAGGTAGCGCGAGCGTCCCGCTTGCGAGCAAGCCAGAGGCTTGCGCGACTCTATCGATCTTTACGCCATCGAAGTGCTCGCTCGGTTGAATGAGACAATCGACGCAATCGAGTCGGCGTATCGCGAATATCACTTCAACATGGTTGCCCAACATCTCTATAATTTTGTCTGGAGCGATTACTGCGATTGGTTTGTTGAAGCGGCCAAGACTGACATTTTCAGCGAAGACGAAGCGCAAAAAGAGATCAGCCCTGGCAGTGATGGATTTTGTGCTCTCGGCGACAATGCGATTGCTGCATCCCTTTATGCCGCATCTGACTGAGGAGATTTGGTCACTACTAGGCCTTAGGACAAGGCTCGATTCAGTTCGCGGCCCCGCCCGAAAAATTTGCGTTGGAAGCAGTAGCCGACGTTGCAGAAAGGCGACGACTCGTATCAAGCATCTATGAAATCGTTCAAGCCGGTCGCAATTTGAGATCAGCATCGCAAGTTGCCTTCAAACAGAAAGATACGATTCATTTTACGCACGAATGATAAATCAGATTTCTGAGCAGATTCCGCACTCTGAGCCGATTGTTAAATGCCGAGGAGACTAACGCTCGACCCCAGCTACACGGCGCCGCCTGGCACTCCAGTAGCAATCACTCCCTTGGGCGAGCTTTTTCTCGCCGTCGCCGCTGGGGACCAGGGCGCGAACGTGAGCGCTTGGAAAAGGAAATCGCGAGGATTGGCGAAGAAGCGCGAAGTGTTGAGATAAAATTGCAAAACAATGCGTTCGTAGAGCGAGCTCCAGCGCCGGTAGTCGAGGAGCATCGACGACGGATTAACGATCTTAACGCGCAGCTGACGAAGTTGAAGCAGGCGCGTGAAGGCTTGAGTTAAAGACAATCTTCTGTTCGTCGATCCTCGCCCCGCGCTTCTGAAAAAATTCCTTCAGCTGCGGCGTGTAAAAGGTTTCGTCGTATTCCTGATTTAGTTCGAGCCAGACGCGACCGCGCGGCTTTAGATGCTTCGCCAGATCATCAAGAAAAAATTCCCACTCCGGCACTCCCCAAAGCCCAGGCATCTTATGATTATTGAAGCAAATCATGAAAGCAGTGATGACATCGAATTTCTGTCCAAAACTCGGCAGGGGACGAAACGCATCAATTTGTTGAACGACGCGGCGCACACCGAGCAGACGCGTGATTTCCCGGAACATAGGCACGCGGTCTATGTCGAGGCCAACTCCGGAATGACCGAGGAGTTGCGCGATATAGAGAAAATACCCTGCGCCGCAACCCAGATCGAGAATGTGCTTGGGACGCGCCACGTCGAGTTCAAGCTGACGGATGCGCCGAATGTTCACTCCGATCCAACGGTCAAGATCAAGATACTTCGGCCAGTCCGCGCCGGGATCCGCCACCGCGTATCGCCGGCGAATCTGTTCGAACTCTACAGGATCTATTGTCTCAATGACGCGCTTTGTCTCCAGCGGGAAGCGGTTCGCACGTAGCAGCCTGAGAGTACGTTTTCTCGCGCTAGCTACGCTCTGACCGTCGACCAGTTTTCGTATTTTATGGCGAAACTGCACAGCTCACACCTTGTAGCGAAGCACAACAATTTCAATTAAGGTTTCAACGCATGAACGCGTGGAAAAAACTGGTGTGGATTGGCGTAGCTGCCTTAGGCACATGGGCTGTCGCCGTGCTTGCACTCTCACGCGGAGAAAAAATCAGCGCCCTCTGGATCGTGATCGCAGGGTTCTGCGCGTTTTCGATCAGCTACCGTTTTTACAGCAAATGGCTGGCGACCAAAGTGCTTGTTCTAAATGAGGAGCGCGCCACGCCTGCAGTCTTGCGAAATGATAACAAGGATTTTGTGCCAACAAATCGTTGGATGGTGTTCGGTCATCATTTCGCCGCGATCGCCGGACCCGGACCGCTGGTTGGGCCCGTGCTTGCTGCGCAGTTTGGTTTTTTACCTGGAACTCTCTGGATCTTGATCGGCGCGACCCTTGGGGGCGGTGTGCACGACATGATTGTTCTCTTCGCCTCGATTCGGCGTGGCGGAAAAACGCTGGGCCAAATGGTGAAGGAAGAAATCGGCCCCGGCGTGGGTTTGCTGGCGCTCGTTAGCGTGCTCGCAATCATGATTATTTTGCTGGCTGTTCTTGCGCTGGTCGTGGTCCAAGCGCTGGCGCAAAGTCCATGGGGCGTTTTCACGATTGCTGTGACCATTCCCATCGCGCTGATCATGGGCATCGCGTTGCGCACGGGAAAGGTAAGCGTTCTCGCGGTTACGATTTTCGGATTACTCGGCCTGGCGTTCGGCGTCTGGGGCGGACAATTTCTTGGCCATTTCCCGACGATTGAAGCCTGGTTTCATCAGGACCAGAAATGGCTGGCCTGGGCAATTATGATCTACGGACTAGCCGCGTCGATTCTGCCGGTTTGGATGTTGCTTACGCCTCGTGATTATCTCAGCACGTTTTTGAAGCTTGGCACAGTGGCGTTACTCGCCGTCGCGGTCGTGCTGATCAATCCAACGCTGCAAATGCCCGCTATTACAAAATTCATCGATGGCAGCGGCCTTGTGTTCGCCGGGCCGGTGTTTCCCTTTGTCTGCATCACGATCGCTTGCGGCGCCGTTTCCGGTTTTCACTCACTCATTGCTTCGGGCACGACGCCGAAAATGATCAGGCGCGAGTCGCGCGTCCGCATCATCGGTTACGGCGCGATGGTAACCGAAATGATGGTCGCCTTGATGGCGATGATCGCGGCCTGCGTTTTGGAACCAGGAGAATATTTCGCGATCAACACAAAAGGAGCGCCTACCGAAGTTGTGGCAAAAGTTTCGGCGGCCGGGTTTCCGGTAACAGAAAAGGAAATGCAGACGCTCGCCACTGATCTTGGCGAGTCCACGATGTTCAACCGCGCCGGTGGCGCACCGACGTTTGCTGTCGGCATGGCACACATGTTCGCGCGCATCTCCGCGAAGCCGACCGCGCTCGCTCTTTGGTATCACTTCGCCATCATGTTCGAGGCCCTGTTCATTCTGACAACGATCGACGCCGGAACACGGGTAGGACGATTTTTGCTTCAGGACGTTTTAGGTCATGTGTGGCGCCCGCTTGGCAACACGCGTTCGTGGAGCGCAAATTTTCTAGCCAGCGTTTTGCTGGTCGCAGCCTGGGGCTGGTTCTTGTATGAAGGCGTCATCGATCCTCTTGGCGGAATCAACTCACTTTGGCCGCTGTTTGGCATTGCTAATCAATTGCTGTCGGTAATCGCGCTTTGTCTTGGCACGACGCTTTTGATCAAAATGCACAAGGCGAGATATATATTCATCACGCTTGTACCGTTAGGCTTCATGTGCGCCGTCACTTTCTCGGCTGGTTATCTCAAAGTTTTTTCGTCCGATCCAAGACTTGGTTTTTTGAGCGGCGCGCGATCACTTCTAAGTCAGGCGTCGACGATGGCCGATATAGGCAAGGCAGCTGAATTGACGCGGCAGGCAGGTGTCTGGCGCTTTGATGCGCTAGTAGCTGTCTTCTTTCTCGTGCTCGTAGCGGCGATCGTGCTCGGTTCCGCGCGACAATGGTGGCGACTCATTCGCGGAAGCAAGCGAATCGTCTTACACGAAAACGAGTTTGTACCGATTACGCCTGCGCAGCTCGCGCAGTTTTGAGATTGTATGATCTGGATTGCTTGAATTGCATAGCAAGTGTGTACTGAAGACGAAATCACGTCGCTGACCGGAGTTGGTCTGGAGAGTATTGGACCACGCGGGGAGAAGCTCTCGGCTTCGACCGGTCATGAAGTAGTGCATGCGTCTCGCTTGCCTAAGAGGCTGAATGGCGCAAGGAGGTTCGTGCTACCTCAGCTGTACAGATCCTGCCGGCGATGGCCTAACGACTGTACCCGCTGGCGAACCGAGTGCACCAGCTCTTCGGATAAATCGGCATGAATCAAGTTCTTCGCGATCTGCCGATGCGGCGGCAATCACAACTCCGCGGGGATCGATGATCGCGGAGCTTCCGCAAAACCATAGCTCGTCATCTTTACCAACGCGGTTTGATGCAATGACGTAACTCTGGTTTTCAATCGCGCGTGCCATGGCGAGCGTCCGAAAATGTTCGACGCGCGGAAACGGCCAGGCGGAAGAAATAATGAAAGCACCGACGTTCTGCTCGGTCGCGAGTTTTCGGTACATCTCCGGAAAGCGAAGATCGTAACAGATGCTGAAACCAAAACGCAGATCGCCGAGCACAAAGCTTGTGAACTCATCGCCCGGAGCGAAGCAGGTTTGTTCTTCTACGGGCGCGACGGCGTACAAGTGAGTCTTGCGATATTTCGCAACGATGTCGCCCTTCGTATCAACCAGAACCTGGGAATTGTAGATTGATGATCCATCGCGTTCGGATACGCCACTGACGATCGCGATGGAAAGTTGATTGGCGATTTCTTGAAGGCTGGCGACAAATCCACCTTTCCAATGATCGGCGTGCTTCTGGATCACTGGCATCGAATAACCTGTGTCAGTCATCTCTGGAAAAACGATCAGCTCTGCGCCAGCCTCTTTGGCCCGCCGGGAAAAATCGTGAACCTTGGAAAGATTTGCTTCCGGATCGCCGAGCGAGCACGAAATCTGGGCCACGGCGACTTTCATTTCGATCACTCACAGATGCTGTAGTCGTGCGCTGTCCTCAGCGCAATTCGCATTGCGCACCGCCAGCGCGACATCTCCGCTGAGGACAGCGGACGCTACAACTGTTGCAATTAGCGAAATGCCAAACTTTTTCAAGTATGCGCCTCACGCAGCGATCGGCCTGCGGTATCCGAAAAATTCTCGCTTCATAATTAGTTCTGCGACTTCCGGCGGAACCATCTGTTCCCATCTGCTATCGCCAGATTGTAACTTCGCAAGAACGTCCGGCGGCTGAATTCGCAAATAGTCGTGATGATAATCGGTGATCTCCTGAACGTATTGATTGTCGATCAAATACTGAAATAACGAGCGAAGATTCGGCGCGACTTTTACCTGGGTGGCCGTAACAATTTTTCCAGTCGCCTCGTCGATGCGCGGATAGACGTAAAGCTTTAGTCCTCCTTTGAACATTCTGCCCAGCGCCTCGAGAATTCCGCCCTCCAGGTTCGTATAATACTTTTCGTTTAAGATTTCGATCAAGCTGGGCACGCCCATGACAAGGCCGATCGCTCTGTTCGTGTAACGAAAGAGGTACCCGGCGAGTCGATAGTATTCGCCGAACTTCGAGATCAGGACGGTTCGTCCCAGCGCACGAAGAATATCGACGCGAGCAAGAAAATCGGCGTGATCGAGCTCGCCGTTGGCGCGCAAATTCTCGAGCGTCATTTCCATGAGCACCACTATCTCGTCTTCCGAACAATCGCAGTGCTTTAGAAAGACGCGCCGCGCGCCATCCAGCATGTCGTTGGTGGCGTACGTGACAGGCCGAAAACTGCCGCGCTCGACCAGGATCGCCTTTTTGTAAAATACTTCGGCAGGCTGAACGGTCTCGCCGTCGGCCTTGAACATCACTGCATCCGTCAGACCCTGACTAACCAACTGCAAACTCATTAATCGATTGTCGACGGTTTGAAAGAGAGGCCCGGAAAATTTGATCATGTCCACTTCGATTCGTCCCGGTGCCAGATTTTCCTGAAGCGACGAAATCAGTTTTTCCGGCTGCCGACAGTAGAATGCGCCGTGGAGAAGATTCACTCCGATGACGCCTAGAGCTTCTTGTTGCTCGACGTTTGCTTTGTCGAGTAACCGAACGTGGATGATGATCTGGCTCGGCTGCCCACGCGGTTGAGATTGAAACCGCACGCCTAACCAGCCATGCGATTCATTACGTTCTTTAAAATTGCGCGCCGCGACGGTATCGGCAAAGACAAAGAACGTTTTCTCAGCACCAAACTTTGCATCCAGTCGTTCGATCAGAAGGTCGTATTCATGATCGAGCATCGTTTGTAGACGCACACGGCTAACATAGCGGTCGGCTTGTCCGTAAATGGCGTCGCTGAAGGTCATGTCATAGGCGGACATGGTCTTGGCGATTGTTCCGGCTGCGCCGCCCACGCGAAAGAATCTGCGCGCTACCTCCTGTCCGGCGCCAATTTCAGCGAAGGTGCCGTACTTCGTTGAATCCAAATTGATGCGGAGGGCCTTTTCGTCAGTGCCGATCTCCATCTGCGGGTTCATGTAATTTCTCTAGCGGCGATTCACGGCGCCCGCAAACTCCGAACGTCTCCAAGGAACGATGGCTTGGGCAGCCGTCGATTTTAAATTTGACGGTTGGGAAACCGTCATTCCTTGAAGTTCGGCGGACTGGAGAACGCCGCTCCTTGGTTTCGCGCGTCGAGTTTTTACAGCCGCACCTGCTCGGCGTTCTTGGTTTGAATCCAGCCGCGCAAATCATTCGGCAGCGCGGCGTACATCCAATCGCCGCGCGTGCTTAAAATTTTTATTTCGCTGCCAGGCGGCAACGCCAGAACGCTGTTTGCGCTATCCGCTGTTGCGAGGCGCGCCTGGACCTCATTGCCAGTGACGACGGCGAGAGCGCGTCCTTTGCTTCCTGTGTCGAGCGTGTAAATCGCGCAGGCAGCTGCAGCGCACACCAGCAGGCACAAAATCGATAATGACAATCAGCGCAGCGGATCGGCGACGCGCGAAAATCAGCGCGACAATTCCAAAAATTCCCACCCACAAAGCAACCGCCGCGGCGATGCTGTACTGATTGATGCTCGCGAATTGAAGGTATCGTTCCAGTCTGGTCGGTTGCAGTTCAAGCGCGCGCGATTCATCACGGGCAATCTGCAAATTAGCTGTCGCCTCCGGATGACCTTGATCCAACGCGAGTGCACGTTCATAATTCAGAATCGCATGGCCAAAATCACGCGTGCGAAAATAAGCGTTCCCCAAATCGTAAAACAGATTTGCGTTCCACTGACCTGCGCGAACCAGCGTCTCGTAGCCGGCGATCGCTTCTTGAAAGTGACCCTGCGCGTATTCCTGATTCGCTTTGGTGAAGTCAGCTTGCGCGAACGCCGAGGCAACGACGAACACGCTAAAAATCGCGCTGAAAAAAGCAACGGTGTAGCCGCTTCGCTGTGCGAAGCGCGGCACTGAGCCCGAATGGCGTACATGGATCGCGCCTCTCACAGAGAGGCGGCTACAGGTTTCGCCCGCTGTAGTGAACCCGAGCGTTCGGCGATGCTTTGACACGGCAGGTTCATTTCAAATTTTCTATCAACTCCAGCACGTCGCGCCGGTTTTCCGGGGAGATGCTTCCCGGGCCGTTGTGCGTTCCGCTGTATTGCCACTCGTCGTTTTGCTCGAACAAACGTCGCAGCCGGTCGCGTGAATCAGTATCGAGCTTGAATGTTTCTGCTGCACTTTCCGCATCCACTGCGTTTGGATCGACTCCGCGGTTACGCGAAGCGAGCGCGGCTTTCAATCGCACAACCCGCGATGCTTCGGCATAGTATTCCTGCGGGGATGCATCATCACGGCGCAACTTGTGCATCAGCTCGGCTGTTTCGTGTTGCAGCGCACCGATGCGGCGTGCCTCGCGATCGTCTAACCTCGCCCGCCGAATCTTCCAACCCGCGAATACGAGCAGCGCCGCGAGTGGTAACGATTGCGCGGCCCAGAAACCGCGACGCGCATAAAGGGGCTCGAATGATTCAACCTTTCGCGATGGCTCGGTGAGTTGATACAGAATGTCCTGAGGCTTGGTTGAATTCGCAACCGGCTGGCGGCCGCGAGCGGCCGTGCCGGGCGATGAAGAGGGTGGTTGAGCGGCCACGTTCGGTGCAGCGGCACCCCCTTGGACAGTGATTGGCATCGTTTCGCTGTGCAGCGTCACGTATCGTTCTTTCGCCGGATCGAAATACGAAAATGCGAGCAGTGGCAGAGTTTGCTTGTTCTCGTTAGGCGAAACCACCGTCTCGAAGGTCTTGGTGCCGCTAATGCCAATTTCATCGTCCTGTTTGAACTTCGAAGACGGCGGATATTTATGCCAACCGCGGTCGTCCTCGATCAGCGGAGCGTTCACCCGATCGAAATTGCCACGCCCCGAAATTGTTGTTGTGACTGTGATGGGATCACCTACCTGCACGCTCTTCGGTTTGGCATCGGTGGCCATGGTAAAACTTCCAATTGCCCCCGAGAAACTGGGCGGCGCATTTGGTGGCAGCGGCTTTACTTCAAGCGCCACAGGGTCACTGTTGATCGCGATCTCGCGACGTTCACCGAGCTGCGCAAATGGGTTCGAGAAAAATGGATCCGAAAACGGATCGTCGAGATCGAAGGGCGACCGCGGGCGTGGCGCGTTTCGTCTTCGCGGAACCACTACCTGGGCCTTTGCTTTTACGGGCCCGATTTCAAATTTCCCTGCTCGCGCCGCAGCAATCGCGGTTTTAAACGTCGCTATTTCGTAAGGCCTGCCGTTGATAGTTTCCAAATTTTGTGACGGCTGCTGCAATTTCTGTGAGGTAAACCCTTGCCCGGTGATCTCAGGCAGCTCGGACAACCCGCCATGAATACGCGCATCAAACCCGATTCTCAGCTGGACCGGAACAATCTCGCCGACGTACGCGGTCTTCTTCGGCACGATTAATTCGGCGAAAACCAGATCGCCTGAGTTAGTCGACTGGCTCTGAGTGTTACGACCAGGCCGCGTCGTCGTCTGTTGACTGGGCGCATCAGAGACGTTTAACGAGAGTTCCGGCGTTCTGAGGATCTTCCCGCCGGCGAGAACTGTTTGTGGTGGAATCGTGAACCGTCCTGCTTTGAGGGGCAGGATCGTGTAGTTGTATGTCACGCTCGAATTGGTGGAGAAATTGTGTATTTCGAATTGCCGTGAAGTTCCGGTGGAATGAATCTCCAAACCGTCGATTGAAATCTCCTCCGGCGGCCGCGCATCGCCGGGGCCTATCACCTTGATTTGCAGATCCACGGTTTCGCCGACGGTTGCCTCCGAGTTGCTCAAGACCGCTGTAACACTGGGCGGATCGGCACGGGTAATCTGTGCCATCGCGATTACGGCGAAGAACGCGACTAAGATTCGGCGATACATGAGAGTTCCCTTAACTGCTAACCATCAATCCCTACCAGTCGTTATAGACATGACGCTTTACTTTGCGTTCATCAAGTCGGACTCGCGCCTCTTCGTCTTTCATCGATTCAAGCAGCGCCAGCGCCTGGCGTTCGCTCATTTCGCCTTCTTTCTCTTGTTCA
The DNA here is from genome assembly GCA_963825355.1 of uncultured Verrucomicrobiae bacterium. Classification (GTDB taxonomy): domain Bacteria; phylum Verrucomicrobiota; class Verrucomicrobiia; order Chthoniobacterales; family UBA10450; genus Udaeobacter. The sequence continues at coordinate 228,624 of CAWGSY010000014.1, read as the reverse complement.
GCCTCTGCCGCCATCTGCTCGTTTTTGTCGGGCGGCTTCTGTGACTTATCTCCGCCTGCGCCTTTAACATCGCCCGCAAATTTCTTCTGTGGCGATTGCGCGGGGGTAGGAGAGGCGTCTCCCTCTTCACCTTCTCCCGGTGACGGCGACTGCATTCCGTTTTCGCCTTCGCCGGGGCTTGGTGATTGTTCAGCCTGTCGCTGTCCCGGTGAGGGTGAAGGCCGATTCTCCTGCTGTTTTTCGGAGCCAGGCGATGGAGACGGACTCTCGCCGGGCTGTTGCTGCTGTTTTTTTTGCGGTTCGTTTTTCGCCTGAGACTGATCCTTTTGCTGTTGTTCTTTCTGGTCTTTGTCGCTGCCCGATTTGTCTTGCGACTGCTGATTTTGCGCCTGCTGCTGATCCTTTTGATCCTGCTGGTTCTGGTTTTGCTGTTGCTGCTGGTCCTGCTGCTGTTGCTGCTGCTGCTGCTGTTGTTGTTGTTGTTTTTGTTCTTTCTGATCTTTCTGCTGCTGGTTTTTCTGTTGTTGCTGCTGGTCCTGGTTCTGTTGGTTCTGATTTTTTTGCTGCTGATCTTGCTTCTGTTTGTTCTTTTGCGGAGGCGTTGGAGAAGGGGATGGTTGTTGTTGTTGTTCCTTTTTGTTTTTTAGTTCGTCGATCTTCTTTTTGACATATTCGTAGTTGTCCTTCGCCTCTTTGTTTTGTGGATCCAGCTTTAAGGTTTGCTCGTAATGATCGAGCGCATTCGTCCAGTCGCTTAGCTTCTTGTCGTCGCTTTTTTCCATCTCGCCGCGTTGATACAGCGTGTTGCCGAGATTGTAATGGCCCTTTGTTTGCAACGCGGCATCAGGCGTGAGCAATGCCTGACTGAATGATTCCAACGCCTTGTTGTAATCCTTCAGTTTGTAAGCTGCGGTGCCTGAATCGAACTGGAGCTGGTCTTCGGCGTGAGATTGCGGATGTGACTTCAGCGTGTCCTGAAATTCTTTGTAAGCATCTTCGAATTTGCCTTGCTGATACGCATTGATCCCCGGCAGCGTCCCGAACACAGATGAACACAACAACATCAGGACAGCTACAGCGCCCGCCGCTTTGACTGGTCCACCTGCGACGCTACGCCCGGCATTGCGGGCAGGCACAGGAACATAGGCTCGCTCGCGCACGCGTTTTCGCTCCGGAATCAGGATCGATAAGGCAAGTGCAATCAAGGCGGCACCGAGCGGCCACTCGTACCGTTCAATCGGCCGGCGCGACAAACGCACATCCATCTCGGCAGCCTGCATTTTCCCCAAGCCTTCGCTTTGAACCTGCTGCATCGTGCGCGGTCCATTTTCCAAATGTACATAAAATCCGCCGGTCGCCTCCGCTACTTCACGCAAACGTTTGTCGTCCAGTTTCGATTTGACGACTTGCCCGGCTGAATCTTTCACGAAACTCGTCTCACCGTTGTCGTCGGTTACCGGAATCAACGAGCCTTGCGGTGTTCCGACACCAACAGTGAAGATTCGCACGCCAGCGTCGGCAGCAGCTTTCGCGGTTTTCACCGCATCGCCGCTTAATTCCTCGCCATCGGTGAAGATGATCAGCGCGCGATTCCCCATGGCGCTTTTACCAAAGCTCTGCGTGGCAAGAGTAATTGCGCTCGAGATGTTGGTGCCACCTTCGGGAATGGTCTTTGTGTCGAGATCGTTGACCGCCTCAACGACAGCGTCATAATCAATCGTTAGAGGTGCCTGCAAGAACGCGCGCCCTGCAAAAGCAATCAGACCGACGCGATCGCCCTGTAGTTCGTCGATCAGATCCTGAATCGCCAGTTTGACACGGTCGAGCCGGCTCGGCTGGACGTCATTGGACAGCATGCTGCGCGAAGTGTCCACGGCCACCAGCAGATCGAGGCCCTTTCGTTTTACGTCCTCAAAAGTGTAACCCCAGCGTGGTTGCGCCAAGCTCACAATCGCCAGCACAAGGCCAAGCAATAGCAGACCAAATCGTAGCACGCGCCGGCGGCGATTCACGGTTCCTGCGAGCTGCGGCAGCAGGCGAGGGGACACAAACAGTTGCAGCCGCTTTAACCCGCGACGTTCCGAGTGCACAAAGAGCGCAATCAAGAGCGGGATGAGCAACAATCCCCAAAGCCATTCTTTTGCGCCAAAGCTCATGGGTTCGTACAAGCGTTGAAGGGTTGAACCATTGAAGCGTTCAGTACCGGTGTCATTCTGATCCCGCAGTCGCGGGAGAAGAATCTCTGATATCTGATTCCGGCAGCGCTTGAAGAGAAAATCCGAGATGTTTCACTTCGCTCAACATGACAGGATGGGCGCTTCAACGCTTCAACAGTTAAATGCTTCGACATTCTCACGGTAACTTTTTCCAAATCGTTTGAGACAAAAGAAGTTGCGCCACCAAAAGTCCGCACCCGCCCATCAGACACAGCGGGAAAAGATCGCGGTATTGCTGATATTTTTTCACGCTTATCGTCGACTTCTCCAGCTTGTCGATGTCATTGAAAATCTGTTCCAACGATTGAGTGTCAGTGGCGCGGAAAAATTTACCGTCTGCGATTTTCGCGACCTCTTTCAAACCGTTTTCATTGAATTCTACGGGCTGATTTTCGTAGAGAATGTTTCCCAACGCGTCGGTCAACGGTCCGCGACTGGTGAAGACGGGCGCCGGGGCGATTCCATTTATTCCGGCGCCGATTGCGTAGAAGTGGATCTTCAATGCCTTCACTGCCTCGGCGGCAGTGTTCGGTGGAATTTTGCCGGCGTTGTTTTCGCCATCAGTCAACAAAACGAGAACATGGCTCTTTGAACGTTTGTCATTTAGCCGATTTGAAGCCGATGCCATGGCCGATCCAATCGCGGTGCCGTCTTCGACGAGGCCGATCCTTACTCGATCCAAGTTTTGCAAAAGCCAGTCGTGATCGAGCGTCATCGGGCTCACCACATAAGGGCGACCGGCAAACGCAATGATGCCGATGCGATCGTTTGGACGAGCTTCGATGAATTTCCGCGTGACCTCGCGAATTGCATCCACGCGTGTCGCTTCCTGACCCCCAATCGTGAAATCTTTGGTCAACATCGAACCAGAAACGTCCAGCACGAGCATGATATCGATTCCGCTCGCTTCGATCTGCGTGAGGCTCTTGCCGAGTTGCGGACGCGCGAGACCAACTACGAAGAAAGCCAGGGTTAGAAAAAGCAGCGCCCGCAGGATTTTACCGACTCGCGCCGCGCTCTTTTTTCCGATCGCTTGGAGACTGGCGGTAGACGAATACGTCAGCGCCGCGGCAGGCCCGCTTTTGCCGCGCAACCAGGCAAGCAACGGTATCGCCAGCAATAGGAGCAGCAGCCACGGGTGCGCAAACGTCAACGCGCTATTCGCAGGCAACCAATCAGAGAAGTTTGTCATATCAAACGACGAGATTCCGTCCACTTTGCTTGGCGCCAACCGTCATCCTGAGCGGAGCGCAGCGGAATCGAAGGATCCAGATGAATAGCCTTCAAGTTGAGCCACGGGATTCCTCCTCTTCGGCCGGAATGACGTAAACAATCAAACAGTCGCAAGCTGACCTCCTTTCACAAAGCGGATTGCTTCCTCTAGCAACAGTTCGCTGTCTGACGTTGTCGCTTCATACTTCGCGAACTTAATGAGATCGCAGCGGTTTAAAAAATCTTCGAGCAACGATTTGTCATCAGCGGAAAACGATGGGGCCTTTGCCGCTGCGGTCAGAAATTCGATCGACGTTTGTCGCGTTGCCGGGACGCCGTATTGCTGGGTCACGTAACGCCTCAGAATGTCCGACACACGAATGCTGAACTGATATGGAGTCATTCTCTCAATTTCAGGCCGAATTTGCTCCAGTTCTTCGACTGCGATTTCACGTGGCGCCTTTGGCGGCAATCCTGGCTTCCGCCGCTTCGCAAACCACCACACAACGAGACCGAGCAGGGAGAGGACGACAAATGCGATTATAAAAACAAGCCACGGAGGAATCAGCGAATAATCCACCGGAGGCGCGATATCATGGAACTCGTCTGCGACTAACAAATACATATTTGTTATTTAGGCGCTGTCATTCCGAGCGAAGTCGAGGAATCCCGTGATGACGCATTTGAGCTATTCTGCGGGATCCTTCGACTCCGCTGCGCTGCGCTCAGGATGACTAACTGGTCCACTTCATCCCCCTTATCGAACGCCGATGCGGCGTCCACGTTGTTTGAAAAACGAGCGCAACGGCGGCAGATAATCTCTGCCGGTTTGCAACGTGATCGTATCAACATTGTTCCGCCGGAGGGTGCGCGAAAGCTCCGTTTCGAATCCAGTGACGAGATCTGTAAAAAGAGTTCGCGTCTTTCGATCTGCCGTATTGATCTCGATCTGCTCGCCGGTCTCTGCGTCCTCTAATGTGATGATGCCAACATTTGGCAGCGTTCTTTCTCGTTCGTCCTGGATCTGAATCGCGATGAAGTCGTGCCGTCGCCCACTCACCGCGAGAGCGCGCGAGAAATCCGGCGCCTGAAAATCAGAGATGAAAAATACAACCGAACGGCGAGTCACGATTTTGTTGAGATAATCGAGGGCCAGGCCGGGCTCGGTGCCGCGTCCCTGTGGTTCGAAGAACAAAATCTCGCGGATGATGCGCAGCGTATGCGAACGACCCTTCTTCGGCGGAATGAAAAGCTCAACGCGATCTGTGAAAAGCAGAAGCCCCACTTTGTCGTTGTTTCGAATTGCGCTGAACGCGAGCAGACAAGCCACCTCGGCGGCGAGCTCACGTTTTGATTGCGTGGTGCTGCCAAAATTTCCTGACGCGCTGACATCGACAACAAGCATCACAGTGAGTTCGCGTTCCTCGGTGAATTTTTTGACAAATGCGCTGCCCATCCGTGCCGTGACATTCCAATCGATCGCGCGAATTTCATCACCCGGTTGATACTCGCGCACATCTTCAAAGTTCATTCCCCGTCCTTTGAAAACGCTGTGGTAATCGCCGGCGAACGCGGTTTCGACCAGACCCCGGGTTTTGATCTCAAGCGTTCTGATCTTCTTGAGAATCTCTGTTGTTTTCTCAGCCCGCTTGTCGTCCCGAGCGGATTTCGACGAGACAGGAGGAGTCGTGGGTTTTGACGGCATCACGGCACGGGCAGACCTGCAAAAATTCGTTCGATGATGGTCTCACTCGTCACTGTCTCAGCTTCGGCTTCGTAGCTAACGATGATGCGATGGCGCAACACGTCGGGGCCGATGCTCTTCACGTCCTGTGGCGTGACATAACCGCGCCCGTTCAGGAACGCGTGTGCGCGTGCACCGAGTGCGAGATAGATGGTGGCGCGCGGCGAAGCTCCATAGCGAATCAGTCCTTCCAGCCGCAGATTGTAGGCAGCCGGTTCACGCGTAGCCCAGACCACGTCGACGATGTAATCCTTTACGCGATCGTCGATGTAGATGTTGTTAACGACGTCGCGCGCAGCGATGATTTGCGCCGGATCCACGACGGGATTCACTCGCAAATCCGGCGCCGAAGTCGCCATCAAATCGAGTATGCTTCGTTCCTCGCGCTTTTGTGGATAGCCGATGTTCAACTTGAACATGAAACGATCGAGTTGCGCCTCAGGCAGTTGGTATGTGCCTTCCTGTTCGATTGGGTTTTGTGTGGCGAGAACCAGGAACGGATCGGGTAACGGATAAGTTTTTTCGCCGATTGTGACCTGCCGTTCCTGCATCGCTTCCAACAATGCGCTCTGAACTTTCGCCGGCGCGCGATTGATTTCGTCTGCAAGAATTAAATTCGAAAAAATTGGTCCGAGTTTGGTAGTGAATTCGCCAGAGCGGGGATTGTAAATAAGCGTTCCGACCAAATCTGCGGGCAATAAGTCGGGCGTGAATTGCAGCCGCTGGAAACCGGTCTGAATGCCTGCGGCCATTGTTTTAACAGTAAGGGTCTTAGCCAACCCCGGGACGCCTTCGAGCAGCAGATGCCCGTTGGCCAGTAGCCCCAGCAAAAGACGATCTACCAAATACTTCTGGCCGATCACCACGTGACCAACCTGTTGCCGGAGCGCTGGCATCCACTGACCTAGCTCTGGTACTTCCTGCGTAATTTCCTGCGTCGATTTCATACGGACTGCTCAGACAAGTTTGGCAGCGAGAATGTTCGATCAAAAACCTCGCGCAATGCTGCTGGCGATCGGCCTTCGGTGCGCTGCCAAAAACATGGTAAAAGTGACTTACAAATGTCAGCCCTCAAGCCGTGGCACCGAGCGACTCTTATTGTGGTACTTGCCGGCCTGGCAGCAGCGCTCCTGGCATGGATCGCCCATAATGATCCTGCCATTAATTATTTGCCTCGTCATCGAGACGCGGAGTGGATCGTTTTTCCGACTGCGGTTGATGCACGCGCACATGGCAGTGCCAGCCTCGATGTAACATTCCGGCGCGAATTTGTTTTGCCGCATAAACCTGCGGTGGCGCTCTTGCGCCTTCGCGCGCTGCGTCGCGCTGAAACGAAAGTAAACGGCGTCTCAATTCAGCTTCCGCAAAGCCGTAATTGGAAGAATGTTTCAGAAATCAACATCGCGGACCAGTTGCATGAGGGCGCCAATATCGTGGAGGTGCGCGTATTTAATCACAATGGACCTCCAGCGCTCTGGCTGGTTTTGACTAGCGACCAACTGAACGAGCGCACCGATGAAAATTGGGAAGCATCGTTTGCGGGTTCGTCATGGAGGAATGCCGCGCTCGCTTCCGCAGCAAAGACACCCGGGCCCGGCAATCCCATTGCGGATGGCGAAAGTACTTTTGAAGCAGTAAAAAAGATCTGGCCGCTCTGGATATTGTTAATCGGCGTTGCCTGTGGATGCGTCATTCTCTGGCGCGCCGGCTCGAAGCAGTTCAAGTCACAGTCCCTGGAACGACTCATCCTCCTTCTGATTTCCGCCATGTGGTTGTTTTTGTTTTGGAACAACACACGGCTTCTACCATTCCACGCCGGCTTCGATTCGAGGGAACATCTCAAATACATCGATTACATCCAGCAACATTGGTCGCTTCCATCGCCGACCGAAGGCTTCGAGATGTATCATCCGCCGCTCTACTTTTTCATTGCCGCCTCGATCCTTTCATTTTTTAAACTCTCGATCACTGATCCAGCTTCGGTTGTCGTTCTGCGTGCGCTCGGTGCAGTCTTCGGCATCGCGCAGTGCGTTCTGGTTTTCTTAACTTTGCGCCTCTTGCTTCCGGTCAGAACGGCTCTCATCGGCCTCATGCTGGCAGCTTTTTTACCAATGCATCTGTATCTGATGCATTATGTAACGAACGAACTTCCCACCGCCACGCTCGCAACACTGACGCTCTATCTCTGCTTGCGCCTGCTCAAGAACGAAACGCCGCGCGCCACACAATTTGTCTTTGTAGGATTGGCACTGGGCGCGACGATGCTGACGAAGTCGACCGGCGTCCTCTTATTTCCCATCGTGATCGCTGCGGTCTGCATGAAGCGTAGCCACACGGGGGCGCCGTTTGCAATTTCGTTGCGCAATCTCGGTCTGCTTATCGCCACGTGTCTTGCGGTGTGCGGCTGGTATTACGCTCATATATGGCTGAAGTTCGGAACCCCGCTGCTCGGCAATTGGGACGCCATAAGCGGATTCACCTGGTGGCAGGATCCTGGCTATCACACAGCAGCCGATTACCTCCGCTTCGGACGTTCGTTAATGACTCCACTATTCAGCGGATTTGCCGGAGTTGCGGACGGCATTTATTCAACTTTGTGGGGCGACGGTTTGTCGGGCGGCGCAGCAAGCGTGAGCGTCGCGTGGAACCTGAGCCCGATGATCGGAGGTTACCTATGGGCTGTAGTTCCGACAGTTTTGCTTCTCGTCGGCGCCGGCGTCACAGGCGTTCGATTCTTTCGAAAACCGTCAGCCGAGCTGTTTCTGTTACTCGCGTTACCTGTACTTGTCGCGCTGAGCTTGAGTTTTATGACCCTTAAAGTTCCCTCGTACACGCAAGCCAAAGCGTTTTACGGATTATCTGCTCTGACGTCGCTTTGTTTCTTTGGCGCGGTTGGTTTCGAAACAGTGACCAACAGAGGGCCACGTGTTCGATTCATTATCGGCACGCTCCTGGTCATTTGGGCGCTCAACAGCTTGACGACGTTCTGCATTATTGATTCGGCATCGCTGCATTTGTACGCAGTAAAGGTTCTCGGCCAGCAAGGTAAAATCGAGCAGGCCGCCACCGAAGCAGCCAAAGCAGTCGAAGCCGATCCGTTGAACGCTTCGGCCCATGGCTATCGCGCTTTAAGTTTGAGCGAACTCGGCGATGACGCGGAAGCCGTGAAGGAAGCTGAGCGCGCAGTCCAGTTGGCTCCTACTGATTCCACGGCCCACCTGAACCTGGCGATTGCAGCGAAGCGCACCGACATGGAACGCACAATTGCAGAAGCCAGACGCGCAATTGAGCTAGGGCCGGAAAATCTTTCAGCGCACCAACTGCTGATGAAATGTCTTCTGGATTCGGGACGCTACAATGAAGCGGCTGCGTTCGGACCGGAATGGCTGGCGGTATCGCCCTTCGACGTGGCGGCTCATTCTTCTGTGGCTATGGCAACGGCACACACTGGTGACTTGGTTACGGCCGCGCGACAACTCGGTTATGTGATGATGCTTGGACCGAACGCTGAGGAAGCGCTTACCCAACTGCATCAGATCGTGGTGTCGCTGGCAAAAGCGCCTGATGGATTGCAACGACTCCGCGATATTGCAACAAATGCCCCGGATTCACCGCGAATGCTGGACGAACTCGCGTGGTTGCTAGCGACGTATCCCGACTCGAATTCGCGCGATGGTGCCGAGGCAGTTCGTCTTGCCGAGCGCGCTTGCGCGCTGACCGACCGGCGCATTCCTGCTCTTCTCGCTACGCTGGCTGCGGCTTACGCTGAGAGCGAAGATTTTTCGCGCGCCGTCGCTGCCGGTGAAGAAGCTCTGAGCAAGGCACGCGCCCTCGGGGATGCCGACAGCGTAAGACTTAGCGAAAACATTCTCACGTCGGTTCGCACAAATGTTCCATATCGCCAGGAACTCGAGGAGTAGCCGAGCTCTATCGCTTGTAAGATCAGCGTCGTCCGACGTCTCTGGCTCGCGCACGCACGCTTAAAATAATCGGCAAGCCGGAGTACGCTTCAGCTTCGCGGATTCGAGCTTCGACGTAACGGCGATATGCTTCGGTCATCAATTGAGGATCGTTTACGAACAGAACGAATTCCGGGGGTGCGAGATCGCGCCGGGGTTTTTCGAAATGAGACGCTTCTTCCGGTAATCTGTCGGCGGACTGGCCTCCTTCGCCGAGGCCACGGCTCCCAACGAGAGCACCGTTTCTTGGTTGCGTTGCGTAAAACAACTTGAGCCGGCGTCCCTTCACCAGTGGAGGTGGATTCGCTTCAAACGCTTGCCGGAATAAACGATTCAGAACTCCTGTGCTGATGCGCTTCCGAGCCGCGTGTTGAACTTTTTCAATGAACGCAAAGAGCCGATCGACATTTTCGCCGGTGGACGCAGACGTAATTAGCATCGGCGCGTATTTGAGAAAGAAAATCGTCGAGCGCGTCTCCTCGATTATTTTCTTGCCCGACTGCTTTTCCCCGCGTTTCGGCTTAACCAAGTCCCATTTGTTCAAGATGATGATGGTTGGTTTTCGCGCCTTTTGAATCAGTCCGGCGATGCGTTTGTCCTGTGCCGTGACGCCCATCGTCAAATCGATGTACCAGAATGCAAAGATCAGCGCGGCGAACACTGCGTTCAGCGCGCATTACGCTGAAAACCTCAGCCGAGCTGGAAACTTTCCCTCGGCGGCGAATTCCGGCGGTGTCGATGAAAACGAATTTCGAGCCGTCGCGTTCGTAAACTATATCGACGGCATCGCGTGTTGTGCCGGGCAGCTCGCTTACAATCGCGCGTTCGCTGCGCACGATGGAGTTGATAAGCGAAGATTTACCAACGTTAGGTCGGCCGACGATCGCGATCGCTAGTGGATGTTCAACCTTTGCTCCGGTATCGGCGAGACTTCGGCGAACAAGTGTTGGATCTTCGATCTTGGCAGGCGAGGGGAGTAGGGGTTCGATTGCGTCGAGTAATTCTGAAATCCCACGATTATGTTCGGCGCTGACGGAAATTATTTTTTCGAAGCCTAACGAATCAAACTCCGCCGCCAACGGGTCGTGCTTCTCGTTGTCTATCTTATTGACTACGAGCACGACGGGTTTTTGCGCTTTGCGCAGCATGCGCGCCAATTCTTCATCTATTGGCGACAAACCTTGCTTTCCATCGACCACAAAAAGGACGAGGTCGCTTTCGCGCAGCGCGTTTTGGGCGGCGTCTCGTACCTGCCGGGTCAGTTCGGTTTCGCCTGCGCCGAAAATCCCGCCGGTGTCCCAAACTGTGAATGGGCGCTCGCCGCGACTGCAGGTTCCCGAAATGCGATCGCGTGTGATGCCGGGTTGATCGTGAACAATCGCAATTTTCCGGCGAACAAGACGATTGAACAGTGCGGACTTGCCTACATTCGGTCGACCAACGATCGCCACGCTGGGCAGCGCACTGGTATCATGGAGGGAAGCAGTTCGCATCTATGATTTCGTCGGATGCGCGTGGCCTTCGACCTGCAACTGACGAACGCCGCCTGTAACATAAAGGATTCCTGAGATCAGTGTGAAGGCGCCGGCTATCAACACAATATAGAACAGGGGAATAATATGCAGTTGTAGCATCACCCATCCGATCGCGACCATCTGTAAAACCGTCGCGATCTTTCCCGTCCAGTGCGGCTTTACCTGAACTTTTCCATTGAGCAAGTACAAGACGAGCGTCCCAACGAGAAGAATGGCATCGCGCGAAATTACAAGCACCGGAAACCAAGCCGGGAATTTTCCGCTCCCCGGTCCAAATTCGCTCCAGTTCGTTAGGCTTAATGTGATGATGCCGCTCAGCAACAGTCCCTTGTCGGCAATCGGATCGAGAATGACTCCGAGGGTGCTGCGTTGGTTGTATCGTCGAGCAACATAACCATCTAGTCCGTCGCTTACCGCAGCGACAAGGAAAATTGCGATCGCTACAAACCGCTGCCATTCGAGCGGCTGTCCGCGTTGAATGCTTTCACCATAGTAAATCGCCATTGTGACGAAAGCCGGGATCATCAGGATCCGAACAATGGTGATCTTGTTGGCCGTGGTCATGGCGCGCGCGCTACAGCGGCAAACAATTGTAGGGCGTTTCTGTGAAACGCCAACGCCTGATCGAAGGAGTTGGCGTCTGGCACAGACGCCCTACAGTCGGCTTTCTTCTTGTGCGCGGCTTAACGTTACGCAGCCACCGCAGATTTGTGCGGACCTTCAGCGAATTCTTCAATCATTTTTCGGTTGAAGGCTGGAATGTCGTCGGGCTTGCGACTCGAAACCAATCCATTATCAACCACGACTTCCTCATCGACCCAGCGCGCACCTGCGTTGCGCATATCCACGCGAATTGCCGGCCATGATGTCATTTTTCTTCCGCGAACAAGATCCGCATTGATTAAGAGCTGTGGACCGTGACAGATGACCGCCACGGGTTTGCTCTCACGAAAGAAATGGCGCGCGAAGTTGTGTGCCCTCTCGTTGATGCGCATAGCATCAGGATTGTAAAGGCCGCCGGGAATCAACAATGCGTCGAACTGCTCGGGACGCGCTTGATCCAACGTGACATCTACATCGAACTTGTCGCCTTTCTCCGCGTGATTCATACCCTGAATTTTGCCGGGTTTCAGTGAAACGATTTTGGTTTGCGCTCCAGCTTCGTCGAGCGCCTCGCGCGGCTTTGTCATTTCCACCTGTTCAAAGCCATCCGCCACAAGGATGGCCACCTTCTTTCCATCGAGTTTTCGTGCCATAAGATTCCCTTCCTTTGATGTTCCCTTTGTGCGGTCGTGAAGATTGACCGTACTTAAATTACGAAGACCGCGGGCTTGCTGGACGTAGTGGCGGGATTCGCGTCGTCGTCCGATGCTCGGGTAACGACGATCTTGAAAACTCGGTACGCGAGAATTATTCTTTTCTGGTGGTCATCGAATCCATTCGCAAATTCAATCACGCTGTGCCGTTTGTGCCCTACGAGATTCGCACTGTAAGCGGCGAAACCTACGAGATCCCGCATCCAGATTTCATTTTGGTACCGCCGAAGGGATCTTATGTCGTCGTGATTGATTCAAAGGATCCCAAGGAGGCTCCCAACCACATCAGCGCGCTGTTGATTGAGCGCGCTACGCCGATCAATGGCCAGCGACGACGAAAGACGCGGAAGCGGTCTTAAGTAGCTTTCAACGGAACCGCCTGTTTCTCCGCCTGCGGGATTTTAAACGCTTCGATCTGTTTTTTAATTTCGTTTGCGAACGACGCCGCGCCGGCGCCGTTTACGACCCGGTGATCGAATGTCAGGGAAAGCGTGATGACTTCGGCGCTCTCGTTTTTGTTTTTATTTGAAATCAATTCGCGGTGCGCGGTCCCAACGAACAGCGTCCCGACTGACGGAGGCACAACAATTGGCGCACCGGCTTTCACTTCAAACGCACCGAGACTCGTGATCACGACTGGCGCGTTCATGGCGTCAACGCGACCGCCGCGTGTAGCAGCGACTGTCTCGTTGTAGTTACTGACGAAGTCCGGCCAGCTCTTTTGATTTGAAGTTGTGATCACCGCTGTTGCGAGGCGATCGCCTTCCAGCGCGACAGCAATGCCCAGGTCGAAATCGTCATTCTGCACGATCTGATCGTCTTCGAGAATCAACCGGCGAAACGGCGGATGTTTTTCCATCGCGCGCACAACCGCCCACGCAACCATCATTGAAGGGGAGGGAGCCTGTTCGCGGTCCCTCTTTTTCAATGCCTGGCGTGCTTCCTGAATCGCGTTCCAGCGTGCATCGATTTGGAGGTTGGCAGGAATAACGCGATTCAGTTTGCGCGTAATGGTCGGCGAAAGCGCAGGCTCAATATTGTAGTGGCGGGCGTGTCGCCCGCTGTCACCAGGCGCTGCAGTCAATGGCGCTGCCTCCACAGTTTCACGTTTGGGCGATTCTTTTGCCGCTACTTCAAACTGTTCCGCAAACGCGGGCTCGCTCGTAACAATTGTACCTAATTCTTCGCCGATCTCGACGGTGTCGCCGATCTTCGTCTTCCATTCACCCATCTCTCCCGCGAATGATGATTGAATCGGATAAACGGCTTTGTCCGTTTCTACCTCGCACAATTCGTCATCCAGCTGAATCTGTTCTCCAGGCTTTTTAAGAAGCGAAACTATTTTCGCATTCCGAATTCCTTCGCCCATGATCGGCACGGTGATGCTTTGAACGTGTTGTTCGCTGAGATCTGCTGTAGCCGGGATCGGTGATCTCGGCAGATCGGATTCAGCTCGCGGTGCAACTCGGCCGGAATCACCGATTCCGGCTACAAGTGCGCGCTCATGTTTGGTTGAGATCGAGCGCCTGATTGCCGTTACGATCCGTTCCACGTCGGGCAATGCTGCGTATTCGTAGATCGGATTGTAACCGATCACTACATTAGGTTTGCTGACGAGAATAGGCGGGCTAAGCAATTCGTTCCAAAGGCCAGGATTGCCAGTGATATGAGAAATAATCATCTGGCCGACGCTACAATTTTCCGTGTCCTCCTGAACCACAACCAGTCGGCGCGTCTTGCGCAAGGATTCTTCAATCGCGGCCGCATCCCAAGGGACGATTGACCGCAGATCGATCAGTTCGACGCTGATCTCATTGCCGATTTTGTTGAGGGCTTCGAGCGATTTTTCGATTGTATTGCCCCATGCCACCAGGGTGACATCAGAGCCATTGCGCACGTTGCGCGCTTTGCCGAGCGGAACAGCGCGAATCGGCTCGGTGTATTCGTGCTCGGCCCAAAGCAGATGCTTGGCAACGAGAAAAATCACGGGATCCTCTGCGTGCATCGCCGTCCACAGCAATCCAGCAGCGTCGGCAGGGGTGCTTGGAATCACAACGTTCAGACCAGGATAATGAGCGAACGCCGATTCGTTCGCCTGGCTGTGCCACAAACTGCCGCCAGGCAGATATGCGCCATACGGCGCATAAATCACTGCCGGACATTTCCAATTGCCAAAGGATCGCCACCGCAGAGTCGAGATGTTAGTCACAAGCTGATTGAAGCCCGGATAGATGAAATCGATGAATTGCATCTCGAACACCGGTCGCTTCCCGTACGCAGCCAGTCCGCATGCGACACCGAGAATCGTGGATTCGGCGAGCGGTGAATTGAAAACTTGCTTCGGGAATTCAGTCGAAAGCTTCTGCGTCAGACGGAACACGCCGCCTTTCGGATCTTCGATGTCCTCGCCGAAGAGGATACGCTGCGGATCGTCCTCCAGACCAGCATGCAGAGTTCTGTTTACCGTATCGCCGATGCGGTATTTGCCGGGACGAAGAATTTCTTTTTCGATTGTCGGCGGCGGTTTTGTGACATTGGAGAGAAGCTCGTTAGGCGAAGGATCCTCAGCTTTTTCCGCCTCGGTATATTCGCGGCGAACGCGCTCCTTAATTTCGTTGTCCAGCTCCGCGTAATTTTCTTGTGTGATTACGCCTTCTTTAATGAGTCGAGCCTTCCAGCAGGTCAGGGGGTCGGCCTTCTCCAGATCCAGCAGTTCCTCAGCCGTCCGGTAAAGTTTCTGATCATCGGAACTGGTGTGACTCGACAGGCGTTCCATCTTGATCCAGAAAAAGAACGGTCCGCCGCCGCCGCGAATTTTTTCGAAGGCTTCATTCGTCGCATCGTAAATCTGCTGGACGTCTTGTCCTTCGATCTGGCGCCAGTTGTCCTGCTCGAGAATTTCCAACGCGAGCGGATTCGTTTTCCGCGTAGGCATGCTGATGCCGTAGGCGTTGTCCTCCACGAGAAAGAGCACGGGAAGTTTTTTTTCTTTCGCGAAACAGATGGCCTCGAAAAAATCTCCCTGGCGCGTCGCGGCGTCACCTATTGTCGTGACCACGACATTTTTCTTTCCATCAAGTTTAATGCCCCAGGCGATGCCGCACGCAGGAAGAAGCTGTGAACCAGTTGGCGTGGGCACACTCCAAATGTGCAGATCTGCGTCGCTGTAATGTGAGGGCATTTGCCGCCCGCCGCTGCCAGTGTTGCGTTTTGCGAAATACTCGAGACCGAGTTGCCGCGTGGTCATGCCACGACCAAGGACGAGGCCACGGTCGCGATAGTACGAAACGATGTAATCGTCCGGCTCCATTTGGATCGAGACCGCCGCCAGCCCTTCGTGGCCCATCCCGGAGACGTGAAAATGTCCTTTGCCCTGACGAATCAAATTCTGTTCGCGCAAATCCGCGTGTCGGCTCTCCAGAATAGTCCTTAAGAGCCGCAGCTTATCGTCTTTGCTAAGGGCAGGCATACGGTTGATTTTACATGTCGCGTATCGATCGACAATCGCAGGGACCTGCCTCGCATAAAGAAAGTTGATGCATTCGACAACAACAAAATCACAGCGGAGCAGGGGAGTCATCGAATGTTACCGCGAATTTCTTCCAGTCTCACCCGCGACGCCGATCATTTCGCTGGGCGAGGGGAATACGCCGCTTGATTCATTCCCCGCGATTGAGCGAACGCGTCGGTCGCAGCTGCGAAGTTTTCGTTAAGAACGAAGGAGTCAATCCTACAGGCTCATTCAAAGACCGCGGAATGACAGTGGCTGTGTCCAAGGCAATGGAACGCGGCACAACAGCGCTCATCTGTGCTTCAACCGGAAACACTTCCGCTTCGTCAGCGGCGTACGCGGCGCGGGCAGGGATTTCATGCGTCGTTATTTTGCCTGCGGGAAAAATTGCGACCGGGAAATTGCTTCAGGCTTTTGCCTACGGAGCGAAAATCATCGTCGTCGATGGCAATTTCGATGATGCGTTGCGAATCGTTCGCGAACTGGGCGAGACTGGCGATTTCACGATCGTGAATTCCATTAATCCGGACCGAATCGCAGGACAGAAGACGGCCGCATTTGAAGTTGTCGATGACCTTGGCGATGCGCCCGATTTTCATTTGCTGCCAGTAGGGAACGCCGGGAACATCACGGCGTACTGGGCCGGCTACCGGGAATATTTTGCGAGCGAGAGACCGACAAAATTGCCGACGATGATTGGCTTTCAAGCGATTGGCGCGGCGCCGATTTTTCACGACCGCATAATCGACAAACCGGAAACGGTCGCATCAGCGATTCGAATCGGAAATCCCGCGAGCTGGAAACAGGCGCGCGCAGCAATCGTTGAATCGCGAGGCGCGATCGATGTAGTCAGCGATGAAGACATTCTGGCTGCGCAGAGCTGGCTGGCACAGCACGAAGGAATTTTTGTCGAGCCAGCAAGCGCGGCTTCCATCGCCGGCCTTTTCAAGTGGTGTGATTCAAACGACGCGGCGTACTCGTTCCAAAAAATTCGGGAAGGCAGCCGGATCGTTTGTACCGTCACAGGACACGGCTTGAAAGATCCCGATGTGATTATCGGGCGAATGGAAGCATTGAAGTCAGTCCCTGCGACTGTGAATGACGTGCGCCGTACACTTGGGCTGTAGCGCCCAGTGTCTCCCCCTGTCATATCGAGCGAAGTCGAGATATCCCGCGAACTTAGCTGTGAGTTGGGCCACGGGATGGAAAGCCTGCCTCGCCCCGAAATCTTCGGGGCTGCGTTGCAGCCTCGACTCCGCGCGGAATGACGGTTATGAGATCTGGCTTAACATTCATCTCAACATGCGCCTGGTAGTTCAAAAATACGGCGGCACTTCCGTTGGAACACCGGAACGAATTTGTCACGTGGCGCAGCGAATCCTCGAGACACAGCGACAGGGGTGCCGCGTAGTGGCCGTAGTCTCGGCAATGGCCGGAGTCACTGATGAGTTGGTACGGCTGGGACACGCGGTCGCACAGCAGCCAACGAAGCGCGAGCTAGACATTGTGCTTTCAACCGGCGAACAGGCCGCCGCGGCATTGACGGCGATGGCAGTGAACGGTCTCGGGGGAACGGCGATCTCACTGACCGGCGCGCAAGCAGGAATTTTAACCGACCGGAATCACACGCGCGCCCGGATCGCCAACATCAGTCCAAAGCAAATCCACGAGCTGCTCGACGACGACTACATCGTTATCGTGGCGGGCTTTCAGGGCCAGACCCCGGAAGGCGAAACAACCACCCTTGGCCGCGGCGGCTCGGACCTGACGGCGATTGCGCTGGCTGGCGCGCTGAATGCCGATACCTGCCAGATTTTCACCGATGTGGATGGCGTTTTTACCTGCGATCCCAGAATTGTTAAAGACGCGGAAAAACTCGGACGAAATTGCTTATGATGAGCTGCTTGAGATGGCCGGAAGCGGCGCAAGAGTGATGCAGTCACGCGCGGTCGAATTCGCCAAGAAATTCGGCGTAGAATTCGAGGTGCGATCGACCTTTAAGGAAGTCGGCGGGACCGTCGCAAAGGAAGAGACTCCCAGTATGGAGGATATACTGATTCGTGGGATCAGTTTGGATCGGCATCAGGCCAAGCTCAGCATTGCCGCAGTGCGTGATAAGCCGGGAATTGTGGCCCGGATTTTCTCCGACATTGGCGCGGCGCACATCATTGTTGATATGATTGTCCAGAATGCGTCGATTGATGGGACGACGGACATTTCCTTTACAATTCACGAGGATGAGCTGGAAAACGCCCGCACAATCCTTATGCCGGCCCTGGGCGAGCTGGGTGCGAAGCGGCTAAACACTGCGAGCGGCGTGGCGAAGTTGAGCGTTGTTGGCATCGGAATGCGATCCCATTCCGGCGTCGCGGCCCGATTGTTTGCATGCCTGGGAAGAGCCGAAATCAATATTCAAATGGTTTCGACCTCGGAGATCAAGATTGCCGTTATTATCGACGAAAAAGAAGCCGAACGCGCGGCACGATTGATCCATGCCGAGTTTGGCTTGGGACGGTTGCTGCCCGCAGTCGCCGCGACGCACCCGCTGGGATGAAATCAAGGAGCGGCGGTCTCCGCGGGAGCCGTAGCCTCGGCGAAGGCGGCTAGTCCGCCGTCCGGAAAAGGGTTGGATTGGAAGCGCCCGTGCTTGACGAACTACGGATTGCGCACTGGATCGACATAGAATTCCTGCGTCCCGCCTTCGAGCCGCATCTTATAGCCGAAAACCCCGTGCATTACAGCAGCTGCCGGGTGATCCGTGACTTTCGAGCGATATCGGTCTTCCGCGTTTGCCTGTTTCCATACCGTGCCGTCTTCCAACCGGATGATGGTCCTGCCGGTCAACCCCTGAAAGCTGCCATCAACGCGGCTCACAATTAAGTCCATGTTTGTGCGCGAAGCGCGCGCCGTAGCTTTCTTTTCAGCGGCTTGTTCAGTGACCTGGCGGTAACCTTGTAGCCAGGCGTCGAGTTTCTGCAGCTCGTCCGCGGACAGCTTATTCAATCCCGCGGCCTTGAATTCTTCCGGCGACATCACTTCCTTGATGCTGCCCGACATTTCTGGCTGCGCTGCACGCGTCGGTTCGACACAGGCCAATACCACGCAAAATCCAAGGCCCACGCACTCGAGTAAAGCACTGCGGCAAATTTTCATGACATCGAAATAGGAAAGTGAGACTCGCGGAGGCTAGCACCGGTCGCGATAGGGTCAAGAGTTGGGTAAGAGAGAGGCGGGATCGACAAGTAAGCCCAAGCACGCCATTCTCCAGATACATCTACAACATCAGACAATATATGTCATATAAAATCGTATGGTGTCCACATGATCCACAGCCTTTTCCCTAGCAAATGTGAGACGCCACCGTCCGCCATGCCCTACAGCACATATATAAAAATTAGATTTTAAAGGTGTGGACACCCCGTTCGAAACGCCCCAAAAACCCCGTATGGCACCGGATGACCGACCGCCTGAAAAACTGCCCGACCCGTGGCTTTTCGACACCGAAGCTTTGATCCTCCAGCTCGACCGCTGCCGTGAGCTCGTACTCCGGATTCCCGCCACAACTCAAGACGCTCACTTCGCGAGCAAAGTTGCGATCGACGCTGTCTGGAACCTCCGCGAGCACATCCGGTTTCTGTCGGCCCTGCACCGAGAGGGCCAACGCGCGTGGCAACGGCGCGCCACCAAAGCACTTTCCGAACGTCAGAATAAGCGCACCGACACGCGGACTGCGGTGCGGCCAGTCCATGCGAGCCGGAGCGCCTGATGGACGGGTTGCCTCACACGGACTGGTTCAAGGCGGCGGCCTTTACCGCACGAGAGGCCGTTGCCGGAGTGACGCAGCCCGCCTCACTTTATGCCACGTCCTACCCGTAACCCAAACACACAAACGCTCGAGGAGCGCGCACTGTGGCAACGCATCCGACGAGCTATCGCCAAAGCGACCGCAGCCAAGCGAAAACGCTAGGGACTACGCTCTAACAAGGAAGCACACTTGTTCTGCGCGCCACCGCACATGCGCGGCACGTAAGGTGGCGTTTTTCCGTCCGAAAGTAGCGCCATTCTCTTCCAATCGGACCACCGACGTTCGCACTACGGCTGACTGGCACTGAGGTCTTGATTCCTCAGGCCGGAAAGGCCATTTCCTGTCGGCGATCGACTGCTTTTTGGAGCTTGCCAACTTGCCGCCTTTTCCCAGACACTTCCCACTATGGAGGCAGAAATAGACGACAAATTGCCGTCTAATTCTAGTTAGATGATATCATCGCTTCGAAAGGTTCTGCTGGTAGCAGTCTTGGTTGGACTGCTCCATAGCAACGCGTCAGCGGGCGATATGCCGCCGCTCGGTCCGGACGGATGCACCGACAATACCTGGACAGCCACCAGCACCACCAACGCACCCTCCGCACGACGCTATAACACGGCAGTCTGGACCGGCAGCGAAATGGTTGTCTGGGCCGGAGAGGATAGCAGTCCCAACGTTCTTAACACCGGCGGCAGATACAATCCCACCTCTGACAGTTGGACGCCCACCAGCACTACCAACGCACCCTCCGGAAGAGCCGCACACACCGCAGTCTGGACCGGCAGCGAAATGATTGTCTGGGCCGGCGCAACTATCACCGATTACCTTAACACCGGCGGGAGATACAATCCCAGCACCGATAGCTGGACAGCTACGAGCACCACCAATGCACCCTCCGCACGAAGCTATCAGGCAGCAGTGTGGACCGGCAGCGAATTGATCGTCTGGGGCGGGCAAAACGGCAGCGGCGCGTTGAACACCGGCGGAAGATACAATCCCAGCACCGATAGCTGGACAGCGACCAGCACGACCAATGCGCCCGAAGGCCGACTGTTTCACACAGCCGTGTGGACTGGAAGCGAAATGATCATCTGGGGCGGAGATAACGACAGCGGCCAACATCTTAACACCGGCGGAAGATACAATCCCAGCACGGACAGTTGGACAGCCACCAGCACTACCAATGCGCCCTCTGGTCGAAATTCGCACACGACGGTGTGGACCGGCAACGAAATGATCGTCTGGGGCGGATATAATGGCAGCGATTTGAACACCGGCGGCAGATACGATCCTAGCACGGATGTTTGGACGGCCACCAACAACACCAATGCGCCCTCCGTCCGATTGCTTCACACTGCGGCTTGGACTGGCAGTGAGATGATCATTTGGGGCGGCGAGGGCCCCTCCAGCGTGCTTAACACGGGTAACAGATACAATCCAAGCACGGACAGTTGGATCGCTACGAACACTGTTAATGCACCTTCCGCCCGAATCTACCACACGGCAGTCTGGACGGGCGGTGAAATGGTCATTTGGGCCGGGCAAGAGAGTCCCGGCAACTATACGAACACCGGCGGCCGATACTGCGCACAGGCCGGTGCTACACCAACGCCGACACCGACCCCGAGATCTACACCAACTCCGCGGTCTCGACCGACGCCACGCCCACGCCCGTAGTTCGAGCAGCTGCATCTAACCAATCGATGAAGCCAACGTCCCCACCTCGAAATAAGCCCACTGAGCTTGGCCACGACACCCTGCCGTGGCTTATCTCTTTCTCGTTAGATGCTGATGCCGCGCTGCGCGCCTCCTCCTGGCACTGGAAGCAAACAAAATTGTCCATCGGTGTTGTCCCATCATACCGGCGATTGCCACTCGGCAACCGAGTCCCCGACGCCCACTGACCGCACACCCCACATTCGCCAATGTCCATTCGCTACCTCCCTTCCCCACAACATCGTTTCCACTTACGGCCGCTACCGCACGGACACCGTGAGTTGCGACCAATCGACGGCTCTGGATCAACCAGCTCGTTACGCGCCGTTTCGCGCCGGTTGAACGCCTCAGCTGACTCCCACAACGGTTTTCCACCCGTTCCAGCCGACAAGACCCGGAGCAAGAAGTTCCTAAATCCAACGCCCTTTGGCGTCCAAGCATGCAACCTTTTCGCCAAGGACCGCGGAATCTGCAAATCCACGAGCTCAAATCTCGATTCGCGTAGCCGCTTCCGTTTCGTCCTTTCCCAGCGCGTCTTATACAAACGCCGCAAACGCCTTGCCTCATCTACTTCCGCGACATGCATAAATCATGTCCACAACGTCCACACGCTTTTCATAGGGAGCGGTGAGATATGGTCTATAGACAAGCCCAAGGCGTCCCGCGGCTTCGCCGCGGAACGCCAAAGGCATCGACCTACGTCATCTTCAGTGTCGACCTCTACTGAGAACGGGTGAAGCGCGGAACCGATGCACCTGCGCGGCGTGCCGCTAATGGCTGCTAAACTGCTTGCACGAAAAACTTTTTCGAACACGCCGCCGATGATAGCACACGTTTTGCGAGCGACGCCCCTCACCCCCGCTCAGAACAACATCGGAACTTGTATATGTCAGAGAAAGTCGACGGACTGGGCCCTTAGTTTCATCGATTGGTTAGGTGCGCGGCGGGGCATTGCATAACGCTTTAATTTCGGACAATGAGATCGAAGGAGAGCCAACGTGATCATCGTGAATGGCGAGAATAGCAGAGGGAGAAAGCCGGCGAGACAATAAACGTGGAGTGAAGCAAACCAAGACGTGATCTGCGGAGCCGACAGGTGCAGGAAAAGGAACCATGGTGCCAATGGCTACAGCTTGTGAAGAAGCAGACGGTTTCCAAATCTCATCGATCACAATGTGCCGCGGGGAAGAAACGACGACGTGGCCATATCCTACAACAGTGGCTCTGCTGACATCCAAACGTGGATCGAGTGATCCGAAATATTGCGATGTGATCCAAGCAACTGCCGCAATAATAACCGCGACCAAACAAGCGATAAACCATTTCACGGATAAGTGCCTAACTAGAATCGGACTGCAATGTGCAGTCTACTTCAGGGTCTTCAGCGACAGTTTGCCGGAGAACACTGCAGGCAGTCAACCGTGATTCCGGGAGCAACCCCTGCCCTAAAATTTCGGTAAAAAACTATATGTCATACAAAATCGTTTTTACGCGGTCATGCTCATTTAGGACCGAGCCCATTGAGTTCGCTGATATCATGGAAACTGAAAGAAGCGCTCCTCTCATACGGATAGTGTAGTCCTCCCTGAGAAACGCTGACATTGAACACTGGACGCTTTATGCCGAGGCTCCAAGTCAGATCCTTCGGCAGCGAACGCGGTAACTTCAGCCGTTATTTTGGACGGTTTACCAGTCGCTAGGAAGCGTATAGCGGGTCGGATCGCATCGGTGATAAGCTGCGCCGCCAATTCGTTGGAGGTGTTCGACAACACACTGGTTTCCACCAGTTCTCCTTCCGGCGAAGTGCTTAATTCAACGCGAACCGTACCCGGCACAAGCTGCCGATAGTTTGATTCCAGATTCGCGTTCCAGAGCTGTCCTACATGATCAATAAAGGCGTCCTGCGCGTCGGCGAACTTCTTCTCGGTAGGAGTCAGTTGCTCGGGTGCGAAGACCTGTTCTGAATGGGGCTGACAGTCTTGGACACTCCATCCATATTGCGGCTGCGGTGCGGGGAGAGAACATCCAAGCGGTCGTTTCTCGCCGGGCGCAAGCGTGAGCGCCTGGTCCGTGAATGTGCTAGTGCCAAGTGCGCGATCCCAAAGTGTGACGCGAATGGTGACCTTCGCTTCTTCATCTTTCCGGTTGTTCACGACCCACCAAGCTCCTGCTCCCGCTGGGCAGTCTTGGCACGCTATTTGTGGATCGATGATGGGTTCGCAATCTCCTCGTGTTTCGGAGCTGACTGGGCAGGGATTGAATAGCGTGATGTATGCACAGTCGGTAAATTGAGCTGGCGAGCTGTCACCACAGGTCACAAAAGCCACGATTGCACAAATAGCGACGATTCTGGGTTTCATGCTGAATCTAAGCCTCCATACTGAGAATTACACTTCAACATGCAATCTATTAGGAGGCAGTTTACCGGAAAACACCGCCGCACGTAAACCGTGATGCGGGGCACATCCCCAGCCCCAAAATTCGGTAAAAAACTATATGTCATGCAAATTCGAGGGCGCGGAGCCTTAGAGCGCTCCCGCGGCTCTTGCGACCCGGAGCGTATCGAGGTATTGCTGGAACTTAACGGCCCGACCGTCGCGGATCGACCACACGTGGGCGACCTGTGCTTTGCGTTCTTCAGCTTGCCCGTGAAACCTGAAGTAATAGTAGCCGAGAGCCACGACTTTCTCGCCGCCGTTGGACTCAAAGATTTCGTCCACGCCAAAGACGAGTTTATCGAAACCCGCCGTTAGGCGTTCGAAAACGCCTGAGCGCACCTCATCTATCCCGTTATAAGGGCTGCGGTCCGCCAGCGGCGAATTGTCAGCCACGGTCCAGACAATGTCGTCAGCCAAATACGACATCACTCCTTCGTAGTCGCGTGCGCCTAAACGTGCGTAGAGTGTTTCAACATCTGCAATAGTATTTATGCTCGATAGCATAACTTGAAGTTTTCCGCGCCAGGCATGAGGCCTAACGAGAAATGGATGAAATTTTCCAGTAATATTTTACAGAGTTATTCCGTCTAGTTACCCCCTCACCTCGGAACGCTCCGATAAAAGCGGAATCAGGCAACCCCGCTCTAAAATTTCCGGCAAAAAACTATATGTCACATAAATGTGGGGCCATTGGTTTCATCGGTTAGTGAGATGTGGCTAGCTTCTGATCCTGTGAAGCGGCCCGCCGCAAGCTCAAACCGATCTTGAGGATTGGGATTTTGTATCATCCCCCGGTTCCACCGATGTTATCGTGCGCTGGTGCTGGTTCCGGCGGGGGCGTCGTTGTTTCAGTGCGAACTCGTAAAGGATCAACGTTGGAATCGTTCGCGCAAGAAACCAGCGCCATCACCCCTACAGAGAGCGCCAAAACAAGAATAATCGACTTTTTCATGGCAGGAACTGTCGTTGACGCCGCCGGACAATTCAATCGCAGAACGCCGTGAGCCGTAAAAGCCTGCAACCATTTTCTGATGCGTGAAAACGCACACAAGATCCCGTGAAAAACTATATGTCAGACAAACACGAGATCAGTGACTGCCAACTCCGATGCAATTTCGCTTACAAGGTCACGGGGTTGAGCGAGGTACCGGAGTAGTGATAACTGTGGGGATACCGACGAAGATACCAACAAAGATGATGAGTGCCCCGATACCAAGCCATCGAAGAATACGCCACCATCGTTTCGGTTTCTGAGGCTCGGAAATCATGCGACGCGGAGAACGCCTAACTCGGCGCGGGATCACGGCACATGCAACTTACTTGACCAAAAGTCGTACTCAAAATTTTCGTAAGAAACTACGTGTCATGTAAAATCGATAGGTGTTGGTTTCGACTGGAGACACGCTCGCAAATTGTCTTGACCCTCCAAAGCGCTTTGTCCTAAGAAGCACTCTTGGACAACACTTCATCCCCCCACTTCAGCGAAGTGTATGGGCGGTTGGAACCGGCGGCGCTTAAACACCGCTCCACCGCCCGTCCACATTTTTCTTACATTCGCGAGCCGAGCCGATATAATGCATCGGCAATGCTCGCATTTCTGCCGAATCAGTTAAGAAGATCAACGAGATCACTACGCGGCTCGGCAACGACATCATCAAGAAAGACTGAGAAATTTCGGGTGAACCCTTTCGCAAAGGTCCTTCTCTGCACGACCGCCCTGTTGGCGGCCATCGTTGTGCTACCGTCTGCGATTTTCGCCTCGGTGGATCCCACCACAGTGTACGCGCGGGCATTTGCTCTTCTGGCGGCAGAACCCTATGTAAAAAAAGGGTTTCAGGTGCGCGAGGATTACTGGGCAGGCGACCTCGCTTCGGGTGAAAAGAAAGCGGTGCGGCAACAATTGTTTAAAGGGAATGAATATTGGTTCTGGCTGGGAACAGAAGTCGATGGAGCAAAAGAGTCCGTTCATATTTATGATTCGCACGGACAACTCGCGGAACAACCAGACAGTTGGGCGAAAGGCCACTTTGCGGCTGCGCACGTCATTCCGAAAACCACAGGCAGTTACTATATCATTGTTAGCGTGGAGGAATCGCCAGCAGCCCGCACGCATTGGGCGCTGGCGTATGGTTTCCGATAAAGTTGACTTCCTAGCCGGTAACTGAATGGGCGCGATGCTCGATACCACGAATTGATCATGCTTGGCACTCGGACCCCACAGTTTAAGAGGTAACGCACTTTCCGGCCGCTCTTAGTCTAAGTGACCGAGAGGGCGTTCAGTGACCCAACTAGAATTAGACTGCAATCTGCAATCTATTTCTGACTCCGTACAGGGCAGTTGGACGGAAAACGCTGGGAGGTAGCAACTTTTTTTAGGCGAAAATCGTGCCGCAATAAGCTCTCAGTTGCCATATGTTATGCACAATCGGAGGTGCTAATTCCGATTCGTGAATTGACAAAAAAAGCGCGGGCCGAGTTTTTGCCCGTGCCCGCGCTTGCTATGAGTATTGAGCTATCCTCGCGTGAGGCGGCTCGGATGCGATATTGCTTGGCGCCCCTGATTTTTGTCAATGCTTATTTCCAGAAATGGAGCGATGCCGAAAATTCCCGGTAAACAACTATATGTAGTATAAAGATCCGTATGTGTTTGGTGGCGATTAGAGGCGGCTATGAGTGAAGCCGCCTAAATCGTCCAGTAAACGTTCGGCTCTGCGGTCATCCCCAGCATTATTTTATCGGACGAAGCATAACGACTGAGTCTTTGTCCCCTACTTCCCGCTCGTAGACCTTCCAGCCGTTCTTTTCGTAAACCGGCGCGGTTACGCCGAGGCAATCGATATACAAGCCTTTCACGTTAGCGCTTCCGGCGATGGCTGCCGCTTCCTGGAGCATGGCCGAAGCGATGCCACGGTGGCGCATCTCCGGTTTAACAAACACCGCGGCTACCCATGGTGAATATTGCGGTCGGTGCACACAGTCGTTCTGGATGATGGAGCAGCTACCCACAGGAATTCCATCGACAAGCGCAACTACTGTATATGGAACCTTGTCCTTTTGCGTGTGGGTGCGCAGCCATGCTGACACTACTTCAGCGGAGTCACAGCGTCGACTCCACCACTGATAGAAGATCCAGTTCCCAACTGTTTCCAGGTGCTGCAAGCACTCTGAGAGTTGTTGCACTTGGCATGTCATCGCCGGTCGCTCTAGTTTGCCGAGCTAGAATAAGACCTCAAATTGTCATCCGCGCGCGCTATTTCTGCGGCTATACACGCAGGTATCGGAAAAGACGGCGGGATGTCAACGCGATTCTGGGGCAAACCAGTGCCAGGAAAATTTCCGCAAAAAACTTCTTTACGTACCGCAGACGCGATACACATGGAATCTTGAAGACTGTCACTCACTTCGATGGCTGCTCCCGTGCATGGATGTGTAGCTGGCGACTTGTCTGAGTTTGCCAGAAAACACCGCAGCGCGCCAACCGGCGATTGCGCTGCTGGGGATGCTCTACCGAATGGTATTGACAAGCTAAACTCTTTTTTCTAAGCCAACATCTGGACAACACTTCATCCCCCGCTTCAGAAGTGTATGGGCGGTGTAACCGGCGGCGCTTAACACCGTTACGCCGCCCGTCCACATTTTTCTTAACTAGATTTAGACGGCATTTTCCGTTTTGAGCCGGATCGCATCGGTAGGCGACGAACACGACGCCATTACTGCGGTTTGGCTTCGCGGATTGAGGCAGAACGAAGTGGAAGAGTGAAGTGAAACGTGCTGCCCTCTCCGAGCCTCGACTCAACCCATATTCTTCCCGGATGTTCTTCGATCATCATCTTTGCAATGTAGAGTCCAAGTCCTATACCGCGACGATCCTGGTTATGTAACTGTGAGAAACGCTCGAAGATTGTTTTAATTTTCTCGGGGGCGATCCCCTCCCCGGTGTCGCTGATTGAAATTTGTATTTTTTCCCCTTCAGGACCGGTTCTTTGACAGCTTACGCAGATTTTGCCTTTAGCCGGTGTGAATTTAATCGCGTTTCCAATCAGGTTTGAGAGCACCTGCATGACGCGGTTCCTGTCGCATACCACGTAACCAGAGACGTTTCGAGGCTCTGCTTCCAGGGTTATTCCCTTGGAGAGGGCGGCTCCCTGTAGTTGTTCTACGGATTGTTTTATTATTTCGCTAACGTCATGTTGCTCGATGTGCAGTGTTAATTTGCCTGCGGCGATTCTTTCTATGTCTAACAAATCCTCAATTAACCGCAGCATCTCTCCAGCGCTTCTACTTATCGATGCGGCCAACTCTTTTATATCCTTCGGGTCCTCTAATAGATTCTGCGCTGCCAGCGAGATGTTATTGAGAGGATTCCTCAAGTCATGGCTTACAATAGCGAGGAATTCTTCCCCGGTAGTAAGAGTCGCCCTGGTTTTTTGGTGGCTCTTTTGTTCCTGTGATAATAATTCGGCGGAAGACCGGGCGGATGAGTGATGATGGCTCCGTCCCTTTTCTGTAGCAGCATCAGTTCGGAGTCGTTCGCCTTTGATCGCCTGGTCCGACGTTTGTCTTTCTAATCGCAGCCTTTCATCTCCTTCAGCCTGGCGTTTTGCGCCGCTTCTTGCCACATCCGCTCTCCCAAGGTCACGAGAAGCGTCTGAGTCGCTTCGACTTTGCAACTTGGCCCTATCTGCTTCTACTCGCTCAGCATCGCGATCAAAGTCCGCTTGATGCTCAGAAACCGAATCTGAGTCACGTTGCGTCTCGTCGCTCTTTTCACGCTCGCTCTGCCTTGAAGGATCTTTGTCGTTTGCCATTTCCTTTGCCGATGATAGTCGCGGGAGAAGAATTAATTAAGCCCAAATTATCGGCTCATCCAGCGTATTAAGCTACGGGTAGTGTCCTAATTTGAAAGCACGATCCACGCCGTGAGAAAATAAGACAAAACGATATGTCATATGTAACCGATGAGAAGCGAGGGAGCCGACAGAGAGGCCTCAAACGAATTATTTAATGAGACTTCAGCGATGAAAAAGATATCCATTCAACTCCGACATCCAGCCGCGAGTACGCGAATGCGCTCGGGGATCGCTGTCGTCAGCGTGTGCGTTCTACTTGGTTTGGTGGCCTTCTTCGCTGGCGCGCACGCACAAGTTACCACACCGTTCCGGCTGCGACCGCAACGCCCGCGCCAACAGCCACCGCGTTTCCAACTTTTGCGCCGCGCACCCCTCCCCGCCCGTGAGGTGGCTTCCCCGAAAATGCCAGTCCGTCTCGGAATCAATGCCAGAAGGATCCCCGAAAGCGCCACTAAATTAAGCGGCAGAGCTGCATTACTTTGCCAACGCGTTGAGGGCAACGCGTTCCACGTTCGTTGCTAATCGAATCATCAAAAAAAGGCGGCGCAAGGAACTCCGTCGAAACCGCGATCCCCGGCAAAACGCGCGCTCAAAATTCCGTAAAAACTATATGTCAGCGAAAATCGGCTGGGCCGTTAGGCCTCATCGATTGCTTAAGATGCTTTCATTAGCTACTCATTGATCGAATGAATCCGGGAAGATCATCTTCCCGTTTTTGTCGAATCCGAAAGTCACGCCGGATGAGCCTCCATGTTCATCAGTAGCGAACCCGGCGTAAACGCGACCGGGAATGAGCTTCTGCGGTTGAATCATCGTGGTAAAACCAGGAGGCGTAACTCCGTACACGATCGGCTTTGTCAGACCACGGCCGCTCAAGATGGACCACATCGCCTTCCACTTGTCGTCGGCGGTCCGCATAGAAACGGTGAATGACTTGATATCGGTCTTCGGAAGTGTGGTCGAATCACCGTAGAACTCGAAACGAATCGGCCCGCCCAATCGCCCGCTCGCCTTAGAAACAAACGAGTATGACATCGCCTCAGCAGCGATTCCCGCGGACAGCAATAACATGACACCAACGATGCGCATTGGCATCGAACGAGACAGAGATAAGCCGCGGAAGGGTGTCATGGTAAACACGCTCAAAACCCACACGCACAAATTTCTGTAAAAACTATGTGACATAAAAAATCTTAATCATCACATAACGTGACGCGCCTGCATGAATGATAACCGCTACCGCGGGTGAGGAGTCGGACGCGGTCGCGGTGTCGCATGCGATCTCGGAGTGGGCGTTGGTCTGGGTGTCGGTGTTGGACTGCCTGAAGCAGTGGCTGTGGCAGTTGGCGTCGGAGTCGTTGTTGCCGTCGGAGTGGCTGTAGCTGTTGGGGTTGGTGTTGCACCTCCAGTCACATCCAGGAACGCCGCACTGATCGGCCCCCAGGTCTGGAAGCCCTGGAAGTCGTTCACGCCGCGTCCGCGCACGAAGATAACGTGGCGGCCTACCGACAGGCTGGCAGTGTCTATGGTTGCGTTGACGGGCACGGTAGGCGAATTGAACGTGCCGTTCATTGGGATGGCCGTGCCGCCAGCCCAGGGAGGCGTGTCAATGTAATATTCTGCTGCGCCCACGTTCTGGCTGAATGCGTTGTTTGACCAGGCGAAGTTAATGCTGGCGGTTAGCTGTGATGGCACGCCTTGCGGCACTGATGCCGGGTTGGTGACAACGGTGTTAGCATCTGGTCCGTGCGAAGTCAGATAAGGCGTGCGCGCTATCTTCGCCAGGTAAAGAAGCATCCCGCGATTCTCAGGCCAGAGACCCTGCGACGAGCCGCAACCTGGATTATCTATGCACGAGTAGGGAACAAGGAAGTCCTGGCCGCCCAACTCGGTGGAGAAGGCCGCCATGCCCAGCTCACCGTACGCCCAGTCAATCGAGCCTCCATCTACCGGATACAACTCGTCGATGATCGAGCCATAGGGGTAACCGTTACCGCCCGCGTTCGGCGCGGCCATGTGCGCGGCGATGTTGTTCGTCTCAGCGAAGTTAGGCATCTGCGTGGTAGTCCAGCCCCACGTAAAGAGGTTGACTCGCGCATTTGTGTGGATGTTCTGGTAAACGCCTGTGGCAGTGATAGGCGCCGGGTCGGTGTCGCCGGGGCCGCGCTGGTCGGGCACGAGGGTACGAATCATGTTGACGATAGCCATGTCCTCCGGGTCCGATCCCGCCGACGTCCCTCGATAGGTCTGGTCGCACACAAAACCGCTCGAGCCGCCGCAGCAGCCCCACTTGAAGGGGAAGTTGCGGTTGTTGTCTACGCCGAAATGGTCAGATACTGTGGGAGGCCAGGAGCATCCGCTGCCTCCGATGTTGTCGCCGTTCTTGCGGTAGTAGTACGGACTGTTGCCGCCGCCTCCCGCCTCGACGATGTGGTGGCCGTCGGGGTTGACTTCGGGCATAAGCCAGATGTCGTGATAGTCCACGAGCCAGCGAACGTCGGCATCGGTATCGTAGTTATTGAGCAGGTAGTCAATCATGCGCATGACGACTTCTGGCGTAGCGATCTCGCGGGCGTGTATATCGCCGTCCGCCCAGAAGACCGGTTTGGGGCCTGGTATGTTGCGGTTCGTGATGTGTAGCACAAACAGGTCGTAGCCGTTCCA
Organism: uncultured Verrucomicrobiae bacterium; assembly: GCA_963825355.1. GTDB lineage: Bacteria > Verrucomicrobiota > Verrucomicrobiia > Chthoniobacterales > UBA10450 > Udaeobacter. The sequence goes on along the minus strand of CAWGSY010000014.1, from coordinate 197,658 downwards.
GGGACTGGGTAGGACGCACGAGCCTGGATTGGCCTTACACCAGGAGTCGCCGATGTCGATCTTCTCGACCAGATTGGGGAACTGCGCCACCTTCTGATCGAGGAAGGCGTATATTTCTTCCACCGTCTTGTACCCGCCGTAGAAAGTGAAGGGCAGGACTTGAGGGTGGCTGAGGTTGCGACTGCTGTTCTCGTCTATCTCCACACGGAGGCCGCGCGCCGTCAGGCTATAGTAGAGGTCGCGATCGCGGATTACGGTGAGATAGCCTCCTGTTGTGAGCACTTCTTCGGCGTTGAGTTCCTGGGCCAGCCGGTCGCGCTCGGCGCGGTCGCGGAAGTAGACGCGCATTACCAGTGTGTCGTACTTCTCGGCTATTGGATTCTTTGAAGGTCAGGATTCTCCGCAACAATCTGCGATTTGCTGCTTCGGACACTCAGGTGCTCGGGGCCAGCCGCCAAAGCGACACGCAAAGTGACACCGGCCAGAGTGACTGCCGCGACTACGCCGAAGGCGCGAAAGACGGGCCTCGCTCGCGCCGATGATTTCTTCGTCGTATTTCCTGTGGGAAGATAGTTGTTTTTCATTTTGGATGATGGAAACGCCTGGACCTAGCGAAAAGAGCTGAACCACCGCTGGCGGAGGCGAGGTAGGAAAGCTCTCTGAAGTTAGAATTAAACGGCAACTGCAATCTATTTTTGCCTCCATTAGAGGCAGTTTGCCGGAAAACACTGCAGCAGGTCAACCGCGATTTCGAAGCACAATTTCCTGCCCTGAAAAACTACATGTCATATAAATCACGAATACTGCCATCGGCGCCGACGAAACCATTCGGCGTTGCCTGAATCGAATATTCTTTTGGCGGCGTCCCGAAGATATGTCGATGCCCGCGGAACGATTCACGCCTTTTACAATGACTTATCGGTGGAAGAGGAAACCCCCAATAACTCTCCAATACGAGGACCGTCACGATCAATCCCGCGCAGACAATGACAAACAGCAGACCGAGAACTGCGATGACAAATATCCAGTCGCCTCTTCTAGATCCCGCAGACGTGGCAGAGTAGCGGCGGAGCAGTTCGTAGTTGCGCACGTTCGACTTGAACCAGAACGAAAACGCATCGCCCAGCCCCGGAATTATCCCGACCAGCTCGTTGATGAGGATATTCATTGCCATGCGCGCGAGCAGGATTTTCGGAACGCCGCTTCGCGCTGCGTGAACAAGCGCTACTGCCGAAACTATTGCGGAAGTTACGTCGCCGATTCCTGGAAGCAGACCGATAATTGGATCCAGGCCAAAGCGGAGTTTTGTGCCGGGAACGCGCAGGAGATCATCCATGATAAGCGCAAGCCATCGGAAACTGGATTCAAGAGAAGCACTTGTCCGTTGGCTGCGGGATCGGTCTTCGGGTGGCAGAACTTCCCACTCAGGCACTTTTGATTTTCGATTTCCAATTCTTGATTGCATACCTTTCCCTCGATTTTCAATCGAAAGTCGCCAGTCGAAACCGCCGAAAATATTGGCCGGGAATATTCTTCAGTCTCTCAGCGTCTCTGGGGCGCGACGCGATCGACGGAACCCGCCAGGCGACCGAACAGTGCCAATTCATTCATTTGCTTGATCGAGATCCAGGCGAAGAATGTATTCTTCCGTCTCTTCGCCTCTGCCATTGGCGAAATCTTTGTTTTTTCCGATGATTTTAAAACCGCATTTCTGCAGCACTCTTATCGACCCGATGTTGTCCGTTGCTGCCCTGGCGAAAATCGGCCGATCTACCACAAGGTGGAGCATCCTATTGAGCGCTTGAGTCGCTAATCCTCTTCCCCAGAACTCCCTTCCAAGCCAATAGGTGACTTCCATGTTTTCTCCATCCGGATAGCACGCTATGTGACCAGCGACTTGTCCCTCTGCCACGATCGTCCTCGTTGTGTTTTGTGACGAATTCAAAATTTTATCCCAATGGGCGTCGAAAGCTACCTTGTCCTTTGGGTCTTTACAGACGAATGCTGCCATCCTAATCGCTTCCGGGTCGAGTTGATGCTCATAGAAAGTTTCGAGATCGGAAGACTCGACTTCCCTAATCGTGATACTCTCGAATCTACTCATTGTTTTTTGCCTAACGATGGAAGGGTTAGGCCTCGGGTTCGTGGCAAACCACTTCGATGTTGTGCCCGTCCGGACCAAAGACGAAAGCTGCATAGTAATTCGCGTGGTATTCCGGGCACAGACCAGGTGCACCATTGTCTTTGCCACCCGCCTCCATAGCCGCGCGATAGAAAGCTTCGACTTGCTGGCGATTCTCGGCCCTGAACGCCAGGTGAAGAGGTGCCGGCTTCTCCTCGGTTTGGTACAGGCACAATGAAGCCTTACCCTCTGGTGGGCTAAGCTCGACCCCGTACGTCGGCGGCCCTTCCTGGACAACAGCTACGCCGAGCGGTTGGAGTGCCTTGAGGAAGAACGCTTTGCTCGCTGCATAGTCGCTGACTCCGAATTTGACGTGGTCAAACATAAGTTCTCCTGAAGTGTGTGTGCCTGCGCGGGGTCTAACTAGAACTAGACTGCGACTTTCAATCTAGTTCCGTCTCCATGGAGGCAGTTTGCCGGAAAACACGGCAGCACGTCAACCGCGATTCAGGAGTTGAAATCCGCGTCCGAAAATTTCCGTAATAAACTACATGTCATAGGAAATCGTAGACCGTGGATGTCGATTCAAAAATCGAGCGAAAGTCGTTAGACAACGATCATTCCAAACTAAGCGGCCTCGATCTTTACGGTGCATTTGCCGGCGAGGTACGTCCACATCCGCCTCGCCCCCTAGCCTTGCTTTAGCCTAACGACAGAGCCCATCCCTCCTTCAGCGCCGCTATCGAAATGCAAAGACAGGTACTCGCCAGCGCGTTCTGCGTAAGTGAGATGTTCGAGGTTTATGATCCGGCCATCCGGCAAGCTCAACAGATTTATAACCAATACTGATTATCAGGTGCCGAGGGGCCGCACAAGAACACCGTAAGCTGGTAGGAGCGCTTCACCCGAACCGCCCTCGCGAATGTGATCATGTAATGAAAGAGGCGATTGGGGTCAATCGCCCCTACCTACACGATCGGGTCGCGACCGCGAGGGCGCGAGCCAGGTCGCCCCGGCGAGCGCTCCCAGAGACGAGGTAGATCAGACGTTGCTTCCGCTCCACTTAAGCTTTTGTCGAACTACGCTGAAGAACGATGCGTCGGGCAGCGACGCCAGTGGAAGTGTTTTCTTTGCTTTGCGAACCGTGACAATTGATTCGCGTTCAACGATGGATCGGTCTGCGCCCATCCAGAGTCAGGTACACTGGATAATCCGGATGACTCGCTTCGATTTCGATGATCGATTTATCCGCGACAATGATCGAGCGGTTCGTGAGAACATGCGGACAAATCGGCGTGATTACGAACACGCCGGACTCAGGATCGAGAATCGGTCCTCCGGCGGACAACGAATACGCGGTTGATCCTGTGGGAGTCGCCACAACTAATCCATCGGCGTTAAACTCCGTGAGCGGTTCACCATTGACTCGAGTGCGCAACATCACCAGGCGCGAAAGTTCGCCGCGGCTCAGGACGGCGTCATTTAACGCGAGCATTTTGTTCGTTCTCTTGTCACCGAGGAGTAACCCTGACTTCGAGCAGCGCGCGGTGACTGAAATTAATTCGATCTTTTGCGATGCTTTCGACAGCTTGGCGGTAATTCGAAGAACTCACGCAAGTCAAAAAACCAAGCGAACCGACATTGATGCCGAAGATCGGTTTGATCGTCTCGCCGAGTTGACCAATAACGCGCAGAATCGAGCCGTCGCCGCCAGCGACGACCAACAAATCCGTCATAGGTCCGAGTTCCGCTATTGGATAGCCCGGCTGTTTTCCAGCAACACGCGCCGTTTCCTTTTCGAACACGATCGAAATCGAGAACCGCTCGAATTCTTCGGCAATAGAATTGATCAACTCCGCAATGCCGCGCTTTCCAGTGTGCGCTATTAAACCGATTGTTTTCGTATGCATGCAAAGAATTCCTGATTGCCGTCCGCGCCTTTGATTGCCGCCGGCGCGATCCCGGCGATAACGTGCCCCAGATCGTTCACAAATGCGACGATCTTGTCTTGTGCCTTCTGGTGCGATCGAGGATCGCGCACAATTCCGCCTTTTCCGACCTCCGACCGTTGCAGCTCGAATTGCGGTTTAATAAGCGCCAGAATCACTCCATGCTGGCTTTAGTAAGGCGAGCGCGTTCGGCAGGATCAGGGTCAGGGAGATGAACGAAACGTCGATCACGCAAATATCGACAAGCTCCTGAACCTGATCGCGTGTGAGGAATCGGGCATTGATTTTTTCGAGAACGATGACGCGTGGATCGTTGCGGAGTTTCCAGTCCAGTTGCCCATAACCGACATCTACCGCGTAAACCTTTTCGGCGCCGCGTTGCAGCATGCAATCGGTAAACCCGCCGGTTGATGCGCCGATATCCAGGGCAATCTTTCCCCGAAGATCGATATCAAAATGCTCGAGAGCGGGCTCCAGCTTCAGCGCGCCGCGGCCGACGTACTTTCGAGTTGGCTTTACCGCGACCGCTGTTTGCTCATCGAGCAGCTCCGATGGCTTGTCAGCCACCCGCGTGGCGACGCTAATCTCTCCGGCCAGTATAGCGCGACGCGCTTGTTCACGGCTCGGAAAGAGTCCTCGCCCGACGAGTAGCTGATCAAGCCGTAGCTTTTTGGGCATGTCTTCTGGTCCGAAAGCCTACATATCCGGCCAAAAATGTTTCTGAAATAAAGGTAATAAATAAATCACAATGTTGCAGATGAGCTACTTACCGATCAATACGGATGAAAGTTTAGAATGCCTAACTCTCTGCTCTCATTTGGTCGGCGATCAGCTTTTTCACAGACGCCACGTCTTCACTCGCAGCACGCCGACGCTGATATTTCCGTTCCAAGATATCCTTTAAAGCCAATAAATCGTCCAGCAATGGACGCTCATAATATGTCCAGTCCAAGTCGCCTGCCGTTTTCGCTTGAAGTCGCCACTTGCCACCGAACTTCGTGGCGCGTACTTCGCGCTTGCTCCCATGTTCGTCCCGCTCGGTCCATATGTGTTGACTCCGCATCGCGCTAACACCTTACATTAGCAGGCTTGAAAGACGCGGCCAGATTAGCAGCCTATTTTATCGCGATCGTCGTCGGCGGAGCACTCCTCGCTCCAATTCTTTTCTGGTCGGCGCAGGCACTTGCCGCGCATGGCGTGTTCACGTTTCTGGCGAAATACGATTTCGACACATTCTTCCACCGCGCCATTTTGATCGCCGCCGTGCTCTTGCTTTGGCCGCTTCTGCGCGTTAGCAACGTGCGAGGCACGGCCGATCTGGGCCTTGCGACCAATCCACATTGGGGACGCGATGTTTGTCGCGGAATCCTGCTCTCGATGATTCCCCTGCTCTTTTGCGCTGCTTTGCTGATTGCGTTGCATGTTTATTCATTTCGGCACGTCGTTGTCTGGCCGCGAATTGGAACAGTGCTTCTTGCGGCGATCATCGTACCGTTCATCGAAGAGACGTTCTTCCGCGGAATCGTCCTGGGCATCTTACTCCGGACGGGTCGAAAGCTGCTGTCGGTCGTAGCCGTCTCCGGACTTTTCGCAGCAGTGCATTTTTTGAAGGGATCGGAACGCGAACCTGCAATCGTGACATGGACCTCGGGCTTTCAGTCTATTGCCGACGCCTTCGCCGGATTTGGTGATCCGATGATGGTGCTGGCAGCGTTTGCCACGTTATTTGTCATCGGCTGTATTCTTGCTGATGCGCGCGTGCTTACTCGTTCGTTATGGCTGCCGATCGGCCTCCATGCTGGATGGATCTTCGCCAGCGGCACGTTTAGTTGCCTGGCGCGCCGGCAAATGGTTGCCTTGCCCTGGCTGGGCAAAAATCTGCTCGTTGGAATCATACCTCTGGGACTGGCTGCAGTAACATGGATAGTCATGCGGCTCTGGTTAAAACATGATCGCGCTTCAAAAATCTGAGCTGTTCCAGGCAGCTGTATCGTTGCTTTATCCGGCAACGTGCACGATTTGCGGGAAGAATGTCCGGGCGGACGAGTATTTGTGTAATGGTTGTGAAGCAAAAACCGTTCGCATCGTGCCGCCATTTTGCGAGCACATGTTCAGAGCCCTTCGAAGGTGCCATCAACACGGCATTTAGCTGCGCGAATTGTGCCCATCGCACGATTCACTTCGAAGCAGCCGTCGCCGCGTATCGGGGCCGCGGCATCGTTCGCGATGTCATTCATGAATTCAAATACAACCGCCAGATGCATCTGCGTCACCTTGTAGCGCGCTGGCTTCGCGCTGCGCTCGATGATGAACGGCTGCGCGATTGCCAGTTCGACGTCATCGTGCCGGTGCCGTTACATCCGGCGCGGCAACGGGAACGCGGTTTCAACCAAGCTAGCCTGCTTGCGGAACTACTAAGCGCGCACGCTTCAATTCCTTGCAAGCCCCTGCTCAAACGCATTCGCTACACCACCACGCAAACCGCGCTCGATCGTTCCGAACGCATGGAAAATTTACACAACGCATTCCGTTTACGAAAAAACGCGGACGTGCGAGGCTTAAGCGTGTTGTTAATCGATGATGTCCTCACAACGGGCTCTACATTGAGCGAATGCGCGCGCGTCTTGAAACGCGCCGGCGCAAAGTCGGTTCATGCTGCCACCGCAGCACGTGCATAATTCCCATGGCAATTTTTAAGAAACCGGTCAATCAAGGCGCAGGCTGGCAAAAAGCGCGAAATGCCGCGCGGCGTTTTTCAGAAATGCCCCGGCTGCGGACAAGTCGTCCCCGACACTGAGCTGGCGCAAAATCAACGTGTGTGTCCGCGCTGCGACTATCATCAAGCGCAACCTGCCAGCGAACGGATCCAAAGTCTGCTCGATCCGGATACCTTCGTAGAGATGGATGCGGACCTCAGGTCTGTTGACGTGCTGCGGTTCCAAGGAATGGCCGCCTACACGGACCGTCTCAAGAAATATCAGGAAAGCACAGGCCTTCTTGACGCCGTCATCACGGGCCATGGCATCCTCGACGGCTACAAGGTCGCTATCGCGGTAATGGATTTTGGTTTTCTCGCAGCAACGATGGGCTCTGTCGTTGGGGAGAAAATTACGCGGACGATTGAATACGGCACCGCCCAGCGCTGCGCAGTCATCATTGTTGCCGCATCCGGCGGCGCGCGCTTGTATGAAGGGATGTTGAGCCTGATGCAAATGGCGAAAACCAGTGGTGCACTGGCGCGTCACGGAGGAGAAAAGCTGCCGTACATTTCTGTTCTCACGAACCCGACGACGGCCGGCGTGATGGCCAGCTTTGCTTCGTTAGGCGACGTAATCATCGCCGAACCAAGGAGCATGATCGGTTTCGCTGGACCACGCGTGATCAAGGAAACCACACACCAGGACTTGCCCGAAAGATTTCAGACCGCGGAATTTCTGGAGGAACACGGCCTGGTCGACATGATCGTGCATCGGAAACAACTACGCGACGAGATTAGTCGATTACTATCGTATTTCGCCGCGGCACGGTGAATGTGGGAGGGGCCTCAGTGCCGCGACCTCTTCTAAGCTACAAACAGGCGCTCGCCTGGCTTTACAGCCTGCAACGCTTCGGGATAAAACTCGGTCTCGATAACATCCGACGGCTGCTCGACGAACTATCAAGGAGCGGCGGTCTTCCAGAGCCGCCGTGGGCGATCTGGAGATCCGCCTTTCCTTGGAAAGTCATTCACGTCGCGGGCACAAACGGCAAGGGCTCCGTATGCGCCATGATCGATTCCATCTGTCGAGCGCAAGGCTATCGCACCGGCCTGTTCATATCCCCTCACCTCGTCACATTTCGCGAACGGATTCGCGTAAACGGAGCGATGATTTCTGAAGATGCAGTTGCCGACGGCCTAACGATAATAAGGGATCTGGTCGCCGATTGGGACCTACCCCCGACGTTTTTCGAAGTCACAACTGCCCTCGCGCTAAAACATTTTGGAGACGCGAACGTCGATATCGCGATTCTCGAAACCGGCCTTGGTGGCAGACTCGATGCGACCAACGCCGTTCGGTCCGATGTTTCAGTCATTACTCCTATCGCTATGGATCATGAAGAGTGGCTCGGACATACCCTGGGTGAGATCGCCGCTGAAAAAGCAGGAATTATCAAACAGCGCGTGCCAGTCATTTCGGCGCCGCAGCAATCGGAAGCGGAAGAAGTCATTCGCGCGCGAGCTGCCGACTGTGGTTCGCCAGTGCAATTCGTAAATGAGACCTATCACAGGTCGCCATTAGCTTTGCGTGGCGAATTCCAAAAACAAAACGCGGCAATAGCAATCGCCGCGATTCACGCGGCGAACATCCAGCTCGGCGATAAGGCGATTGTGCGCGGACTTGCCGCGGTTGAATGGCCCGCTCGCTTTCAGAAATGGGACGAGCGCACCATCATCGACGGCGCGCATAATCCAGGCGCAGCGCGCATTCTGGCGGAAACGTGGCGCGAAGTTTTTGGTGATCAGAAAGCGACGCTGGTGCTAGCGGTTCTTTCCGACAAGGATTTGCGCGGTATCTGCGAAGTGCTCGCGCCGATCGCAGCGTCAGTGATCCTACCAAAAATCCGTAGTGAACGCGCTGTCGCACCGGCGGAATTGGCCAAAATCTTCTCCATCATCAGTCCATCACTTCCCCACTCCATCACTTCAACGATTGGCGACGCACTGATGCTTGCGCGCGCGAACCAAAATCCGATTCTGATCACCGGCTCACTGCATTTCGCTGGCGAAGTTCTGGCACACCTGCACGGTAAGTCCGCCGCGTTTGAAGAATGCGCACAATAGATGGGCGTCCCACAGAGATGCCCCTACAAGATCCGATCCAAGTTGTAGGGCGTTTGTTCAAACGCCTTCGTCAAGGACGCCTTCTGTCAGGCCAGCGTCTCGGGAGCGCGTGCGTCTCGCGTGCTGGTGAGCGCGTCCTCGCGGTCACGAACTTTTCTTAATCCTACGCAACTCAGTTGAAAGTTCTCGTCCAGGCAAAGCCTCTTTCGGCGCGACGCCGAAACCAGCACGCGAGACGCGCGCGCTCCCCAGAAATCAGGTTCAATCCGCGGGAACAACGGCGTTGGTTTGCCGACGACATGTCCATCCGGCAATCTCCCCCACTCCGCATCTGCGAGTGAAAACCGTTCTTCTTTTCCGCTCAACTCCATTTTCCAATTGAGTTGATCGAAAATTCCGTGCGCGGCTTTGGGCAACACCGGCGAAATCAGATCGCAATGATCCGCAACGACTCCACCAAGTGATAAAGCAGCTTCGAAATTTTAATGCGGTCACTCTTTCTGACTTGGCTAGTTCCCACGGTGCTGTTCGCTCGATGAACTGATTCGCCACTGTTGCAGACTGATCGTTTACTCGATAGCAGCGTCAATCTTAAACTCACTCATGCAGAATTTGAACGCATCTGCGAAGTATTCTGCGCGAGCGTACAGACTTCCTTCTTTGGAATGTTATTCAGAACGTCAATCGTTTCCATCGCGATATCGATGCGCCATGTTCAATGTGCGATTGAGCAGATTGCCTAACGAATTTGCCAGATCGGTGTTGTAACGTTCGATGAGACGTTCCTCGGAGAAATCGGCATCCTGCCCGGTGGCCATGTCGCTTATCAAGTAGTAGCGCAAGGCGTCGGAGCCGTATTTTTCGATGAACACAAAAGGATCGATGATGTTGCCGACGCTCTTACTCATCTTTGCGCCGCCGATATTCCACCAGCCATGGACTAACAATTGCGGCATTTGATCATCCGGAAAACCGATCGCGTGCAACATGATCAGCCAGTAGATGCCGTGTGCTGGAACGAGAATGTCTTTGCCGATGATTTGAAGCGCAGGCCATTTATCGCGGAATTCCTGAGGCTGTGCGTTGTAGGGGAAGCTGTCAGCTTCTCCTACAGTTGGATCGTAGCCGGCGAAGCTGATGTAGTTCGTTAGGGCATCGAACCAGACGTAAGTGACAAAGTCTTTGTCGAACGGCAGCTCAATCCCCCAGTCGAGCCGCGATTTGGGGCGAGAGATACACAGGTCGCCGCTGATTTTTTCCACGGCATTGCGCAATTCCGTTTGGCGAAAATCGGGAACGACTGCGTCTGCTCGATTGTCGAGATACTGAAGCAGCCAATCTTTGTGCTGGCTTAGCTTAAAATAATAATTCTCTTCCTCTCGAAACTCGATCTCGCCCCACTCCGGGCCGAATTCCCCATTGGGACCGCGTTCTTTGTCGGTTAGGAATTGTTCCTGACGAACTGAGTAGTAGCCGGACTGTTTGTCCTTGTAGATCTGGCCTTCGTCGAACAGCCGCTGCAAAATTCCTTGCACAACTTTCTTGTGCCGATCACTCGTTGTCTCTGCCCATTCATCGTATCGGACATCAAGCTTTTTCCAAAGGTCGATGAATTTTTGCGTGATGCCTTTAACGAACTCACTCGGTGGAACACCCGCTTTTGCCGCGGATTGCTGCACTTTCTGGCCGTGCTGATCGACACCAGTCAAAAAGAAAACATTTTCGCCTTTCAGCCGATGGTACCGCGCAATCACATCGGCCAGCACCTTCTCGTACGCGTGCCCGACGTGAGGTGGCGAATTGGTGTAATCAATCGCGGTGGTGATGAAAAACGTCTTCGGCATTTCTGCGTTCATCTGTAGCGGCAGTCTGTGACTGTCGCAAACGTTGACGGTCAGAGACCGTCGCCACACGGCTGTAGGCGAGTCGCTGTGCGACGCGTGCGCGCGTCCCACACGGCCTCGGCTACAATTCAGCTATGTAGGGCATTTGTTTAAATGTTGTTTCGATGGATTTAGCGTCTGACACAGACGCCCTACAAATGCGGCAGGCGACGCGCCCTGCCCTACAATTCTGTAGCCGCCACATGGGCGGCGTGTTGTAGAGTTCTATGTTGCCCCGCCCGCACTTAGCGAAGCCCTTTGTCGACGATGAATCATGCGCAATCCGCGCAAGACCGGGAAAAGCAAAAGATAAATTGGCCCAGCCCACGACGAAAACGACTCTGTCAGCGCCAAACCCGCAGCAACTAATCCGACAACAACAACGCTGCTCAGCCGGTAAATGCCGAAGCGCGTATCTAACTTTTCAATTGCCGACAAGTCGAGAGCATCACGTAACCGCCAGGCATGCAAGTAAAGCAAAGTGAGTGCGAGATAGACGCCGGCAAATCCAAAGCCATAAACAGCAAGCAACATCGGCAGATCGCTCTCTTTGATTACCGGGCCAGGAGCGGTATGGCCGAAGATCAGATCGTTAATGCTTAGATTGAAAAGAAATTTCAACGGATATACATAGGCCAACACGATGAACAACAGAACGCAGGTCAAGAAACGCGTGGTCCCGTCATCCAGTCCGTAGCGACGGCTAAATTTGTAATGGCTGTTCCAGAGCATTGCCAGCATCGCGAAGCAAACTGCGAAAGCGGGAAATCCGCGCATAGTGTCGATGAGATCTGCAAAGCTTTTTGGCACCTCCAGCGAAACGACAAGCAGTGTAAGTGCAAAGCCGAACACGGCGTCACTAAACGATTCAAGACGCGTGACGTCTCGCCCGCGCATGCGAAAACCATCCACGACCTCCCGGCTGTATTTCATGCGCGCGTTGCGCAACATGGATGGTGCGACGGCCTTCGGCACGACGGAAAGTTGCTCAACGAACTCCTGTAGAGCAAACGCCTCGCTTGATTGTCGCGCCGGAAGATAGGCTTCCAGCCTGTCATGGCAGACGGGTATCTTGCCTGTAGGATTCAGTAACCGAGAGGCTCGGGAAGCCTGTCGTCCGAGACAGCCAAGATGGCTATCTTCCCTCCGGTTCCTTTAAGAAGCCTTCACTTTCTTCCAAACGCCGCCTTCTTGCCGCCAGTTGTACAGGGCTTTTCCGTTGATCTTGTGAACGGATGTTTCCGTGACGGTTAATTTGCCGGGCTTTACCACCATGAAAAAATCAATGTCGTAGATTTTCGCGTCGGCTCCTTTCATGTCGACACAAGCGAAGTATTTATCGCCACCGAGATTCGATAACCGATCGTCGTGGAGTTTGACGAGATCGAGCGCGAGATCTTTGCGCTGATACGGGATATGAAATTTGTTGTCGGGAGATTTCGCAGCGTAGTCGCTGATGAATCTCTTTAGCCCATCAGAAACGTCTGACATGCTCGGTTGCATCGTCGCAGCTTGAGGAGCGCCTTTTGTTGATCTGCGGCAGTTGTTGAGATTGGGATTGTTGCGGACCTCTTGGATGGTCTTGGGCGCGAAGCGACACAATCGAGTGAAAGAAGTGCAATGAATACGCCGGCTGCAACTCGTGGAGTCATAAGGCAAGCAAATTGCCGGACGAACGGTTGTAGGGCAAGCGCTTCGCTTGCCTGTAGCCACCGCGCCTCGGGCGGCATTTGAGTGCGACGGCAGAACCGATCGAAGACGCGCTTCGCACAGCGAAGCAGCTACAGTTTGACCGTTCGCAGGCGTAATGCGTTCGCAATTACTGAAACCGAGCTAAAGCTCATCGCGGCGCCAGCGATCATCGGGCTGAGAAGGATGCCAAAGAATGGATAAAGAATACCGGCCGCGATCGGCACACCGATCCCATTATAGATAAACGCGAAGAATAGATTTTGCCGGATGTTGCGCATTACCGCGCGACTGAGATGCATTGCTTTGACGATGCCCATGAGATCGCCTTTGACCAGCGTAATGCCGGCGCTTTCAATCGCGACGTCAGTCCCCGTCCCCATTGCGATTCCTACATCGGCGGCCGCAAGCGCAGGCGCGTCGTTAATTCCGTCGCCCGCCATTGCCACGATCGCACCGCTGGCTTTCAATATTTTGACGATCTCGATTTTTTCATCGGGCATCACTTCAGCGCGGATCTCATCAATCCCCAACTCCCGCGCAACCGATTCGGCAGTGCGCCGATTGTCGCCTGTGCACATGATGATTTTCAGACCCATTTCGTGAAGTGCGCGAATCGCTGTTGTGGTAGTCGGCTTAATTGGATCAGCGATGCCGAGGACTCCGAGTGCACTGTCCATCCAGTGCGACCCAAACGGTTGTTTGCGCTTGTTCCTGCAAACGATCTGCTTGTCTCTTGAGCTCGTCCGAGAACGTGACACCGGAATCAGCTAGAAATTTCTCTTTACCCACAAGCGACGCGACCGCCATCAATCTGCGCGGACACGCCGCCGCCGGTCGTGGATTGAAAATCCTTCACCTCGCGCAACAAGATTTGTTCCTTTTTCGCCGCTTCCACAATTGCGCGAGCAAGCGGATGTTCGCTGTGCACTTCCACTGATGCCGCGATCTGCAAGAGTTCGCGTTCGCTCGCCCCTTTGTCACTCACTCGGCTGACGACCTCCGGTTTACCGGCTGTTAGTGTGCCGGTTTTATCCGTTATCAGGTGCGTCACTTTTTCGGTGACCTCTATGGCCTCAGCGTTTTGTACCAAAATGCCCAGCTGAGCAGCGCGTCCGACGCCGACCATGATCGACATCGGTGTCGCAAGCCCGAGCGCGCATGGGCATGCAATAATCAAAACCGAAACAGCATTCACGAGTGCATAAGCCATGGCAGGCCTCGGCCCAACACATCGACCACGCGACAAAAGTAGTTAGAGCAATACTGATAACCCCCGGAACGAAATAACCTGAAACGGTGTCGGCAAGTTTTTGAATAGGCGCGCGACTGCGCTGCGCGTCCGCGACCATTTGAACAATCTGCGCCAGCAGCGTTTCCGATCCGATTCGTTCTGTACGCATCGAGAAGGAGCCGGTCTGATTCACTGTGGCGCCGACCACTTTGTCGCCTGCCCCTTTGCTGACCGGCATCGGTTCGCCTGTGATCATTGATTCGTCGATGTTGCTTTGGCCTTCAACGATCACACCGTCGATCGGCACTTTTTCACCTGGACGCACACGCAGCAGGTCCCCTTTTTGAATTACGTTCACCTGAATCTCTTCTTCCTGGCCGTTGCGTACGCGATGCGCGGTTTTTGCCGCAAGGCCAAGCAAGGCTTTGATCGCCTGTCCGGTGCGGCTGCGCGCTTTCGCCTCGATTAACTGGCCTAACAACACCAGCGTCGTGATGACCGCTGCTGCTTCAAAATAAAGATCTACCTCTCCATGCCGCCGGAAGGATTCAGGAAAAATTCCGGGCGCGATTACCGCGATCGCGCTGAAGACATAAGCTGCGCCGACGCCGACGGCGATCAGCGTAAACATATTCAGACTGCGATTGATGAGCGACTGCCATGCCCGAGTAAAGAAAAAGGCGCCCGTCCAAAGAACAACCGGGGTCGTTAGGCCAAACTCGATCCATTTCCCGATTTGTCTGGGAACAATTTCTTCAACATGCAGTCCGGGAATGGAATGGCCCATCGCGATGAGCAGCACCGGGATTGTGAGCACGAGCGCGATCCAAAATTTGCGCGATAGCGATTGGACTTCGTGTTGCTCTTCTTCGTCCCCTGCTCCCATCGTCTTCGGCTCGAGAGTCATGCCGCATATTGGGCAATTCCCCGGATGATCCTGCTCGATCTGTGGATGCATCGGGCAGGTGTAAATCATGGCGGATCGTTGAATGACTCGAGCAACATTCGTTGTCCCTGCGTCAACTCCGAGCGTTCAGGTCTATAGAATGACGAAACCCGAATGTCGAATGACGAACCGACGCTGCGCTCACCACATGTAATCCATTTTTGTAGGGCGTCTGTGTCAGACGCCAGCGTTTCACAGAAACGCCCTACAATAGCAGCGAACGCTCGAGACAGGTTTGTCTGGCCAACTCCACGGTTTATTGCGTTGTGGTTGGTCTGCCGGTCTCGGCAAACTGCTTGAACCGATTGAGTTGCTCGTTAAGCATTCCCTCTACAGCTGGCGCGATCTTCTCGAAACCGCCGACGATGAATCCACCGACACTGTACGAGAGTTGAACGCGGGTGTGGTCGCCATCGCCGGTCAGCTTCCATGTCATGCTTCCGGCAACACCAGAGCCTTGAAGCGGGCCGAGGCCTCCCGAGAGCCGCAAGACTTCCGGTGGCGCGACGTAAACGACACGCAGATGTTCGACACCGCCGCCGTTCGGCAGCTTCTCGCAGAAACAACCGCCCGGCCGCGGATCAATCGAGAGGTTCTTCGCATCGTGTGAATACGTGTGCTCTGGATTCCACCATGAGCCGACTTGTCCAACCAGCGCGTCGTACACTTTGGTTACGGGCGCGTTTACGTTTACGTCGAATTTCACCAGAAAACCGGTCGGCGTCACTTGTGGCGCCGACTGTGCGGACGTCCCTGCCAGCATCAACAGGGATACTGCGCCTAACAAATGTCGCCGAATGTTTTCCACGCCAAACATTACGCGGCCTTCGCGGTTTCCATCTCTTCGGTGTATTTGCCGAAGCGCGCCTTGCTGTTGCACCATGCACGGTGATGAAATGCCGTTTGAGCAGCAGCGACGTTTGCTGTGTCGCCTTTCCAGGCTTTGAGCACCGGAGCTTGTAAGGCGCGCCCATAGGAAAAGCTCAACTGCCACGGCAAGTCCCCCATACGATTCATCGCGTTTAGATGTTCGGTCGCTTGCTGATCGGTTTGGCCGCCGGAGAGAAACACAATCCCCGGCACAGCCGCGGGAACTACACGCTTTAGGCAACGAACCGTAGCTTCAGCGACTTCCTGCACCGAAGCCTGCTTTGAAGATTCTTTGCCTGAAAGCACCATGTTCGGCTTTAGCAACATTTCTTCGAGCACGACCCGATGTTCCGCTAACGAATCGAAAACGCTGCGCAATGTTTGCTCGGTCACTTCGAAATGCCGTTCGATTGTGTGCGTGCCGTCCATAAGCACTTCCGGTTCGACGATCGGCACCAAATCGCATTCCTGACAAAGCGCGGCGTAACGCGCCAACGCCTCCGCGTTTGAGTCGATACATGTGCTCGTTGGAATTCCGTCGCCGATTGTGATGACTGCGCGCCATTTGGCAAAACGCGCGCCAAGCTTGCGGTATTCAGTTAATCGCTCGCGCAGTCCGTCCAAACCTTCCGTGATCTTTTCGCCCGGAAAATTGGCCATGGCCTTGGCGCCTTTGTCCACCTTGATGCCCGGAACGATCCCCTGCTGCTCCAGCACTTCGACAAAACTCCGTCCGTCGCGAGTCTTTTGCCGAATCGTTTCATCAAACAAAATCACGCCGCTGATGAATTCGCCGGCATCTTTCGTGGTAAATAAAATTTCGCGATACATCCGCCGGTTCTCCTCATTCGAAGGCACATTGATACTTTTCAATCGCTTCTCGATCGTCCCCGAACTTTCATCGGCCGCCAGAATCCCCTTCCCCGGCGCCACCAGCTTTCTTGCCATAGATTCCAAAGTTTCAGTTTTCATGCTTCTTCTCCTTATCGATGGGTTTTGTTGCTCTCCATAATTGCCAGTCACAAATTCGTCGCAAGTTTGAAAGCTTTGGCTTTGCATCATCGAAAATCAGCCTCTTTATATTGTGGGGACGACGTGTCGTCCGGGGAAGCCGTCACTTCCCCTACAGCGTGAAATCGGCGGAAAAAACTACACGGAGTGCGCGGCTTGCCGGAGACGTTTAGTGGAGCGCCTTCGTGACAGGCAACTGACAATCGCGCCATGTCGGTGAGTCAGGCGCATTCAGCGGACTCATCGGCGCGGGAACCGGCGCCGTCGGATCGACGATACCGATACGCTTGTTCACCCAGAGTGCCTGGTACGCCCATGCCGGCAGCGGTGCTGCTTTCGACGTGCACGACCAGTTGTTGAAGTGGAGATTCACGAGGTAGAAGTTCTGCTTCAGCTTACGCAGCGCTTCGAGAATTCTTGGATTGTCGAACCCGTGCATTTCCATCGCGAGCTGCGGAATCGACGCGAGCAATTCGTCCGGCGCTGCCAGGAGCGATTCCCATTCTCCGCCTTCGATATCCATCTTAATGAGTACACGCTTGCCGGTATCGCCATTTTTGCTGATCTGATTTTCCAGCGTGTCGAAGAAGTGCGATTCCCTGTTGCCCGTCTGATTTCCGACGCATTCGTTGTGAAAGATGAATCTGCCGCCGTCGCAGCTTGGCCTCGCTGGATCGAAACAATCGTATTCGTGAACGGGAACGTGATATCGCCGCGACACCTCGCAGCCCCAGTCGTCGTTCGCGCCAACGCCGTACGAGTATCCGGTATCGAGCGGTTCGATCAGATTCTCGCACATCAGGTAACCGCCATCATTGGCGCTGCCAAAGCGCTTGAGCGTACAGTTTTTCAAAGTGACAGGTTGAAGCTCCGCGAGCATCGCTTCACGCAGCTTGCGCCCAGCTGCGTCACGTCCAAGATCGCCTACTACCATGGCGCCAGCACTTGCGAGAGCGAGGATGACGAAGATGGCGCGGATCCACGGTCGCTTCATGAAAAATGTATCGCATGAATCACGCGTCCTGTTCGATCATTCTTTCTCTTAACCCGATATCAACATTGGACCGAAATTGCGCCATGCAGCCTGTAGTAAGGCACGGAGAGGTTAGTAAGCGGGTTGCCTTACTGCAGCCCACCTCATGTCATTGGTGACTTGACCTATACCCGAAGCTGAAGCTCACGGATGGCCAGTATCCGTAGCGGTAAGGATAATATCCGTAGTACGGACCATAGTATCCACCGTAGGGATAACCGTAATAGCCAATTCCGTAGGATGGATAGCCATAGCCCAGGCCGTAATAGCCCAATGAATATCCATTGGACGGATACCAGTTGCTGCCTCCCCAGTGACCGCCTCCCCAGTGACGGCCGCCATTCCAATTATAAGCGCGGCCTGCATAGCGCGCGTGTCCGCGTGCGGCCCCAGCCCAATGATGACTAGCTCCACCGCGAGCCTGGAAACCAGCGTGTCCGCCTTTAACGTGACCGGCAGCGGCATGTCCACTGTCCCATGTCCGCCATGTCCGCCATGGCCACCACCGTGACCTCCACCGGCATACATGGGCGACGCAATTGCCAAAAAAGCTGCCACTACCAACGTTCCAATTGTTGAACAGAGTAACTTCTGCATTTTAAACGCCTCCTATATGTATTTCGTTAACCGAGGCGGCACTGGCTGTTCTCACCCCTCTCGCACGCCGCTGTTGCGGTATGAATGGGCATAAGCGCAAAAAGGACAGAAAAAAGCAATCGTGAGCTCGGCAGGCGACAATTGACAGCGAACCCCACGGCTGATTAGCCTCGTAAGCATGTTTCGCTGCGCTGGTCGGATTGCCACGATCAGTGCACTTTGTTTGTCGATCGGTTTGCATTGGATTGCTTTGCAATCACTCGCATGGACGACGATGGTCATTGACTATTCCAAGCGCGCGCCGTTGTGCCGGGCGATTGCTCAGACGTTCGATGGCAAGCATCCTTGCTCACTTTGCCACGTGGTAAATAAGGGAAAAGATTCGGAGAAAAACCAGGATGTGCACTCCTCCGCACTGAAGATCGACATGATCTGTGCGGCTCTCGCTCACCGAATTAAGCGTCCGTTCGTTTCTTACGAATACCCTCTAGCTGATTGCTTCTCGTCCGAACCAGGACATTCGCCGCCCGTTCCGCCACCGCGCTCGTTCGCAAGTTAGTTCGCGCTTGAGTCGGCTGCGCCGTGCGTGTGCACGATCTGCAGCTTTTCCTTTCGCAACCCGGGAACCGTCGCGCCTTAACGCGGACGTTTTCTCATCATACTGGAGGAACATTCATGAGACGTTTGCATTTACTTTTTTGGTTTGTTTGCGCGGTCTGCGCAACGAACCGTATTTACGGCCATGGCTTCGCCGGCGCGCGATTTTTTCCGGCCACGCTTTCAACGGACGATCCGTTTGTCGCCGATGAGTTTTCGCTTCCAACCGTTTCGAGCATTGTCACACCGGACAATGGCGGCACCCGCGACACCGAGATTTCTTCGGATATCGCTCTGCGCATCACGCCGAAATGGGACATCGAGTTTGGCGAAACGTTCATCACGCTCAATCCCTCACAGGGCAGGGCGACGAATGGCTTCGACAATCTCTCCATCGGCTCGAAATACGAGTTCTTTGAAAACGACAAACATGAAGCCGTACTATCCCTCGGCCTCGACGTAGATGTCGGCGGCACGGGAGGCAGAGAGGTCGGAGCGGACAGTTTCAGCACATGGACGCCTGGGCTGTTCTTCGGCAAAGGCTTGGGCGATTTGCCCGAGGCGTTGCGATTCTTGAAGCCGTTCGCCATCACGGGTCTAGCCGGCGTCGAGATTCCAACAAGCGCGAGCACGCGCAGCTATCACGGTAGATCACCAAACAGGTGAACGCGATATTGAGTCGAGCAACATCCTGATGTCTTTGAGTGGGGTTTTGCGCTGGAGTACAGCGTGATTTATCTGCAGTCGCAGGTGCAGGACATGCATTTGCCGGCGCCGATCGATCGATTGATTCCGCTGGTGGAATTTGCAATGGAAACTCCGCTGAACCGCGGCCCAGCCGGTCCAACCACCGGCACAATCAATCCGGGCATTATCTGGTCTGGCAAATATTTCCAAGTTGGCGCCGAAGCGATGATTCCGATCAATTCGCACACTGGAAACGACGTCGGCTTCATCGCGCAGTTGCACTTCTATCTCGATGATCTTTTCCCACACAGCCTTGGACGCCCTCTATTTGGAGGAAACAAATGAACTCACTTTGTCGCATTCTTTCCTTTTCTCTTTTAGTACTTCTGCCCGCAACGCGCGCGAACGCGCATGCGTTTTTGGAGCACTCCGATCCATCATGTCGGAGGCAAAGTTCATTCTGCGCCGAGCGGCGGTGCGGATTTGGTTCACGGAAGCGATTGAGCCTGCGTTTAGCAGTATCCAAGTTCTCGATACG
The DNA here is from genome assembly GCA_963825355.1 of uncultured Verrucomicrobiae bacterium. Lineage (GTDB taxonomy): Bacteria > Verrucomicrobiota > Verrucomicrobiia > Chthoniobacterales > UBA10450 > Udaeobacter. Next base: position 177,680 of record CAWGSY010000014.1, on the reverse strand, counting down.
ACCGGAAAACAGATCGATAAGAAAGACACGCACCTGGATTCCGGCCAATCGTTCGCTCCTGCAGGTCTCATTGCCGCGGCTCGGACCAGGAAGCTACAAGGTGGTCTGGCGCGTGGTGTCAGTGGATACGCATCGGACCAATGGCGATTTCACGTTTCAGATTGCTTCCGTAAAGCGCATGGCGTAACGCATACCGGGCTGAACTATGTTGCTAGTTATCACGCGCGCTATGCACATCGGCGCATGCATGATTCTTCTGTCGTTGTTCGCATTTGAAATACTCGTCGCAAGACCTGCGTTGAAGGAGACTGACCGAAGTGCTTCGCCGCACATAGAAATGCTGCGCGAGCAGTTTCGATCGCTGGCGGTGTGGAGTGGTCTTCGCCGCGATCGTTTCTGGCATTGTGTGGTTTCGGATCGTCCTCGCACGAATAACCGGCGGCAGTTTGTGGGAGATGCCAGGCATCGCTTCGCTTGAGGCGTGGCGATCACTCGAACACAGTTCGGACGGCTGTGGACATGGCGCCTGGCTCTGATGCTTTCTGTTTACAATCGCGAACTTATTTGCGCGACCGAAACGCCGGACCGTTTCCGTGGAGTTCCCGCGCTTGGCAGTATGTTGGGCAATTATTGCAACAGCGCTTCTTGCGTCCATTGCATGGGCTGGGCACGCGGGAGCGACGATTGGAGCTGAGCGGCCGATCCATCTCACTGTTGATTCAACGCATCTAATCGCTACCGGCCTCTGGCCCGGAGGTCTGTTGCCACTGACTTACTTCTGATTCGCGCGTCGCGATCGAATCATGCAGTCACTGCTACTCGCTGCCGGTTTAATCACCCGAAGATTTTCCGCTGTGAGCTTGCTTGTTGTTAGCGCACTCGCGGCAACCGGCCTGACGAACAGTTATTTTCTCGTTGGCAGCTTGCCAGCCTTTGTCACGAGTGAATATGGACGCCTGCTGTGCTGAAAGTGTTTCTGTTTTTCATCATGATCGCTTTTGGCGCGTGCAATCTTCTCCGCTTCAAACCACAGCTTGCTGTCGCCGAATGAACAGAATGCGAACCAGCGCAACGCTCTTCGCAAATTAATGCGCAACGTGATTGTCGAACTTTGCCTTGGCATCATCATCGTGGTCATTGTCGGCGCACTGGGAGCCACTCCGCCGCCGCGCCATGGCATGTAATGAATCAATTGTTTATTGATCTACTGCCTGGGGTGGCACGTCGCGGCGCCACGGCAATTTTCCTTCGATTTCCAGTTGGAGCGACAAACTCAGAAACGTTCGGATGAGCACAATTAATCCAAGGACAAGCACGTTTTGAATCGTGGGCGCAACAACGACAGTTCGGATAATGTCGCCGGCAATCAAAAACTCCAGACCCAACAAAATTGCGCGGCCGATGTCCTGCCGATACGACGAATAATAATTTCCTGTCTTGTGCGCGAGACGAACGAAAAGACGCGCCGTGGCAACGATCGCACCGGCAGCGACAATGAACACGCCGACGCCATCGACAGCAGTGCCGACGATTTCCATGAGTTGCCGAAAATTTTCCATGGACATCTTACTTGCCGGAAAGCGCGCTGCGTTTCAATGCTGTTCGTGCGGCCTGCTGCTAGTTAGGGAGATGTAGCCACCGGCCTGCGGCCGGTCTCGATTCGGTAGGGCGGGCAGTCCTCTGTCCGCCCCGGGGAATTCACATCATCGGCGCTCACGGGAGTGACGCGCCCTACCACGACGGCCCGCAGGGCCGTGGCTACAAGAGCAGGCTTGGTATCAGAGAACTACCCTTGCAGAACAGCGCACGCGACAGCGTAATTTTCGGTGTGACTGAGAGTGATAAGAGCCGAAGCGACGCCCCGTTCTGCGGCAAAAGCTTCCGCTGGCCCTGAAAAAACCAGGAAAGGTTCGCCGCTCTCTTTTTTGCGAATATCAATGTTGCGCCAGCCCATCGCTTTGCCGATCCCTGTGCCGAACGCTTTGGCCACTGCTTCTTTGCCCGCGAAACGCGCAGCCAGATGACGTTCCGGAAACTTCATCGACATCGAATATTCAATTTCGCCTTCTGTGAAGACGCGATGCAGAAACCGGTCTCCGAATCGCTCCATGGAATGCTGGATGCGCGAGCATTCGATCACATCAACGCCGATACCGATCACGCTCATGTCACTGGAAGTGTGGGGCGTTTTTGTGAAACGCCGGCGCTTGGCGTCTGGCACAGACGCCCTACAAATCGGGTGGCTCTCATTCGGGATAATTCGCCATGGCGGCGAGCATTTCCTTGACGGCATTTTCCAAACCCACCCACATCGCACGCGATACGATTGCGTGGCCGATGTTGAGTTCGCTCAAACATGGAATTTGGTGGATGAGCGCGATGTTTTTGTAATTGATTCCGTGGCCAGCGTTGACCTGCATATTGGATTCTGATGCAGCGCGCGCGGCTGCTCGCAATTGTTCCAGTTCTTGCTTTTGGATCTTTTCCGTAAATGCATTCGCAAGCCTGCCGGTATGCACCTCGACCATTTCCACACCTAACTCCGCTGCGACATCCACTTGTTCCAATGTGGGATCGATAAACAGACTGACGCGAATTCCGCCCGCTTGCAGTCGTCTAATGGTGGGCTCGAGTTCCTTGCGCTGTCCAATGACGTCCAAACCCCCTTCCGTCGTAATTTCTTCACGTTTTTCCGGCACCAGGCAGACTTCTTCCGGCTTGATGCGAAGCGCGACATCGATGATCTGCTCCGTGTTGCCCATCTCGAGATTCAATTTCGTCATGATGTTCTGGCGAAGACGTTCGATGTCGAAGTCTTGAATGTGGCGGCGATCACTCCGTAGATGGGCGACGATCCCGCCGGCGCCTGCGCGCTCGCAAATCCGCGCGGCCACAAGCAAATCCGGCTCTGCATTCTTGGATTCGGGCATTGTGGCATAGCGCGCCTGCCGCAATGTCGCCACGTGATCGATGTTCACTCCCAGACGCAGACTGCTCATCGCGCCAAATAGGACTCACTCGACGAACGTGAGCAAGTTGGAACGAGCAAAATCTTGCGTCGCTTTAACAATGCGGTTGAAACAACGGCAGGGACGCCGCGCTGCGGCGTCCGGTCGGCGCAGCGCGCCGACCCTACCATTTGGGCGCGGCAAGCAACAAGACGGGATGCTGAGAAGAACTGTTGTGGCTACGACCACCATCAATTCAGTGTCAGGGAATCGGGCTTGATGGCTGCGTATTTTAGTCGCCGTCTGTCGTCTGTTCTTCTGTGGTTTGAGCCTTGGCTTTGCTGACGCTCTTACTGGACTTGTGGTGCATCTGGTGAGTAGTCCCAGATGCTTTCTCGCCTGTGCCATCCACGGTTTCCTTTGTTTTTCTGACTACGGTCTCGCCGGTTTCTTTCGTTTTCTCGCCTACGGTCTCGGCGGTCTCCTTTGTTTTCTTGCCAACCGTTTTAGCAGTCTCCTTTGTTTTTTCGCCTACTGTTTCGAGTCCGTCTTTAATCGTTTCCCCAGCTTTCTTCGCGCCGTGCTTTACGTCTTGAACCACGCCCTCCTGGCCGAAAGCAGTGAGCGCGGCCATGGCAACCAAAGCAGCAATTAAACTCATAATTTTCATAGTCACTTCCTCCTATTGATTACGTCCTAATATTGGATCGAATCAGGCTGTGTAATCGCGCGCACTCGCAACGCGTGTTGGTTTGGATTGGCTCGTATGCCTCGCTATGTGCGCAGAACCGCCTGCTCGCGCGGACCGCAACACATGCGCCGGTAAATGCGGGCAAGCGTGGAGAGGGAAACACCGAAAAGATAAAGCGTCGCAATCGATCCGAAGGCAAATGTGAGGCGTACCGGTCCGACTGTTTCATAACGCCGCGGGCTCGCCCCAATTCGTTTGTTGCTATACACGACGCGGCCGCAGCGGCGAAGTCGCCGAAAAAATTCCACATCTTCCATCACCGGAACGTCTGGAAATCCTCCAGCGTCAACAAAAGCATTTCGCCGGCAGAAAATTCCATGATCGCCGCATCGTATCCGCAGTACGAGCCCTGCGTAATGCGCAAAGCCGTCCGTCAGTCGGTATATGGCCGGCGCGGACGGCAGGCGGATCCGGAAGAAACCGCCACAGACTTCTGGATTGCGCATTATGCGCGCAATCTCATTCAAAGACTCCAGCGGCACTTCGGCGTCTGCATGCAAAAACCAGAAAATATCGCCGCCTGCTGCATCGGCTCCAACGTTCATTTGTTTTGCACGGCTCCGCGCGCCGCTTCGGATAACGCTGATCGCAAAAGCCTTCGCGCCAGTCGTTCGGTGCCGTCAGTGCTCCCGCCGTCGACGACAATAATTTCCGCCCCACGCGTTCGCTCGCGTAGATTCGAAAGAAACGGGCGTATCAATGGCGCCTCATTAAAGACCGGAATGATAATGGAGACCTGCATCTGAGATTTTGGCTAAACTCCTTTTTGCGCGACACTGCGCCAAAGACGTTACTCAAAATAAAATATTTGATCGATGCGTCTCTTCGACGAATAGAATTCAACAAATCAGAAACTCCTATGATCGCAAAAATCATCACCGCAGCAGCCATCACATTATTCTTTACGCCGATACCGGCGCTCTTTTCACAGGAGCATCCAGAGCATCCGACATCAGGTGGCGCAAAAAAACAGGTTAGGACGGCTGACATTTCCGCCGGGATAAAGAAACACATAACTACCGAGACGAGCAAAAGCGGCGGAAAGTTCCCCGTGAAATACGAAGGCCAGGATCTCGCTCTCGATTTAATAAAGGTCCACGATGATCGATTGCAGGACCTCGGCGGCGGGAAATATTTCGCCTGCGTGGATATGAAGGGAACGGATGGAAAAACTTACGACATCGATTTCTTTCTGACTGGCCAGCCAGGCAAAATGACAGTCACCGACACGGCGGTGCACAAAATCGACGGCAAACCGCTTTACAATTGGAAAGAAGAAAACGGCAAGTGGAATAAAGTGCCCGTGAGCTAGGAGACGAATGGCGAAGTTGACCGTGCGCTTGATTCTGGTTCCGGTGCTGTTTCTCGCCGGCTCGCTCACCATTCATGCCGCCGGTGAGCCCGGCATCATTAAAGGCGCCGATGAATTCGAGTTTGTTTATCGCGTCAAACTTCCCGAAATCACCGGCTCCGCTCGCATCTGGATACCGCTCGCGAAGACAGATTCTTTTCAAACCGTAAGTGTGGAAAAACTGAACATCCCAATGAAATGGGACAAGGTTCAGGACCGCGATTACGGCAATGACATTTGCGTGGTCAATGCACAGCCGCAGGACAGTGGCAAGACGATCGAGCTGCGATACAAAGTGGTGCGCAAGGAAAAAGCGGCCTATCCCGCAGGCAGTGCTGACGCCGCGCGGTATCTTCAGCCGGAAAAATTAGTTCCGGTCAACGAAACATTTAAAACGCTTGCCGAGAAAGCGACGGCCGGAAAAACGGACGACTTGGAACGGGCAAAAGCGTTGTACGATCACGTCATTAGCCGCATGCGGTATGATAAAACAGGCACGGGTTGGGGCCGCGGAGACGCCGTCTATGCGTGCGACGCTCACACCGGCAATTGCAGTGATTTCCACGCGTACTTCATCGCGTTGTCGAGAAGCATCAACATACCTGCGCGTTTCGCCATCGGCGCGACCATTCCAGCCGACAAGAAGGAGGGCAAGATCGAGGGCTACCATTGCTGGGCCGAATTTCTCGCAAACGACCAGTGGGTTCCGGTGGATATCAGTGAAGCGTGGAAGAACCCGAAACTAGCGGATTATTATTTTGGTCATAATCCAGCGAATCGGTTTGAGCTGACGAAGGGTCGCGATCTGGTGGTTGACCCGGAACCTGAAAGCGGGCCGATCAATTTCCTGGTCTATCCGCTGCTTGAGATGAATGGCGAGGTCGTAAAACCCGAGACCACTTTCGAGTTCCGGCGGATCGGTGCGTAACTCTTGGTGCCGCTTTATAATTTTGTGTCCTTCCTCAGGACATTCCAAAAGCGCCGGAGCACCGGCGCACTCCAAAACGCAAGCGACGATCACAGTCTCGAAGTGACGGCCACATTTTGGAGTACGGCGCTGCTGCGCCGCTTTTTCATGCTTCGCTAGCGACACGGTGCAGAAATAAAAGGCTACGTTGTGCCCGAGATTCCCTTCATGGATTACATCGGCAATCCATTGCTCACTTGCCTGTTTCTCGTTCTGCTCTGGCTTCAGTGGCAATTCCCGTTACGGCGGCAACATTTCAGTGTTCTACCCCGGCTTGTACGCAATTTTGTGCTCTCGATCCCGGGTTTCGCGCTTGTTCGTCTCGCGATGTTGCCCATTCCGATCGCGATCGCGATCTGGGCGCGGGACCGACACGTTGGATTACTGAATTGGTTTCACCTTCCAGCATGGGCCGTCGTAATCGCGACCTTCCTTTTAATGGATTACGCCTATTGGTGGTGGCACTGGGCCATGCACATGGTGCCGTTCTTTTGGCGATTTCACAACGTGCATCACACCGATCTCGATATGGATGTGAGCACCGCCGCGCGATTTCACTTCGGCGAAATGATCCTTTCGACCGGCTTTCTCTCGTTAGCCGTGGTGCTCTTCGGTGTTGGACCGATTATGCTCATCGTGTTCTTCGCCACTTTTGAGGGAGCGACACTTTTTCATCATTCAAATTGGCGCCTGCCAATTCACGTTGAGCGGATCTTAAACCTGATCCTCGTCACGCCGCGCATGCACGGGATTCATCATTCCATCGTGCAACGCGAGACGAATTCAAACTGGGGCACGATGTTTTGCTGGTGGGACAAGCTACATCGCACATTGCGCCGGGACGTTCCGCAGGACGCGATCACGATTGGTGTCGCTGCATATCGTGAGGAAAACGAACTTACTCTTGGTAAACTCTTTGCGTTGCCGTTTCGTGCACAGCGCGAGTGGCGATTACCAAATGGCGACATCCCAGAGCGCGCACCCCGCCGGGCGGAAGAGATCGCTGAATAACCGCACATCGATTCATCGCCTCGCAAAGCTACAGATGTGTTCACGAAACAAGTAAACGCGAGATTCTTGTTGCAACCAACGTCTTCTGCCGCGACGAATTCCCTTTGGGAGGAAACATTATGTCAAAACGATTACTCATAGCTTTGCTGGGAACGGCGTTCACCTGCGCGACTCTGAGCGCGCACGAACAGCCGCTGATTCATCAACCAACGCTAACTCCGCAAGACAGCGGGACGACCAACGGCCTGATCGCAGTTTCGCCGGTAAATCCACAAGTGGTCTGGGCATCCGGTCGCAACGGCACATTCACTGTCACCACCGATGGCGGGGAGACTTGGAGCGCAGGCGTCGTACCGGGCGCTGAAGCTCTGCAGTTTCGCGACGTGCAAGGTTTCAGCGCGAGAGTTGCGTATCTAATGTCGATTGGGGATAACCCGACTGATTTTCGTGTGTACAAGACATTGGACGGCGGCGCCACTTGGACGATCCAATTCGAGAACCAGAATCCAAATGGTTTCTATGACGGGTTCGCGTTTTGGACGCCGCAGCGTGGAATTCTGATTGGTGACTCAATCAATGGAGTGTTTCCCGATTTTCGCACAACCAACGGGATGACTTGGCAGGACATCAGCAGCAACATGCCGCCGGCGTTACCCGGTGAAGGCTCCTTCGCGTCAAGCGGCACTTGCGTCACGACACAAGGTGGCAGGAACGCGTGGATAGCGACAGGCGTCGCGGCGATTGCCAGGGTTCTCGCTACCACCGATCAGGGGAACACCTGGAACGCGTATGATACGCCGCTGTTTAGCTCGCCCAGCGCGGGCGCATTCACCGTTGATTTCCGCGATCCGCATAACGGGATCGTGGGCGGCGGCGATCTGGATGCCGGCGATCCGAATAACGCGCGCACCGCGATTTCCAGCGATGGCGGCAGAACCTGGACTCTTACAAATCCGCCTCCGGTAACGGGCGCCATATTCGGGTTGAGCTATGTCGGCCAGACTGGTGGCGGCGGCGGCAACAATCTCGGACGCGCTGTGGTAGTCACTGCGAATGACCCGCCTGCGTTTTCGACCGGATCCGCGGCCTGGACTCCCGACGAGGGAAACACGTGGTTCACGTTGCCCGGTGTGAGCGGCTTCTGGGCGGTAGCTTTCGCCTCTCCTAAAGCAGGATGGCTGGTAGGAACAGATGGCCGCATTTTGAAAATCAGCTTCTAGCGAGCGGACAAGTTTAACTTAAAAGATCGCTAAGCAGTGTGTCATCTCGAGCGAAGTCGAGAGATCCCGCGAAATTATATGAGAGCTATCCTACGGAGTTCCTCGACTCCGCTCGGAATGACTTTTAGGACATCAGGCCTACTGTTGCCGTGGTCGTGAACGGTTCCGCGCAGACACTAAAAGAACAATCAATCTCACTTCACTACCGGGGCCCTGACATTTTGGAGTCAATGTGGGCAAGCTTTGCATCCCACCTGCGGGCAACGCAATGTGAAGCGCCGAGGAAAGCAAATTATGACTATTCAGCTTATAAAACTTCTCATGATATGCAGTGTAATTGCATTCAGTTACAGTCGTGTTCACGCTGCCGAGCCAAGCAACGATCCACTTCCGACCGTTCAGGAAAACGTCGCAACGCATAAAGCGGTTCTCGTCGATGTCCGCGAGCCAGGGGAATGGAAGGAAGGGCACGTTGAAGGAGCGATTTCACTGCCGCTCAGCTCGTTAAATAAAGAGGTCGATGCAACCGCGCTAGAACACCAACTTCCAAAGGATAAGATCGTATACACGCACTGCGTTATGGGAGTACGTGCTCTCAAAGCTGCGAAGATTTTGGAGAAGCTTGGCTATAACGTCCGGCCCCTCAACGCTGGATATCAAGATCTGGTAAAGGCTGGTTTCCAGAAAGCGACTAATTAATCAGATTCGATTTCTTGGTCCTGCGTTATCGGCCTTGGGCTCCTGCAGATTTCACGGGAAAAGGCCCGCTCTTAGAAGAAACACGGAACCAAATTGACTAATCATGGTTACCTGGAAAGGCGCTAGGCAGTCTGTCACCTCGAGCGAAGTCGAGAGATCCCGGAAAGTTACCTGAGAGTGCTGCCACGGGATTCCTCGACTCCGCTCGAATGACTTTTATGGCATCTCGCTACTTTGCTGTGGCATGAACCGTTTCGCACACACGTTGACCGAACAATCGATTTCGCTTCGTCGCGCGCGAACCGAAATTCTTCAGGTCAATGTGGGCAAGCTTTGCAATCTCACCTGCGTGCATTGCCATGTGAACGCCGGGCCGAAGCGGAAAGAGATCATGACGCGCAAGACTGTTGATCGGATTATCGATTGGCTTGCGAACACCGGCATTCCAACCGTTGATCTCACCGGTGGCGCGCCGGAAATGATTCCCGATTTCCGGTATTTTATCGAGCGTGTGAAAGAGCTACAGCCGTCACGTCATGTGATCGATCGCTGCAATCTCACTATCTTAATCGAGGAGGGGTACCACGATGTCGTCGAGTTCCTCGCCGGCCAAACAGGTTGAAATCATCGCGTCGATGCCGTGTTACTCAGCAGAAAATGTGAATGCGCAACGCGGCGATGGCGTGTTTGAAGGGAGCATCACGGCACTACAACTTCTCAACTCGTTAGGCTACGGAATCGATCCAGCGTTGCCGTTGCATCTCGTTTACAATCCCGTCGGCGAGTTTTTGCCAGCGCCGCAAGAGGAGCTTGAGGCCGATTACAAACGGGAGTTGCAAAAGCATTTCGGAATTGTGTTTAACAGGCTTTACACGCTTACGAATCTTCCAATCGGCCGGTTCGCCGCTTACCTGCGCCACAACAATCGACTCGATGAGTACATGCAACTTCTGATCGAGGCGTTCAATCCAGCGACTATCGAAGGCCTGATGTGCCGCAACACGATCAGCGTCGGATGGCGTGGTGAAGTTTACGACTGCGATTTCAATCAGCAGCTCGGGATGCAGTGGAATAATCCCGACAGGTCGGGAATGTTTTTGTGGGACGTCGACGCCGGATTCGCTCGAAAATCGCGAGATCATGACCGGCGATCATTGTTTTGGTTGCACTGCTGGCGCGGGCTCGAGCTGCGGCGGCGCGATCGTGTAGTCCATACTGTAGCCGCTTCGCTGTGCGAAGCGTGTCCCCGCTGCGGCAGCAGGTAAGGGCGATTGACCTCGATCGCCCAGGCGGTTCCGGTGAACCGCCCCTCCATTTGGGCACTATCACGACGTGAGCGGCCAGTAGTAACGAGTTTTGGTTGATTCCGTTTGCAACGGCCATGCCAGGAGCCACCGGAATCGTATTTGCCCGCCACGCGTTGCCATCGCCTATATTCGGACCGAGCGAAGTCGTCGTCCATTTCTGACGTCAACTGTAGGGCGGGCGTTCTCGCCTGCCAATTCTCTCAGCAACGGAAGCGGTTGCCTTACAATCTTACTCCAGCGGAAATTCGATTCGTTCTTCTTCTTCGCGAGGTACGAGTTTGTTTCGCTCGATGATCCGGGCGCAAGTGTTCCACCGCAAAACCGCGTCGTCGTGACCAGATGGGCTGAGCGGTTCGGCTTTTTCGAACCAATCCATTGCTTCGCGCAAAAGATCGTAAGCCTGAAACCGGCAGCCGGGCGTGTGCTGCCGCAGTTTCGTTTTTGCCCGGCGTTCGGCAATGATTCCGGAATAATACGCGCGCTCATATTCCGATTTCAGCCGGCCTAACAATTCTTTCGTTTGCGTCTCGCTGACGCCATACCCTTTTTCGAAGCGATCAGTGAACGCGAGCAAAAGTGTGATGACAGCGCGTTGGTTATCAGGATCGACAGCCAGAATGTCGAGGCAAATGCTCTCCGCTTCGCCGGGTTCGTTGAGCAAACGGTAGCGCTCAGCTTTCTCCAGCGCAGCGGGAATTGCGTCTTTATGGAGCTGTTTCAGTTCAGGCATGGCGATTCCGCCGAAAGGTTAAATCGTTGAAGCGTATATGGTCTTCTCTGTCATTCTGATCCCGCAGTCGCGGGAGAAGAATCTCAGATTATTTTCCGCGGTGCTCATGGTCCGCAAGTCGGTAGCCCGAGATGTTTCGCCTCGTTCAACATGACAGAGCGACGCTTTAAGGCTTGAATGGTTCAACGTTTTTGCGATCACTCTTCTTTTTCAATAATCCCCAGAGCCACCCCAGCGGATCATAAAACTGATCCACCACGCGTTCTTTCAACGGAATGATTCCGTTGTCCGTGATTTCAATGTTTTCAGGACAAACCTTCGTGCAACACTTGGTGATGTTGCAGTAACCGATCCCGTAAGCATTCCGCAATTCCTCAATTCGATCTGCCGTGTCGAGCGGGTGCATCTCCAGAGCTGCAACGTGAATTAAAAACCGCGGGCCGATGAATTTTTCGTGCATCTGGTGATCGCGCAGAACGTGGCAGACATCCTGGCACAGAAAACATTCGATGCATTTCCGGAATTCCTGCACACGATCGATGTCCTTCTGCTGCATACGCCATGTTCCATCTGGCGCATCAGGCGGTCGTGGCTTGAACGGCTTGATCTTTCTCTTCACCCGAAAATTCCATGAGACATCTGTCACCAAATCCTTGATGACCGGGAAAGCTTTCATCGGCTCGATCGTCACCGGTTTTTCCAACGGCAATTCGCTCATCCGCGCCATGCACATCAGCTTCGGCATCCCGTTTACTTCAGCGGAACACGAGCCGCATTTTCCTGCCTTACAATTCCATCGGCAGGCAAGATCGCGCGCTTGCGTCGCCTGAATCTGGTGGACGGCGTCGAGCACGACCATGCCTTCGGCTATGTCGGTGGAGTATTCATGAAATTCGCCGCCTTTGGCATCGCCACGCCAGATTTTGAAAACGGCCTTCATAAAATCGATGTCTCTGGGGAGCGCACGCCTCTGGCGTGCTGGCGAACGTCACCAGGCGTTCGCGAACTTTTCGTCTGCAGAGAACACCCTACTTGGAAACAAAGTCTCGGAGAAAGTCCGTTGCGGCGGAACGCCGCAACCAGCACGCGGAACGCGTGCGCTCCACAATCCTGCAGTGCCACCCGTCAGGCTCATTTCATCTCCTCGATAATCTGTCTCAAATAGTCCGGCATTTCGGGTAAAGGCTCCAATCGGATTTGCATCGAGCCGTCAGACGCTTTGGACATGATCGTGTTCACTTTTGAAAAATGCTCGTCTTTGTCGGGATAATCTTCCCGAAATTGCGCGCCGCGACTTTCTCTTCGCTCAATCGCTGTGCGCGTGACTGCCTCCGAGACGGTAAGCAGATTCTTCAGATCGATCGTGGTATGCCAACCGGGATTGTATTCGCGATTGCCAGTCACTGCAGCGCGATCCGCTCGTCTGTTTCAGTTGCTGCAACTGGCCTAGCGCATACTGCATTTCCGATTCGGTTCGAACGATTCCGACATTGTCCTGCATCAATTCCTGTAAATCTTTTTGGATTTGGTACGGGTTCTCGCCGTCGCCCCGGTCGAATGGCGCGAGTGCTTCGCGCGCGGCTAGATCGATCTGATCGTTGCGAATTTCACCTAACGAGTTCTGCTTCGCGAACTGCGCCGCAAATTCACCGGCGCGTTTCCCGAACACCAATAGATCGGAGAGCGAATTGCCGCCCAGTCGATTTGCACCGTTGATACCCGCCGCGCACTCACCGGCAGCAAACAGCCCAGGCAAACGCGACATTTGCGTGTCCGGATCAACGCGCACGCCACCCATGACGTAATGGGTAGTCGGTCCAACTTCCATCGGTTGCTCCGTGATATCGATGTCAGCCAATTGTTTAAATTGGTGGTACATGCTTGGAAGTTTTCGTTTAATGTGTTCGGCGGCGTTCGGAAGTTTCGATTTGATCCACGAAATATCGAGGAACACGCCACCATGCGGACTTCCCCTGCCCTCTTTGATCTCGCGCACGATGCAACGCGAAACGTGATCACGCGTGAGTAATTCCGGCGGACGACGCGCGTCTTTGTGTCCCTGGCAATAGCGCCAGCCTTCCTCCTCGTTATCAGCCGTTTGTTGCCGATAATTTTCCGGGATCGATTCAAACATGAAACGTTTGCCGTCTCTGTTCGTCAAAATACCGCCTTCGCCGCGCACTCCCTCAGTAACTAAAATTCCCATCACGCTCGGCGGCCAGACCATTCCGGTGGGATGAAATTGAATGAATTCCATATCGATGAGTTCCGCGCCCGCCTCATAAGCGAGCGCGTGTCCATCTCCCGTATATTCCCAGCTGTTGCTGGTGATTTTGTAGGCGCGACCGATGCCACCCGTGGCCAGCACCACAGCTTTAGCGCGGAAAATTTTGAAACGGCCTCTCTCGCGGTCGTACCCGAACGCGCCTATGACGCGGTCTCCATCCTTGAGCAACGAAAGAATGGTGTGCTCCATGTGGACCTCAATTCCCTTATGAACACCATGGTCCTGTAATGTGCGGATCATCTCCAACCCGGTGCGATCGCCGACGTGTGCCAGTCGCGGATATTTGTGGCCGCCGAAATGTCTTTGCAGAATTCGGCCGTCTTTTGTCCGATCAAAAACGGCGCCCCATGCTTCGAGCTCGCGCACTCGATCGGGCGCTTCCTTCGCGTGCAATTCAGCCATGCGCCATTGATTAACATATTGGCCACCGCGCATGGTATCGGCGAAGTGCACCTTCCAATTGTCGCGTTCATCGACGTTGGCCAACGCCGCTGCGATTCCGCCCTCTGCCATGACCGTGTGCGCTTTACCCAGAAGCGATTTGCAGACGAGTCCAACGCGAACCCCTGCAGCCGAAGCTTCAATCGCAGCTCGCAACCCCGCGCCACCCGCGCCAATCACGAGGACATCGTAATCAAAAGTTTCGTACTCAGGCATGAGAGTCGTTGAAGCGTTAAAGAGTTGAACGGTTGAAGCGTCCGTTCGCGAGCAATTTAATTCGCTTCAACGCATCTCGCTTCATCGCTTAAACGATTCTGAAATCGTGCCAGACGCCCATGGCACAAAGCCGCACGTAAAGATCGGTAAAGCCGACCCAGAACAGACTTACCCATGCCCAAAGCATGTGGCGGCGATTCAGACAACTCACGCAGGCGTAGGCGCGATAACAGGCTGGCGATTTTGCGAGTTGATCGCGAAATCCTCCGATTAGATGTCGCAGGGAGTGGCATCCGATTGTGTAGCCGCCCAGCAAATAAACGTTGATGGCGAGCACAACGGTACCGACGCCGATCCCGAATGAACTTCTGCCGGTGGTGGGATCGACAAACCAGAGCGCCTTCCAAACGTCATATGCCAGGATCAAAATGAACAAGAGCGCCACATAGAGGAAATAGCGATGAACATTTTGCATGATCAGCGGGAACGAACGCTCGCCCCAGTAGCTGTTACGCGGCTCGCCAACCGTGCAGGCCGGCGGATCGGCCCAGAACGCTTTGTAATAAGCGCCACGATAATAATAACAGGTGAACCGGAAACCACCCGGTGCCCAAAGCACTAAAAGCGCGGGCGAAAATAGAAGCCATTGCGGCCACCAGCCCGGTTTCGGTCCGAACCAACTATGGGGCGAACCGCCAAACAGTTCCGGCGAGTAAAACGGCGAAATGTAATTGCCGAAGAAATAATTTTGTCCCTGAAACGCCGCCCACGTGGAATAGACGATGAAAGTCGACAATCCGATAAACACGAGCAGCGGCTGGCTCCACCAAACGTCGGCGCGCATTGTTTCCCCGAATGAACGACGTGGAATAGCCGTCGTTGTCGATCCGTTCATTAGCGCAGTGTCATCCTAGGAGCGAAGCGGAGTCGAAGGATCCCGCAGAAGTCATCGAACGCTTTCGCAACGGGATTGCGCGACTTCGCTGTGAACGCCGGCAAATGTTTCTTGCTCCGTTCATTCGCCGTCCGCTCCCTCGAACTGGCAGCTTCGCCTTTTTCCACGCTTCCCAACTGCCGGGAACATTCCAAAGCTCATTGAACCCCTGCTGCTTCAAAATGCTCGTGGCGATGCTGGCGCGATAACCGCTGCCGCAATAAATCGCCGTCGGTTTGTTACGATCAAGTTCTCCTACCCGATTGCCAAGCTCCGGCACAAAAATGTGATGGGCGCCGGGAACATGCCCTTTTTTCCATTCGCCGGGCGAACGCACATCGAGAAGCTGCAACGACGACTTGCGTTCATTCAGCTCGTGCACGCTCATTTGCCCGACTCTTTCCAGCGGAAATCCCGCTGCGTGCCACGCTTTCATCCCGCCGATCAAATAACCCGCGAATTTTGTGAATCCGGTGCGAACAAATAAATGGAGGATTTTTTCGAGATCATTATCCTCCTCAAGCACAAGAAGAATCGGCTTTTCTGGATCGAGCATCCAGCCCGCCCAAATGGAGAGAATCGGCGTGCCGGCAATATTAAGTGCGCCAGCAATGTGACCGCCGCCAAACGCGAGCATGTTGCGCACATCAACGAGGACGCCAGTCTTGTTGTCGATTGCGTCTTTGAAAGCCTTTGGGAGAAAGGCCGGGAACGCGTGGAAGACTTCCAAGCACTTTAGGCCCTTCCGCGTTCACCTTTTTCATCAGTGGATAATACCGGGGCACCGGCGGCGCCGTTTTAATTGCAAAATCGGAGAAGCTTTTTGCGTCAGCGAACTGCAAAAAATTATTGAATTTTCTCTCGTAACCGATGGTGCTGCTCAACCGCGCGCCGATGTCGGCGCCACAGGGCGAACCGGCGCCATGATTGGGATAAATCATCACGTGATCGGGAAGGTTCAGGTAGAAATCGTGCAACGTGTGGAACTGTTGTTCGGCGAGTTGCCTGGTAAATTTCTCGCCTAACAAGTCAGGTCGCCCAGCGGAAGAGACAAAAAGCGAATCACCCGTGAGCACCGCCCACGGTTCTTCAGAATGATCCGCCTCGGACAGCAAATACGACATATGCTCCGGCGTATGCCCCGGCGTGTGGCGCGCCGTGACAATCACTTCGCCAAACGTGAATCGGTCGCCATCTTTGATTTTCTCCGGGTTAAAACCGTACTCAGCGCCGCCCTCGCCGCTGGCATAAATCTTTGCCGTTTCCAATCGCGCGCACAATTCGCGCGAGCCGCTCACCAGATCGGCATGAATATGGGTTTCAAAAATGTGCGTAATGATGACGCCAGCGTCTCGCGCCGCTTCAATGTAAACATCACAATCAGCTCTCGGATCAAACACCGCCGCGACTCCTTCGTCATCGTCGCCGACGAGATAAGAAAGCTCAGCGATTCCTTCGGTCTGAATAGTTTTAAAAACGAGTGACATCTGGATCAGTTAAACTGAATGGATGCACAAGTTCAACAAGTTCGCGCTGCGACTTCCGGGAGCGGTCGCCGCGGCGGCCTGGCCATGACGTACTCGCGGTCGCGAACTTTCCTTAACACCCCATTCATTCTTCCGCTGGAAGAGAAAAGGAAAGTTCGTTTCGGCGCGACGCCGAAACCAGCACGCCTGGAGGCGTGCGCTCCCCAGCACATCACCGGAGCTCAAGCTCGATCGGCAGAAAATGATTAATCATGTCAGTGCCGCGATCGGATCGATTTAGATACGGGTGCAACGAGCGGGTCGAGAGGCGAACAGCCTGTTTATGACCGTCACGGCGTACTTAAGAACAATGAGTCGAAAGATCCAACGCCACATCATTCGTGAAACGCAGTTGCCATGGTTTTCGGCCATTTATCACGAGCAAAATCGAAATGCGCAGGATCATCTATCATAAGCCGGTTACGATGGATGAGTGCTTACTGCTTGCAGGCCAGCTGCTGACGAAGGCGGAACACTTTAACGATTCAACATTTCGACGAATCACGTCGGCGAAGCGATTCCTCGCTATTAGGTCAATGTCTGCGATTGGTACCGTATGCCACTGGAGCCTTGTCCCACCTGCGGCTACGCGCTTTCCACCGTCGATCATCATTGCCGTCATTGCGCTAGCGCATCACGGGCGATTCCGTCGCGGCCTTTTGATGCGAAACACCTGCAGCAAATGATTATTATGGGAGTGGTGGTATTAAGCGTTCTCGTTTACTTGATCTTCGTTCGTTGACGAAAAAGGCGCTGAGAGAGCAAGTCAGGCTGCGACCCGCATCAAGTAATAGCCTGGGCCATCCGCCTCCACGTTGACTTTGCGGATTGCAGGACGAGCCTTTCTCATCATGGGCGACAAATCTCCGAAAGCGAATCAGAAACACAAGACACAGCAAAAGGCGAAAGCCAACAGCGCGGCTCAAAAGAAACAGCAACAGGCGTCAGCCCCCAACGCGGCGCCCAGAAAGAAGTAGACGCCGCTGCCAGGCAGCAACCTTGGTTCGTTAGGAGATTCCGCCCGGCTCAACTGGGGCGAGTGCACGGTGCCGCCGCAGCCATCGCCCAAGCCGCAATGCGGCTGCGGTCGCACAGCGACGCCGCTACAAACTCGACTTCGATCGGCAACGGATGATTAATTATGTAAGTGCCGCGATCGGGATCGCGATGCAGTGATCAGTGATAGATGTGAGCGGCCGCACTTAGTTTCTCGTAAAAGACCACGCCCACGCGCCGGATGTGTTCAATCAGACCAGAATGCGAAATCTTCGCAAATACGGATATATCGATCTTTTGCGGCAGTAACAGGTCGTCGAGTCCACCGGTGATCTGGGAGAGAACGCTTCTGTTTAAACCGGAGCCGAACAGCGTGAGATCGATGTCTGAGCCGCGCTTGTAGTTACCTTTTGCTCGCGAACCATAGAGGACTGCTTTCTCCACCTGGGGAAAACGTGCCAGAACTGAGCGAATGCGGTCCGCTGTCTCGCTTGTCAGGCCGTGATTCATGTTTCCTCTTCACGCCCCAGTTGCGTAAATCTTGTTTGGAACTTTTCAAACTGGTGCACGTAGTTGGAGAGAATCGCCTCGCCGATCTCGTCGGCAGTCTCTTCATCGTAGGTGTGGGTCGTCTCATTGCGATTCTCAATCATTTGCATCCACGCATCGCCGTCTTCGATTAACCCGGCGGCGAATCCTTCCCGCGTCGCATCCTTCGAACCGAAGATATTCGATCTGCCCCGCATACGGCAGGCAGGCTTACGCTCCCCAGAACATTACCGGACCTCGACTTCGATCGGCAGGAGATGATTGATCATGTAAGTGCCGCGATCGGCATCGTGTAACACCGGTTGTGTTCGGTTGAGCGAGTCGGTGGCGCGGGCGATGAGAGTTTGTTTCCCCGATTGCAAGGGCGTTTGCCAGTTGAACTCCCACAATCGCCACGCGTTCGAGTTCGATTCGCCGAGCAATTTTGCATCGTTCCACGTTTCGCCCCCATCGGTACTCAATTCGATTTTCTTGATTTCCGCATCGCACGCCCAAGCGGCTCCGTGAACCCGGACGCTCGTATTCGCAGACACAGTCTCGCCTTCAGCCGGACGCGCGATCTCTGCTTTGACTTGCATTTCGCTGAGCGGCGTGAGTTCCCCGACGTCCCCTCGCCTCTTCCAATACGCGTAATCGAGCGTCTGATAATATCCATTAAACGGATGGTCGACGACGATGATGCGCTGCAGCCATTTGACGGATGCCATCGCATACCAGCCGGGCACGATCGCGCGAACTGGAAAACCGTGCTCTGGCGGCAGGTCTTCGCCATTCATTTTGTAGGCCAACAGCACATCGCGCCGCGCTTTTTTCAGAGGAACGCTGCGCGCGAAGTGCAATTCGCCTGGTGGACTCTTCGGGTCTTCGAGCTTCCCGCGGTCCGCTCCTTCCAGAACTACTTCGCACGCGTTTGATTTGAGAATCGCTCGATCGAGCAAGACCGAGAGGGGCACTCCGGTCCAGTCCGCGGTGCTGACTGCGCCGAGCCGCCACTGCACGCCCTTCACTTTTGGTTCGAGAAAATTCCGGCTGTTCCCAGCGCATTCCAAAGTCGCCGGGACCGTAACCGATCTCAGTGTCACGAGTTCTTCGTAATTAATCGCGAACGGCTTTTCTACCTCGCCCTCCACATGTAACCACCATGCATTGCGATCGATCGTCGGGATTGGAAAATGCGATCGAACGTAGAACGATTTCGCCGGCGTAATGAAGCTGTCTAACGCCGAAAACGGCATCTCCAGATTCAGCGGGCTTTCGCTGTGTACGATTCTTCCGTCGCCAAGTTTTATTTCCTCTCGTGGCATCGGTTCGGAGACGATTATTTGGCTGCACTGAGGAATGCGAAAAGCTTTTCGTGCAAGCCCATTTGAACACGCCGATCGTCCTCAGTAATCTCGTTCACCTTGAGCTCGTCGGGAGACATCTTGTTAAGAACATCGCGCAATGTTTCAACTCGTTGCAATAATTCCTGGCGGCTACCTTGAAGTAGATATCCAGGCGGAATGATAGCTTCGAAGGAGTTGGCAAAAACGATCACCCAAAGGCCGGGTCGCAGTTGATATTGAGGACCGCCCTCCATCATTGGTGTTTTGTCATCATAACTTGAATACTCGATAGTCGCCTGCTGAGGATTGCTCCCTGTAGTGCGCGCAATCGATTTGATGTCTACAACCGCCTTTGCCTTGATGTCGAACTTTGTTCGTTGTAACACCCGCACTTCCTTGACGGAACCGACATAGACAACGGCTGCTTTCCTTCGAACCGCTTCGATAAAGCTACGCATGTTCGCACCGATCAGATGCGCGGCGTCACCAAAGATCAGAACACACGCAAGAAGGAACGTGTATTGTCTGGCACCTTTCGTTTTCATAGGCCAGCGTTCATTCGCCTGGCGCAATGAACACATCTTTGCGCGGGAATGTGCGAATTAATGATTCAGGTTTGTCAAAGTTTGTCGCAAGAACATCCACCGGGTTGCCGGCAATCCAGGCGGAAAGATCGATCGATTCATAAATCCCGCTGTTGAATGCGATCAGTATCCGGCTTCGCTCGCTGCCGACGTTCTCGATTGAATGCCCGTAACCCTGTGGGATGTAACCGGCGTCTCCGGAATGCAGGAGTTCCGTCCGGAAACGGCCGTGCGACCCAAACATGGTCACGCTCAGATCGCCGCTGATAACGTATTGCCATTCATCGGCGTTGGGATGCCAGTGCAACTCGCGGAGAGCGCCAGGTTCAAGGTCGAGAACAACGCCAGTTATCGTCGTCGCAATTGGAAAGCGTGTGGAATCGACGCGCCATTCGCGGCCACCTTTGAACACGCCGTGCGGCGCTTCAGAAAGCATTCGAAATTTGTGTGTCCGCGGCGGAGCTACACGCGCACCTTGCAAATTCTCCGGTATTTGCTCCGGCGGAATCGCGCCGCGAGCGAAGTAAACCTCCTCGCTTGGAAAACCTTCAAAGGCTGATTCCGGCAAACCAAAATTTTTCGCCAGCAGCGATTTCGGCACATGACCGATCCAATCGGTAATGCTGAAGGTGCCGAACTCGGAGAAATAGCCGTTGTCGAAAATCAAAATGAAATGTGTCGGTTCATTTCCGAGGCACTCGAGCACGTGAGGGTGCCCGCGCGGAAAATACCAAATGTCACCCGGGTCAAAGTCGTTCGTCTCAGTTTGTCCCGCAGGATTGATCACGGTCGTGCGCACACGACCTTTCAACACAAATGCCCATTCCGCAGCCGTTGCGTGCCAATGAAGTTCCCGCATCACGCCGGGTTCCAGCTGCATCGATACGCCTGCGATTCCTTTCGAGATCGGCAACTGTTCTATCGTTGCTTCCTTGCCAAAGCTGTTCGCTAGAACTTTCCCCTTCGATTTCTCCAGTTCGAATTTGAACGTCGGTAATTCCTTCCCAGACAACAGCGTGTCGGGAACGTTGTTCTGAAAACTCAGATCGCCCATGCCATCATTTTCTTAAATGGTTTCGCATGTAGCGATCAAGCGAATCCTTGGGAGCTCAAGGAAAGACGGCTGCCCAAGCCGTCGATCGTTGGGAAAAAGGTGAATCGCGCTTTCAGCGCTGGCGCTTAAACAAACTACGCATCCTGGGGCGTCGCCCAGGCTCCCAATTAATGACGCGCCTTTGGCGCTAAACAAATGAGAGTTTGTGAAGGATAGCGAAACCTTCGGTTCGCGACGACGTCCAGCTTTGGTGTCGGGCTCGCTGATCGGCGGAGGGCAGTAGGTCAGTTAGGGGCGAGGCTGGACCTAGTAACCCTGGTCGGTTTGGAAATTGTTACTGTTATCAGTGGGATATAACCCCAACGCTTCGACTGTCGACTCATCGATTGCTCCCGTCATTTGCAAGTCATAATCGCGTTGGAAATTCGCGATAGCTGCCCGCGTGTCGACGCTCAGAGAACCGGTGATTGGACCGTAGTAGTAGCCTGCACCTTGCAACGCGGTCTGGACGTTCGCGATGACTTCGTCAGGGAGCAAATTACCGTACGTGTAGATCGGCCCATCGTAGTCGTAGTAGGTCTGCGATGGATCGTAGCCATAAGCTGGATACCAGTAGCTTCCGTCCAGGAAATAGTACCCGGTCGGTACGAAAACGATCGTGTTACAATGATCGTGCCACCAGTTACGGTCATGCCACTCGTGCCAATGACGGCGGAACGCGTCGTCGTGACTGATGTTATCTTTTTTGTGCTGCCAGTTTCTGCCATGGCCGTCTGTTGGCGCTTCGGGCTTTTCCCGCTGAGGCCCCGCCTCGTGGATCAAGATTTGCGATGCGCCGTTGAGGATTTATCGACGCAGGAGTCTGATCGCTATCACTCGACGGGCGCCGTTCACGCATGGTTGCCAATGTGCGCAATTCATTTTGCCGCGTCGCTGGATCGACAATGTTTCCGTCGCGCGTAACAACGCCGCGTCGTTGACGCATTGCTGCCAATGTGCGCAACTCAGTTTGGCGCGTCGCTGGATCAACTGCAATTGGTTGTTGCACTGCTCCCCCGCGCGGCGCGTTTAACGTTGCGACAGTAAAATTGGAAGGCCGGACTGGCGGCGCGTAAGTGCGCTGCAGATTCGAGTTAAGCCGTTGAGGGTAAAACCCCATTGGGCGCGCAGCGACCTGCGGCATTACGCGTGCGCTCGCGACTGGCCTTCCTGCCGTCGCCGGCGCACCGCGGGTTGCCACGACTCGCGGCGAGGCAGTTTGCACGGTTGGATTGATTATTTGTCCGGTCGCACTGTAAAGACTTCCCAAAAGTGCCGCGGCTACAACTACTGCCGAAAATGCAGATCGATTCATTTTAGCCTCCGCCCATTAAACATCATAAATGCCTCGCAGTTGCAAGCTTTGACTGTAACGCCCTCAGACTTGTTCAGGCAATCGTCAGCTTAATTTAATCGCAAGAGGCGGTCGGAACCCAATCAGTCTGAAACTATGCCAAAGGTTTTGTTCTCGGGTTGCAATGCGCAATCCCAAACTTACAGTCTGAATCTTCGCCGGGGTCTTAGCTCAGTTGGTAGAGCGCCTCAATGGCATTGCTATCAGGGCACATTTTCTCAAATTATCCCAACGTGCTCTGACGTGCTCAACGCTAGGTAAAACGTCAAAATCGCGTCATCTCACGTTCGCTCAAATAATGCCGAAATTTTGTCAACGAGTGGATAAAAACGGTGGATAAAGGTAGATCGCCTCTCACGTTTTTGATGCGCTCAACTCGTCAATCAATTTTTACCCACGCCCGCCCGTCACTTAGGATCGCTTAGGCCACGCATTGATAGCCCGGCTCTAGGGATTTGGAAACATGCTCTCGACAATTCTTAGGTGTGATTACGGCGCGTGGCGCGTTGATCTGATCTGCGCCCCAACTCCATCCGGCTTTGATAATTCTGTGATTGACCGCCGGGCCGCGACTTGGGTAGCCTGATGCCGGAGAAACCATTATGACAATCAATATCGGACATATTCCACAGTCGGAATCTAGGTCAGGCGCAGAAGAGTGGACGGTTGAATCCGCACTAAGGATTTACATGGAAAGTGGCATCCATGGATTGGTTGCCCTCCACAACGCCAGCATCGCCGCCGGGCGGGGAAAAACCCAGCAAAAACGGGACGCGTCCGACCAAAGTTTGCCGCAACCTCGACCTGCGGCACGGCCCGGAATCAATCGCGGTTAGGGCATTGCCATCGACGATTCCTGCACGCTTTTGCGGCGCACGACGCGCCCCTGATCTGATCTCCCTATGCGCCCGCGCAAAGATAAACGCGGTGTCGATCTAATCTCCGATGCGCTGCCGCTGCGGTTACGAACGCGTTGAATTTCTCTGGATTTTCGTGCTTGACCCCGCTTGCTTTGGGATTAAGAAAATCAGGTTGTGGGTTGTCTCTTGTGGGGGGATAGCTCATATAGAATAGTGGATACGTGGAGTGGGGCGCGAGCGTCCTTCATCTTCGCTCGCGCTCTTTTTTTAGCAACGCGGCTGAGGAACGCGCGTTGAATCGCCCGGCCCGCTGCTCAGGATCGCGCTAGAATCGTTTTGGGTTGCCGGATAACCGCGATATTCGGGGAATTCGCCCTCGGCGATTCCTGCACTCGGTTGCGAAGTGGAGGCGTGGAAATACAGCCTCGTGACACCAAATGAAAATTGCGCCTCGACCCATCGAGGCGGCACCATCCCCAAAAGAAGTCGTCAAATGTCTTGCCATTCCCCCACGAATTGTTACAAATCTGCAATTCTTCGGAGCGTGGGGGAAACATGTGGAAATTTAGTAGATGTCAGCCGCACTGTTCGCCATTTGCTTTGCTCTTGGTTCTGGCGGGCGCGTTGCTGCTACTGAGCTCTCTCACACCGCTAGCAAATTCCGAGGTGGATGCGAACGCTTCCTGGACCGGCGCTAACAGCTCGATATGGAGTGTCCCCGGTAACTGGACCGCGGGGGGCCCGCAAACGCCAACGAGATGGCCTCCTTCGATGGCACATTCGCCAATCAGCCCATTATCACCGGACCTACCGTGGTCGGCGAACTGCACATGGCGACAGGTGTCGCTCAAGACGTCACAATCTTTGCCACTGGCGCCAACATCCTCACAATCGAAGGCGTCGGCGTTATCGCCATTCTGACCGATAACGCCAGTGCTTTCACGCTCACGATTAATGCGCGTGTAGGAGTCGACGCTTCTCAGACCTGGACAAACAACTCCGGTAACCTTTTCACCGTTAGTGAGGCCACCCTGAGTCTCGGTGAGAATGATACGCTCACGGTCAACGGCACCGGAAACACGCTTATCTCAGCCGTTACCGATGGTGCCGGCGGTTCGGTTCAGCCATTATTAAGGACGGTAGCGGCACGTTAACTATTACCGGGAACAATGCCTACTCCGGTGGAACAATCGTGAACGGTGGGACCCTTCTCGTGAACAACTCTGCGAACAGCTCGGGCAACCTGGGTGACAACGATGTCACCGTTAATAACAGCGGCACACTTGGCGGGAATACGACTGCCGAAATTGCTGCTCGCGTAACGGTTAATGCCGGAGGAAACCTTGCCCCGGGAAATGGCGGAACCAACACAGCGGTTTTCACCGTAAACGCGCTCACCCTGCAACCCAACTCCAATTTTACGATCGATATCAATGGTATCGCTCCCGGGTTGGGATACGACCAGCTCATAGTAAGCCCTGGCGGAAGGCCACGCGGAGCAGTCATTACCAACAGCAACCTGCTAGTTCACGTCGGTACCACGTTGGTCGTGGGGCAAATGTTCGATATCTTTCACCATAACGGTGTACCATAGGCCAGTTCGCGCAAGGAAGCACCGTGACAGGCGACAACGGTACCGTTTTCTCGGTCAGTTATGGCTACTACATTATCCTTACGGTGACAGGAATATCGCCCGTTCCCGAGCCGAGCACATTGATTGGCGGTGCGCTTGCGGTCGCTGGGCTCGCTTTCACACAGCGTCGCAGACTGCGGAAGTTGATAGCGCGGCGATGTACGGTTAGCTCTTGAACGGTAGAATTCGCATTCTACGACGCTCTGACGCGTTGCCTGATAGCCTTAGCAGCGCTTCACCGCAGTAATCCCGCGTTGAAACAAAGCCGATCCATCACACGGTTAAATTCATTCGTCCACGCATACCCCAACGAATTGCGGCCAGTCGCATCGCCAACCCGTTCGGTCGTGATCCGGGTTGCCTCATATACTAGCGCGGATCGCCGTGCGGTATATTCACAGTCTGCCGGGTGATGAATAGCCATCCGCTTCCCGTTAATAATTCCCTCATCGCACCAGCACTTAACTTTCGGCGGTTCGCTGCCGTTGCCGTTATGGGCGTGTCGTTCCTCAGCGATTTGCTGTAACTCGATTTCCGCTAGTAGGTCGTTGTAATTAAATTTCTTCCCCGCTAATCTGTAGGTGCGGATCGCGTCATTAACCGCCGCTTTGTATTCTTGCGCCCGATCCATGCGCGCCTTTCCTCTAATGGTTACGCTGCCACCTCACTCCGCTTTTACCGATTCTGCGCGGGTACGCTCAATGATGTCGTGGACTTGCGCCCCGGATAACCGCCCCGTATTCAATAAGACATACGTCGCCGCGTTAATCTCCCGCCATTGCTGTTCAATTCGTAACTCGGTTTCTCTCTCTAGCCACTACATCAACAATTCCGCGCCTTGCTGGTCACCGTTCTTCAGTCTTAGCGCCCATCGGCTCGCCTTCACGTAATCGCTGCTAGCCCGCCATTTAGCATCGTCGTAGCCGCCCAGCTTTCGCGCCGTACAGTTTGCGGCCAAACTCGCCATGATGGATCGGGAAAGCGACTCCCGTTCCTTCAATTCCGCATCGTTTAAACCTGATTCACTCGCTAGCTGTCATTAAATACGGCCCGCATCAGTGGCGACTACTTCCTCAATTTCGCGCCGAAAATGGTGGTTAATGACCGCGTGCGATATTTCTTCGTAGCACGTCGCCTCGTAATCGCAGACAGCATTCACGGTTAGTTAAGGATTACGCACCGCCGCCCCCGTGCGGCCAAGCTTGGAACGACGGTGCGTGCCAGTGAATAAAGGTAGTTGCACGCCAAATGGCTATGACCCCACCAACGTGCAACCATGCACACACTCAGCAGGCCCTTAAACCGCCGAACATGCGCAAATGTTTTCATCACTAAAGGCTTTCAAATTCCTTCTCGAATTGTTCCTTTGTTGAACATTCATAGTAATGCGCCGCGTTCCTTAGTTGATATACCATTTGCCGGACATTGTCCGCGTCTAGCCTCTGTTACCACGGTTAGGGCGTACGTCTCGCTGTCCGCCTTTCTCACATACTGTTTCGGTTTGTTATTCACGGAGTAGCTGGTGAGCATAATTTATGAACGACGTTTGCCAATTTTCGGCAGTGGCGCTCTCAAGGTTAGTCAACATACCTTCCAACCGCGCCACGTAAGCGCTGACACGTTTGACTACTGGTGATGATGTGCTGGCGTCATTGCCTTCGCCGTCTAACGAGTTCAAGTCGGCCTTGTTCTTCAGCGTTACGCTTTCCAGTTTTGCGCGTGCCTCAGATAACCGCATCTGACACGTGTTGAGTAAAACCGATTGAGCCTCGCGGTGTTCGTGAAAAAAATTCTCGCGGGGCAGTCGCATCGCGTCCGCCCGGCTCAACGCTCTTACTTGCGCCTCAAGTAACTCGCGGTGGTGCGGTTTCTGATCCATTTCGTCTAAGGCCACCCTTACAGCCTCGATGGAATCACTCTTTAAGGCTACGTCCAACGCGCCGCCCGCCCGCATTACAGCGCCAATCGCTCATTAAGCACTTGCAGCGATTCAGCCAAGAATTTTTCGCGTCTTGAGATTCCCTCCACCAATGACCGCAACTGCCTTAATGTTTCCTGTAGCGCCTTCGGATCGTGTTTACGTGACACGACCGCCGATTTTAGCCGCTCCATCGTTGCCGTGAACATGCTATCTCCCCGCGTAGGGTTCGGCCCATCATCGTGATTAAAAAGTTTCGGTGCATGTTTGGCGATTATTCGTCGCCTCTTTCCGCCGCTGTCGATCCCTTCCGCTGTTAGCCGCTTGTCGGCGTCCGCGAAACTCGTGCAACCCTTCAACACTGCTCGAAACTTCCCGGTCGTCGATTCATTCGGTGTCATTTTTAACGTTTGCATAATGTATGGTTTTTCTGTTTCGGATTTTAGCTACCAAGTCGGATTACTTGGACGCCCCGTTGTCGGCCTCGGTCGATTGGTTTGTTTTGCTATCGCTTCTATCGGTGGCGATAGAATTGGACATCCCGGCCCGTTGAATGCCCGGTGCAAATCGCGTTCCACCGCGATCCGGGCATCATCAGTCACTTGCTGGCGCACGCCCCGGCCTAGGTCTTTAGGTTGAAGTTTCACAGCAAATGCTTACCCCGGTGTAACAGGATCGCGCGAATCTCAGACTGAGTTTTTCCCTCTAATTCGTTGGCTAACTCCGGTGATTCGAAAAAGTCTCGTACGTCGTTTAGCCATTGGATTAGTCTTGCCGCAAATTCCAATATGAAACTCGCGTCCTGTGTCGATGCCTTGCAACCTTTACACAACGTCGCGCTCACCTGATAGCCGCCTTTCGTTGGCCACTAACTGCCCCGTTCCCGTTCGTTCTCCCTGCCGCAAATTGAATGATCGTTGGCTCTGTTTCCACCGTGTTAATCCTTGCGCCCGTTGCTTCGTTCAACTCGCGTCCCGATCGTTCCGCACGCCTGATTCGTTCGCTCCCGGAATAACTGTTTAAATCTTCCCGTGCGCTCAACCCTTCAAATCGCGGTGACAACTCCGTTATCCCCCTGTCAAACTCCCGGCGCACTTTCCACATTGCCGAAATGAATATTTCGCTTAACTCATCGAGAATGCGTTGACGCTCTGCCGTACGTGTCGAATCCAACCCGTTGCGGGTTACTTCTACCTTCGTCCGCAGTAATTCCAATTGAAGTTGCTGCTTCTCGCTCGTTTCCATCACGCTCCGTTTGCGCGTGATAAATTTTCGCCAATCGGCCACGTAGTAATAACCGTTTGGTCCTGGCGGGCTATCTGGCAACCGTAAGTATTGGTAAACCGTAACGCGACTAACGCCTAGTGCGTCTGCCAACTTAACTTTCGATGATACTCGTAATGGCGGTTTCACTCGTGTTAGCAGTAAGGTCAGTTTTTCGCATAGCCCGATCTCACACTGATCGGCCGGTAATCGGCCCCTGAGCGCCATGGTCGGCAGACAATAGATTTCTTTGTGGTACATACCCCCCCGGCCCCACATTGGCCTGTACAGCGTCGATGACTAACACTTCGTAAATTCATGCGCTGTTCTTCCGTTGCGATCTGTAGGGCGCTGTCCTTGATCTGCTCCGCGTCGGCCAGCAGTAACGCCGTGTCCTTGTCCGCGTGTTCGGCGCCCTTGCTCCCGTTCCTTTTCCAATTCCGCGATTAGGTGCGCGGGACACGCCACAACACGCAAACCGTAGCGTGCAACGATCATCCCCGCGTTAGGATCACATTCCATACTACTCCGATGCGTTTCGACGGATAATGTTCTGTACTTCCTGACTCACTGAGGGATGGGTGTTAATCTCAGTCTGCGCGGGTTTAGCGTTTACTCACCATAGCGGCCTTTTGCGTTGGCTGTTATACCCTGCCACCTTCGGCCCGGTAGGATTTCGCCCACTTGGTCGCGTTGCTCTCCCTAACGCCCGCTTGCCGGATTAAACCAAATCATGTCCGATGTTCGCATAACTGTTTGCTCCGACTATCGGATCGGACGTGTATTCATTTTGCCCTTGGCCTTGTTGCAACCCGGAATGTTTGCAACGCCCGCTTCACTTCGTGCCAATCGAAACGCACGATACGTTGACTGACTTTGTAGGCCGGAATTTTGCCTTGTTCAACCAACCCTTCGATCCCTCGTGGCTTCAACGCCATGCGTCGCGCCAACTCGTTTGTTGTAATTAACCGTTGCTCACTCATTCATGAGTTACCTTAATGTCTCAGCGTAAATTCCGGCGAGTGGTTGTCAAATAATAACTTCGTGTTACTCGATCCTTAACACAACTGATAACACACGTTAAACGTGTCGGTGGCGATACGGATTAGGCCGAATCGCGCTGCTATCGTTGGCGATAGATTTTCGGCCCTTGATTGGTATAGCCGCGCCGTTCGTTGACGTGGAAGTATTATTTGATACCTCTACTTTTGTTTCGTGCCGATTTGATCCATGCGTGATGGGAGTACTTTGTCAGTTGGCAAAGTACTCGCCGCGATGTCCGTACGTTGCCGACTGCTAGTGTACGCCGCGCTCAATTACAATTCGTTTTCTATTCAACCCTTCCCGCCCATTTCACATTGTGCGTGTCAATCACCTTGCGGGTGAAATACTGCGCGTTGCCGGGTGTCCAACACACCAACGGTTTGCACCTTCCCGCGCCGAATGTCCCAACACTGGCTGTTGCACTGGCTGTTATGTGGACAGTATAGGTGTCCGCCCTACCCGGACACTAGCTGTGTCCGCCCTATTAGTGATAAACTTTCTGTTTAAACCGGGTTTGTGCGGCAGGATTATTCGCCGGATAATTCAGGAAAATATGACGCTCATTCCCAACCATAACCACGTCAATGTCACAATCGCGCTTGGCCGCGCTTATCATCCTGCGAATACTGCGGTCGCTCACGCGAAACGCCTTCGCTAGTGTTGCGTTGCCGGGGTAGCAGTGGCCGTCAACGTCGCAGTATGTCGCTAGCACGAACAGGAATAGCCGCCGCCGATCACTGCGGTAACAGTTGTCACGTAACGCCTTGAAAATCGCGAATACTGACTTGCCATCGGTAGGCCGCGTGTTATTCTTGGGTGTTTCGTTTCCTTCCTGCCCGGTTGCGTACCCACCGCTGCCGGGCAGTTTCTTTTTAAGTATCCTTGGGTTTCGCCTTGCATTTGTGCTTCGCATTCTTTCGTTTCTTTTCGCTTATCTTTTGAAGTCCCACCGTGTCCGCCAACGCCAATGCGTAAAATCCATACTGGCCCTGATTCCACGTTAGCCGCGCCCACACCGGAAATGACAACCCATCGTCGCTAAGTTGTTGTTCCACGACTACGCCAGCAGGGAAATAGAACGACCGTCCTTCCGGGTAACGTGCGCTGACCATGCGCCGGGCGTATATGTCGCCCCACTTGGATACGCCAAGGATCAGAATGGTTTTGTTAATCAATTCCTTCGCTGGCACGAATCCTAAGTTGTCCGGTTGCGTAGGTCGATTCGCCTGTTTCGGTTGCTTTGCTGGTTTTGCCATACGTCACGTGGGATCGGCGTTGTCAGTCACCTTCGATCTTCCTTTTCTTTTGCCTTCGCCTTGATCTTGGCTTTCAACGCCGCAACTTCCCGCGCATCCGCTAACCCGGCCCTTGCGAGCTTTACATGCGCGGTCGCCAATCGGCATTCAATAGCCCACTCACTAACGTCCCAACGCTTAGTGTGTTGTTTGCCAGTAGGGACTTGACTGATCGGTTGCCCCTCGATCTCGCTCGGATCATCCGCGTCCGCTTCCTTTTTGCGTTTTGGTAGCGTTGCGGAAATATGCTTAGCGCCGTTTTTAAGCACGCGATACACCGTCCGCTCGCTATGGCCCGTCATTTTCGCTACTTTCTGGACTGCCTTCTTTTTGATTCCCGGTTTGCCGGACACGCCGCCGCCTTTCGGGTTTGTAGGTGCGGTGTCATTTGTCACCGCACCCTCATTTGTCGCTTGTTCCTTCAACTGTTTTTCGACCAGCGGGACAAGTTTTCTTACCAGCGCCTTATACTTCTCCGGCTTCAGATGGCGACGGTGAAGGTTCGCGCTGATAACAAACGCCTCTGGCCCGGCTTCCACGATAGATCGTGGCAACAAGATGAATTGCAGATACAGCGGGGGGACGCCAACACGTTTACAGGCTTCCTGCCGTTGAAGGCCGTCCAATACCTTGTCCTGGTACAACACGATAGGGTTTTGTAGGCCGTGCGCCTTAATGTCCGCCGCCATTGCGTCGATTGCCGCGTCATTCATTTCCGGGAAAATCAGCGCCAGCGGATGCGGTTCGTATAGTTTCATAGTGGTATTGGTATCGTTGGCAATACGTTTGCGGCCTTGCTACCCGGTGACGGCCTTTCAATCGGCTTACCAGATAACCCGCCGCGTTCCTGTACGGCCCTAGGATCGCGTTTAGTGCGCTGCCTGACTCGTTGTAGCGGCCTAGTCATCGCTGCCGCCTTTTGCGCCTTCCGTTGACGGTCATCCCTTCGTTGCTCTCCGGTCGCTCATTCCTGTCCCTCTTTCATCAGGAAACGATCCAACTCCGCCACTGGGAAAATTAGGTGTCGAAACGCCCGGTTCGGCTTAAGTAGCCCGCGCTTGATCGCACGATGGATACTGATCGGGGATAGACTACAATACTTGGCCGCGTCCTTTAGCTTTAACGCACCTACAGCCGAAGGATTAACTTGTGTTGACATAGTGGTAACTCCATTCTGGATTGCTTGAGTTGTTAGCAGAACTGCTAAACAACTAGGCTTTTTTTTATTAAGCCTCCACCACGTCAAGATAACAGGACGTGTTACTTACAGCCCGGACTATATAAGATAGCTACAGACTGTCAATAGCTAGTTTCAGGCTAGCTTCTCTTGCGGGATAGTAACTACGTTATCCGGTTGTTCCGTCGTCATTAACGCTGCCATGCGCTTTGAATGAACCGGATTGACGTGCGAGTACGTTTCCAGAATAAGTTTCCCGCCGTCTTTGTGACCTTGCCATTGGGCGATTACCTTTACATCAACGCCGCTTCTCGATTGCGCGAGTGATGAACATGCGCCGAAATGCTATGTGACTGTAAGCGTAGCAGTCCTAGTCGCTTGCACGCTGCCGTAATCGCCCGCTTTGCGTTATTGATCTTAAACACTCGCCCGTCATCCGTTTTTTGTGCGTGTCGCTTTTCTAGTAGTGGCCGCAACTGCGGGTATAGCGGGATCGCAAATCCTGATTTGGTTTTATGCCGAAAGGTTGTGATTTGTTCGCGCTGCCAATCAATGTCACCCCATGTGAGCGCCGATGCCTCAGCTTTCCCCAACCCGGCTAATCCGATAAACTCTACGAAGTCGGCGGATTCTTCCGCGTCATGTCCGTTGAATCCTTGCGACCGGATGCTTTCAACGATTGCTTGGAATTGATCGAAATGTTGGCGTTTTCCGAATCGGTTTGTCGGTCTTAACTTTTTTCAGATTCGCTGCCGGGGAAATGAGCGATGATCCCGTCCCCTACTGCCATTGCCAGAATATCCTTGAGGCACGCCAGATGAAGATTGCGGGACACCCCGCCGAATTTGTACCGCGCCAACCAAAGGTTAACGTCAGTCGGTTTGATCTTGCTGACTTGGACACGCGATCCGCCCGGCCAATCTTCTTTGACACGCCTTACGATGTAGCGACTTTCGCTCAATCGTTTTCGGTTTCTGATGCTGCACCGTTGCCAAGTACGTGTCGCACAATTCGGCCAGCGTCATCCTGCTTTTTGCCGGATCAATCTGTGATTGCTGCTTTTTCACTCGTCGGCAAGATTGCGCTCAGCGAGTTTGCGATCCGCCGTCCTCAGACTGCATCGAATCTCTTTACCGCCCGACTTGAAACGTGCATAATACGTCCCGTCTTTGTAACGGTAAAAACATGGCCCGACTTTCTGAAATACGCTGTCCTTGTCTCTGTGTGTGTCCATGTGTTCAACCTACAGTGGATAAAAACGGTGGACAACGCCTATTTTCAGTGTTCTTGAATCCGTGTAAGTATCACGCATTGAAGGATATGGGGTCTTAGCTCAGTTGGTAGAGCGCCTCAATGGCATTGAGGAGGTCAGGGGTTCGAATCCCCTAGGCTCCATTTTGATTCATCAATTGGGCAGTGACTGCGAAGGATGGGAATCCGACGCAGACTTTCACGCAGCCGGCATGCAATGAATCAGCTCGCTTGAGCCGGCACCGGCTCTTCGACTTCCACTCTTTCGCAGTCGTATGTTCTTTTATGGGATTGCGTCGAAAAACGAACCGCCTCGTACGAGCGCGCATAGTTATCAAGGGAGAATCAATTAAGAGATCGCGCAATTAGCGGATCGTGAGGCGGCGTCTGGGCCAAATGATCTGCTCGACAACCCAGGCCCACGTGTAAATGGACGGCTCTCGCCGCTCGGGCATTGCATGAAAAACTAGCAGCCCGTCACCTCGCCAACTCAGACGAATTTGTTTGGATATGACCTTATATGCCATGTACGGCCTCACTCGACATGCTAGTCCCTTAAGACACTTCACACTTTCCCATTTAGTTCGTCTAACCGTCGTTAAGTCTCCGGAAGTAACAACCACGTTACTTTTCCTGAACAGCTATCACGGTTAATTGCTGCGATGTTAGTGGTATGAAACCAACAGTCGATCGTACAGGAAACGGCTCTAGTAGCGACAACAATCGCCTTCTAGATGATAACTTGGAGAACCAAAAACCCCGGAAGCGATTTATTAGTCGTCGTTCTTTCTTGAGTAAAACGATCGCCCTCGGAGCAGGAACCGTCGGCGCAGGACTGTTGAGCAGCCTCCGGGCTGGAGAGGCAGGTTCCAGTCTTTCAGCGGGAGACGCGGCGCTACTTCGCTTCCCAGCGGCTCTGGAGATACTCGAGGCGGACTTTTGGATTCAATACAACGAACTCGCGGGCATTCCGGACGCCGAAGTCCCGGGCGGCCACGGCAATGAAGCTTATACCGAGGCCTTGGAGGTTCTTGAGGATGAAATGCAAGACTACATCCATGACAACACCGATGATGAGATCACTCATCACCAATTCCTCAACGCGTATTTGGTTTCCAGGGGAGCGAGTCCTGCAGTTCTGAACAGGTTTCGCACTCTGATGGGTAGCACCGCGACGGGAGTTAATCGGGGCATGATCGGACGTCGACTCACGAATCTCACTCAGTTGACTCTAGACACCAGCTGGTGGACCCGCTATCGCGACGACAGTCATAACCCAGATCTCGATCCAAACCATGTCTTCCCGCAGGCGGTCCCGAGCTTGTTCGTAAATCAGCACACGGCAATTCCTCGAACGGATGCAGATACAACCGATTCCAATTTCCTACAGGCGATCGCGAATACCGCGGCATTCCACTTCCCGACCATCGAACAAGGTGGCAACAGCCTTTACCCATCACTGGCGCAAAGGGCCACCGATGTGGAAGTGCTGCGTATCCTGATCAGCATCGGCCCGACTGAGACCATGCACTTCCAAACCTGGTCGGATGTGGCGGGTAATTCGCCGCCGCTAACGGCTGTTGATCCCGTGACTGGTGTGTCGGTGACATTCCCGAATCTGGAGGTGGAAAATGAGCTTTTGGACAAGGCGCTGATCATGCCAGAGCCATGTCCGTTCCTAAGCCGAAGCCTTCCCATTGTTTCGATCATTCGACCGACCAATACTCAGGGCGCCGCCATGGGTGCTCTCAGGTTTCTAACGAAAATGGGTCTTTTCATCGGCCAATCGCAAGCGTTCTTCGCATACATGACCCAACTGGCACAAGAAGCCGACGCTGCCACACGGGGGGTTTGAGAGATACCCGGCGACTGAACAATCCGGATTGAAGGTTACGGTTCAAACCCCGCCTTCGGACTCCGAATACGTAGAATCGTTTTCGCCAGCGACAGCTTGTCCAGGATGCCTGGCGGGCGATTTTTCTCTTTCGCAAGAATGCTTTTCGGGGAACTATCCATTGTTCCGCGGAAGTTGCGCAACATCGCTGGCCGAGCGGGTTTCCATCTGACGCTGGTCATTCCATGCACAGAGTAAACTCGATCCTTATGCAGGCGCCGAAGACAATGATCTTCGAAATAGCAGCCAACCTGGAATTGTGGCCAAAAATTTTGCCGCATTACCGCTACATCCGATTTCTGGAGCGCGGGCACGATCGCAATTTGGTGATTATGGCAGCCACGCGTTCCGGCATCCCAATCTCCTGGACCTCGGAGCAAATCATCGACCGCGACAAATTCGAAGTTCATTTTCATCATTTGAAAGCATGGACAAAAGGAATGCGCGTCGTTTGGACTTTTTCTGAAAGCAGTAGTGGCGTGCTCGTAGCGATTTCACACGATTTGCGGTTTCGCTTTCGTCCGCTTGCGCCAATCATGAATCCAATCATCGGCGATTTTTTCATCCATAGCGTCGCCAACAAAACGTTGCTCTGCATGAAAGCTTACGTGGAGGCAAGGGCAGACAAAGTGATCGCATGAGTCGAAGACGCGCAGTCATTACAGGTATCGGGCCGATCACATGCATCGGTACCGGCGTGGACCGGTTTTGGGACGGGATCCTCGCTGAAAAAAGCGGGATCGGCAGTATCACAAGTTTCGATCCGACTGTGTTCCATGTGCAATGTGCCGGCGAAATTCGAGATTGGAATGCCGAAGATCACTTTTCACCGCAGCGCCTGAAACGACTCGATCGGTACGCTCAATTCGCAGTCGTGTCTGCAAAGCTAGCGCTGGAGGACGCGCGCATCGAGTATTCTCGCGAAAAGCCACAGGATCGCGTGGGCGTTAGTTTCGGCACCGCGCTTGGCGGCGTCTGCAAAGCCGAGGAACAATACATCAGATATCTAAAAAAAGGCGCGCGTGGCGTCCAACCCACCCTCGCTGTCCAAGTCTTCGGTGGTTCGGCGCATTCAAACATTGCAATCGAATGCGGCTTTCGCGGTGTTGGCACGACAAATTCAAACAGTTGCGCCAGTGGCACAGTCTCGGTCGGCGAAGCGTTGCGTTACATTCGCGACAATTTTGCGGATGTAGTTGTGGCCGGCGGAGCGGAAGCGCCGCTGACTGCCATCACAATTGGCGCGTTCGACATCATTAAGACAATGAGCAGATGGTCGGGTGACCCGACTCTGGCAAGTCGCCCATTTGATGCACTCCGCGATGGATTTGTCATGGGCGAAGGCGGCGCTTCGCTCGTGGTGGAAGAACTGGAACACGCACGCGCTCGCGGCGCACGCATCTACGCGGAGTTGTTAGGCTACAGCTTGAACAACGACGGCTTCCATATGACCACGCCGCTCCCGACCGGTGAATCGTGCATTCGTGCGATGCGCGAAGCGCTCGCGGACGCACAACTGCTGCCCCAGCAGATCGATTACATCAACGCGCACGCCAGTTCGACACAGCTTAACGACAGCGCAGAAACTGCTTCGATTAAACAAGTATTCGGCGATCACGCACGGCGCGTCCCCGTAAGCGGGACCAAGGGTTATTATGCGCATCCGCTCGGCGCGACGGGCGCAATCGAAGCGGGGCTTTGCGCGCTTTCGTTAGACCGCCAATGGATTTCGCCCACCATCAATTATCAAAATCCAGATCCAGCATGCGATCTCGACGTAGTGCCAAATCATGGCCGGGCGGCTGCGTTGAATTACGTAATGAGCAACTCGTTCGGGTTCGGCGGCATCAACGCGTCGATCGTGTTGGGACGGGTGAGGTAGGGCGGCTCACCCGAATCGCCTGGGCGATTGAGGTCAATCGCCGCTGCCTAACAAGTCTGGCCGATTTTGACGGGTGCGTTTAATTGCCTGCTCTTTGCGCCACTTCGCGATCTCTGCGTGATTTCCGGAGAGCAAAACCTCAGGAATTTTCCAACCACGGAACTCGGCGGGCCGGGTGTACTGCGGCGCCTCCAGGAAACCATTGCTGAAGCTGTCGTCCGCGGCCGATTGCTCGTGGCCAAGCGTTCCCGGGAGTAAGCGCACGATTGAATCTACCAAAACAACCGCTGCAATTCCGCCGTTCGTTAGCACGTAATCCCCGATCGAAATTTCGTGATCAATCAAATGTTCGATCACGCGATGATCGACTCCTTCGTAGTGCCCCGAAATGATTATGAGATGCGATTCTTGCGACAACTGCTGCGCCATCTGTTGATCGAATCGGCGTCCTGCAGGCGACATCAACAGGATTTTCGGATTGCCGATTGCCGATTGCCGAATGTTCAGCATTGGACGTTGGGCGTTCGATGTTCGGCGTTTTCCGTTAAGGCTTCCACGGCCGCAAAAATGGGCTCCGGCTTCATTACCATCCCCTGCCCTCCTCCGAACGGCGCATCATCGACCACGTGATGTTTATCGGTTGTCCAATCGCGCAGGTTATGAATGTGCAGTTCGAGGATTCGGTTCTCCTGCGCCCGTTTCATGATGCTTTCACTCAAAGGAGTGCGGCAGATTTCAGGAAACAATGTGACAATATCGATTCTCATAGGTACGGGCGGTTCACCCGAATCGCCGCGCCCGTGCAGGAAATAATCGACCCCGGACGATTGAGGTCAATCGCCCCTACCTATTCTACGATCTCAAGGATGGCGCGCTGTCCGTGACGCGCCGCTGAGCTGGCCAGCAAGGCGCGAATAGCGTGAATTGTTTGACCAGACCGGCCAATCACACGGCCCACATCTCCGCGTCGAAGTTGCAATTTAAAAGTGATCATCCTGCCGTTGGGGATTTCCGTGAGCACCATGTCATCAGGAAATTCGACCAGTTCGCGAATGATGAACTCCAGAAATTCTCGCATCGCGAAAAGACTAAACACGAATCGACACGAATAAACACGAATTTTCTTGGGCGTTTGATTCGCTCGCGCCCGCTCACCTTTCAGGCTTCCCGTCTAATCTCGCGTATTCCTGATGCGAGCTTTGTGCCAGACGCAAATGCCGGGCTAGCTTTCCGTTTCGGCAGAGGGAGATGAATCTTCTTCAGCCGCTTCTGAACTCGGATGCTCGGCTTCAGATGCTGCTGGCTCGGGGACAACACTCTTCTTTTGCTTCTTAATCAAGCTTCGCACGGTATCAGAAGGTCGTGCCCCCTTGCTCATCCAGAACTCGGCGCGCTCAAGGCTAAACGAACTGTTCTGACCGGTTAGCTTTGGATCATACGTGCCGAGGATCTCGATAAATTTCCCGTCACGTGGACTGCGGCTGTCAGTAACTACGACTCTGTAGTACGGCCGGTTTTTGCTGCCTTCTCTGCGTAATCTTATTGAAACTGCCATGGTGAATTAACTTCTCATTCGCGCCATTTGCGCCATCATTTTTTTCATCTTTCCTGCGTTCTTCATCAGCTTCCGCATCTGATCAAAGCGTCGCAGCAAATCATTTACCTCCGTGACGGTAGAACCGCTGCCGCGCGCGATGCGTTGACGCCGCCGTGCATTCAGAATGTCGGGACGTGTCCGCTCTTCGTTTGTCATCGAAAGCACGATCGCTTCCGTGCGCTTAAGCTGCTTCTCGTCAATGGAGAGGCCTTGCATGTTACTCATTCCGGGTAACATGCCAAGAATATTCTCCAGCGGTCCCATGCGGCGCATCATTTTGAACTGCGCCAGGAAATCGTTGAAATCGAATGAAGCGGTTCGGAGTTTGCGCTCAAGCCTGGCTGCATCTTCAACGTCGACGGCTTCAGCAGCTTTTTCGACTAGACTGACAACGTCGCCCATTCCAAGAATCCGCCCCGCAAGCCGCTCCGGAATAAAGAGTTCAAATTGATCAAGCTTTTCACCTGTGCCTGCGAATTTGATCGGTCGATGCGTGACCTCGCGCATGGACAATGCCGCGCCGCCGCGGGCGTCACCATCGAGCTTCGTCAGGATAATTCCTGTAATAGACAAGGCAGCGTCAAACCCGCTTGCAATGCTTACGGCTTGCTGGCCCGTCGCTGCATCTGCAACGAGCAAAATCTCGTGCGGCTGCAAAGATTCTTTGAGCGTCTTGAGTTCATCCATCAGGACTTCGTCGATTTCCTGTCGTCCTGCCGTATCGAAGATCTGCACAGTCGGCGCGCCCGGCGGTCGCGCCCGACTCAAGCGCCGCTGTGGCGACACGCTGCACATTTTTCTCGCCCGGATTGGGGACATGGACAGGGACGTCGATCTGTTTTCCAAGCGTTGCGAGTTGTTCGATCGCCGCGGGCCGTTGCAAATCGCACGCGACCAGCGATGCCATCCGGCCTTGTTTCTTTAACAGCAGCGCAAGCTTGGCCGCCGAGGTTGTTTTGCCAGAGCCGTTAAGGCCGACGATCAAAATACGGGTTTGATCTTCCATGCGAAGCGGTTCTGCGTCGCCGCCAAGCAGCACCGTCAATTCATCGTGAAAAATTTTCACGATCTGTTGACCGGGCGTAATGCTGCGAAGTACACTTTCGCCAAGAGCTTTCTCTTTTACGCGCGCAATAAAGTTTCTGGCGACCTGAAAATCAACATCTGCTTCGAGCAGCGCCATCCGAACCTGGCGCAACGCAGCGTCGATGTTCGACTCGCTGATAACTCCGTGTCCACGGAGATCTTTGAAAATCTCCTGAAGTTTGTCGCTAAGTTGGGAAAACATATTGTCTTACACAGGTGGATCGGCTTCTCCGAAGACGATCTCATCGTCCGGCGGTCAGGGCGCATTATCAACGTGTTAAGGACGACACGTTCCACCACCGTTGCGATTACTTTTTAACCGCTGTGGCAGGCGAGCTTGCAGCTGTAGCTGCTGCCGCTTCTTCGATTCCGAAGGTCCAATGTGTTTCGACTCTTTTACCCTCAGATTTGGCGCTGACGATTACGGTGCACGTCTTCTCGCGAAGTTTTTGTGGCACCTGATACGATACGGTGCCGGTTTTAGCATCGAAGTTGGCCGGAACAAGGCCGAGGCCGCTCACGCGCATTTGCACACTGCCGGGCTCGATTTGCCCTACGCTGCTAAGGTTCGCTTTGATTAGCGGCAATGCCGTGCGCACCGTTTCGCCGTCTGCCGGTTGTGTCGTCAGATCTTTCGCGCCCACTTCGGCTACTGCCGTGCCGCCTCCGCTCGACGCGCCAATCATGTTCACTGCGTCTGCAAACACTTTCGGCTTATTCGCTTCAATCGCGTAGCGGCCGATCGCATCCATCGGAGAAGTAAAGGTAATTGGCTGCCCGTACACCGTGAACATCGCTTCGTAGCCGGCATTACGCGCTAATTCCTTCACGTGTTCGTTGTAATTTCCGAACGGCACCGCAAAGCAATTCACCTTGATGCCGAGCCGCTGTTCGAGCAGTTCCTTGCAACCGACAACTTCGTTATGGATCCATTTTTCGTAGTCGGCCCCAGTCAGCTTTTTCCTGCTTCGTTTTCCGCCTGGTTCAATCACGGTGACGTTGTGCCCTTCGCGCAAATCCTGATGCGTAGCTGAGTGCGCCTGAATATCAACGCCGTTGTCGCGAAGGTCGGCGAGCTGTTCCCAAGTGATCGCTTCTCCTCCGCCGAGAGCGCCCCCGCGCACGCCTTCGGTGTAAATGAACAATGTGAAGGGATAGCCGTATTTTTTCATGATCGGCCACGCCACTTCATATTGCGATTTCCAGCCGTCATCGAAAGTAACGACAGCGGACACGCGGCGGTATGTTCTTTTCGCCTCGCTTCCAAGCGAGCATATCCTGCATCGGGATCACCGTGATACCCTTGTCTTTCAATTCCTTCATCTCCGCTTCAAACGCAGCAGGCGTAATCTCCGTGCCCGGATATCGAATTTTGTCGACCAGCCGATGGTAACAAAAAATAAGAACCTGAGCAGTTTGATCGACGACTGGCTTCTTGACCTTGGGAGTTGCCGCCACCACCGGAGCAGCCGTCGCAGCAGCCGTTCCAGGGGCAGCGCTACCGCCAGGTTGCGGTTTATCGGTAACGGCTTGCTGCTTTTTGCACATCGAAAGATTCAGTGCCAGCAGTAATGGAAGGATTGCGAATCGGATCATCATAAGAATGTTAAGGGATTAAGCAGTGGGGCAAAACGTAAGTGCATTTTATACGCGATACGGAAACATGCGAATCGTTGACCGAATTTCAGGTCTGCTCGTTTGAGTTTCAGCGAAACATTTTCCTCAAATCGCTGCGCAAGTAAAGCCACAGGCCGACCCGGGCAAGCAGCGGCAGCAATCTCGCGCCAACTGGCTCGTTATAGAGTTCAGCGCCGAGACTAAAATTCCTTTCCGCGTTTTTCGGGACCGATAACGGCGAGAAAAATTAGCACCACGAAAATCATCAACGCGAAAAGGCCGAGCGCCTTTGCATAATCGGGATGTCCGCTGGCATCGCGGAAATAATAGGCCAACTGGGCCTCCACAACGGCGGTGTTCGCCGCGAACAGATTTCCCAGTTGATAAGCAAATCCGGGAAACGTTCCTCGCAGGGCATCAGGCGATAACTCATTCAAATGCACTGGCACAATTCCCCATGCGCCTTGCACCATGAATTGCATGGCAAATCCACCGATCACCAGAAATGTATATCCTGGCGAAAACACCCACAGAGGAATCAACACAATTCCAAGCACACAGCAGACAGCAATGGATCGGCGACGTCCCCATGTTTGCGAGAGATGGCCGACCACTGTTCCACCGCAGATTGCTCCAACAGCGTAAATGATTCCGGTCGTCGCCTTTTGTGTCACACCGTAGTGGCGCTGTTCGCCAAGAAATGTTTGATACATGTCCTGCGTGCCATGTGACATCGCGTTAAAGGCTGTCATCAACAGAATCACGTAAAGAAAAAGCGCCCAGTGGCGTTTGAGCACAAAAACGGCCTGCCTCCAAAAATCACTTATCGCGTGCTGCTGTCGTAACCAGACAGGCGATTCAGGCACCCGCGCACGAATGTAAAGCACAAGGACCGCCGGGAGTGCGCCTGCGACAAAAAGGCCACGCCAGCCAAAGAGCGGAAACACGATCCAATAAACAACCGCTGCGAGGAGATAACCGAAAGCGTATCCTTGCTGCAAAACTCCTGAGAACAGTCCCCGCGCTTGAGTTGGCAATGTTTCCATTGCCAGCGACGCGCCCAATCCCCATTCGCCGCCCATGCCGATCCCATAAAGAGCGCGGAAAATCAGCAGCACGGTGTAATTCGGCGAAAAGGCTGTCAGCAATTCCATGAGCGAATAAAAAATAATGTCGAACATCAGCGGCATTCGCCGGCCGAAGCGGTCGCCGAGCAGCCCGAAGATGAACGCCCCCAGGGGGCGCATCGCCAGCGTGATCGTGATTGCGTAAGTAAGATCGGCGACGCTTTTGCCGAAATCGTGCGCCATCGGCACGATCACAAACGTCAGCAGAAAAAAATCGAACGCATCCAGCGCCCACCCAAGAAAACAGGCGAGAAAGGTGTTGCGTTGATTACGGTCGAGAAGCTTAAAAAGCCGGATCGCTTCCACAGCGTATCTCAACTATTCGCCGGGTTGGTATATCGCAAGCTTGAATCGCACGAAGCGGTGTTCGCTACACCGACGGCTCTACAATGCTCTTCGCGTTCACTCCAGCTTTATTGGCTTCGATCATATCTTCGAAGGGCCGATAAAAGTTGGAGTAAAACGGGTAGGTTCGATCGGGATGAGCCGGCCGGTAGCGCCAGTATTTGTACATCCAAAGCCAGGGTGCCGGATTTTTGCGCACGTAAGGCTCGAATGAATCCCAACAAGCCTGCGCGATTTGCTGAGGCGTCATTCCTGCGGTGTTTCCGATCTTTGGGTGAAATACCAGCCTGTAACGTCCGTTAGGAAGCGGCTCGGTGTGCGCGGGTACGATGGGTACGCCCGTTCGCTCGTGCAGCCATGCGTGCGCCGCCGTGACGCTTGTGTTTAATCCAAAACACTTTATTACCACGGCGCTTTGACTCGGCGGCACCGTGAGATCCACCAGCATCGCCGTACGACCTTTTCGGCGAAGCACCTTGTAGAGTCGCATAATGCCGCGCTCGCGCGGGACGAGCTCGTG
Organism: uncultured Verrucomicrobiae bacterium; assembly: GCA_963825355.1. GTDB lineage: Bacteria > Verrucomicrobiota > Verrucomicrobiia > Chthoniobacterales > UBA10450 > Udaeobacter. The sequence continues at coordinate 134,882 of CAWGSY010000014.1, read as the reverse complement.
ACCAGATTGCTCGCGCAATTTTTTGAAAATCGGATCCAGGGACGAATTCTTAAAATCCTGTGAGATGATTGTCCCTCTCAGATCGAGAAAACCGCAAGCGAGACTGAGCCATTCAAAATTGCTGTAGTGAAAACAGGCAATCATCAAGCTGCGCTCGGGACCCTGTGTCACGCGCTGTTTCTTCGAAATTTTCCAGATCAATGTACTGAGAAAAGTTTTCTTGCGTTAGACGGGGGCTCCATAACAGATCGACCATTGTCCGTCCGAAATACTGGAATGATTCACGGGCAATTTTTTCGTCGCTCGTTAGGCGAAAATCGATCGCCAAATGCGACCTCGAGATTGCTCAGTGCCACCTGGTAGCGTTGCCGATCAACAAAGCTCAGCAGGGCTCCTGCTGCCTGCGCGATGTGATAACACGCCCGTCGCGAAAATAACGGGACCAGTTTTGTGGCGAGAACAAGCCCCAGCCACTCGAGCCGGTATCGAATTCGCTTCCAGCGCGACCGCATTGCGGAGTCTCAACGACGAAATTCGAATGTCTAACGCCTTCCGCCCTAATGATGATTAGACCTTTCGCCTACCAGCCCTGGCCTGGGTTACTTACCGGCGGCAAACTTTTTCGAAACTCCTTTTGCTGGCGCTCGGCTTCTTTCTGCTGGTCTGCATCGCGCGCCTGTTGTTCAGGGCTGGGGGCTGGACCGGCACATCCTAGCAACGCGATAAGTAGCGTTGAAATCAGAATTGACTTGAGGAGCAGTTTTTTCATACGGGCGAGAACAGGACGATAATCAGAGCGATCAACGCGGCAACCTCCGACACGATGTTCCACGACTCGGCGAAGCCGGATTATTCAACCTTGGTGACATCGTATTCGTCTGCCGCCTGCTCACGATACTTGTGCTCGAGCGCTTTCAGGTGTTCGAGAATCTCATTCAACGCGAGCTCGTTTTTCAAATTGACCTGATAATCGATTTCGGCGCGCAGCCGATCTTTGTGCGACTGCCGATTCTGCGACATGAGAATGATTGGCGCCTGCAGTATGGAAAGGACGTTAATCGCAGTGCTCATCAACAAGAACGGATATGGATCGAAGCTGATTTTGCCAATCCAAGCCAACCACATGTTTATCCACACCCAAATATTGACGACAACGACCGCGGCAAGAATGAATTTCCAACTGCCGCCAAATTCAGCGATGAGATCCGCTGCGCGATCGGCAAGCGTAAGCCCCGCTGCTTCCTCGACATTGACGTTGCGGGTCGCAGTGTGTCGCAAAAGTTCATCTGTCTGGCGTAACCGATTGGTAAGAGCTGTAAGCATCTCCAGCGCGACATTTGGGTTGCTGCTAACAAAGGAAAGAAAATGCTCGCGCGAAAGCACAGCCAGTCGCGCGTTCTCTACAACTCGCGCGTCGGCCGAGCGCGGCTTACCATCGAGCAAGGCCATTTCCCCGAAAAAATCGCCACGGCGCAATTCGGTAAGCGTGACCTCATGTCCGTCCTTCGTTTGCACGCAGATGCGGATCTTCCCCTGCTCGATTAAATACATCGCGTCGCCTTCATCCCCCGTGCGAAATACAATCGCGCCCGCCTTGCAATCGAGGGTCTCGAGCAGCTCGCACAATTCGCGGGCCGTCTCGGTATCGAGCGACTCAAACAATGGCACTTGGCGTAGCGTCTCGACGTTCATTTGCTAGAGAGCGATGGGAACGGTGGTCACAATAACTGCAATGCGCCGCTGCGAGAAGCCACAAATCACGGACGAAACGACGTCCCGCACCGCCGGAAATTGACTTGGACGGGTTCGCTTTTAATTTGATAAACGCGTTCGCTGCGCGTTCCGATCCGTGAAAAACGTCCTTTTCGTCTGCACAGGCAACATTTGTCGCAGCCCGATCGCGGAAGGCCTTTTTCGCCGCCTGACTGGCAACCGGAAGGACATCGAAATCGCATCCGCCGGCGTGCACGCGGTTCGCGGCCAGCCGCCAAGTCTGTACGCCGTAGAGGTCTGCGCAGCCGAAGGCACAGACATCAGCGGTCTGCGCAGCCAGCCGCTGACTGGAGCGCTGGTTGATCAAGCTACGCACATTTTCGCCATGACCGGTGCGCACTTGGAAACGATCCAGACATTGTTTCCACAAAGTGCGGAAAAAACGTTCTTACTTCGTGAGTTCGAAGAACCTGGAACCACGGTGTGGCGCGATCTTCCGGACCCAATCGGTCTCGGCCGCGAGGTGTACGAGGATTGCGCGCGCACCATCAAAAACGCCCTGCCGAGCGTCCTCGCATTTATAGAACAAGGCGAACTCGTCCGCCCTGGTGCGATGCGTTCGTCAGAGATATCTTCTTATTCCATGGACCATGTTTCTCGCCAATTTGACCCCGAATCCGTCGCTTCAACGTCGGCGCCGTGTTACGGCGATGCGTTGCGCAAAGTGGATCCCGAAATCTTTGATGCGATTGCTGCAGAAGAGAAACGCCAACGTGAGAACATTGAACTGATCGCCTCGGAAAATTTCACCAGTCGCGCGGTGATGGAAGCTCAGGGCAGCGTGATGACCAACAAATACGCGGAAGGTTATCCGCGAAAACGATGGTATGGCGGCTGCGAGAACGTCGATACCGCCGAGCAGTTGGCGATCGATCGCGCCAAACGGCTTTTCGGCTGCGAACACGTCAACGTGCAGCCGCACAGCGGTGCGCAGGCAAACATGGCCGTCTACTTCTCGATGCTGAAACCCGGCGACAAGATTCTGGCTATGAATCTGGCGCACGGCGGCCATCTCACGCACGGACATCCTGCAAATTTCTCCGGAAAATTCTACGTGGTGTCGCAGTACGGCGTGAGCGAGAAGACCGAGCAAATCGATTATGACGCATTGCAGAAACAAGCCGAGGAAGTCCGGCCGATGATGATCACAGCCGGAGCGTCCGCTTACCCGCGCATCATTGATTTCCCGCGGTTGCGACAAATCGCCGATTCAGTTGGCGCGCTTCTTTTTGTCGACATGGCACATATCGCTGGGTTAGTTGCCGGCGACCAACATCCGAGCCCAATTCCGCACGCGCACTTCGTAACCACCACGACGCACAAAAGTTTGCGCGGTCCACGTGGCGGCATAGTGATGTGCGAAGAGAAATTCGCGAAGCAAATCGACGCCACCGTTTTCCCCGGTGTGCAAGGCGGCCCGCTCATGCACGTCATTGCGGCAAAAGCAGTTTGTTTCCACGAAGCGCTGCAACCGCAATTCCGCGAATACCAGCGACAGGTAGTTATTAACGCGAAAGCCCTAGCCGCCGGTTTAGCCAAACACGGTTATCGCATCGTCTCCGGTGGAACCGACAATCACCTGATGCTTGTCGACCTTCGACCGAAGGATCTTAACGGAAAAGAAGCGCAGGAAGTTCTCGATCGCGCCGGGATTACGGTAAACAAAAACGCCATCCCATTCGATACCAGCTCGCCTTTCAAGCCGGGCGGCATCCGCGTCGGCACGCCCGCTGTGACCACGCGCGGCATGAAAGAAGAAGAGATGTTCGAGATCGCCGAGCTTGCTGCCGAAGCGCTCGACAAGCGTACCGACGAAGGCGCGATCGAATCGGGTTCGCGAAAAAGTCCTCGATCTGACGCGGCGATTTCCGTTGCCATCGTGAACTGCGCGAGGATCATGACGCCGCTGATTCGATCTTAGCCTTCGCGTTCGGGCTGTCGAAAGCGGCAAATCGATGTCGATGTCAGATAGGAGCATCGCATCTCCTTCAAATACATCTTTACGGGCATTCATTGCTAGTGAGTTGATAAGACGTAGAGCACCTCGCCTTCGAATTTAACAATTCGAACAGATGCACAAGCACAAAGGACGGGCAGTCCCAGTACCGGCGTGGAAAATCAGAGCTGAGATTTTCGACGAGGCTGCTGAGCACGTAATTATTCGCCGTCTTTACAGCAAAATTCCTGCGACTTCTTTCACACAGCTACAGCAAGTTCGTGTTATCCAATCTGTGGAAATCTGCGTAATCTGCGGAGAACATGAATCGTACGGCTGATCAACCAGAACCAAACCCGCTGCGCGAAGGATCTGTCGGCACGCGCCCGTGCCGCAGCCATGCAGCATCGTGATCTTCGGCGCTACGGGCGATCTCACACATCGGAAACTTGTCCCGGCGCTTTATAATCTTGCGGCCGACGGCGAATTGCCACCGGGCGTGGTCATCGTCGGCATTCGCGCGACGCGACAAAAGTGACGACGAATTCCGGCAAGCGATATTGAGGAATCCACGCGGAAATTTTCGCGTCAAGCCGTGCGCGACGAAATCTGGAAAACGTTTTCGCAATCTATCTTCTATCACCGGAGCGAGTTTGGTGATGAAGCTGGATACAAGCAGTAGCCGAAACGTCTCGAAGAGCTCGACAAAAGCCATGGCACGCGCGGCAACCGTCTTTTTTATCTTGCGGCCGGCCCTGACCAGTTCGAGACTATTCTGAAGAATCTCAAAGCCGCCGGACTGAATCCAGACCTGCAAAGGAAGCTGGGCACGCATCATCATCGAAAAACCGTTCGGCACTGATCTCGCCTCGGCGCGCGAACTCAATCGCGTCGTGCGCAATTCCTTCACAGAAGAGTCAGACTTACCGCATTGACCATTTTCTCGGAAAAGAAACCGCGCAAAACATCTTCGTCCTGCGATTTGCGAACGCGATTTTCTAACCGCTCTGGAACACGCACTACATCGATCATGTGCAGATCACAGCCGCGGAAACACTCGGAGTGGAACTCGGGCCGGTTATTATGAAGACGGCCGGCGCATTGCGCGACATGGTGCAAAATCATCTGACTCAGCTCCTCTGCCTGGTGGCGATGGAAGCCGCCAACCGACCTGCGCGCCGACAGTATTCGCGATGAGAAAGTCAAAGTCGTCGTCGCTCCGGCGCATCGCTGGTCGCGCAGCGAAATCGCGGCCAATGTTGTGCGCGGCCAATACACGAAGGCGCTATTGGCGGCGAGCCGGTCCTCGGTTACCGCCAGGAACAAAATGTAGATCCAGATTCGCATGACCGAAACGTTTGTCGCACTTGCGATTATTCATCGACAACTGGCGCTGGGCTGATGTGCCCGTTTACATGCGAGTGGGCAAACGGCTTACCGAAATCGGCCACCGAAATTTCCATTCATTTCAAAAAAGCTCCTGCGGTTCTGTTCAACAAGGAGACCGTGACGATCGACCAAAACGTGCTCGTCATTCGCATCCAACCCGATGAAGGAATTTCACTGCGAATGCTGGCAAAAATCCCGGGCACCAGTCTGCGCATCGAACCGGTGAAGATGGATTTCCATTACGGAACTTCCTTTGGCAAACCCAGCCCGGAAGCGTACGAACGCCTGCTGCTCGACGCCATGAGCGGCGATGCCACGCTCTTTGCGCGTCGCGACGAGGTCGAACGAAGCGTGGGCGTTCATCGATCCTATCGAGGAAGCGTGGCACGCAAAGAAAGATGCGCCGGAGTTATACTTCTATCCCGCTGGATCGTGGGGACCGGAAGCTGCCGATGATTTGCTCGCCCGCGATGGCCACGCTTGGAGAAGATTATAAAATCCGTTATGCCTGCGGCTGCTGAAACATACTCGTTAGGCGCTCCGGTCGAAATCGGAAAAATTGAGCAGGAGCTGAAAAAACTGTGGCAGGAGGGCGAAGGCGCAATGACCCGCGCATCGCTTATGAATCTTGCCGCTTACAGCGAAAAACCGGGTTCGCTGAACAATAACACGCAGCTGATGGCGAAAATCACCGAGGATCACGCCTGCCGCGCGATTGTCATCGAAGCCGATTGCCCGTCCGAAGAAAATCGCGTAGACGCCTGGATCAGCGCGCATTGTCACGTGAGCCATACCGGAAACAAACAAGTTTGCTCCGAACAAATTTCATTCCTGCTCAAAGGCGGATGCACCACACAACTGCCAAGCATCATCCTCTCCAATCTGGATTCCGACCTGCCATTTTATCTTTGGTGGCAGGGGGAACTCCACGACCCGATTGACACGCAACTCTGGGAGTGGGTCGACCGATTTATCTACGATAGCCACGACTGGAAAGATTTTCCCGCGCAAATGGCGTTGGTGGAAATATGCTCAACGCGAAGCGAAGCAGCGCCTGGTCTTTGCGACCTGAATTGGACGCGGCTGGACAACCTTCGCTTCGCACTCGCGCAATTCTTCGATCATCCCGCTTCGCATCATCGCCTCGACCAAGATCAGCAAGGTGCAAATCGATTTTGAGCCGGCGTTCAGATCAACCGCTCTCCTGTTTGTCGGCTGGCTGGCAGCGCAATTGGATTGGAAGATTGACGCGGTGAAATCTTCCCGCGAGTTGCGGTTCACCGAAACGGCAGGGCAACACATCGACGTTGAATTGCGTGAACATGACGGCCAACCGGTTCACGAAGTCGCATTGACCAGTGGCGATGTGAAATTTGGCGTCACTTACGCGAATTGCGGCGATCTCCTGGAGGTCTCACGCGTACAGACCGGCGAAAAGCGAATCCCGCAGCTAATGCCCGCTGGAAACGACGACCCCGTGGACCTGATCAGCGAGGAACTGATTCGCGGCGGGCCGCACCATGTTTACCTGAACGCGCTCGACTGCGTTCGGGATTTACTGTAAAAAACACGACGACTTTGTAGGGGCGCTTCACCTGAACCGCCCCACGATGATGAATCCAGGCGATTGAGGTCAATCGCCCGTGCCTGCGTCGAGCAGCGCGCATAATTCGCGGACATTCTTTTCGATCGAGAAAAGCGCTAGCGCGCGTTCGTAGCCGGAACGGCCAAGTTCTGTCGCCAAAGAACAATCGTTAATCACCGTTTCAATTGCGTCAGCGATTGCTGCGGTATCGCCCGGTCGCACCAAAAATCCGGTGTCGTTTTCGATCACCATTTCCGGAATCCCGCCGATGTTAGTGGACACAACAGGCAGTCCCGTCGCCATCGCTTCCATGATGACTGTAGGCAGATTGTCCATGCCACCGTCGGAATCGATCACGCTCGGGAGCACGAAAACATTTGCCGCGGCGAGCCGTGCGCGAAGTTGCGTCTGCGACTTTGCGCCGGTCAGTACGACATTGTTTTGCAAACAGAGTTCATCAATTTGCTGATTCAGGTCTTTTTCAAGTGGCCCCTCACCGATGATTTCACAGCGAAAAGATTTCCCACGTTCGGCGACTAACGCGCAGGCGCGAATTAGATCGCCGAATCCTTTTTTTGGAATCAAACGGCCGACTGCAATGATCAGCGGTGGCGTCGAAGAAAAATCGGCGCGCCTAAATTCTGCAAGATCGAGACCGTTGTAAATGCGATGGACCCGATCACCGCGATGAGAAAATTTGTCGCGCAAAAAACGCGCGGCGTAATCCGTTTCGGTGACGATCACACGCGCGTTATCGACCAGTTTATCCAGTCCGATTTCGAACTGTCGCGGAGAGAAAATGTCGTTTGCGTGCGCGGTAAAACTGAAAGTGATCGGAAAAAACTTGTTTATCCAAAAAGCAGTGCGCGCAGCCATGCCGGCGAAATGAGCGTGCAAATGATTGATCCCCATTGTCTGCAAGCGCAGCCCAATGTAGATCGCCTGGTAAAGCCGAAGAAAATCGGTGCGGCGATCCCATTCATCGAGGGCGGCGACAATGGCTGCGCCGATCTGCCGTTTTTTTACGGCGCGTTGAACTTCTTCCAGCAGTTCCTTTTCGTCCGGGAGATAGTGAACTCGTTCGACGATACGCGTGTCCCAATCTTGCGCTGGCTCGTCTTTCGGGTTTCGAATTGAAAAGATCGGCGGCGCGACATCCTGGCGATCAAGCTCCGCTACTTCGCGATAGCAAAAGGTTTGTCCGAACGATGGGAACCGTTCGAACAGGTAAGCGAAGCGGGCCATCACAAAAATGACGAATGACAAATGAGGAATGACGAACCAATGACGAAGCTCCAATGACGAATCCATCGGCTACCCATCGTTTCCTCTCCGTCACATGCTATGACCTCGTGGTTCATTGTGCACTTACCAAAGTATCCTCACACGCTTGGGAGGCGGCGAGATCTCGCTGCATCTAAAGCGCTTCGTGCGAAATCGGCGCACACCTTCGCCTGTTCGTCATTCCTTCGTGATTCCGTCATTCGAGCTTCGTCATTGGTTTATGCGCTGCCGCGCTTGACCGGAATCGGTTTTCCAGACTTATCGACAGCGACCAGCGTAAAGACGCCATGTGTGACGCGAAGTTCTTCGCCCGTCATGTAACGCGTCACCCAAACCTCGACAGGGATGGTCATTGAAGTCCGTCCGATCTTCGCCACGTGCGCATAACACCTGACGGTGTCCCCTACTCTTACCGGCTGTAGGAACGACATTCCTTCCATCGCCGCCGTGACGACCCGCGCTTGCGCCGTCTTCGCTGCGAGAATCCCGCTGCCCAAGTCCATCTGTGAGGTCACCCACCCCCCGAAAATGTCGCCATTGGGATTTGTATCCTGAGGCATTGCGATGGTTTGAATCACCAGCTCGCCTTTGGGTTTGTCCGACATAAAGGCAATCTAGTCCGTCATTCCAAGCGAAGTCGAGGAATCCCAATAAGCAGCGCATGGGTTTGCCACGGGATCCTTCGACTCCGCTGCGCTGGACTCAGGATGACTCGGTCATCTTCCTCTTAACGGAGGAGATTCAAAGGAAGCGGAAGAGGAAGATTACAAGATCAGCATGCAGTCGCCGTAACTGTAGAAGCGGTACCGTTCACGCACCGCTTCCTCGTAAGCGCGAAGAACGAATTCACGTCCAGCAAACGCACTCACGAGCATCACCAAGGTCGAACGCGGGAGGTGAAAATTCGTCAACAGCGCATCGACAACACGAAACGTAAACGGCGGATAAATGAACAGATCTGTCTCGCCTGATTGCGGTTCAATCTGATCCGATTGGAATTCTTGTGGGGCAGGCGCTCCGCCTGCCGACGGCAAACGATGCGCTTGCCCTACAATTTTCCCACGCAATCGAGTTTTAAGGGCTGCTGTTTCGAGAACGCGCATTGCTGTCGTTCCCACAGCTACGATCCGCTGCGCGTTGTTAATCTTCTCTACGGCTTCCGCCGAAATGGAAAAGCGCTCCGCATGCATTCGATGCTCCGCAATGTTTTCAGAACGCACAGGCAGAAATGTTCCCGGTCCGACGTGCAACGTGACGAACGTGTGCGGAATTTCGCTCAAGATCTCGGACGTAAAATGCAGCCCGGCCGTAGGCGCAGCCAGGGCCCCGGACTCACGAGCAAAAACCGTCTGGTAACGCGTCGTGTCCTTTTCATCGCTGGGCCGATCGACATACGGCGGCAACGGCATGGAACCGCTGGCATAAACATCGACGTCTTCATCGAACGCCACGATCCGCTCGCCGTTTGCGGTGATTTCTTCGACCCGCAAGCACACATCGTCGATCGCTGCCGTCGCGCCGACCCGCATCTTTCGGCCTGGCGTAACCATGCATTTCCAACGGGTTGGACCCAGACGTTCGAGAAACAAGAATTCCACGGCGCCGTTATCGGAGAATCGTCGGGCTGGCAGCACGCGTGTATCGTTTAATACGAGGAGGTCGCCCAGCTGCAAAAATGTTTTTAGCTCGCGAAATTGCCTATGCTCGATCTTCTGCTCGGCACGATGTAAAACCATCATCCGGGAATCATGGCGACGCTCGAGCGGTCGCTGCGCTATCAATTCCCGTGGTAAAATGTAATCGTAATCACTAAGTCGTGTGCTCATCGGTCGTCCGAATCTAACGCAGATCCAAGGCGAAACAGCGCGCTCGAATCAGGTGTCGCTGCCAGCACGCTTATCCAAAAAGGCGCAGCTGAGTCGTCGATCGGCGAAATGATTTGCACGAAAGTGTCGGCCGCGCGCCGATGCCCGCTCGACGACAACCCACCTTAAATAGCGACGCGATCTGTTCGGCAAAAATTCCTTCTCCCGTCATGCGAGTGTGCCACTGAGAATTGTTCAGCCGATTTCCGCGCAAATGCCGGATTCGTTGCAACACCTTCTGTTTGCGATCTGGAAAATGTTCCTCCAGCCAATTTTCGAACAGTGGCGCAACCGCCCATGGCAGACGGACTATAGTGTAGCCGGCAAACTGCGCGCCGGCTTTTGCGCACGCATCCAGGATCTTTGGAACTTCGTGATCAGTGAGTCCGGGAATAACTGGCGCGACCATTACGCCAACTGGAATTTTTGCTGCGCTAAGTTGTTCGATCGCGTCGAGCCGACCTTGCGGCGATGTTGTGCGCGGTTCGAGCACTCGCTGCAACGTTGGATCGAGAGACGTCACTGAAACGTTGACCGCCGCGGCATTGCACGCCGCGAGCTCGCGCAAAATATCGATATCGCGCGTGACGAGATGGTTCTTTGTAATGATCGCCACAGGATTGCGAAACTTCGCGAGCACTTCGAGGCAACCGCGCGTGATCTGCAATTTTCGCTCCACCGGTTGATACGGATCGGTCACACCGCTCAACACAAGCGTCTGCGGTTGCCATCGCGGTGATTCCAGCTCGCGTCGCAGCAGTTCAGGCGCATTGGTCTTCACCATGATTTTGCTCTCGAAATCGAGGCCAGCCGAAAACCCGAGATACTCGTGAGTCGGTCGCGCATAACAATAAATGCAACCGTGCTCGCACCCGCGATATGGATTCAAGCTCGTTTCAAAGCCAACATCCGGACTCGTATTGCGAGTAATGATCGTTCTCGTTCCGTCGCGGAAATATTGTGTCGGACGCCGCGGCGTCTCTTCGGTCTCGGGGCCGACCTCGACTACGTCCGCGTCGGTGAAATCGACGTGCAGTTTTTCGAATCGGTTCGCCGGGCTCCATGACGCGCCACGCCCTCGAATAGCCGCACGGCTCTGCGCCGTTTCGACGATCACAGGTTTAAACTTCTTACTCGGTGGCACGAACTAAGTTCACATGAACATATTACCGTGTCCAGCAAATCCTCTCATCACTCCACGACGCAATTCGTCTGCAGTGATGGGGTAATGGACGATCAGAGTAATACCGCTATAGTGAGACGCTATTCACCGACTGTACGCGTAGCCTTGGCGAAGGCGGTCACTGATCACCAGGTTCCCGGAGGGGTGGCAGAGCGGTTGATCGCGCCGGTCTTGAAAACCGGAAGGCCGAAAGGCCTCGTGAGTTCGAATCTCACCCCCTCCGCCACTTCAATTTTCGACTTTCGATTGCCGATTTCCCATCGGCAGTAACAGGAAGTGCGCCACGATAAGTGCGCAAAACATTCCAAGAACGGCTGCGCAAACGACGTCGGAAAGATAATGGGCGCCGAGATACATTCGCGAGAATCCGATCAGAATCGGGATTGCCAGGCACGCGAGACCGATCCGCCGACGCGCGATTAGTAGAACGCCAAAAAAGGCGGTCGAAGCGCCCATGTGTCCGGATGGAAACGATTGATATTTCGAGCTGAAACGCGGACCGCCCCAACGTGTTTCAGCATGCACCGATGGGCGCGGCCGAGGAACGGTACGTTTAATCACAGTGTCCGCCACACCTGCGAACATCATGGCCAGCAGCATGGCGAGGAAAACACGGGTCCACTTTTCGCTGCCGCAACGCCAGGCCACTCCCAGGAGAACTAATCCTATCGCTGCATGCGTCGGCCAGTCGCCTAACAAGCTGACGCAGCGCATGAAATTTCGCATCGCAGGGCTTTGATGCTGCATCATGAAGTCGCGCACGATGTCATCGAAATGAAATGACAACGCGATCGCCGTTGCCGCGATTGCGATCCCGATGAGCCAACACAAAACAGTGCCACGCCTCACAAATAAGTTCCCGTTAACGGTTGCAACTCTTACTCTTCCTCATGCTCTTGCTCCTAATCGACCAGAACCGAGCATGAGGACGAGTAGGAGCATGAGCAGGATAAACTCGACGACTACAAAGTATGCGATCTTATTTTCTAGCTGCGTTCTGTTTCACATCCTTGGCACATGGAGCTTGCCTCTGATCGATCGGGATGAGCCGCGCTTTGCCGAAGCTTCGCGCGAAATGATCGAGCGCAGTAATTACGTCGTTCCTTACTTCAATAATCAGCTCCGACTCGATAAGCCTCCCCTCACGTACTGGGCACAGGTCGCGAGCTATCACGTGTTCGGCGAAAACGATTTCGCCGCTCGCTTTCCTTCGGCTATAGCAGCGGCACTCATCGCCGTAATAATCTTTGTCTGGGGTAGCCGGATGGGAGGAGAAAAGGTCGGCTGGTGGGGAGCAATTATCTTTACGCTTTCGCTTCAAACGTTCGTTCACGCGAAAGCGGCCGTCGCAGACATGTGGCTCGTGTTGTTCGTGACTCTGGCGACTTGGGCGGGATATGAATTGCTTCAACGCCCAGCGCTGAACGCTGAACGCCCAACGCTTAACCACGGAGCGGCGCCGTGGGCGATTTGGAAATCGCCATTCCTTGTTTTTTATCTCGCGCTCGCGCTCGGCTTTCTTGCCAAAGGCCCAATTGCTTGGACACCGCTGCTGACCGTCGCGGTAGTAATCATCTACGCTCGAGATTGGCAGTTGTTTCGACGCTTCAAGTTTGTCCGAGGAATTTTGCTGATGCTGATCGTGGTCGCGCTCTGGGGAATCCCAGCACTGATTCAAACGCGTGGGGAATTTTTCACAGTGGGAATTGGACGACACGTCGTCGGCCGTTCGTTCATGACATTGGAAGGTCACGGCGCGAGCTCCCTCGGCATGTACGTGCTCCTATTGCCGTTTTATTTTGTGACGGTCTTCATCAGTTTCTTTCCGTGGTCGATCAAGTTGCCGTGGTTGATTCGAAAATTGTGGCGAAAAAAAGAGGCCGGGTTAGACGCCCCCGGCGACAGCGGGAGTTTGCTCGATGTTTATCTGCTCTCGGGAATCGCGGTCGTCTTCGTCATCTTTACTCTGGTCAGCACGAAATTACCGCACTACACGCTGCCGGCCTTTCCGTTGCTTGCCCTTTTGCTCGCACGGCACTGGCATCTAGCAGCGGTTGAAGCTCGCCGCGTCCGGTTCGCGACGATCGCGGTCGCAACTGCGTGTGCGTGGATCGCAGTTGCCCTCGTCGTACCGCAAATCGTGGCGCGCTTTTTTCCCGCGTATCAGCTCTTTGAAATGTCTCGCGAGTCTTTACAGCCGAACATGCAATTTGCAGCGGTCGATTTCCAGGAGCCAAGTCTGGTGTGGTATTTTCGCTCCCGAGTCCGAGGTTTTCTCACGCCGACGAACAAGCGTCGCGCAACTGAGTTCATGAGCGTACCTGATCCACGTTTTATCGTTCTGCCGACGTCCGTAGCGGTCGAAGTTTTCGCGAACCGGCCCGCAAGCTGGCGATTCTTTACAGTTCATGGTTTCAACATCGCGAAAGGCAAGCGCGCCGATCTCACGCTGGTGTTGAAACAAGAATGACTGGTTGAAGCGTTTCCTTTTCTGTCATGTTGAGCGGAGCGAAACATCTCGGATTCTTGTCTTGCGAGAGGTGAGTACCCAGAAATAATGAGAGATTCTTCTCCCGCGATGGCGGGATCAGAATGACAAAAACGGCGAACTCGTTAAAACCCTTCAACGCTCCAACTGTTCAACCAGGCATGATCACATTCCTTGATGGTAAACTGGTAAACGCCCTGCCTACGCAGGCGATTGTGGATGTAGGCGGCGTCGGTTACGAAGTGTTCATTCCGCTGTCGAGCTACGACAAGTTGCCTACTGTCGGGCAACCGATCCGCATTCTCACGCATCTCACTGTGCGCGAGGATGCTCACCTGCTCTATGGGTTTATGACGCCCGCCGAGCGCGATCTTTTTCGATTACTCGTCAATCACGTCAGCGGCATCGGGCCAAAACTGGCGCTCGCAGTTTTGAGCGGGATGAGCGTGACTAGTTTCAAAGCGGCAGTAGTGAATTCTGATGTCGCAGCGATTTCGAAAATTAGCGGTCTCGGGAAAAAGACAGCCGAGCGAATCGTTCTCGAACTCAAGGACAAGGTCGGCGTGGCGGCAGCATGGGAAGCAGCCAGCGCAGCCCATGCGCCTACGCCCGAACAAGCGCAGGCGAACGAAGCTGTGCTTGCGTTGATCGCGCTCGGCTACAAGCAAGTCGATGCACATAAGGCTGTGCACGATTTGCAGCAGAGAGGCGAAGGCGAAGGCAAATCAGCAGAAGAACTGGTGAAGATGACGCTGAAGCGAATAGCCGCCGGAAGATAAAGAAGAAAACGCTGAACGCTCAACGTCCAACGCCCAATGTCGAATTCAGCTCCTGCATTCGGTGTTGGACGTTGGGCGTTGGACGTTGGACGTTTGCTTCATAATGCAAGCGCAGGCTCAAAACGAGAGACTGTCCGCAATTCGCGCAGCCTTTCCTAAAGAGGGTCTCTTCGCCGAAAAGGAGTGGCTGCTCTCGCCTGACGCATTTCCGATCGAAAGGAAATCTCTCGCCGACCTGGAGCAACTCGGGCATCGACTGTTTGTTTTTCAGCGTGCTTGCAATCAGCTGTATCAGCTCAGCGTTAAAGGTAAGCAGCCTGAATGGGTAGCCCGATACCTCGACGCCGGTAAACCGAAAGAGCTGATTGAATTTTCCCGACGAAAGGAAATCCGCGACGATTTGCCGCGAGTAATCCGCCCAGACCTCATCCTCACCGAGAAAGGTTACATCATTGCCGAGATCGATTCGGTCCCGGGCGGGATTGGCCTGACCGGTTGGTTAAACCAGACGTATTCTTCATTCGATGATGACATCATCGGCGGTGCGACCGGAATGCTCGACGGATTTCGCGCCATTGTGCCTAACGGCGCCGACATTGTCATTTCGCAGGAATCGGCAACCTATCGCCCGGAGATGGAGTGGCTCGCCGCGCGATTGAATCAAACTGCTGTAGCCGGAGGCGATGACTCCGGCTCTGGTGGCAGACTCAGATCTGCCGGCGTCAATGCCCCCGGCTACAACTGGCGCGTAGTACCAGCCGAAAATTATGAGCCACAAAATGGACGCGCTGTATACCGATTCTTCGAATTGTTCGATCTGCCGAATATTCCAAAAATCGGAAACGCGTTGCGAGCCAACGAAGAAGGGCGAATTACCATCACGCCGCCGATCAAGCCTTATCTCGAAGAGAAAATGTGGTTCGCGCTCTTCTGGCTTCAGCCGCTGCGCGAATTTTGGCGACGCGAACTGGGAGACAAATATTTTATCAAGCTACAGGAAGTGATTCCCTATTCATGGTTGCTCGATCCAACTCCCCTGCCACAGCACGCAGTCATTCCGCGCTTGGAAATTCACGACTGGCGCGAGGCTGCGAAGTTCAGCCAGAAAGATCGCGATCTTCTCTTGAAAGTGAGCGGTTTTTCTCCGCTTGGCTGGGGCAGCCGCGGCGTAGCGTTGGGGAGCGACCTGCCGCACAGCGATTGGGAAAAACGAATCGAACACGCTTTGGCAACATTTGAATCGTCACCAACTATCCTGCAGCAATTTCACAAAGGCCGCTTGTTTGAGCACAGCTACTGGGATTCAGAATCAGGCGAAGTGAAGGTGATGAAAGGACGCGTGCGTCTATGCCCGTATTATTTCGTCGAAACAGATCGTGTGAAATTACGCGGTGCGCTGGCTACCATCGCTCCCGCCGATAAGAAGTTTTTGCACGGCATGAGCGACGCAATCCTGGTTCCCACGAAGACGCAATGATAGAAGCACATCCGACGATGCGGTTCACAATGCTCCGACGGCCGCCGAGATCAGCAAGACAACGATGCTAAGCGAAATGAAGATCTGGATCATCGCCAGAATTTTTGCCCAGCGTGCCAGCAGCGGCGCGTCGGTGGGCCCGAATGTGGAACTCTGCGTGAAGGCCACGAACAGATAATCGACAAAGTGTGGATGCCAGCTTGCACATGCGAATTCCGGTCGCTCGTCGTGCGTAATTTGCATCTGTGGAAAGAGGAAACTCTTGCTGCCAAATTTCTTTTGTTTGTGACGCAGGGTTGGGCCGCCGCCGTCCAGACGCCAGTACCACAGCGCGAATACGATGATATTCGTTAGCCAAAGTAGCCCGCCGGACCGTAGCAATTGCAGTGGAGATTCGCGATGCGTCGGCAATAGGCGCACAAGCAAAAATACCGAGGCAATCAGCGCCAGTGTTGTGATTCCGTTGATAAGGAATCCGAGAAGACGATTGAGTGATTGTCTTCCCACGCGATGGCTCACCACAGTCGGCACGAGCAGGACGACAATCACAGTCGGCAACAACCAAATCGGGCCAACAACGACATTATGCGGCAGGGCCAGGTAAATAGCGCCTACGGCGAGAACCGCAGCTATTGTCTGTCCGCGTGGTTCTGGCTGGTCAATATGCTCCGGCGAGGCTGGCATGACATCTGGCTATAATCGAGGTTTGCAATCGAAGCTATCAACAATCACCCCGTCATTCCGAGCGTTGCGAGGTACATCCGACCTCCTCTGCAACACGCTCTTGGTTTGGGCGTTGAACAGTACCTGAGTCATTTGGTCGCAAACTTCAAAGAGTGTGAATCCACTGCGCACTGCTGTTGCATCCTACAAACGAATCCGATCACATGTTGAAGCGCATTTTCAAATGGCTCGGCGCCATCACTGCAGTCTTCGCAATCGCGATCGCAATATTCTTGGTCAATCTCATTTGGTTTCGGCCATGGAGCTTGAATCTGTTTTACGACAAGGTCTTTGCGGAGATTCTCTTTGATCGTCCGGAGATCCTCTCAACGCTCGGTCTGGTCGAGCAATTTGGTATCACAAGCCATAACGGAAAGCTCGATGACGAATCGCCCGCTCATCAACAGCGCCAATTCGACAAATGGAAACGTGATTTGGTGCAGCTTCACCAGTATCCGCTTAGTCGGCAATCGGCGTCGCAGAAACTTTCCACACGGGTCATGGATTGGTTCCTGCGAATGCAGGCCGCGGGCGAAAAGTGGCAATGGCATGATTATCCCGTTAACCAGTTCTTTGGCGTACAGAATCAGTTTCCATCGTTCATGGCCAATACGCACCGGCTGCTAAGCGAAAAGGACTGCAATTACTATGTGATGCGGCTCGATGCTTTGCCGAAAAAGTTCGATCAAGTGCTCGATGGTCTAAAGATCCGCGAACAAAAGCAGATTCTGCCGCCGCGATTTGTCATTGAAGAAGTGCTCGAGGAGATGACCGGTTTCATCGCCCAGCCGGCTTCCGCGAATATTCTCGCGACGTCATTCAAGACTCGTGCAGCCAAAATTGACAGGTTAAGCGAGGCGAAGCGCGCTGATTTTCAAGCGCGCGTGGAAACTGCAATAACCGACAAAGTCTATCCCGCCTATCAAAAACTGATCGATTATTTCCAAGGAATTTTGCCGAAAACGACAGCCGACGATGGCGTTTGGAAATTACCTGACGGCGACGCCTTCTACGCCTACAAACTGCATGAAAATACGACCACGACGCTAAATCCCACTGAGGTGCATGAGCTCGGTCTGCGCGAAGTCTCTCGCATCGAAGAGGAGATGCGAACAATCCTCGATGCAAACGGGTTTGCAGGTCAGCCGATCGGAGAGGCGATGGACAAACTCGCCAAGGATCCGCGTTTTCTTTATTCAAACGATGACAAAGGTCGTGCCGAAGCATTGGCCCGGTATACAGAGTTGATCAAGCAGGCGACAGACCGTTCGTCGAAGGAATTATTTCTCACCACTCCGCGTGCCAAGATTGAAGTGCGCCGCGTCCCCGAGTTTAAGGAAGCAACCGCCCCTGGAGCATATTACGACATTGCGGCCATGGATGGTAGCCGTCCGGGAATCTTCTTCGCAAATCTGAGAGACATGAACGAGGTGCCCAAATGGAGCATGCCAACACTCGCGTATCACGAGGGCGTACCAGGACATCATTGGCAACTCTCCACCGCAGAGGAACTCAAAGGCGTTCCGCAGTTTCGCAAAGTGCTGCCGTTCACCGCGTATATAGAGGGCTGGGCGCTCTACTGCGAATGGCTGGCGAAACAAGCCGGATGGTACGACAACGATCCATTCGGAGACCTGGGACGCCTCCGTGACGAACTTTTCCGCGCGGTCCGGTTAGTCGTCGATACAGGCATCCATGCGAAGCATTGGACGCGCGAACAAGCGATCGCATACATGCGCGAGAAAACCGGCATGGGCGACAAAGAAGTTAAATCTGAAATCGAACGTTATATCGTCGCGCCTGGTCAGGCGTGCGCTTACAAGATTGGCATGCTGAAAATTCAGGAATTACGCCTACGCGCACAGAAAGAACTCGGAGAAAAATTTGATCAACGTGAGTTTCACTATGCCGTGCTCAAAAACGGCGCGTTGCCCCTTGAGATTCTCGAAGAACAAGTGAACGAGTACATTCAGCGCAAGAAGGGATAAACTTACTTGCACCGCGCATTTCGGGGATGACACGAATGAGCCGGTATTTTTCACTGTCATGTTGAGCGAAGCGAAACATCTCTAGATCTCGGATTCCTGGGTTACCAAAAACCTGTTCAGAGATTCTTCGCTACGCTCAGAATGACAACTCCACGAATTTATCCGCGCTATCGGTGTAATCAGCGGTTATCAAGCCAATGCGCAAAATCCTGATCACGTTGGCGGTTCTCATCGCCGTTGTCATTGTCGTCCTGGCAGCTTGGATTTTTTACGGACGTCAGATCTCACTCTTGCTTGATCGCTTTGGAACAATACAAATGAGCTCAGCACGAGTTAATTCGATCGTTTACCAAGGCAACGGAACTGGCGGCATTCTTCACGTTAACGATCTCGAACTGAGTCTTAACGACAGAAACGGCCCAGCTCCCAGCATTGGCACGACGAAAAATGATCAGCTTGCTCTGGCAGACCGCGGAAAGGTTTTTGCTTTTGGTCCGGTGCGGACAGAAGCAGAGAACCTCGCTACCGCGCCGCCGGCGGACGACGATGCTTTGATAGAAATCCGTCGGAGCATTCTGAATTGGCCAACGCCATTCGAGGTGAATTTTATGACCGGTAAGTCACCGTCGTGGAAACGGCACATTTACTATCAAATTCGATGGAAGAAATCTTCCGGTGCCAATTTGGAAATGCTTTGGCGTTACGAGCAATTCTTTTATCCCGGCAACGGCTGGGCGAGCAGATTCATGACCCACGAAGGCTCGACCGGTCTGATCCGCGTAGAGATAAAAGAGTAACGGCTGTAGCTCGGCGCGGCATAGGTTTGGCTCAAAGTGGCAATGGCCATCCCTTGAGTATCACGCGCCTTATTGCATCCTTTTGCTGTGCGGCCCTCGCAAAAATTTCAAAAGCTTTTTACCCGCGACGCAGTGGAAAGTTTGTGGGAGCACGCTTGCCGATGGACGCACCCGGTAAGCTCTCGACGGATTCTCGCCACGATCGATAAAGCGGAATTGGCAAGGCTGCGCGAACTTTATCCGTATCGACCGAACGCGCGAAAGATCAACGCGTATGAGGACGCCGATTACTGGGTTGGCGTTAACGTAAAACGCGTACAGGACCTCTGGCTTGATCGGTCGCAGCCGCTCGACATTCTGGATCTCGGCTGCGGGCCAGGATATTTTCTTTATGTCTCCGGGATGTTTGGCCACAAGGGCCTCGGGCTTGACCCGGATGACGAACCTTTTTTCCGCGGGACGACCAAGTTATTCAGTGTTAGACCGCGTCGTCGCCCGAATCAATGCGCAGACGCCTTTGCCAGATCTCGACAAACGATTTGATCTCGTTACTGCGCATCGCGTGTGTTTCCACCGGATCGCGCGGCGCGAAAACGGTGAATGGCTGGAATGGACAGAGGTTGACTGGAAATTTTTCATTGACGACGTGCGCACGAGATTTCTCAAACCTGGCGGGCGACTCCTCCTGGAATTCAATCGGCGCGCGGACGGCTCTTCATTTTTCACACCACAACTGCGCGCGTTCTTTAAATCGCAAGGTGCGCAAATCGTTCGTTGGAAAGCGTTGCTTGCTGCGGATCCGGCTGAGCGGCCGCGATTCAAAAATAGGTATAGCCAGTCGCCCTGTGGGCGACGCGGCCCAATGAGTTGTCTCATTAACCCTCGTTTCGCGCGGTGAAGCTGACGGCGCGGCCTCTGCGACTACAGCTTCCAATCCGAGCAATCCCAGCCCAGCAGTTGCTCAACTTTGGAAATGTCTTCGGCGAATAGATTGTGAAGGAAAACTCGCTCTTCCCAATTCATCGCGCGGTCGTATGGCACAACGTTTCTGTCTTTGTTGCGCAGCGAACGAACAGGTTTACGGCCGAGGAACGAGAAGATTGAGGCAAGCGTTTCGCGCTGCCTGTCTTTGAAATCTTCGAACTTCACGACCTTCGTTTGCTCGCGGTGAAAAAATTTGAAGACGCGCTCGAGTTGGCGTCCATAAAATCCTCGCTCGAGATAGGCAAAACGGCGCGCTTGAGCCGGCGGTGCGCCGGCAGTACGCGTTTCTTCTTCTCTAATCGCATCGAAAAAATCCAGCGGCTCGATGCCTTTGTATCGTTGCATGTTCCAGTGGGCAAACGCACGCTCGACTGGATTCCGCAGCAGGATCAGCAATTTGATCTTGGGATTGTAATTCCAAATCCGTTGCATTGCCGGTTCGTGATACAGGTAACTCGGTGTGCAATCACCTGCGATAGTCGCAAGAGCAATCGACGGATAATGCTTGTGTAATTCCTCATAATTGGGCTCGGCAACGAACATCGCGTCGTTATCGAAAAAATGAATTTCCTGCTGATCGCCCATGCAAATATCGGGATGTCTGCTCAAAAAGTAGTGTAACGCTGTCGAGCCGGACTTTTGCGCGCCGGCCAGAATGAAGTCGAGCCGCTCAATTTTGCGACGCTTGCTCCGAAACATCGCCGAAATGTACATCGCGAAGCCTGTAGGGGAAGCTGACAGCTTCTCCCGCAACCTGGCCTCGAACGAAGCGCGTAGTTGTGGCCTTTGTGCGTGCCCTTTATGATTCGCGCATGTACAAGTGGTTTTCCCTGCAGTTTTGCTGTTCAGTCTTCCTCTTCGTTCTCGGAATGACTACGTCTGCATTAGCCGATGAAGGCATGTGGCTCTTCAACGCGCCCCCGCTAAAACAGCTCAAGGAAAAATATCAGTTCGAACCGTCGCCGCAATGGCTTGAGCATCTCCAGAGGGCCAGTGTTCGCTTCAACTCCGGCGGCAGCGGCTCGTTCGTATCTGCAAATGGACTCGCCATTACGAATCACCATGTTGGGGCTGATACGTTGCAGAAGATCAGCAACGCACAGCACAATTATTTGCGGGACGGCTTTTATGCGAAAACGCAGGCTGATGAAATTAAGTCGACCGATCTCGAGCTGAACGTTCTGATGTCGATTGAAGATGTGACGGCGCGCGTTAACGGTGCGGTCAAACCGGACATGTCGCCCACCGCAGCGAACAGCGCGCGTGACGCTGCGATTGCCGCAATTGAAAAAGAGAGCAAGGAGAAAACCGGATTGCGCTCGAATGTGATCACGCTTTATCAAGGCGGCGCTTATCACCTTTATCGCTACAAACGCTACGACGATGTGCGCATCGTTTTTGCGCCAGAACAGGCCGTGGCTTTTTTCGGGGGCGATCCGGATAATTTCGAATATCCGCGCTACGATCTCGATATCTGCATCTTCCGCGCTTACGAAAACGGTCAGCCCGCCAAAATTGAGCATTACCTGAAGTGGAACCCGAACGGACCAAATGATGGTGAGCTGACTTTTGTTAGCGGAAACCCGGGCAGTACCGACCGGCAATTGACGGTGGATGAGATGAAGGATGTGCGCGACCGTGAGGTGTCGGATTTGCTGCGCGTGCTTAATCGGCGCGAGGTAATGTGGACGGCGTGGGGTCAGCGCTCCTTTGAAAATGCGAGACGTTGCCGGGACGATTTGTTCAGCGCGCAAAACAGCCGGAAAGCTTTCGATGGCCGCATCGCCGCGTTGTTGGATCCAGACATCTGGATGTCTATCGAGCAGCGCGAGAAAACATTACGCGACGCGATCGTGATGAATCCAAAATGGAAACCAACACTTTCTGCCTACGATCGAATCAAAAAAGCGCAGGCGGAAATCGCGAAAATGGCGCCGCATTTTGCCTATCTCGAGCAGACACGACGCAGCACGTCGGCGTATCGGAATCCCCGCGCCTTAAACAGCACGCTGTTCAAATATGCGCGTCTTCTCACACGAGCGATCGACGGGCGGACCAAGCCCAACACGGAGCGGATGCCGATCTTTCGCGAGAGCGGAAAGGAATCGCTCGAGCTGGAATTGTTTTCGACCGAACCGATCTACGACGATTTCGAAATTCTGAACCTGACAGATTCGTTAACCGATTTTGCCGAACAATTCGGCGCGGACGATCCGATGGTGAAACAGGCGCTGGCCGGCAAATCGCCGCACGCGCGCGCGGTTGAGTTGGTGAGCGGAACAAAATTGAAGGATGTCGGTCTTCGCAAAAAACTTTACGCAGGAGACGCGGCGGGATTGGCGGCGGCACATGATCCGATGCTCGATCTGGCGCGTTTGATCGAGGCGCCGGCGCTTGAGTTGCGCAAGGCGCGCGATGCGCAGGAGGAAATCAAGCAGCAGGCTTACGGCGAGATCGCAAGAGCGCGTTTTGCTATTGAAGGGACCGGCAGTTATCCGGATGCGACCTTCACGCTCCGGCTCTCCTACGGCACGGTGCGCGGATACGAACAAGATGGAAAGCAAATCCCGGCGTTCACCGATTTCGCTGGGCTATATCGACGTTCCGCCGAACACGACAACAAACCGCCGTTCGACCTGCCACAGCGCTGGATTGACAAGAAGGCAGATGTCAATCTCGCGACGCATCTCAATTTTGTTTCCAATGCAGACATCATTGGCGGTAACAGCGGCAGCCCGGTCGTAAACAAGTCGAACGAGTTCGTCGGGATCATTTTTGACGGCAACATCCAGTCGCTCGTTCTCGATTGCATCTACACCGATACGCAAGCCCGCGCTGTATCGGTCGATTCCGCCGCGATCACTGAGGCGCTGAGAAACGTTTATAACGCGCAACCGCTTGTGGATGAATTGCTCGGCGCGAAATAAAACCGGATCACCAGAAGAAATTTTGTAAAAAAAGCGGTGAATCTGAACGTGTGACAAATCATCTACGGCGGCCTTCGGCGGCATTGACAGAGCTTGGGATGCCAACCCGATGGCGAATGTCTCGATAATGGTTCTAGCCTTTGTCATGTCGAGCGAAGTCGAGACATCTCTGGATTTTTAGTGCAGCGCGGCGCAACAGAAATCGCTAGAGATTCCTCGACTCCGCTCGGATGACCGGAAAAGGCGGCAACCGCAGCGGTTGCCCTACAATTTCATCGCAGCTCCGCGAGCAATTTCTTCCAGCGCACCCAGGCTTCGTCGCGCGCTTTCCGGTCGGGTTCACGCATCTGCGGATTGGTCGGTTCGCCCATCCGCATGAAGCCGTGGCCAGCACCCTTATAAATAACCGGCTCGTAGGTTTTCCCTGCGGCTTTCATTAGTTCCTCCCCTTTGGGAATTGTCGCGTCTACGCGCTCGTCATTCTCAGCATAAAAACCGTAAACCGGGCACGCTATGTTTTTCACTTTATCGGGCGAATCCGGCGCCACACCGTAAAATGAATACGCGGCCTTCAGTTTCGGATTTTCATTCGCATATGCGAACGCAACGCCGCCGCCCCAGCAGAATCCGCACACGGCGAGCGTGCCATTGCACGCGGGAATTTTCGTGAGCGCATAGTTGGATGTTGCGTCCAGATCCGCTTTCACCTGTTCCTGCGGGAGTGCCGATGTTGCTTTCCGCGCACCGTCGAGATCTTCGAACTTCTGGCCGCCGTGCAAATCGGGTGCAATGGCAATGACGCCATTCTCGGCCAATTCATCGCACAAACTGCGAACCCAATCCGTGAGTCCAAAGATTTCGCTGATGACAATTACGGCCGGCGCTTTGTCCTTGCGCTCAGGATAAACAACAAACGCTTTGATCGAGCGCGCTCCCGATTGAATATCAACCCAATCGGCATGCCGTGGAGAACTGTTTAGCCTATCGCGACCGAAATCCTTGACCTCTTCTGCTGCAAGCACTGAACCAGCAAGCAGCACCGCAAAAAGAAACTGTTTCATAACGAGCACCAAACGTTGTTTTCCGAAACCTAACTAGTAGGCGTAGTCTTACGCACCATCACATCGAGGCTCCAGGCGCCAGGCCCGTAAAGGAAGATGTAAAAGAAAAGAAAGCAGTAGACGACAGCGAGTTCGCCTTTGTTCACGATGGGTAAGAAACTGCCTTTGGCATGCATCATAAAAAATGCCACAGCCATTTCGCCACTGGCGATGAAAGCGGCTACACGTGTAAACAACCCCACAGCAATGAGAAGTCCGCCTACGATTTCTATCCAACCACCCGCTAGCATGAGCGGCGGCAATGCCCCGGCATGTTGACCCGGCGGGGAGAACCATCCAAAAATTTTCTGTGCACCGTGACAGAAAAACATGAGACCAACAATCAGTCGCATGATGGAATAGAATGGAATCGCATACCGCGTTAGTGAGTTCATAATCGTTCAGCTGAATGATTTTCGGATAAAGTGTCAAGAGTCTTCAGGCGCGTCGCTATACGCTTCGCAACGATGGGGCTGAATCTATGCTGCTTTCCTGGTCGGATGCGCTTTTTTCGTGCGTGATTTGCCTTTGCTTTTTTCTTTCGCTCCACTCTGTTCAAGGCTCTTTTGTAAAACCGACACCAAGTCGATCACCTTTGTCGGCTTCGGTGCTTTCCGCGGCTTCTCTTCGATTTCCTTGCCGCCGGCTTCCACTTTCTCTTCAATCACTTCCATGAGCGCCTCCCGGTAGTCGTCTTTGTATTTTTCCGGATTCCATTTCGAGCTCATGCTATCGATGAGTGATTTGGCCATGTTCATTTCGCGTTTGCCGACTTCCAGCTTCGTCGGCACGTGCAGCTTCTCCGGGTCGGCGAGCTCATCAGCGAAATGCATCAATTCGAGAACGAGTGCACCGTCCTCCGGCTTAACACCAGCCAGATACTGCCTCGTCTTGATGACCACCTTCGCGACGCCAACCTTGTTGTGTCTTTTAACGCGTCCCGCAGCAGCGCGTAGGCTTTATCTCCGCCTTTCTGCGGCTCCAGATAGTACGGCTTATAGAAGAACATCGGATCAATCTCTTCCAGATCGACGAAGTCCTGAATGTCGACAGTCTGAGTGGCTTCGAGATCAACTCGCTGAAAATCTTCCTCCTGTAGCACGACGAATTTGCCCTTCTCGTACTCGTAGCCCTTGACGATCTGGTCCCAGGGAACCTCCTTGCCGTCTTTTTCAGCCACGCGTTTGTAATTGACTGGACTTAGATCGGTCCTGCGTAAAAGACGGAACTTCAGTTCCTCGCGCCGCGTAGCTGGATAGAGCGCGATCGGTATATTGACCAATCCGAAGCTGATGCTCCCCTTCCAAATCGCTCGTGCCATGACTAATTGAGTTCGCGCCGCGTCTCAATTTTGCGTGCGTGAAGATAGCGATGACGTAGCGGGCATCTCATTAACACCTCACTTCGGTGAGGTGCGTGCATCCATAGCACGAAAAATAAACCGTTTAAACGGTTTCGCGTTAAGCCCGAGTGATTACACCGGGCTGAAGCCGCGGTGTTACTGACAGAAGGCAAAAATGTTCTATGCCGCGAGCTCGAGGTCTCGGCGCGAAATGCCGCGTAACTCAAACAGCCGAATCAATGTTTCTTCGATCAAGTTATTCGGACAAGATGCGCCGGCCGTGATCCCGATCACAGCCGACCCGTTCGGCAGCCAAAAGTGCGAAACGACTTCGCGTTTTTCGTGCAAATTGTAATGCTTGATTTCCGTAGCGGAAACGAGCCGCGAAGCGTTCAGGACAAAATAGGTCGGCAACTTCTCTTCGCCCATTTCGGCGAGGTGCGATGTGTTCGAACTGTTGTAACCCCCAACAACGAGCAACAGGTCCATACGAACATCCAGCAATTCGCGCAACGCATCCTGCCGCTCCTGCGTAGCGCCACAGATCGTGTCGAAGAAGCGGAAGCGTTTCTGCGCAAGCTCGGGTCCATCTCGATCGATCACTGCCTGGCGAATTCGCCGTTGCACCTCCTCGGTCTCGCCACGCAACATCGTTGTTTGATTCGCTACGCCTACCGTTTCCAGGTGCACGTCGGGATCAAATCCCGGGGAGTGCGCGCCTCTGAATTTCTCGAGGAACGCCTGTTTATCGCCGCCGTGTCGGATGTAATCGCAAACGTAATCTGTGTCCGCGAGAGTTAAGACCACAACATAATGTCCGCTGCCGTCACCAAGTGCGCGAGAACTGGTGGCCTTTGTCTCCTCGTGCTCTGCCTTCCCATGAATGATGGAAGTTACTGATTCGCTGGCGTATTTGCGCACCCGTTTCCAAACGCTCATCACGTCGCCGCACGTGGTGTCAACAATCTGGCAGCCGCGATCTTTGATCTGTTGCTGGAGCGACAATTCGGTTCCAAAGGCCGGCACGATGACGACGTCTTCGGGACCGAGATCAGAAATGTCCGCCTCCTTATTTCTGCCGGTGAGGTTCTTGATACCTAACGAGGCGATCTGATGATTGACCTCCGGATTATGAATAATTTCTCCCACAATGAATAGCCGCCGTTCCTTGAAAACTTTGCGCGCAGCGTATGCGAGATCGATCGCGCGTTCGACGCCGTAGCAGAAACCAAACTGCTTCGCCAGGCGCACTGTCGTATCTCCCACAGAAATGATTCCGCCGGCGCGCCGGACCTTTTCGATGATATCGCTGCGGTAGTGTGACTCGACCTGTTGCTGCACGGCCGCCATTACGTCGGGCGTGCGCAAGTTCACTTTCTGGCGGGCAGTTGTGCCGCTGGAAATCAGATTGGTGCTCATGTTCGGCTTGTCATTCCGAGCTCAGTCGAGGAATCCCGCTAAATCAGCTTAACCTTATGCACCGGGATGTTCCGCCTTCGCTCGATGCGGCTGGATCTACGGCCGCGTCGTAAAACATGCCACGATGCGGCGATCGCCGCAATTAAAGCTAGGGCGTGCTATTCGAGCAGAGGTCCGCTCGGTTGCTCAAATGCCCTATCTGAGATCATCAGTGAGGCTGGAGGATCAGGCGTTCTGGAATCATCGACCCGCTGCACTTTCGGTCCAAGTGTTGCGTCTTCCGGTTGGGTCTCAGCGATATTCACCGGCGTCCCGATCCTGACTAAAGCGTAGAATTTGGCTGCGGCTTCACCCTTCAA
Organism: uncultured Verrucomicrobiae bacterium; assembly: GCA_963825355.1. Classification (GTDB taxonomy): domain Bacteria; phylum Verrucomicrobiota; class Verrucomicrobiia; order Chthoniobacterales; family UBA10450; genus Udaeobacter. The sequence goes on along the minus strand of CAWGSY010000014.1, from coordinate 107,484 downwards.
GCGGATGCAGCCATGTGTATGTGGGCTGGGATGCACAAAACCTTGGTGAAAACCGTAGGCGGGAGCGAACTCACACCAATATCCCATTGGATATCCGACGTAGCGCCCCGGCCCACCGCCGGTAGAAGGAACTATTCGATCACCTTGCACGCTGAATCCGTACGATCCAGAACGTTTGTGCTCCTGTTTCGCATAAATGTTGAAATTGCCTCTCGGCGTAGGTTTCGACGCCATGCCAACTGAAATGGCCGCCGCCATCAGACAACGGTCGCCCTCCATTACATAAACGTTTTCCTGCGAGAGCGAGACTTTCACGCGCACGGCTGAAGGATTGTTCGGCTTGTACACGGTGACGTGGTACGGGCCGCCGGCACTTACATGAGTTCCCGTTGCGCAACCAGTAAGCAACAGGAGTGAAGAGCCGGCGCACAGCAAGAGTAATCGGTAAATATGTCGCATACGGGGATACTGGATAAGATCAGACAGCGTTTTGTCAACCTGCCGTCGCCTGGACTTAGGCCGCAAGCCTTTCCTGGACCTCGCCGTAATACGCGCCAATCACACCATGAAAATCGCCAGGAAAGCCACTTCAATTGCAAGGCTCTCATGAATGTTTCGGCCGAGGTGATCTCGGAATTCTTCGAGTAAACGGATGCGCTTTAAAGTCTGGGCATTGTCAAAGCGACGCGCGAGCGCAGCTGTTTCCTGTGTTGCGACTGGCAGGTCTCTTTGTGCAACGGCATTGATGGCGCGAAGAACATCGGTCCACCATGCGAACAAGATTTCGACCAGCTCACCGCGCCGTTGGAGATAAAGACTTTCCGTGAGCGCCTTGTAGTAATCCTCCCGTTCTTCAAGCCAGGCGCCATCGGTTGTATCCTTGTAACGCGTTTGCTCCCGTCTTAGCGCATCATCAGTTTCCTGTTTCACTTCCTCACGTACCGCCCGAAGCAATTGTTGGAATTCCTGAGCAAGTCGATAGGCGAATTGAATACTCCAAGTCGTATGGCGGGAAGCTTGTTGCAGCAATTTCACCAGCTTGTCTTCCTCTTTCTTGCTCCGAGCCTCGCCGTCTGACGCCAACGGAATAGCGATGCACCGCGAGACAATTGTTTCCGGGAGAGCCTCGGGCAAAGCGCTTAGCAGAAGCAAAAGGGAATCCTTTGGTGGTTCTTCCAGTGTCTTGAGAAATGCGTTTGCTGCGCCGCCTCCAAGCCGGTCGGCGTCCGAAATAATCGCTACCTTCCCGTGGCTGTTTGCTGCGCGCATTTGCAGCGCGTGCTCCAACTCGCGGATTTGCTCAATTGAAATGCGGCGCGATTTCGATTCGGGTCGGGCGATGAAAATCTCCCGTGCTTTCGACGAGAAAATTTCCTTCGCGGGTGTGCCATTAAACAAGCTCGCCACTTCAGCTGCGAGCATCTCTTTGCCGCTCCCAGGCGGTCCTGTAATCAAATATGCATGCGCGAGCCGGTTCTGTTCATAGGCGCGTCGCAAGAATTCCAGTGCAGTCCCACGCGCGAAGGCCATTTCAAGGATTCGATATCTTTGTCAGCACAGAAAAACGAGAACAAAGCGTTTCCCAAATCTGTTTTTCAATCTCGTCGACATCGCGCGAGCCATCGACCATGACAATGCGCTTGGGCTCGCCCGCTGCGAGCTCGCGGTACCCTTCGCGAACACGCTCGTAAAATTCAGCCGGCTGTTGTTCCATCCGATCCGCTTTGCGTGCCTCACGCTGCATTCGCGACTCAGCAGTCGCAGCATCGACATCGAGCACGAAAGTGATGTCCGGCACGCAATCGCCGACGGCGAACGCATTCAAGTCCTCGATGGTCGTCGCGATCCAATTGGCGTGCCGCTCCTTGATATACGGTCGTGGAATCAGAGAAACGATCTGCGATCACACACCTGCCAAGTTCGAGCGATGGCTTGATTATCTCGCGCACGAGCTGGCTGCGACTAGCCTCAAACAGAAGCAGCTCGGTCTCAGGCGTCATGTTTGAGTTATGGGGAGCAAATTGCAAAAGGTCGCGAATGCTTTCGCCGATCGGCGTGCCCCCGGGTTCCCGCGTGAGGAGATACGGGAGGCCGCATCGCTGAAGACGCGCCGCCAGTCTGTCGGCTTGCGTAGACTTTCCGCTTCCTTCTGATCCTTCGAACGTGATGAACGGCAGGCGCGGCATTTGCCGATTGTGAAACAAACTCGAGCGAATGTCGAACGCATTGGCTGTAGCGTCCGCTGTCCTCAGCGGACTGGTTGCGAAGGTCGCTCCTTGCCCAGAGGACAGCGCATACTATAGCAGCAACGACGTTTGCTGGCGGGTCTGGTCTGCGATTAGTTCACCCATGAAATCTTTCTGGCTGGTGAAGCAAGAGCCGTCTTCCTATTCGTGGTCTGATTTTCTTGCCGATGGCAAGACTAGCTGGACTGGCGTGCGCAATTTCGCGGCACGAAATAATCTTCGCAAAATGCGAACCGGCGATGAAGTCCTTTTCTATCATAGCGGCGACGAAAAAGGTGTAGTCGGAATTGCCAAGGTTACGCGGACTGCCTATCCGGACCCCACAGCGAAGGAAGGCGACTGGTCGGCCGTCGATCTCGCAGCAGTTAAACCGCTGCGACGTCCTGTTACACTTCGCGAGATCAAGAGCAATTCGCGCTTGAAAGGAATTCCGTTAATTCGTCAATCGCGTTTATCAGTCATGCCTTTGGCCGAGGCGGAGTTTCGCGAAATCGTAAACATGGGCCACCAAGGAGGGACGGCTTCCTAGCCGTCCATGGGCGCCCGACGGCTGGGAAGCCGTGGTTCCGTGGGTACCTTTTTGCCTTGTTCAAAGCTGCTCGAACACAGAACATTTGCGATATGAGTACAATTGCGGCAACGGAGTTCCTTCCGCTCGTTGCCACCGCGCGCGCCACCACTGATTCGGTCGTCGTGTCTCTGCACGATGTCGCCCCTTGTACTCAGCAAGTCGCAAGCACGATTATTTCGGAATTGAGCGCGCACGGGGTACGCGTTTGTTCGATTCTTGTGGTGCCGAATTATCACCACGAGGAACCCTTCGCCAAGCACCGCGAATTCGTGAATTGGCTCCGAGCGTTGGAAGCGGACGGGCACGAAATGGTGATCCACGGTTTTTTTCACGAGCGCCCACCCCAAGGAAAAGAAACGTTGCGCGACAAATTCATGACGAGATTTTACACCCAGAACGAAGGCGAATTTTACGATTTAGGTTACGAGGAATCTCTGAGGCGCATCACCACAGCACGAGATCAATTCCGTGCGTTTGGACTCAAGCCACGCGGTTTCATCGCGCCGGCGTGGTTGCTGGGAAATGAAGCAGAGCAAGCGGTTCGCGATGCGGAATTGGAATACACAACGCGCCTGCGCAGTGTGTGCGATCTCCGCTCACAATCGATCTTTCAGGCGAGAACGCTTGTCTACAGTGTTCACAATACCTGGCGGCGCGCCCTCAGTCGCAATTGGAATGCGGCATTGTTCCGGTTGATGAGAAACAAGCCGCTCTTGCGCATAAGCATTCATCCGCCCGATTATTCCCAGCCAACCATTTGGAAACAGATTCTGGGGTTCATCGCCGCAACGAAAAGTACGCGAACGGCTACGACATACCAAGATTGGATCGCTGAACAAAGACTGAAGCGGGGAATGTAAAGTGAGCAGGTGCGATTTACATATTCACTCGCGCCATAGTGCGCGCTCAGAGGAATGGCTTTTCCGCCGATTCGATTTTCCCGACAGCTATTCCGATCCAAAGCAGTTGCACGAACAGCTGCGTAAACGTGGGATGGATTACGTCACCATCACCGATCACGACTCCATCGATGGCTGCCTGGAGATTGCGCACCTGCGTCGGACCTTCATCAGCGAACAGGTTACTACTTATTTTCCGCACGACGCCTGCAAGCTGCACATTTTGGTGTGGGGCATTTCGGAACAGCAGCATCGCGACATCGAAGGCGCCCGCGAAAACATTTTCGATCTGCAGCGGTACCTCCAGCGTGCGCAAATCGCTCACGCTGTGGCGCACCCCTTGTACAGCGTGAACGGCAAACTCGAGGCAATGCACCTCGAGCAGCTCATTCTTCTGTTCAAACATTTTGAGGGGATCAACGGTTTGCGCGACGCGCTTCTGAGCGATCTCGCACAGACTCTCTTCAAGCAATTAACGCCAGAGCTGATCGAGGTGTTTGCAAATCGTCACGGCGTGGCGCCTACGCACGCGGAGCCTTGGAAAAAAATCCTGGTGGGCGGCTCTGATGACCATGGAGGGCAGTTTGCTGCGTCTGCTTTCACAGAAACGCCTGCTGCGAAATCTGCCGACGAATTTCTGAAATCGGTCCGGAATGGTAATTGCACAGCACATGGCCAGGGCGGGACGCCACTAATTCTGTCGCATGGCTTCTACAACACTGTCGCATGTTTCATCCAGGACCGTTTCCACGAAAAGCTGGGGCCCAGTGGTGCGCTGTTGGAGAAAATGTTTTCGCGTTTCATGGAGGGCCGAGCCCCGACGGAGTTCACACTGAAAGAGAAAACGGAATTCATCGTGCAAGGTGTTCTATCCGGGAAGATTTTCGATTTCGCCAAACCAGCAAACGTTTCGCTTTGGAAAGAGCTTTCCGGTTATTTCGCGTTGCCAGAGGTTAAGGCGAAACTGGCGGCGCAATTGGATAAGGTCAGCGAACCCGAACGCCGCACGTTTCTCATGGCGAACATGGTCGCGGAACAGTTCGCGTTTCGCTTCTTCAACAAGTTTGTCCAGCAACTCAGCAGCGGCAACATGGTGGAGAGCGTGCAGGCTCTAAGCGCGATTGCTCCGATCCTCGTGATTCTGACGCCGTACATCTACGGCTTTCACAGCCAGGCGCCCTCGCGCAAATGGCTGCGGAAATTGTTCAAAGAATTGACGGGCGAAATTCCCGTTGCGTTACAAAATCACAAACGCGCGTGGTTCACCGATACCTTGGAAGATGTGAATGGTGTAGCGACGACGATTCGCAAAATGACCGCCGCCGGAGCCGCTGCGGGAAAGGACCTGGTCGTCGTGGCTTCACGAAGCGACCTTGAACTCTCCGATATCCCAATCAAAAATTTCCCGCCCATCGGCGAATTCGAGTTACCGGAATACGAACTGCAGAAACTGAGTTTCCCGCCGATTCTGCAGATGCTGGATTACGTCCAGCGGGAACGATTCACTGAGATCATCATCAGCACGCCCGGTCCGGTAGGTTTAACCGCGCTGCTCGCGGCGAAAATGCTCAACTTGCAAACCAGCGGCATTTATCACACCGATTTTCCCCAGTACATCCGCATTCTGACCGAAGATAGTTTTCTTGAAAGCGTGGCTTGGGGATACATGCATTGGTTCTACGGGCAGGTCGACACCGTTTTCGTTAATTCCGAAGAGTACAAGCAAAGCTGGATCAAACGCGGATTCGATCCGGCAAAACTGAAAATTTTGCCGCGCGGCCTCGACACTGAATTGTTCCACCCGGGTCGACGTGATTCCGAGTTTTTTGAAAAATTCGGAGCGTCGAACGGAGAGGTTCGCCTGCTCTACGTCGGCCGCATTTCGCGAGAAAAAGACCTCGATGTTTTGGCCGACGCTTATCGACGTCTGCGCAAAGAAGGATTGCCGGTTCGACTTTTTGTAGTCGGTCATGGCCCATATTCCGAAGCGCTCGCGAACTCTTTGCCCGACGCGTTTTTTACCGGTTATCTCAGAGGCACAGAATTGGCTGCCGCATATGCATCGTCAGATATTTTTGTTTTTCCCAGCACCACCGACACTTTCGGTAACGTAATTCTCGAAGCACAGGCTTCCGGATTGCCGGTTGTCGTTTCCGATTCAGGCGGCCCAAAAGAATTAGTGGCGCACAAGGCAAACGGTCTAATCACCAGGTCGCATAATGTCCAAGACTTCACCGAGGCAATTCGAACTCTTGTGACCGATCAACCACTGCGGGAGCGCATGGCGAACTCAGCGCGAGACAGTGTTACCGCCCGAAGTTGGCCACGCGCTTTCGCAAAGTTCTGGGCTGCGACCGAGGTTTAAAAACATGTTCTGGTAGCGCCAAAGGCGCTGAATTCAATTTTTGCCTGACGCGAGGCGTCAGGATTCGTAAAGAGACCGAAAGGCCAGCGCTGAAAGCGCGATTCAACGCCGGCCCAGTGCAGAGTCGCATGAGTCGCGCCTTCCGCGCTTGTTCACTCGCCAACCAATACCCGGGGCCATGCCCCGGGCTAACGTGAGATCGCGCCTTTGGCGCCGAACAATATCCCTAGTGTGTGACTGTCCACGGCAACGTATCCAGATCGACGTTGCCGCCTGTGAGAATAATTCCGACACGTTTCGTCTCGAGGTCGATTATACGCTCGGCGATCGCCGCATAGGGAACTGCCGATGATGGCTCGATCACGATCTTCATCGTCTCCCAAATCGTGCGCATCGCCGAAATGATGCTTTCCTCGCTTACAGTCACGATGTCGTCCACGTATTGATGAATGATCGCAAAGTTTGGTTCGCCGATATTTGTGCGCAGGCCATCGGCGATGGTGAACTTCTTTTCAGTCACAAGCCGGCGTCCTGCCCGAAACGATTGCGCCGCATCATCCGCATTTTCAGGCTCGACAGCGATCACTTTGATCTGTGGCCGCATTGATTTCGCGGCGATTGCTGTGCCCGACAACAGACCGCCACCGCCGACCGGACACATAATCACATCAAGATTGGGAATATCCTCCAGCAGTTCCATTGCTGCTGTCCCCTGCCCCGCTATCACGTACTCGTTTTCAAATGAATGAATCAACGTTGCGCCGGTTTGGTTGATCACCTCTGCGCATTTAATTTCACGCGACTCCTCTGTTGGTTCGCAAAAGGCAACCTGCGCACTGTAACTCTCGACTGCGCGGATCTTCACTTTCGCGGAATTTGACGGCATCACGATATGCGCCGGGATTCCGCGCAATTTCGCCGCACGCGCCACCGCAGCACCGTGGTTACCAGAAGAATGCGTTGCCACGCCGCGCCGCGCAGTTTCGTCATCAAGCGCAAAAACGGCATTAGTTGCACCTCGTGCCTTGAAGGCACCGACCTTCTGAAAATTTTCGCACTTAAAAAACAGGGACGCCCTGCACGCGTCATTCAGCCAAGAATTCGTCAGGACCGGTGTGCGATGAATGTATGGGCGAATCCGTTCATGCGCTGCGCGGATCGTATCCAGGTTGACTGATCCGACTAGTTCGACCATCCGAAAAAGGCGTCGATGACGTCGAAAGTGTCAATGTGATTCTCGAGCCGTCGGACTGTGAAAGTGCTCCGGACGCGGTCCGATTCCGATGAACCGGGCGGGAATCTGTCGCAGGATCGGGAACCATTTCAGCAAGCGAAAGAAAAAGGGCAACGACTGCTTGCCATCGGACGCCCGGCCAGTAACCACGCGACGATGAATGAAAACCTGCATTGCTTGAATGAGCCGCGTCGGCCATTCGCGGCGTGCCTGCACTTTGCGCAGATCGTCTACAGAAACCGGACCGGTTCGTAATTTTTCGGCCAACAAATTGGCAGTCGCGACGGCATCCTGAATAGCGAGATTGATGCCTACACCGCCCGCCGGCGACATTGCGTGCGCAGAATCGCCGATGCAAAGCAGTCCGTCGCAGCACCAATCGCGCAGGCGATTGATTTGCACCGTCAGTAATTTGATTTTGGCCCAATCATCAAGCTCTGCGACGCGGTCGCGCAGAAATCCGGCAAAGCTGACGATGTCGTTTTGAAGTTGCCGCAGACCGCGTGCTTTAATGTCTTCGAAGCCGCCCTTCGGGATTACAAAGCCGCACTGCCAGTAATCACCGCGGTCGAGTAATACGAGCAATTTGCCTTGTTGAAAAAAGCCGAGTGATTGCTGAGGATCCTCCTCCTTCTTTGAGATCCCCATCCAGAGCACGTCGATCGCGACGCCGAACTCTTGTCGCTCCAGCCCCGATCGCGCCTGAATGATCGAATGCCTTCCGTCTGCGCCGATGATCAGGTCGGCGCGAATTTCCAATTCGCCCTGCGAACTTTTGGCGCGCACGCCTGTCACGCGCTGTCGATCGAATGTCAGATCAACTACTTCGTGCTCCATCAGCAATTGGAAACCCGGGAATTGTTTTGCGTGCGTGGAAAGGAAATTGAGAAAATCCCACTGCGGCATGAAAGCGATGAATTTGCAGCGCGTGGGTAGCTTCGTGAAATCGGCAATGGGCACAGTCTGACCATTGATGACTGCGCGCAGTTCGTGCACTTCCTGATGCGGCTGCTTTAGAAACTCGTCAAGCAACCCAAGCTCGTCCATCAACTCGAGGGTAGACGGGTGAATGGTGTCGCCGCGAAAATCGCGAAAGAAATCGGCGTGCTTTTCCAAGACGATAACAGGCACACCCGAGCGCGCGAGCAGGTAGCCCGCCATGATTCCCGCTGGTCCACCGCCAGCGATCACACAACGTGTTTGCAGTCTTTCAACCACGGATGACACGGATAGCACGGATAAGAACTCAACTCACAATGTCATTCTAAGCGGAGCGAAGAATCTCTGATCATTTCTGGAGCAAACGGCGGGCAGAAATAGCGAGAGATGTTTCGCTTCGCTCAACATGACAGGACTCTGTACGCGCCGATGCATAGAAAACGGCGTTTATTAAGATCGTTCTTTTCATCCGTGTCATTCGTGCAATCCGTGGTTACGAATGAAAACTGATCAGCCGCTTTTTCTGAACGAAGAACAAGTTCGAAAACATCTGCGAATGACCGACTTGATTCCAGCAATGGAGAAAGCGTTGATCGATTTTTCAACCGGCAAAGTGACGCAGCCCGTTCGCTCGATCATATCAATTGACCCGCCCGGAGGATTCTTCGGCTTGATGCCGGCGCTCACGCCGGATGGACTCGGATTGAAAGCCGTAACGTTCTACCCATCGAACGCGAAGCGCGGAATCCCGACGCACATGGCGATGATTTTTCTAGTCGATCCACAAACGGGAACGCCACTCGCAATAATGGACGGACGATTGATTACCGAGATGAGAACCGCCGCTGTGTCTGCCGCGGCGACGAAACTACTCGCATCGCCTGATGCTAAAATCCTCGCGATTCTCGGCAGCGGCGTGCAAGCGCGTAGCCATGTTGAAGCGCTACGCCTCGTTAGGCCATTCGAGGAGATTCGCGTCTGGAGTCCTAACCTTGAACACGCAACACGGTTTGCTCAGGAAGTTGGCGCCACGGCAATGTCGGCTGAAAAAGCGGTGCGCGACGCGGATGTGATCGTGACTGTGACCAGTTCGAAAACGCCGGTCCTGAACGGAGACTGGCTGAAACCCGGCTGTCATGTGAATGCAATCGGTGCGTGTCGGCCGGACTGGCGCGAGCTCGACGATCAAGCAATGCAAAAAAATCTCGTCTTCGTCGATTCGCGCGAGGGCGCACTGAGTGAGTCGGGTGACGTGATTCTTTCCGGGGCAAAGATCCATGCGGAGCTAGGCGAAGCCTTGGCTGGCAAAATTCCAGCGCGTGCAAACGAAACGACCATCTTTAAATCGTTAGGCATGGCCGTGGAAGATATTGCGGCTGCAACGCTCGTGTATCACCGCTACTTGGCAGTGTCATCACGTAATTCCTGACACGTGGTGTGGGTCGCCCTTGCTGCGCGCGCGCTGGGTTAGAAAGCCCACCTGGTCACCCGAACAGAACGGCGCGTCCCCACGCGACCAGAAGGAAAACGATTGCAAACCCGCCGCCTACCAACCAGCGAAGATCGGGTACGATCGTGCCGCGAGAAACCGGCACCAAGTCAAGCTCGACGCCTATGAATTTGTAAGGCGCCAGAGGCGCATAGGCAGGGTGGGAAATCAGTTTCAAGAACGTGCGCCGGCTAGGATAGCGCACCACAGTTATATTGCTCCAAGTTCTCTCAGGCTGCATGTTGATCAGGTTGCTTCTGGCTTGGGGAGCTCCGATGAACGTCGGATAAGATGCGTGACTTAACCAAAGCCATATCAGGCTCTTTTCATAGCGTGCGTTAGCCTGTTCGGGAGTTCCCTTGAAATCCGGCGCGCCGGGAAACGGCTGTAGCTGAGGGAAGAAATGGATGAGGTTAAACATGTAGACCGGCTTGCCATCGTCTGCCTCGGCCCATGGGCGGAGACGGGCAACGAATGCCTCAACCGCCTTCTCAGGAAGCGGTAACTTTTCAATGATCGCTACGTATTGATCGATCTCCGCTTGAGTAAGCTTGCCCGCTCCTTGAGAATGCCACGCCCAGAAGGCCGCATACAAGACCAGTAACATGACGGCAATAATGAGCTCAAACCACATTTCCGTTTTGTCTTTGAATTTGCACCGTTCTAGCTACTTCCTCGTTATGGACATCCAAAATTAGGCAAAAAATTCGGATAGCAAGGTATTAACCTGTGCGGGCTCTTCGTGTTGGATCCAATGGGTCGCAGTCTCAAAGATTTCAAGATGTCCATCGTCACAGTAATGAAGACTTTCTCTGGCCATTGCTTCAGCCGCGAACTGGTCGTTTCTTCCCCAAATCAGAAGGGCCGGTACTTTGACTCGCGAAGCTTTGGGATCCAACGCCAATTTCGACGGACGCAATAGGGCCGCTCTATACCAGTTAAGCATAGCTGTCAGCGCGCCTGTCCTGGACCACGACTCCTTATACTGGACCAGATCAGCGTCAGAGAAGACCCCAAGAGGTGAAGTATCCCTCAGCGCCCGAACCAGCAGCGCCCAATCTCGCCTACGGAGAACGAATTCGGGTAGCCAAGGAAGCTGAAAGAAGAATAAATACCAGCTCCTTCGGAGTTGCGCGGGATTTTTCATGAGGTTCTTAATGAAAACGCGGGGATGAGGAATGCTCAACATCGCGGTGCGGCTAATCCTTTCCGAATATCGGGCAGCCAGGTACCAAGTAACGACAGCTCCCCAGTCGTGCCCGACCACGAACGCTTTTGAATCCGTCACGGTATCCAAAACGCCGACGATATCTTTAGTGAGCATGTCAATGGAATAGCTAGCAATGCCTGCAGGCTTGTCACTCAAGTTGTAACCTCGTTGGTCTGGTATGATCAGCTGATATCCAGAGGAGACGAAGTGATCAATTTGGTGCCGCCACGCGAACCAGAACTCGGGAAAACCGTGGAGGAATACTAAAGGTTTACCGCTTGCAGGCCCGGCAAGAACGACGTGTAGCGCAATGCCATTAATGTGGAACACGCGAAATTCGAGAGGCGAACGGATGCCTGATAGTGTCATAAAGCGAGTCAGCGAGCGATGTTGGTGGCTAGGTGCGAGATAAAACGTTTCATCATTCAATTCTTTTGCAGCGTCATAGTGAGCCGAAATAAATGACGCAAGGGATTTCCGGTCGAGTCATAGAGTGCTTGCAAAGCCAATCCATCACGGAACAGTTGCCGGAAATGACAACTGATCTTGCAGACCTAAATGCGAGGATCAAACAGGCCGTTGCCGACGGGAAACTGATTGAATCATCGGCAAAGAATATCCGGACACTACTGGAAGGTGCGGGGTCCGAGGTTTATTTTCGATCGGTCAAGGAACTCGTCCATGCCGCTGAGTGGCAGGAACTAAACGACCGGTTTTACCAGACACTTGCGTTTGGTACGGGTGGGCTGCGCGGACGCACTATCGGGAAAATCGTAACGACCACGGAACGCGGGAATGCGCGGGAAGGCGAGCGACCGGAATTCCCGTGCGTTGGCACGAATGCGATGAATTTCTTTAACATCAACCGCGCAACCCGCGGACTTGTTGCTTACCTGCAGGAGTGGAGCCGGCGCGAGGGAATTTCGACGAAGCCAAAACTCGTGATCGCGTATGATCCGCGGTTCTTCTCGAAAGAATTCGCGCAGTTGGCGGCGAGACTCGCAGCCGAAAATGGTTGCGACGCTTTTGTGTTCGATGGTCCACGTTCTGTCCCTGAGCTTTCGTTTGCAGTTCGTTATTTGCGCGCGAACGCAGGGATCGTAATCACCGCAAGTCACAACCCGCCCCACGACAATGGTTACAAAGTTTATTTCGATGACGGCGCGCAGGTCATCGACCCGCACGCCAGCGAGATCATCGCCAAAGTGAACGCGATCACCACCGAGTCGTTCACGCCGCTTCCTAGAGAGCAACAAGGAAAAGTGACTGTTATCGGAAAGAATATCGACCAGGCTTACATGCACCGGCTCGAAACGTTGATCCTCGATCCGAGAATGATTCGCGAGGCGAAATCGCTGCGGATTGTTTACACGCCATTGCACGGAACCGGCAGCGTAATTATCAAACCAATGCTGAACCGGCTCGGCTTCAATTTCAAAGTCGTGCCGGAGCAGGATTGTTTCGACGGCCGGTTTCCAACGGTGAAATCACCGAACCCGGAATACGGCGAAGCGCTAACCATGGCGATCAATCTTGCCGAAAAAGAGAACGCCGACATGGTGGCTGCTACGGATCCCGACTGCGATCGCATGGGAGCGGCCGTTCGAACCAGGGAAGGCAAAATGAAATTGCTGACCGGAAACCAAATCGGTTCGCTGCTGGCGTGGTATCGAATCAAGACATTGTTCGACAAAGGAGTGCTAAACAAGACAAACGCAGCGCGCGCCGTGATCATCAAAACTTTCGTCACCACTGATCTGCAAAACGCGATCGCCGATCATTACGGCGTGCGCTGTGTGGAGACGTTGACTGGTTTTAAGTACATCGGCGCGAAGCTGGCGAATTACGAGCGTGAGATTCCCGAACAGCTGCGACGGAGTTATGCCGATCTTGCTGAGAGCGAATCGCGGCGGCTTCGGCTGGCATACTCTTCGTTTTACGTTTTCGGCGGCGAAGAAAGCTACGGTTACAGCGGCGCTGATTTTGTTCGCGACAAGGACGGGAACGGAGCAGTAATCATGTTTTGTGAAGTTGCGGCTTACGCAAAATCGCGCGGACAAACGGTCGATCAGTTACTCGACGAAATTTATTCGCAGTTCGGTTATTTTGCGGAGAAAAGCAGTTCGCTTGTTTTCGAGGGCGCAGAGGGCGCAAACAAGATCGCCAGTCTGATGAAGTCATACACGACGAATCCGGTTCGCGAAATAAACCGCCTGAAGGTAGCGAACTTTAAAAATTTCGAGACGGATGAGATCAGAGATGTCGAAGGCGATCTGATTCCAAAAACGAAAATGTTGATGCTTGAGCTGGAAGACGGCACGCGCATCGCCGTGCGCCCGTCTGGCACAGAGCCAAAAATAAAGTATTACCTTTTTGCGCGCCGCCGGCCGCAAAGTGAAAAACTCACCGACGCAGATCTCGACCGAATCAAAGCGGAAGTTGAGAAGCACCTGGAGGATCTCTGGAAGTGGCTGCGAACAGGTGCCGAGTCGCGGGTTACAACGTAAATGTCATGTTGAGCGAAGCGAAACATCTCGGATCATTGCTTTGCATGCCGCCGCTAGGAAACAGTCAGAGATTCCTCGACTTCGCTCGGAATGACAGAAGCTGATACGGAGTGACGGCTCCCGCAGCCGTCAATGTGAAATCGACGGCTACCCAAGCCATCGCTCCTTGAATGTTGGCGCTTTGGATTTGGAAACAGCAGAGCCAATGAAAAGAATCACAAAGCTTTGGCCGTGGCTGGCTGCGATCTGTAGCGGCCTTCTTTACGCGGCTTGTTTTGCGCCGTTCAACCTGACGTGGTTCTGCTGGATCGCGCTGACCCCGCTAATCGCCGCAATTTGGTTTTCCGGCGCGGAGTCACGTCATGCGTGGCTTCGAAACTTGCTTCTCGGTTACGTCGCCGGCCTCACATTCTTCTGGGTCGTATTCTCGTGGCTCACGACGGTCACAGTTCTCGGCTGGTTTGTCCTTCAGTTTTATATGGCGATTTATTTCGCGATCTGGGGATGGTTTTGCGGTCTGCTGCGTCCGCGACCGGGCAAGAGGCAATCACCTGGCGCAAGCAAATGGGGCCAGATGCTCGCCCAAGCCCGAACCACATCGGCTCCCACACCATCGCCGTGGATAAAATCGACAAACAATCTGCGACTTGCTTTAGTTCTCGCGGCGGCATGGACCACGCTTGAATGGTTGCGCGGCTGGGTTTTCTCCGGCTTTGGCTGGAATGACCTCGGTGTCGCACTACACGATTATTGGCCCTTGATTCAAATCACCGAGCTCACCGGTGTTGCAGGGTTGTCGTTCGTGGTTGCGTTTGCCAACGTGATCGTTCTCACGACCGCGTATCGCCTGATTGTCGAAGCGCGCACACGCGTGATGCGACCGCATTTTGATTTCACCGTCACAATGGCGGCGATCGTAGGCATTTTGATTTTCGGGCTGCGCGCGACTCAGGTTTCGCCGCCGACGAAAACCATTCGCGTTGCCGCGGTGCAGTCGAACGTTCCGCAAACTCAAAAGTTCGATCCGCAGTTCACCAGCAGAATTTTCGATCAATTCGGGCGATTGAGCGAAATTGCGCTGCGCTCAAATCCACCACCTGATTTGTTGGTTTGGCCGGAGAGCTCGATGCCCGGGCCAGTTCTCGCAGACCAGGACAGCTACAAATTCGTCATGGATCTGGCGGCGTCGGCAGACACTGACCTTTTGTTAGGAACAATCGATATAGACAAGCGAGACATTTACAACGCGGCGTTGCTTGTTTCCGATGGCGGCGAACACATGCAGATGTATCGGAAAATCCATCTGGTGCCTTTTGGCGAATACATTCCGGGTCGCCATACAGTGCCGCTGCTTGCGCAGATTGTAGGCGATCAGGTACCCGGCGATTTCAAAGAAGGAAAAGAATACACAGTGTTTACTCTGACTGATACCGAGATCCATGTCGCGCCGTTGATCTGTTTCGAAGACACGATTGGCGAGCTCACCAGGCAATTCATCCTGCCTAACGAGACAACTCCCGGTGCGAATCTGCTCGTAGATGTGACGAATGATGGGTGGTTTAAGAGGTCCGCTGGATCGCATCAGCACCTGGCGAATGCAATCTTTCGCTGCGTAGAAACCCGTCGGCCAATGATTCGCGCCGCAAATACCGGTGTGACCTGTTTCATCAACCAATTTGGCCGAGTTACTCAGCTGCTCCGGGATGAAACGGGCAGCACGTTTACTGAGGGCGTGCTTGCTGGCGAGATCAAAGTCCCGACCGAGCAAGAACTGACGTTCTATGTCCGGCATGGCGAGCTATTCGCCAAAGCGTGCTCAGCAATCACGCTGTTCACGATCCTCGTCACGATTGCACTGCGCCGAATAGGTAGCGGCGGTTCACTGAACCGCCCGCCTTCAGCGCAAGAACAATAGCGCCGGGCGATTGAGGCCAATCGCCCCTACCCGGGCCTCGTGCGAATCCAGGGGTTGTGCTAAAAGAGCGTTGTGCCCGTCCAACTTGCCGCTTGACTACTTACCAGAACTTTGGCCTAACAAGTTTCGCGGCGCGCGTATCGGCGCGCTCATTCATCCGGCATCGGTTTCCTCAAAGCTTGAACACGCGTCGCGAATCCTGGAGCGACACAGTGGCGATTTGTTTCGGCTCGGCGCGTTTTTCGGGCCGCAACACGGATTTCTGGGCCAGACGCAGGACAACATGGTGGAATGGAATAGTTACGAGCATCCGCGTTTGCACATCCCGGTTTACAGCCTTTACGGCGACCATCGCGAACCGACGGCAGAAATGCTGGAAGGCCTGGATGTTTTATTGGTCGATCTGCAGGATGTCGGGTCGCGTTATTACACTTTTATTTGGACGATGTATCTCTGCATGCGCGCTTGCGAGAGACGCGGCGTCGCAATCATTGTATTAGATCGGCCAAACCCGATTAACGGCCTAACGATTGAAGGGCCGATACTCGATGCCGATTATAAGTCCTTCGTTGGCATGCATCCCATTCCCATTCGGCACGGCCGCACAATTGGCGAACTGGCGCAGCAATTCCGTGACGAAGCATTTCGCGACGGGGAACTGTTCGTCCTGCCGATGCAAAACTGGGACCGTGCGATGTGGTTTGACCAAACAGGTCTGTCATGGGTCATGCCGTCCCCCAACATGCCGACGCTCGACACCGCCACAGTTTATCCTGGCATGTGTCTGTTCGAAGGCACGAATATTTCCGAGGGACGCGGCACGACGCGACCATTCGAAATCTTCGGCGCACCGTTTATCGATGCGGAGAAACTTTGCACCGAGCTAAACGAGCTTAAAGCTGCCCGGCGTTTTCTTTCGCGAGAATTATTTCCAGCCAACCTTCCAAAAATTTGCCGGTCAACTTTGCGGCGGCGCGCAGCTTCACGTTGTCGATCGAAACAGTTTCCGTCCGTTTAAAACAGGCATTGAAATCATCCGAGCCATTCGGAGTTTGTATCCAGATCAATTCGAATGGAAGCAACCGCCTTACGAATATGAAAAAGAAAAATTGCCGATCGAAATATTATTGGGCGGCCCGGTGAGAAAATTTTTCGACGCTTCGTGAGCGAAAGCACAGCGTCAATAAAATTTCACCGGTTCGCCACAGTTCCGTGGCGGGAGGTAAATTCGTTTAAAACACCATAAGCACTGTCATGTTGAGCGAAGCGAAACATCTCCGTATTTGTTCGGCGATCGGATCCAGAATTAAATCAGATTCTTGCGCTTCGCTCAGAATGACAAAATGAAATGATGTGTTTGGGATGAGCTTGCTTGCACGCCGACGAATGCCGGTCGCAATATTGATCGCGCAAGTTTTACGCTGGACTGCGCCGCACACTAACGCTGAGATCCCATGGCCGGAAGTTGTGCAGCGACTCGCGTATGAGAACGACAAACTGGAGCGACGTCCGCAGGGACACAACGGTGAATACTTCGTTGTGTGCACCATTTATTACACGCCGAAAGAATCAGGTTTTACTTTCGAGCGCGGCTTTGACGCGACGCCGGTTACGAAGTCTGGGTTGCACGGCCGAAAATATCCGCGCGATTTTCTGCGCTCCGTAAAAAAGGAAGGCTTTGGCCGAATTAATACGCCAGTCGAGGGCGATATTACATTCGCTACAACGACGGCGGTTCGTACGCGTTTGCCTCAAATGCAACATGTGGAGGCGGTGTTCTCGTGCCGCGTTATTCGGCGGCGATGGTGGGAGGGCACGGTGGCTTGCGTCGCGGAGCGGTTATAGAAACGACGTCCCCGGAACTTCAAAACATCTTCGGAAGCAATCGCTGGAAGATCATGGATACCGGCGGCGGTCTGCGGCGATGGCAAATCGATTGTTATTTCGGCGAAGATGAACCGCTCGGGCCCGGCAAGCTCCAGGGTCGTCCGCGCGCGACTGCCTTTGAGTACGCATATGCCAACGCGCGAATCATAAATTGAAGTGAAGCCGTTCAAGGTCCGGCTTCGCTTTCACGGCGACCTGCATGTGTTTCTCGGGTCAAGACCCAGTGACGCGGTAATCGAGCGGGGACTCGCTGAAAAGACATCCATAAAAGATGTGATTGAATCGTGTGGCGTTCCGCACCCGGAAGTTGACTTAATCGTGGTCGATAGGCAGCCAGTCGATTTTGATCATACGGTGGCCGACGACGCAGAAGTGGAGGTTTTTCCGGTTCAAAATAGGGACACGGATCACACGGAGAAACGATTACAAATGGTTGGTATTGACTCTTTTGTTGCTGATGGACATCTGGGGAGTCTCACGCGCAATCTTCGGTTGCTCGGATTCGATGTCGCCTACCCCAAAAATGCTGATGACCGCCAATTGCTCGATATTATGGCCCGCGAAAATCGAGCCCTCTTAACGCGTGATCGGCGTCTACTCATGCACGGGATCGTTCGCCACGGATATTGGCCACGCTCCCAAAATCCCGACGAACAGACCGTCGAAGTTGTCCGCCGTTTTGATCTTTCGGAATTGATCGCACCTTTCACGCGGTGCCTGCGATGTAACGCACGATTGGAAGAGGCAGCCAAGGCTGACGTAATCGATAAACTCGAGCCGCTCACCAAAATCTATTACGACCAGTTCCGTCGCTGTCCTGACTGCGAACAGATCTACTGGCCGGGCTCGCATTTTCCTAAACTGCAAAAACGGATCGAAGAAATTCGCTCGCGGATTTGTGGCAAAGCGTAGGCTTGTCACCCGCTGAACGGAACTGGCAGACTGCGCTGCCATATGCAGCCTGAATTTTCGCCCCGCGGACAATTTGCGGTATTAGCGCTTGTCAACGCGATTGCGATTGGCGTTGCCAGTGCTCAAGGACCTGCGCCGTCGCCTTTAATATCAGCGCCATCGCCGCCGCCGCGGTCGGAAGTTTCTGCGGTTGCGCCGAAGACGAGTCCCGTAACCGAATTGACCAAAGCCGATTTCGAAACATTTCTTGATGCGCTGATTCCTTCACAATTGCGAAATCGAAATATCGCAGGAGCAGTCGTGTCAGTGGTGAAAGACGGTCAGGTGTTATTTCAAAAGGGCTACGGCTACGCCGACGTCGATGAGAAGAAGCCGGTGCTTCCTGATCAGACGTTGTTTCGTCCAGGTTCGATCTCGAAACTATTCACTGCCACTGCCGTAATGCAGTTGGTCGAGCAAGGAAAGCTCGATCTCGATCGTGACGTCAACGACTACCTCGAGTTTCCGATTCCAAAAACTTATTCGGAGCCTGTCACGCTGCGGCAATTGCTCACTCACACGGCCGGCTTCGAAGAAACATTGAAGAATCTTTTCGTCGCGCATGAAAGCGACATCAAACCGTTGCGTACGTATCTGGTGAACGAAATGCCCGCTCGCATTTTCCCGCCGGGTAAAATTCCGTCTTATTCCAATTACGGATTCACGCTTGCCGGATACATCGTCGAGCGTGTGAGCGGCGAAAAATTCGAGCGTTACATCGAGAATCACATTTTGAAACCGCTGGGGATGAACAATTCGACGTTCGATCAGCCGTTGCCGCCTCAGCTCGCGCCGCAAATGTCGAAAGCTTATCTCAGCGCGTCGAAGAAACCGCGCGATTTCGAATGGGTCCAAGCGGCGCCCGCTGGAGCACTCACCACAACAGCTGCTGACATGACGCGGTTCATGCTCGCCTTTCTGCAGGGTGGCGCGGTCGACGGTGTGTCGATTTTAAAACCAGAGACCGTGCAGCAAATGGAGACCCGGCAATTTGAATTTCACCCGATGCTCCCGGGGCTCGGCATCACGTTCATGGAATATCTCATCGATCCTGTTCGCATCATCGCTCACGGCGGTGACACAGTTTATTTCCATAGCGACATGATCCTAATTCCCGAAGCGCACTTTGGCTATTTCCTCTCCTACAACAGCCTCGGTAAGCCCATTGGTGGCGGCCGCGGCGAAGTCTGGCGGACGCTTGTGAATCGCTATTTCCCTGCTGCAAACGAATCGAAGGCCAATGTTCCAAACACCGCGAAATCAGATGGGCACGCGGTCAGTGGTCTTTATGATGGAACGCGACGTGGAGAAACGACGCTGCTGAAAATTGTCGCGTTGGCCAGTCAGTTTGGCGTCAGAAGCGACAAGGAAGGCGTTCTTCAAATTGAAGGAATGAAAAACCAGAGTGGAGAACTGCGGCGATGGCGCGAGATCGCTCCGCTCGTTTATCAAGAAATAGACGGCTTGGAAAGAATTGGCTTTCGCCGCGATGCGTCCGGCGCTGTCACCGAAATGCTCCCCTTCCCTGCGATCTACGAAGGACAACGCGTTCCGTGGTACGCAAGCAAAGTTTTTATTGGTTTGCTGATCGGTGGAAGTTTGCTGCTCGCGCTCGTCACCGTGTTGCTGTGGCCCGTCGCGGTGATAATCCGCAAACGATACCAGCGCCCGCTCTTTAGTACCAAAAGTGATCGCGTTCTATATTTTCTCTCACGAATTGTTTGCCTCGCCGAAGTGGTTTTCATTCTCACGCCAATCGTTGTGCTTAGTCAGGGATTGGAGCACATCGTGATTCTCGGTGACGCAATCAATCCCTGGCTGCAGGCGTTCCATGTCATTGGCTGGGTCTTGCTGGCCGGTGTCTTTCTTTTGATTATTACCGCGGTTCGCTTTGTCAGACTGCCGGGGCACGGACTTTGGTTTCGCGCTCACGCAATTCTTTTAGCGCTTGGTGGAATCGCATTCGGAGTATTTGCATGGCAATACCATTTTCTCGATGCGTCGCTGAAGTTCTGATCGTGGCAGCACATCGATGAATTTCACTCGTCACGGATTTCTAGTTGCTTTCGCTGTCGTCACGTTTCCCGCTTCGATTCTTGCTTACGGACCGCTGGGACATCAGATCGTCGGTGCGATTGCAGATGAGCGCCTGGCGAATACAGCGACAGCCACAAAGGTCTACGCGTTGCTCGATGGATTAAGCTTGGAAAAAGCCGCCGTGATTCCAGATGAAATTAGGGGCTGGGACAAAAAAGGGGTCGACGATCCACGGTCGTTTCATTATTCGTCGCACCGGAATATCGACAGGCAACTGCGCGATTTCTGGCGGGCGAACCAGCCAACCCCCGATGCCAATTCTTCCGCGCCTTCGCATCACTGGTTTCATTATACTGATGTCCCGGTGATGCCGGCGCAACGATATCGTGACGGACACGCAGGTCGGAGCAAATGGGATGTCGTGCACATGATTCCGTTCTGCGTCGATGTACTGCAAGGGCGAATCCCTGAACAGAACGATAGAAAGATCACAAAACCTGTTGCGATCATTCTCCTGGCGCATTACGTCGCCGATCTTCATCAGCCGTTGCATGTCGGTGCGGCTTATTTCGATGCACAAGGACACGCGACTGATCCCGACAAGGACAAATCAGCCTTGGCGGATGAAGGCGGAAATACGTTTACGATTGAACTAAGCGATGAACCGCCGCGCCGGCGAGGTATTCGGAAGAAGAAATTCCACGGGTTTTGGGATTACGATACCGTCAACGCTTTGTTTCCCCAGGTGCCCAGTGCTTTGCCGAAAACGGAACTCGACATGGAAATTGGTCCTCTCAAGCAACAACTCGTCCACGATCTGGCAACCCATGAACCTCGTAATTGGGGAATGCCATCGAATGCCTCGATCGAAAGTTATGCCGAAATTTGGGCGGACGAAATCCTGCCGATCGCGCGCGAGGCGCATGCGCGTCTTGAGTTCAGGAATGTGAAGCCGTTACTCGACGGCGACCGAGTCGTTGCGACTGGCGAGGCAATCGAAAAACCAGCGCCGGATCGAACGTTGTATCGTGCATGGGCGACCGGCATTGTACGCGACGAGTTGCACAAAGCGGGGTGGCGTCTGGCCGATTTGCTGGAGAAAACTCTGTAGTCAACAAATGCGAGCCGTTGTCCAGCGTGTCAGCCGCGCGCGTGTAACCGCGAATGGTAGCGTCACGGGAGAAATCACGACAGGTCTCATGATTCTGGTTGGCGTCGGCCGTGATGACACCTCTGCTGTCGCGAAAGGGTTGGCCGAGAAAATCGCAAACCTAAGAATCTTTGAGGATGACCAGCAAAAAATGAATCGCTCATTACTGGATATAAAAGGCAGCGCGCTTGTCGTCTCTCAATTTACACTTTATGGCGACGCGCGCGGACAACGCAGACCTAGCTTTGTTGCCGCAGCGTCAGCGGAACAGGCGAGAAAGCTGTACGAAGAATTTGCGGAAGCGCTCCGCAATTTGGGAGTCACTGTTGCTACAGGAGTTTTCGGCGCAATGATGTCAGTGGAATTAGTCAACGAAGGTCCAGTGACAATCCTGCTCGACTCAGACAAACTTTTTTAGATGAGCCTGCATCAACACAGAGCGCTATTATCTCTCGGATCCCGACTGCGCCTGTGCACGGCGGAGATTGTCAGCGGCGCCCGTCATCTCCGGCTTGAGGCGTAGCGCTATTTCAAATTCGGGAATGCTTTCCTGCGGTTTTCCGGAGGCGAGCAGCGCCAATCCGAGATTGGCATGAGCTTCGGCGTTGTCAGGATTCATCCGGAGCGCTTGATGAAATTGCTCGATAGCCTCTGGTATTCTGCCCACCAGCTGCAACGCGAGTGCAAAATCAGCGCGAATATCCGCGTCTCTCGGCGCAAGCTGAGAGGCGTGGCCGATCTCCTCAAGAGCGGCTTGATCATTGTTCTGCTTCCATAACGCGCGCCCCAATTGCACGTGCGCTGTCGGCGTGTCAGGCTGTAACCGGATTGCAGCTTGGAAGTAATCAGTGGCTTCCGGCAGCCGCCCTTGGAACTCACGAGTGACGCCCATGCCGACGAGGCCGTCATAGAAATTGGGATCGATCTGCAATGCTTTCGCAAAATGCGCCGCGGCCTCATTGTATCTGCCGCTGGCGCCCAAGGCCAATCCCAGGTTGTGTTCTATGTGGAGATTTGGCGGAGTCACTGCGAGCGTGTGCTCAAACAAAGTGAAACTATCGCGCCAGCGTTGAATCTGCGCGTTCGTAACAGTGGCAAGGATTAGTAGAACGCCGGCAGCTATTCCTGCACTGAGCGCTGGCGCAACACGCCAGCTCCTGGTGAGATCGGCTAATCCGAACACCAGTGCGATGAACAAACCGATCGACGGAATATAGAAGTACCGATCCGCCATGATTTGGCCGCCGACCTGAACGAATCCTATGACCGGAACTAATGTTACGAGAAACCAAAGCCAGCCGATGATGAGATACGGCCGGTCTCTCCGTTCGAAAAGACAAAGACGCCGTAATTCCAATCAGCAGCAACGCTGCACCGATTACTTGCCAGGCGGGTATGCCCGTCGAAGGAAGCGGATAATAAACCGCTAAATTATTCGGCCAGAACGTGAGCAGTATGTATTTCGCGTATGACACAACTGCGTTCGACAATCGAAACGCAACAGGCGCAGCGGCGAATGTACGCACAGCGCCGCCATGAGATTGTGCGATGAATGTGATAATCACAGATGCGATTACGAGGGCAAACAGCGGCAATTTCTCGACTAGAAGTTTGCCGGAGTGGTGACGATTGATCGCTCGCGCCCAATCTCTGCAGTCTGCGCAACGGCCAGTAATCGAGCAGCAACATTACGAAAGGCCATGTTACCAGCATCGGCTTGGCGAGTAGTCCAAGTGCAAGAGTGATGGCGACCCATGCGTATCTGCCAATCGAACGAGCTTCCGCATAACGCACGTAAGCGATCAACGACAGCAATCCGAAAAACGTGCAAAGGGTATCTTTACGTTCAGACGCCCACGCTACCGATTCCACGTGCAGCGGATGCAACGCAAAAAGCGCGGCGACCAGCGCGCTCGGCCAGCGAGCGTGCGTTGTTCGGAATAAAAAGTAGAAGATCAGTAACGTGTTTGCCGAATGAATCAGCGTATTGACGAACAAATGGCGCCCTGCATTCGTGCCAAAGAGTTGGCAATCGATCATGTGTGAAATCCAGGTGAGCGGATGCCAATTTGCTGCATGAAATGTCGTGAACGCCCAGGCAAGTCCCGCGGATGTAACACCGCGATTCACCATTGGATTTTCCCGGATATACGTGGGGTCATCGAGAGTGATGAACTGATGCCCGATTACTTGCGCGTAAATCCCAACCGTCATCACCGCGAGACCAAGCAGGATCACGAGATCGACTCGTTCCAATCTTGTTTTTTGGCTAATCGCGATGACGCTTTGTCGTTTCGCCGCTGCAACAAGAGCAGTTTTTCTTTTTCGTGCTGTTCGTTTGGCCATCTGTCGCGAGACTAGCAGAGACGGACAACGCAAATATCTACGGTGTCGACAACGTTCAAACTTTTTATGACGACCGATGTGCAGTGGGGTCGTCAGAGGATTGCAGCAAGCATCGCAGCCTCTACAGTGAGCCAATGATTCCCGAACCGGTTCGCCCGATTGAACTGTCAGAAATCCAAGAGGCGCGCGAGCGGATCGCAAACACCATCACGCGGACGCCACTCATCCGCCTCGAACTCGGACCAGACTTTCCCGACGTTCGGCTGAAGCTGGAGAATCTCCAACCAATCAACGCTTACAAACTGCGCGGCGCAGCAAACGCAGTGGCGTTGCTCTCCGAGGAAGAACGCAAACACGGGGTATGGACAATAAGCGCAGGCAATGCCGGCCAGGGCGTTGCTTATGCGGCGAGAGCGGCGGGCGTGCCGTGCACGGTTGTGGTCGTTGAGACGGCGCCGAAATCAAAATTGGCGCGAATGAAAGCGCTCGGCGCGACACTTATTCCAGTCCCCTACGAGATCGCTTGGAAAGCGCTGGATGAAAGATCTTTTGCAGGAGTTGATGGAACATTCATTCATCCGTTCGATGACGACGATTTCATTGCCGGTCATGGCACGATGGGGTTGGAAATTCTCGAAGACGCGCCAGAAGTCGCAGCTGTCATCGGCAGCATTGGCGGCGGCGGATTAATCACGGGCGTAGCGAGCGCAATCAAGGCGCTACGACCGGACGTAAAAATATTCGGCGTAGAACCGGAGACCGCAGCGCCGGCGGCGCTTTCGTTCGAAAAAGGTTCTCCGCAAACATTTTCACAGACTGGAAATCGTCATTCGTCGATGGCGCTGGCGGTCAAAGCATGTTCCCTCGCATGTGGGAACGCATGAAACCAATTGTGGACGGCTACCTCGTTGTCTCTCTCGAGGACACAAAAAATGCGATGCGACTGTTAGCTGAAAAAGCACGTGTGATTGCTGAGGGTGCAGGCGCGCTAACGGTCGCCGCGGCGTTGAGTGGGAAAGCTGGCAAGGGGCCGGTCGTGGCGATCGTTTCCGGTGGCAATATCGATCTGGAAAAATTCTGCGAGTTGATCTCGCAAAGCGATCGTTGACTTCCGCGTCTCCGTTTGAAATAACCGTCCGAGAGACAAACGAGGAGGCAGAGCAATGAAAATTGGCGATATAGCACCAGACTTTGAAGCACAAACCACTGAAGGCCGAATCCGTTTCCATGATTGGATCGGCGATTCATGGGCCGTTCTGTTTTCACATCCAAAGGACTACACACCGGTTTGCACGACCGAACTGGGATACATGGCAAAAATAAAGCCGCAGTTCGACCGCAGAAATGTGAAGATTATCGGGTTGTCGGTCGATTCGACGGGCGACCACGAAGGATGGGCAAACGACATCAAGGAGACTCAGGGTCACGCGCCAAATTACCCAATCATTGGCGATGCGGATTTTAACGTCGCAAAACTTTATGGGATGTTGCCGGCCGAAACTGAGGGAGACGCTAAATCTCGCAAACCAGCCGATAACGCGACGGTGCGTAATGTTTATGTCATCGGACCAGACAAGAAGATCAAGCTGGTATTGGTCTATCCAATGACAACTGGCCGCAATTTCGACGAAGTGCTGCGAGTGATCGATTCGCTCCAACTCACCGCGAAGCACCAGGTGGCTACACCGGTCAACTGGTTGCCAGGAGAGGACGTAATCATCGCTGGCTCTGTCTCGGATGAAGAGGCGAAGAAACGTTACCCGCAAGGCTGGAAAGCGCCGAAGCCATATCTTCGAATCGTCCCGCAGCCGCAATAACTGCTCGTCATTCCGAGCGAAGTCGAGGAATCCCGCCGGATCACTTTGAGCAGCGCCACGGGCCCTTCAACTTCGCTGGGCTCCGCTCAGGTATGACGCTAGCTGTTCTTCGCCGAAATTTTCAGAGAAAAATTCCACCGGATCCTGCTGAAAATACGTTCGTAACTCAGCATACAGTTTTGGATGATGGGCACGCAGCGCATGCGGCTGCTCAAAGAATGCTTCTACTGATACCGCGAAGAACTCAGCGGGATTAGTAGCTCCATACGTGTTAAGCAGCGTGGGAACGCCGCTCTCGTCTGCCGCGCGGAGCGACGTAAACTCGGCTTTCATCACGGCGGCCCAGGTTGATTGCTGCTCGCGCGTCGCCAATCCCGGCACGCCGTCAACTGCGTCATTTTCGAAGTCAAGCTGATGAGCGAATTCGTGCAGAACAACGTTCTTACCATCGGCGGGATCAGCTGCGCCATGTTTGACGGCGTCCCAGGACAGAACCAGGGAGCCCATTCTACGACCGGTCTCGCCAAGGCGACTCACGGTTCCCTCTTCCCAAAGATGCTCTCCGATCTGCCGTCTTTCTTCCACCATGTACGACAATGGATAAACGAGAATCGTCAGCAGTTGCGGGAAATACTCCGTTTTGCGGTGCAACAACAGAAGACAAGCTTGCGCCGCGATGGTGACGCGGACTTCATCGGTAATCGCAAAACCGTCGCATCCCTCGAAGCGTTTTTCGGCAAGAAAAACTTGAATGTGACCGAGTAATTCCGTGCGATCGCCCGGCGACAGCCTGTTGAAAATTACAACGTCGCGCTGAATCAGCGTCAGCCATTTTTCGGGGAATGGCCGGTTTCGCAACCACCGTCGCCTACGCCGTCTCAATAGCGTAAAAATCACTGCGGATTGTAAACGCAACTCTGCCATCTGGGTAGCGCACGCGTCTCGTCCCGCGCCTGCGGGAGCGAGCGCGTCCTCGCGATCGCGAACTTATTCCCTCGGTCGACCGTGATGAAGTCCAAACGAAAGATTGTTTCGGCGACGACGCCGCAACCAGCACGCGAGACGCGTGCGTACCCTGTGATCCGCAATTCGCTCTCGCGTTAAGTGTCAGATTGTTTTAAGAATGATCACCATGAACACGCTCCCTTTTTCCCGACGAAAATTTGCCCAGCTACTCGCTGCCGGCGCGGCAGCGGCAGTCGTTAGGCCGCCGTTTTCCTTTGCAAAGCCGACTCAGTCCGTTGCTACGCCTTTGGCGGAAGGAGGCATCGTGCGTTTGAGCGCGAATGAAAATCCTTATGGCCCATGCCCGAAAGCATTTCAGGCAATAACGGATTCATTCCCTCTTGCGTGCCGTTATCCGGACGAACACAACAACGTGCTTATTGACAAACTCGCGAAGCTGAACGGCGTTACTCACGATCAGGTTTTGCTTGGCGATGGTTCGGGCGAAATTCTAAAACTCTGTGCAGAAACGTTCACCGGACCTCAGAACGGAAAGCTTGTAGCAGCGGATCCGACCTTTGAAGCCATTCTCAATAACGCCACTGCCAATGGCGCTGAAGTCGTCAAAATACCATTAACCAGCAGCTTTCAGCATGATCTGCCGAAAATGCTTGGGTCTGCGAAAGCAGGTCTGATTTACGTCTGTAATCCAAACAATCCGACCGCCAGTATTACGCCAAAGAACGAACTGCGCGATTTCATCGCAACGGCTCCGTCACAGACGACGATTCTCGTTGACGAAGCCTATTTTCATTATGCCGATAGCCCCGAGTACGAGAGCGTAATCCCGCTCGTGAAAGATCATCCGAACCTGATTGTCTCACGCACATTCTCGAAAATTTACGGCATGGCAGGATTGCGCTGTGGCTATTGTGTGGCCCAGAAGGAAACGATCGATCGGCTGCGCCGAAATCAAGTGTGGGACAGCGTCAACTGCATGGCTCTCGCTGCAGCAATCGCGAGTCTGGATGATCTTGATCACGTCCCAAACGGTCAACGTTTGAACCGTGAAGCGAAAACGTTCGTGACCTCAGAGCTCGATAAGATGGGCTATGAACAAATTCCGTCACAAGCCAACTTCATCATGTTCGATTGCAAACGACCTGTCGCGCCGCTGATCCAGGCAATGAAAGAGCGCAAAGTTCAGGTCGGCCGTTTGTTCCCAGCTCTTCCAAACCACATGCGGCTTACAATCGGAAAGAAAGCTGAGATGGAAAGTTTCCTCGGCGCGTTCAAGCAAGCGACCGCGTAACGCGAAAGTGTGGTGGCGGTTGTGCCAACCGCCAGCCCAAGCGAGATCAGCGTTTTAGACGAAGAACTTTTGCAGCTTGCGATAAACGTTTCTTCATCGCGCCTACGATGGGCGACCGTTTGCTGCCGTTGGTTTCGCCTGCTCCAGCCGCGGATATGGCGATGTCTGGCGGGAACAACGCCTCGAGTGCTTCGTGATACAAATGCCGATCGTCCACTGACATTTCACCAGCATTATTAAATTCGTTGCCGTTGACAATTATTTTCGCCTTCAATTTTGCAGCAAGTCGCGCTCCAGAATGAAGCTCGCCTAGTTCGTCCACAGCGCGATCATATGCCGCTCTGACATCAGATGGCATCTCATCCGCATTCGCATACTCCCGGCCGTTGAACCGGATGTTGGTCTTGCTTCTCGCTTCACCACAAGGACCAGTAGTGAGAACTATTTTTCGCGAAATTCAAGTGTGATGTCTTTTACGGGAGGTCGCATTCGTTTCTGGATATACCAGGTCGATAGGAATTTCCGGGTCGGTCAGGTGAATGGCTCGTAGTCGGAACCGAGTCCTGAATTGGAAACATTTTAGTAATTAGTTATGGCATCAGTGCTATCAAACGGCTGCGACTAGGGAGCGATAACCTGGTCTCGATGTGTCTGTAAAACGCCGTATTTGCCCGGCGAACTTTGCCTGCTCAAGATCGGCTGCGGATCCAATCCACAGTCAGCCCTCGAAGCTGCGACCTGACCCGGCACATGTTCCGGATCGCCACCTTTCCACTGTCGCACGACCGTGGCGGCTTACCGCTCCGCCGTCCACTCCATGTCCCAATACACAAAGATAGGTTCGGCGGCATCGGCGACGTATAAAGGCTCGTAATTTTTGCCTTCGACGCGCGGCGCTTTCTCCAAGCGTTCTCTGGTCGCGTCCAGCATCATGTATTTTATTTTGCCCCGGTCACTGACGATTTGGAATGCCAACCATGGCACAGCCACCTTGGTGCTTCCCAGTCCGAGAAAGCCACCGACACTGAGAACAGCAAATCTGACCTGACCTGTGTCGGATTCAATTAGCAGTTCGTCGATGTCGCCAATGTTCTCGTTTTGGAAGTTGATTACTTTTGCTCCCTTCACTTCCGAAGCAGCGAGCAAGATTGCTGCCTCCGTTCTTTGTGCTGTCGCATTCATCGATTTAGTTTCAGCTGCTTTGCTTATCATGGATTGGAACTGGATTCGGGTTCGATCCACTTGATTCTCCAGTACACAAAGATCGGCTCAGCTTCCGTACGCGTGTAAAGGCGCTGGTAGTTTTTGCCTTGGACTTTCGGTGCGTTAGTTAATTTTTCTTTGTCGGCGTCCAGCACCCACTTTGATGTGTCTCCTTCCTGTGTGATCTGAAATGCGCTTAACGGCACTGCAACCCTGGTGGCGCCCAATCCTAAAAAGCCGCCGACTTCCAGGATCACAAATCGCACCTGTCCGGTATCCGGATCGATCAGCACTTCATCAATTTGTCCGAGGTCCTGATTTTGTAGATTCTTAACGTGTGTTCCTTTGATTTCCGACGCTCCTACGAGGGAAGGATAGGTAGTGGCTGGATTCTTACTTTTAGCCCAGGCGAGTGATCCGCCAGCGCCAACCACAATGAGCAGCAGAGAAACTGCGATGGTCTTGAGTATTGTTTTCATATTAATAATGCGTCTGATCGCCTTCTCACGGACGGGTAACTTAAGTTCTCGTTTCGCTAACACGCGCGACTTGAATTGGTAGTGACGCATCTTCGTCGGCAGCGGGATGCGTTATTCTAATTAGAATGAGCGAACTCGATGAGCGCGGCATTTTGTTGAACTGTGCGAAATGCGGCCGCCGCAACCGCATGAGATACGAAGGACTCGGGCAGGTTTTCCGGTGTGGCCAATGTCAATGCGAACTCCAGCCTGTTGCTGAACCGGTCGATGTTCACGATGATCTCGCTTTTGACGCGCTGGTGAACCACTCCAGTGTGCCGGTGCTGGTAGATTTTTGGGCACCGTGGTGCGGTCCGTGCAAAATGGTGGCGCCGGAGGTGCGGAAGGTGGCGAGAGAAACTGCAGGCCGTTTACTCGTCGCAAAAGTGAACACAGAAGAAGTGCCGTCTCTCGGACAACGCTTTCGTATTTCTGCCATCCCGACGATGACATTGTTCAAAAACGGTTTGGAAGTTGCACGCCAGGCGGGAGCGATGCCCGCGCCGCAGATTCGAAAATTTATCGAACAAGCACAAGTCAGCCAAAAATAGGAGGAAAAGTTAGGTCAACAGTTGCGGAAAAGGGATTGAGCACCTTGGTGGAAACCCGTGGGTGAAATGATCGTCGCGGTCAACCCGGCGCACGCGAAACCCTGAAATTACGTGGCGGTTTGTTGCTGAACCGCGACCTCTTTCTGGCTCCCGGCCAGAAATTGATGAACGAACTGTACCGCCATCGATCCTTCGCCGACTGCGGCCGCGACGCGCTTGATCGAACCCTGGCGCACATCGCCGGCGGCGAAAACGCCGGGCACTGTTGTCTCTAAAAGAAATGGTTGTCTTTGCAATGGCCAGGCGCCGGACTCAGCGACCTGTTGTCCGGTTTGCACGAATCCCTTGCTATCGAGACTGATCCCGGACGGCAGCCATTTCGTGTGCGGCACCGCACCGATGAAGACAAACACAGCCGGACACGAGAGCTTTTCGGTCTGACCGGTCTCATGATTCGTTAGGCAAACGGTCTCGAGCCATTTGTCGCCTTCCATTCCGCTCACCTCGGTCCGTTTCCGCACTTCGATGTTCGGCGTTTCTTCGATGCGGCAGACAAGGTAGTGCGACATGTCTTTGCTTAAATCGTCACCGCGGATGACGACGAAAACTTTTTTGGCTGTATCCGACAAAAATATCGCCGCCTGGCCTGCCGAATTTCCGCCGCCTACGATCACAACCTGGGCGTGTTTGCAAAATGGCAATTCGACGCGAGTCGCGGCGTAGTAAACCCCTGTGCCTTCGAAGCGGTCGTTATTTTTGACGTTGAGCTTACGGTAAGCAGCCCCTGACGAAATCAGGACGCATTTGGCCGCGAGCTTTTCATTGCCATCCAACATCACTTCATGATAACCGCCGTCGCTCCCAAGTCCGGTGATTTCATCGGGAATGGAGAGCGTGGCGCCAAATTTCTCTGCTTGAACTACGGCGCGCTCCGCCAAATCGCTTCCGGAAAGGCCGGTGGGAAATCCCATGTAGTTCTCAATCTTGGAACTGCTGCTCGCCTGCCCGCCCGGTCCCATGCGATCGAGCAGGAGCGTTTTTAATCCTTCCGACGCGCCATATACAGCCGCCGCCAGTCCCGCTGGTCCGGCGCCGACGATGACCAAATCATAAATCGTGTGCTCGATCGGTTTTCTGATGCCGAGACAATCTGCGAGCTCACGATTGCTGGGGTTGCGCAGGATCCGATTTTCGCCGCAAATGACGAGCGGCGTCTCGTTAGGCAGGGTCTTGAAATTCTTCAATAAAGCATCGACTTGCGGATCGTTTTCCAAATCGATCCAGCTAAAGGGAATTTTGTTTTTCGCCAAAAATTCGCGGATGCGATGTGTCTCTTTGGAATGACGCGAGCCGATAACTCTGACTGAGGCGAGGCCCAGCTCCTCGATCAATTCTCTGCGCATGAGAAACGCGCGCAGCAGAAGATCGCTCAAGCGCGGCATTTCCCTGAGTATTTTCCTCAAAGCATCAGCGGAAACTTCATACGTATCGCAGTCTGTTTTTGCGATGACACTGACAGCGGACGGCCTGCCGGCGAGCAAATCGACATCACCTGTGAATTGTCTGGGACCGAGCACCGTTACGACTTCGCCCGAGGAATCTTCTCGAACTTCCAGTTCGCCGCTTTTGACAATAAACAATTTTAGTTCCTGTTCGCCGGCCGCGAGCAGTGTCTCGCCCGCTTTGAATGTTCTCGAGGCAGCGAACTTGGCGAGAGTTGCAATCTGTTCTTCATCGAGCTTCGGACAAGCGGCCTCGATTTTAGGAAATGCGGTCGAGTGAAGATTCAGCTCCGCCATTGCTACTTTACCTACGTAACGCGCAAGGTCCCCGGCTGTAGCCGGAGCAAAAGGTAAACTTAAGTTACCGGACTGCTGGCGGTTCGAGTCACGTAGTTATTCAAGGTATGACTGTGGCCATCTCACCTTCCGCGAACAAAGACGAGCGCGTTAAGGCGCGCGCAGATAGATCTGAAGAAACCGAAAAGCGTGCTGTCTTGCGTTCGGTCAATCCTTACAACGGGCAAACGCTGAAGACCTACAATGAAATGACGCCGAAGGAGGTCGATCATGCGATCGGGCAAGCGCATCTGCGCTTCATGACATGGCGTCGCACTTCGATTCCGGAACGCGCGGCATTACTGCTAAGAGCCGCCGACTTATGCCTTGAGCGCGAGGAAGAACTGGCACGATTGATGACGCTCGAAATGGGCAAGCGCATCGCCGAGGCGCGCAAGGAAGTGAAGCTTTGCGCGAGCATCTTCGAATACTACGCCATCCGTGCCCACGAATTCTTGCAGCCGCAGTGGCTGCCCTCGGCGCTGCCCGATGGAACGCTTTTGCAGGAACCGCTCGGTGTGATCTTCGGCATCGAGCCCTGGAATTATCCAGGTTACCAAGTGGTCCGAATGGCCGCGCCGAATCTCGCGGCCGGAAATACCGTGGTGATGAAGCACGCCTCTAATGTCCCGCAATGCGCCGAAGCACTCGAAAAAATCTTTCACGATGCAGGTTTTCCTCCCGGCGCTTACACGAATCTGGCCATCTCTTCCCGGCTCGCGAATCAGGTCATCGACGACGATCGCGTCCAAGGCGTTTCGTTTACCGGCAGCAATGACAGCGGCGCGAAAGTCGCCGAGCGCGCTGGTCGCAACGTAAAAAAGACGATTCTCGAGCTCGGTGGAAGCGATCCGTTCATCGTGCTCGATGACGCGGAGATCAAACTCGCGGTCGATCAGGCAGTCGTGGGCAAGATGACGAACATGGGCCAATCCTGCGTGGCCGCGAAGCGTTTCATCGTCCATGAAGACGTCAGCGGCGAGTTTGTAGATCATTTCCGCGCCAAACTCTTTGAACTTAAGATGGGCGACCCGCTCGACGAAGCGACTGGCGTGGCGCCCCTGTCGAGTGCGCGTGCGGCGGAAATTCTCGAGGACCAGGTTAATCGTTCGGTGGCCGGTGGAGCGAAAATTATTCTCGGTGGAAAGCGAGCCGACCCGGGAAGCGCTTTCTTCGAGCCGACGATTCTGATTGGGGTTAAAAAAGGTACGCCGGCTTATGATGAAGAGCTATTTGGTCCAGTCGCGTCGGTCATGATCGTTCCTGATGAGAAAACCGCGATCGCCGTCGCGAACGACACCAAGTTTGGTCTTGGCGCTTCGATTTACACGATCGATCCAAAGCGCGGCCGTCGGGTCGCCGACCAGATCGATGCAGGCATGGTTTACATCAATCATCCGGCGTGGATTTATGAAGACATGCCTTTCGGCGGGATCAAAAAATCCGGTTACGGCCGCGAATGCGGGCCGCTCGGCATCGACGAGTTTCTGAACAAAAAACTTTATCGCGAGATGTAGGGCAACGTGCGAGACACTGAGCGCGATCAGAAAAAAATGAAGGCGGCCGCGATTGATCGCTTCGGCCCGCCTTCCGTTCTCAAACTACAGACAGTTCCAATTCCTCAACCTGGCGCAGGCGAAGTGCTGATCGCGTTGCATGCTGCGGGCATTGGAGTTTGGGATGCGGACATTCGCGGTGGCTGGTGGCCGGAAGGACGACCGAAATTTCCACTCATTCTCGGAACGGACGGCGCGGGCGTTATCGCGCAGAAAGGAACGCGCACGGCGCGCTTCAAAATTGGCGACCGCGTTTGGGCGTACGAATTCATCAATCCGAAAGGAGGCTTCTACGCCGAATTTGTAGCGGTCGATGGCGCAACATGTCGCGCCAGTGCCAAAGCGCCTTGATTTGCTTCACGCCGGCGCGTCGGCCGTTACAGGCCTGACGGCATTGCAGGGAATCGACGATCATCTGCGCGTGCGTCGCGGCACAACGATTTTGATTTTCGGAGCGACTGGTGCCGTTGGAACTCTCGCGGTGCAATTTGCGAAACGACATGGCGCACGCGTGATCGGGACGGCGCGTGGTCGGGCTGCGATGGCATTGTTGAAGAAACTTCGCGTCGATGGCGTTGTTGATTTGAACAGGAAGGATGCAGCCGATCAATTGCGCGCGCTCGCACCCGACGGCATCGATGCCGCATTGGTGCTCGCAGGCGGCAAAGCGCTGGAACAATTGCTCGATCAGATGCGAGCCGGCGGTCGCATCGCATTTCCCAACGGCGTTGAGCCGGCGCCGCGCAAGCGTTCGAAAATTCGCACCAAGTCATACGACGCGATCGGTAGCCCGAAACATTTTGCACGACTCAACCGCGCGGTAGAAGAAGCGCGCCTGCAAGTTCCCATCGCGGCGGTTTACTCTCTCGCACAAGCAGCGAAGGCGCATGAGCGAATAAAACGCGGACACGTTCTCGGCCGAATTGTGTTGCGGATCCGGCGATGAAAACGTTGCTGTTTCCTTCGGGAAGAAAAATTCCGATTCTCGGACAAGGGACTTGGCGGATGGCCGAAAATCCGGCGAAGCGGAAAATGGAAATCGCCGCGCTTCAACTCGGTTTGGATCTTGGGATGTCGCTGATCGATACGGCAGAGATGTATGGTGAAGGCGCGGCCGAAGAATTGATCGGTGAAGCGATTGCGGGACGTCGCGCCGAAGTTTTTCTGGTGAGCAAAGTTTATCCGCACAACGCCTCGCAACAGGGCGCGATCCAAGCTTGTGAGAGAAGCCTGCGCCGATTGCAGACAGATTATCTTGATTGTTATCTACTGCATTGGCGCGGTTCGGTCCCGTTGAGTGAAACGATTGAAGCATTTCAAACATTGCGACGCGCCGGAAAAATTCTCGATTATGGCGTGAGCAACTTTGACGTCGACGATATGGAGGAAGCGTTCGCATTGCCCGGCGGTGACGAGATCGCGACTGACCAGGTTCTTTACAATTTGGAGCATCGCGGAATTGAATGGGATCTTCTGCCGTGGTGCCAGGAGCGCGGCCTCCCGATCATGGCTTACTCGCCGGTCGGACATTCCGGCACCGAGAAAAAGGAATTGCTGGAAAATCGGACAGTGAAATTGATTGCGAAACGGCACGGAGCCACCCCGGCGCAGGTTGCGCTGGCTTGGTTGTTGCAACGGGACGTGGTCGCCATTCCGAAAGCAAGCAGTCCCGATCACGTCCGCGAGAATCGCGGCGCGTTGGAGTTGAAACTAACCAAGCAGGATTTCATCGATCTCGACGAACCTTTTCCGCCGCCACAGGGCGAAGTTCCATTGGAAATGAAATGACCTGAGGCAAGCGCGCCATGACCATTCCGGAATCCGGGATTTCGCATTCTCGAGGAGATGTGCACACGATCGAGGTCAAGCTACAAGAGTTTGAACAACTCTTTAACACGATAGATCCATCGCCCTTTCACGACCGACCACGACTTGGAAGAATTCATCGTGAGCTGGGCAACGGAATATCCATTGCAGGAGCCGCCCTGGCGGGTCGTCTATCTGGAAAATCGCCCTCTGGGCGCGGACGCGCAGATCGTAATCGAGCGGGCCCTACATAATTATTTTGCTTACAAGACCGCTTTGAATCAACGGGAGTTCAAGCTTCTTCTCCGTGAAGGGCGCCTCAGTTGGCCATCGGTTTATTGTTTTTAACTCTCTGCTTAAGCGGCGGGCAGTTGGCCAACCGTCTCCAGATTCCCGGCGCCAGTATTATCGAAACTAGTTTAACGATTGCCGGTAGGGTGCGATGTGGCATCCGATGGATATTTTCCTTTACGCATGGTCGCCGTTGCGGCGGGCGGGCAAGGTTTATCGCAAGCTCAGCGTCATACCTGTCGAAGTCAGATACTCCGAATCTGCTAGCAGCGACGGCAAGTTTGTTGCACAGCTCGGGGTTTGAACCTGCGCTTCGCTATTCTCGCTGCGAAGATAATTATCGCATCAAGGCCATCAATCGGCTCCGGCTGGGGACCTCGAGTTTCCGAAAGATTGAGTGAAGATGTTTCTTCACCATCTGCACACTCAAGCCAGTTTCGTTAGCGATCTCTTGATTCGTCCGGCCTTCACAGGCGAGGCGAGTCATTTCTTGCTCGCGAGACGTCAGGCGTGCGAGGTGCGCGAGACTCGTGTCGACGCTGGGGCGCGCGGCTGCACCGGGAGCG
Source organism: uncultured Verrucomicrobiae bacterium (assembly GCA_963825355.1). Classification (GTDB taxonomy): domain Bacteria; phylum Verrucomicrobiota; class Verrucomicrobiia; order Chthoniobacterales; family UBA10450; genus Udaeobacter. Next base: position 71,335 of record CAWGSY010000014.1, on the reverse strand, counting down.
CGCATCTCTTCGCATTGAACGAGAAAATCCGGATGCGTGAGTCCGACGGTGTTGACGTGCTCGATGGTGATCGTTACTCGCAGATGGTCCCATTCCGGGTGATGAAAGGATTCCTGCGCAATTGCTGGCTGGGCTGCGTTAACTCCGGATGCTTTTTCCCAACGTCGCTTGAGCCGGCGACAACCATCGAGAATCTCATCCGGAACCGCCCCTTCGGCTTTAAGTACCGAGAGGCTACCGGTCCTGCGCGCCAGGCCAGACAAAATTCCCGCGCCGCTTTGTTTTGATATGCCAGCTTGAGGTTCCAGCGCAGCAGCATGGTCGGCAACGGCAGCAGGCGCAGAAATGTTTCAAAAGCGGCGCGGGCAGAGTGTTCACGCTCGAGCAATCTGATGCGACGCAGGGCAATGTCGAATTCCGCATACAAGCGACGGAGCAATCTCATCTCCGGCTGGCGTGTCTCACCCTGCCGACCGCTGCGCATGATCGTGATTACACAAGCAAGTCGTGGCCCGCTCCAAAAGCAGAGGCCAATCGCGTGCTTGCATTTGCGCGGCTTCATGTAATCGCGATAAAAGGCCGACTTCAACAGATCGCCGCGATCGGGAAAGACATCGATGTCACGCACGATCTGGCTCCGTGGGTGCGCGGATAAAAATGCCTCCAGCGGCTCGGCGTCGATTGCTCCATCGGGAATCGAGTGCTGCCACTTGGCGATCGTCGGGCGCACGGGATTGTGTTGCAGAGTCAGGCCGAGGTTCCGCGAGGGGAACGATTCGGCGAATACCCGCTGCGTCGCCGTCCAGAACGAGTCGACATCGACTGCTGAATGCAATGCGAAAAGTGACTTCTCCAAAACTGCTGAGTCGGCCGCCGTTCGGCGTGCTGTAGATCTTTGTGCCGCCTGTTTCAGCGCGTGCGCGATTGCATCAATCAAAGCCCATTCGTGAAAAGGCTTCGTTAGGAAATCAACTGCGCCGGCTTTCATAGCACGGACCGACATCGGGATATCGCCGTGGCCGGTGATAAAGATCACAGGTATTCTGCTACCGCGCTTTGTCAGCTCGCGCTGTAAATCGAGCCCACTGAGGCCCGGCAGTTGCACGTCGAGCACGAGACACGCCGCGCGTTCCGATCCTTTGTTTCGCAGGAAATCTCGCGCGGAGGAAAACGGCCTGACCCTGAATCCTGCCAACTCGATCAAGCGCTCCGTGGAGCGGCGGAAAGAAGCATCATCATCGACCAAATAGACGAGCGCCGCTGGCTTTTTCATTTGTTAGAGGACGCTGTTTCAGGCGAGCGAGTTCCCCGCCGCCTAATGTTGATGAGAGGCATGCGCAGGCCAGAAAATGGCAACTTAAGATACCCGGCGATGCGCATGAGCCGTCCCGATAATATAGGTGGTGGCAGTGGTACTGCCGATCACACTAGTAATTCAACAACAAACGAGTCGAAAGGAATATCGAAATGCAACAGACACTCACTCGCTGGGAGCCATTGCGAGAAATGGAAGAATTCCAAAACCGTCTCTCAACTCTTTTTGGCCGACCGCCACGTCGCGGAAACGGTCGGGAAGAGATCACTCTGCCTGAATGGACGCCCCTGGCGGACATTACCGAAGATGATAAGGAATATCTCATCAAGGCCGAGTTGCCTGAGATGAAAAAAGAAGACGTTAAGGTCACGGTCGAAAACGGCGTGTTGACCATCTCCGGCGAACGGAAATTTGAAAAAGAAGAAAAGAAAAAGAAATATCACCGCGTCGAGCGCGGTTACGGTACGTTCATGCGCAGTTTCGCTCTGCCCGACGATGCCGATTTCAACAAAGTAGACGCGGAGTTCAAGAATGGCGTGCTCACGGTGCATGTGCCAAAGAGCGAGCACGCCCAACCCAAACAAATCGAAGTGAAGGTTGCCTGAGTAAACGCGATGACGGCTCGCTCGAGAGCGTGCGTCACATTTAGGATTGCGGCGCGCGCGCCTTGAGCAAGTTACGATCAAATACAAACGGGCGTCACCTCTCCTCGCAAACGAAGTTCTTCTCTCATGCCAACGACCACGGAAGCAAATACCGCGACCAACCGGAAGTCTGAGCAGGGACATAGTTACAAAGAAATGTATTCCAAGAGCCGACGCACAGCGCTGCCTCCAGGGATGGAGGCGCCCGATTTCACCTTGCGAAGCACACCTGATCAATGGCTTACGTTGAGCGAATTCCGCGGTCAGCCGGTCGTGCTCGCGTTTTACCCAGCTGATTGGAGTCCGGTCTGCGGCGATCAGATGGCTCTCTACAACGAAATCCTCAAAGACTTTCATGACCTCGGCGCGGAACTGATGGGAATCTCGGTGGATGGCGCATGGTGCCACGCCGCGTTTGCGCATCACCGCAAGCTTCATTTCCCCCTTCTAGCCGACTTTGAACCGAAGGGCGATGTGGCGCGTCGGTACGGCGTCTACCGTGACAAAGATGGCGTCAGCGAACGCGCGCTGTTTGTGATCGATGCGGACGGGAAGGTTTACTGGAGTTTTGTTTCACCAATCGGCGTTAACCCCGGAGCCGATGGAATTCTTTCTGCGTTGGAGGAGTTGCAAAACAAACAAGCAGTGCCGGCAACGAGGGAGGCCAAATGATCGACCGAATGTATCTCAAATTGCCGGACCCTGAACGTGATCACTTTCAAGGCACGATTGATGCGCCGATTGCATTGCTGGAGTACGGAGATTATGAGTGTCCTTTTTGCGGCGAAGTTCAGCCAATCGTCAGAGAAATTCAGCGCCGACTTGGGGACGATCTCTGTTTTGCCTTCCGGCATTTTCCGCTCACCAATGTTCATCCGCATGCTGAGCATGCAGCTGAAGCCGCGGAAGCCTGCGGCGAGCAGGGAGCATTCTGGCCAATGCACGAAACGCTGTTCGCCAATCAAGACACGCTCGATGACGAATCGCTGGCGCAATACGCAGCCGCGCTCGGTCTTAACGCAAAGCGTCTGATTCAGGAAGTCATTTCAGGTGCACACGCTGAGCGCGTTCGCGAAGATTTTAACAGCGGGGTTCGCGCCGGAGTCAATGGGACGCCGTGCTTCTTCATCAACGGTCAACGTTATGACGGAGCGCGCGCGCTCGAACCGCTGCTGGTTGCTGTCTCGGAGCCGGTAAGGATTACTTGAATGATCAACACAACCAGAACTCCGACACGAATGTCGGAACTCGCGGAATTATCCTCCCGCGAGATCCAATTGTTTGAGCCGCCAGCCGACGCGCTCTACACGATTGAAGCCACATCACGAATGGTGGATGTGCCGCGCCGCACCATTCTTGTGTATTGCAAGTATCGTCTTCTGTCGCCGGCGCCTACCACCGCCGAACATGGCTACTACTTTAATGGAAATGCCGTTCGCACTTTACGCCGGATCGAAGCTCTTAGGACCGTTTGCGGCGACGATCTCGCCGGAATCAAGATCATCCTCGACCTGACCGCCGCGTTGGAACGATTACGCTCGGACATACGATTGCTATCGCGGACGAAAACCTCCGGCGTTCGCGATGCCTCCACAATTTCGTCTCAAAAAAGAAACGCGAAGTCCAACTATCGGAGGAAGCGAAAATGAATGGAACTGATGATGTGAAAGCACGTGGCCTCGTCACCGTGGTCGACACGTTCAGAGTAAATTGGTGGTTGCTGGCTCTGCGCGGCTTGATTGCAGCGCTGTTCGGCATCCTGGCATTCATGTGGCCGGGCGCCACTTTGCTCACTTTAGTCTGGCTCTTCGGAGCTTTCGCTCTTGTGAACGGCGTTCTATCGCTCGCTCTCGCAGCGAAAACCCCCAAGGGTTATCCGAAGGTAGGCAGTTTAATTCTCGGCGGATTGCTTGGCATCCTTGCCGGATTGTTCAGTTTGGTGATGCCTGGCATCACTGCGCTCGGTTTGCTAATCCTGATCGCTGCCTGGGCAATAGTGACCGGCGTGATGGAGCTCGTCGCTGCAGTGAGATTACGCAAAATCATCACAAACGAATGGTTGCTTGTCCTGGCGGGCATCGCCTCGGTCGCGTTTGGGATCATTCTGTTGCTGCAGCCCGCAGCCGGCGCACTAGCGTTGGTCTGGCTGATCGCAGCCTGGGCCGTTGTTTTCGGAATTCTGCTCATGATTGTCGCGTTCCGTATGCGAAACTGGAAAGGTGTTATCGCTGTCCGGACAGCCGGCGTTTAAGACAAGTCCATAAGTAGACGCGCATCACTCTTAAGGTGCAGAATACTGTTGACGCATTTGACGCTCTCGCAAAGGAAGCCGGCTCCCGGCGAAAACCGAAGTAGCCCAAAATAACAACGCGGGCTAAATCGGCCGGTGCAGAGATTAAACTCTATGTTGCGCGGAATTCGAGCGCGCCGTTTTTGGCGTCCACGTGAACGGTCTGGCCTTCGCGGACTTTGCCTTCGAGAATGTCGATGCTGAGCGGATCGAGAATCTCTCTTTGAATTGCCCGCCGCAAAGGCCGCGCGCCGTAAACGGGATCGTAGCCTTCGCGCGCGAGCAGTGCCTTCGCGGAATCGGACAGCTTGAGCGTGATCTTTTGTTGCTCGAGACGTTTCGACAAGCGGCCAAGCTGAATTTCGACAATCTTCTTTAGCTCTTCTTCACTGAGCCGGTCGAAAATGATGATCTCGTCGACACGATTCAAAAACTCAGGACGAAAATGCGCGCGCAACGCATCCATCACCAGTCGCCGGCGCGCTTCGGGAGATTCTTCCTCCATAATGTATTGCGACCCGATATTGGAAGTCATGATGACGACCGTGTTCTTGAAATCGACCGTTCTCCCCTGCCCGTCCGTTATGCGGCCGTCGTCGAGCACTTGCAGAAGCACGTTGAACACGTCTGGATGCGCTTTTTCGATCTCATCGAATAGCACGACCGAATACGGCTTCCGCCGGTACTGCTTCGGAAAGCTGGCCGCCTTCTTCGTAGCCGACGTAGCCGGGCGGAGCACCGATCAGGCGCGCCACGGTGTGTTTCTCCATGTATTCGCTCATGTCGATGCGGATTATGGCGTTCTCGTCATCGAACAAAAATTCCGCGAGCGCGCGGGCTAATTCGGTTTTCCCAACGCCAGTAGGTCCGAGAAAAATGAATGAACCCAGTGGTCGATTCGGGTCCTGTAAACCAGCCCGGGCGCGACGCACCGCATTGGAGACTGCCTTGATCGCTTCGTGCTGGCCAACGACGCGCAGATGCAAATGCTCCTCGAGCTTTACGAGCTTCTCGCGCTCGCCCTCCTGTAAACGCGAAACCGGAATGCCCGTCCAGCTCGAAACGACCTCGGCGATGTCCTCCTCCGTCACTTCTTCGCGTAGCAAACGCTTTTTAGTCTTGGCCGATTTCGCAGTAAGCTCGGCCAATTTCTTTTCCAATTCAGGAATGCGACCATACTGAATCTCGCTTGCCTTGCTCAATTCACCGCGGCGCTGCGCGCGTTCTAATTCAGTCCGGAACCGCTCGATCTGTTCCTTCACTTTCCGTTGCTCATCGATGATCGCTTTCTCCTTTTGCCACTCGGCTTTTAGCGCGTTCGATTTTTCCTTTAGCGCAGCCAATTCTTTCTCGAGCTTCTTCAAACGTTCTTTGCTCGCCGGATCTTTCTCTTTCTTGAGCGCCTGGCGTTCCATTTCATGCTGCATGACCTGCCGCTCGATTACGTCGATCTCGGTGGGCATAGAATCGAGCTCGATCTTCAAACGCGACGCCGCTTCATCGACCAAGTCGATTGCCTTGTCGGGCAGAAAGCGATCGGTGATGTAACGCTGCGATAGCACCGCTGCTGCAACCAATGCCCCGTCGGTGATCCGCACGCCGTGATGCACTTCGTAACGCTCTTTTAATCCACGCAGGATCGCGATTGTGTCTTCAACTGTTGGTTCGCCGACGAGCACCGGCTGAAAACGCCGCTCTAACGCCGCGTCTTTCTCGATGTATTTGCGATATTCATCGATCGTGGTCGCACCGACGGTACGCAGCTCGCCGCGCGCCAGCATCGGCTTGAGCATATTCGATGCGTCGACGGAACCCTCGGCTGCGCCTGCGCCGACGATGGTGTGCAATTCATCGATGAATAGAATGATCTGGCCCTGGGCATCGGTGACTTCTTTCAAGAATGCTTTGAGGCGGTCCTCGAATTCGCCACGGAACTTTGCGCCCGCGACCATAGCGCCGATGTCCATCGCAATGATGCGTTTGTTTTTCAACGAATCGGGCACATCGCCACTGATGATGCGACGCGCCAGTCCTTCGACAATGGCCGTCTTACCGACCCCGGGATCACCGATCAGCACCGGATTATTTTTTGTTCGACGCGAAAGCACCTGCATTACGCGACGAATTTCGTTGTCGCGTCCGATCACCGGATCGATTTTTCCGCGGCGCGCCAACTCGGTCAGATCGCGCCCGTATTTTTCGAGAGCTTGAAATTTCCCTTCTGGATTTTGATCGGTGACTCGCTGCGAGCCGCGCACCTGCTGAAGCCCCTGCATCAGCTTGTCCCGGGTGCCGCCCAGATTCTTCAGCAATTTTGCCGCAGGAACGTTCTCGCCGGCTAACGCGAGCAGATAATGCTCAGCGCTGGTGAATTCATCTTTGAGCTTGGACATCTCCTTCTCGGCGCTGTCCAGCACGGTGCGCAGTTCGTTCGAGACGCGCAGGTCCGCCGCGTTGCCGTGAATTTTCGGGCGACGCTCCAACTCTGCGCGAAGCCCTTCGTGCAACTGATCAACATTTACCCCAACCTTCTCGAGGAGCGGGCGAGCAATTCCATCGCTTTGGTCCAGAAGCGCGGAAAGGAAATGTTCGTTCGTGACTTCGGAATTGTTCAGTTGCGATGCGAGGTCCTGCGCCGCTTGCAGCGCTTCCTGCATTTTCTGCGTGTATCTATCGATGCGCATGGTTCAAAGTAATAAACGGAATTCGCTCGGCAATCACCGCTTAAGTTAATGAGCTGTAGCGAACTTCCTCAGAACATTGAGCTTCGCTTTGCTGCCCGCTAAGGCGTTTGACACAAACGCCTCTACAACGATGAGTGTTCCCCGATGAAGCCGCAGGAAAAATGGGTGGGATCGAAGTCGCTGGCGCTGCTACGTCAGGGACCGTTTCGCCGATACATTATCGGTTCGCTCATTTCCGACAGTGGCACCTGGATGCAGATGATGGCGCAGAGCTGGGTGATGAGCGGGCTTACGAACAAGGCGATTCTGCTTGGGCTGGTGAACTTTGCTGCCGGCTTACCGGCGTTGATCCTTGCTCCGGTAGCAGGTTCATTGGCTGACCGGTGGGACAAACGCAAAATCCTGGTGGCAACACAAATTGCCCAAATCGTCTTTGCTGTGGCATTGGGATTTTTGGTGATGAGCGGCCACGTTCGCATCTGGCACATTGTTTTCTTTGCGCTTCTCCTGGGGATTGCTTTCGCTTACGAAATGCCGGCTATTAGTGCGCTCGTGCCGGAGTTGGTGAAGCAGGATGAGATCGCCGCAGCCGTTGCTCTCGATAGATCAGTGTTTCACGGATCTCGTTTGATAGGTCCTTCGGTGGCCGGGCTTATTGTCGGTTGGTGGGGCGCGGCGTCGGCATTTTTCGCAAACGCTCTCTCTTTTGTAGCATTGATCGCAGCACTCATTTCGTTACCAAAACGGCCGCTGGGAACGGCGGAGGAGGAACAACAACGCCGTAGCGGGATTTTGGAGGGGTTTCGCTATGTTCGCTCCAATCGCATCATTGTTTCCCTCATCACGCTGATTGCGCTGAACACGATTTTCGTTTTCCCGGCGATCTCAGTGATGCTGCCGCTCTACGTGCGCGATATTCTTCATCTTGGCCCGAAAAGCATGGGCGGACTGATGGCAATATCTGGTAGCGGCGCGTTCCTTGGTTCGATTGGCTTGCTTAGCGTTGCGCGCGAGAGCCGGTTGAAATTCATGACCGGCAACGTGGTAGCCATTGCGGTGGGTGTTTTTCTCATGTCGATGTCGCAAGGTTTTTTGCTGACTGCTTGCGCGATGGGCGCGATGGCCATTGCCCTCTCAATGAATTTTGGTCTTACGAACACAATCGTGCAGGAACAAGCGCCGGCGCATTTGCGCGGTCGCGTATCAGCAGTTGTGGGCATGAGCTTTTTCGGTCTGATGCCTGTTGCTGGCCTGATCACCCCCGGTTTCGCCGATCTCATTGGAATGCGAACGACGCTGACAATTGCATCAGTGATCTATGGAATCGCTGCTTTTTCGGTTTTGAGTGTTGCCGGACGCCATGTTTGCGATCAGCCGGTTTCGGCCGCACCGGAGCCTGAGATTGAACCGGTTTGCTGAAGCTGGCGTTTGCCCTGGCGAATGCCCTACAGTTAACCTGTGATTTCGTTTTCCACTTGCTGGAACTCCGGGCGGCATACCGCAGGAGATGAAATGCTCCGCGAAATCAAAACCGAACTCGGATTTGATTCGATTGAATTGGGGCACGGGACACGCCTGTCGCTGGTGCCGGGAATTCAGAAAATGTTCGATTCAGGTGAGGTGCGCTTCACAAGTTTGCATAATTTCTGCCCGTTGCCTGTGGAGGTGATGGTGGCTTCTCCGGATTGTTATCAGCTTTCTGCTGTTTCTCCCGAGGAACGCGAGCGCGCCGTAAAACAAACTTTTCAAACAATCGATTTTGCCGAACGACTGAGCGCGCCGTTTGTCGTGTTGCATTTAGGCGAGGTGAAAATGCGGCCAATTACCGATCGATTGATCAAGATGACGAAAGCTGGCAAGCATCTCTCTCGCGCATACGTGCGAGCTAAACTGAAAGCGGTGGAAACGCGCGACCGGCGCGCACCCGCTCATGTGCAGCGGGTGAAGGATTGTCTGCGCCGCATTGTTGAGCACGCAGCTTCAAAAAATGTGCGAATTGCTTTAGAAAGCCGGCGCGGTTACGAAGAAATCCCAAGCGAACGCGAGTTGCCGAGCTTGCTGGACGAATTGAATTCGGAGCAGGTCGGCTACTGGCACGACTTTGGCCACTCACAGATTAAAGAGAATTTGGGGTTCATTGATCACGCCGAGTGGTTAGGCGGAGTCGGCTCCAGGGCTTTTGGCTGCCACGTGCAGGATTGTGTGTGGCCTGCCAAAGACCATGAAGCGCCTTTTACCGGCGGGATAGATTTCGATAAACTTGTTCCGCTTCTTTCCACAAACTGCTTATTTGTGTGGGAGATGAGCCCAAACAAAACGGCGGACGCGATCCGCCAGTCCATTCGAATTTGGAAGGAACGCTTTGGCGAATGAAAAAGATTCTGGTCACGATTCTCCAACTTAGCGTCACCGCTGGTGTGCTGTATTGGGTTTATCACGATCCAAACCGGCGCGCTCAGATGGTCGAGGCGCTCCGCAATGCGGAGTATCGCTGGGTTCTAATGGCGATGCTGGCTTATGTGGTGGTGGAAGCCGCAGCGGCGTTTCGCTGGCATGTGTTGCTGAAGGTGCAAAACATCCATCTCAGTATCGCGCGCCTGACCGGACTGTTTTTTATAGGATTGTTTTACAATCAGTTCCTTCCCGGGGGCACCGGTGGTGACATCATCAAAAGCTATTACCTGCTGAAAGAAACGCCTGACAAGAAAGCGGGCGCATTGCTGGCGGTAGTGTTCGATCGATTCATCGGACTCGTTGCACTCGTTGCTGTCACCGCCACGCTGATCGCGTTGCGGTATGATTTCCTTGCCCAGAAACCGGAGACTCGAAATTTACTCTGGCTGCTGCTCATTCTTTTGAGTACGTCGGTCACCTTTCTGGTTGCGACGTTCGTCATTAGTGGATTCAAATTATTCCACTATTTTCCCGCCCATTTTCCGGGACGCGACAAACTGATTGAGATCTTCGCGGCCTATCATCTGTATGCGCGTCATTGGCGGGCATCGCTCGTTGCCTTTGGCCTGTCGATCGTGGCACACCTTGCAACATTTACCGCTTTTCTGTTTGCCGCGTATGCACTGGGTGTCCGGGTGCCGCTGGTAGATTTTTTTGCCATCATGCCGGTTGAACGAACGATCTCGGCTTTGCCCATCAGTTTCGCGGGAATCGGACTCCGTGAAAAAGTTTTGCAGATCATGCTCAACGGGTTGTGCGGCGTTCCCGAAGCAAAAGCCATTCTCATCGGATCGCTAAGTTTTATTATCATCCTTGTTTGCTGTCTTCCGGGCGCTTTTGTTTACCTCTTTTACAAGCCGAGTGGCGCAGCAGAACACGTGAAACTCCGCGAAATGGAAAAGGAAGTTGTCACCCTGGAACATGAGCTCGGCGAACCCGAGTAAGAATGTGGGAGGGACCTTAGTGTCCCGATCGTTGCGGCACAAAGGCCCCTCACGCATTCGCAACCGCCCGTTCGTCATTGCTACTTTTGCAATGACCGCCGACGGAAAAGTCACGACGAAAAATTTCGGGCCGGTAGATTTCACTTCGCGCGAAGACAAGCTGCATTTATTTCGCCAGCGCGCGTTGGCGGATGCAGTTTTGCTGGGCCACACCAGTTTGGAACGTGACAACGTGCGGCTCGGAGTGCCGGAGGAACTGCAGGACTTACGGATTAAGCGCGGTCAATCTCGCTCTCCGCTTCGCGTGATCATCTCGAACGAAGGCAGAATCAATGATCGACTGAAGATTTTTCAGTCCGCCATTTCGCCCATAATTATCTTTTCCACTAAACGGATGCCTGCGAAAAATCAGAAGGCTTTGCGCAAAACGGCAACGCTGCACCTAACCAACGCGTCGGGGGTCGATCTCGCTGCGATGCTGAAAACGTTGCGGGATCAATATAACGTCCGCACGCTGGCATGTGAAGGCGGGCCTACTCTTTTTCGCTCCTTGTTAGAGCAGGGTCTGGTCGATCAGCTCAATCTCACGATCGCGCCGTACATGTTCGGCGGAGGCAAGGCGCCTACGCTGACAGGTCTGAGCACGGAATTTCTTCCCGCCAGCGTGCATTGCTCATTAATCGAGATGCGCACCATCGGCGATGAATGTTTCCTGACATATCGAATCAAGCACCCGCGAAAGCGTGGAAGCAGAACACGATCACCGCGCAACAACTGACACATTCGAGTCATTCGCCAGCGCGATCACGGCGTCCCGCTCGAGCAGCAAGGTTTTTCCGGATTCAACAGCAATGACGCGCACTCCCGATTCAGCGGCGATGCGAACTGTTTCGACGCCGATCACGGGCACGTCGAAACGCATGTCCTGATTTGGTTTGCTGACCTTGACCATCACTGCGTCTTCGCGCGCCAGGGTTCCACCGCGTTTGATTGTCTCGTTTGTTCCTTCCAAAGCTTCGACGGCAACGATCGTTCCATTTTTGATAATTATTGTTTGTCCGATATCGAGTCGGGCAATTTCTTTCGCGGCATTCCAGCCAAACTCAACGTCGTGTTGCTGGCGAGGTGACAACTTGGATCCAGCAATCAGTCCAGACCGCGCCAGCGAATCTTCGAGAAAAGTTGTGGCCGGCAGAAGATCGATTTCAATTTTCGCGAGTTCGTCTCCGATCGCGGCGAAAATTGATTCGGCGTTGCGCTCTTTCAGTTTGCCCAGCAACATCAGTGCCTTCAAATCCGGTCGCAGATCGAAAAGATTTTTCGGCGCGATTTGCCCGGCCATAATCGCGCGATGAATTCCGTGGCTGCGAAAAAATTTAAGGAGCCGGCCTAATTGCCCGACGCGCATCCATTCAACAAGCTCCACATGTTGCTCCAGTGTCTGATCTGTCTCACCGGTGAAAGCAGCTGCGATGACTTTTTCAACGCCGGCTCTACGCGCTGCGTCGGCTAGCAATCGCGGGTAAACGCCGTTGCCGGCGATAATGCCCAGGTTTTCCGGAAGCTCTCGGCTAATTGTCATTCTGAGCAGAGCAAAGCGGAGTCGAAGAATCCGCGAAGTTAGCTAAAACTGACGCCACGGGATTCCTCGACTACGCTCGGAATGACGTGACTTCATTTAGCCATGTCGGCGACGTTTGACCTGCAACTGTGCCAGCGCTTTTTGCAGCGACGCCTGGATCGCAGCTACTTCTTCGGCGGTGTGATCTTCTCTCATCGCTGCTTTGGCTCGCTCCACTGCCGCCTCGGCTGTAGCAATGTCGATTTTCTCTGATTCAAGCGCCATGTCGGTTAGCACCGAAACGGCGTCTCCTTTGATTTCCACAAAGCCTTCGCCAATGGCCATGGTAGTCTCGCGACCGCTTCTTACGACGCGCAGTTCGCCAGGCTTCAATGTGGTCAGAAGCGGGACGTGCTTGGGATAAACACCAAGCTCGCCCTCCGAGCCGGGCAGCGTCACCATCTCTACGTCTTCGGAATAAATTTTTTCCTCAGGCGTTACGATCTCGAGCTTGAGCGTGGCCATGTTGATTCGTTAGGCGTTAAAGAGTTGAAGTGTTGAAGCTGGGCTCGTCGAGCTGGCTCTTTCCGATTGATCGCTTCATCGCTTCAACCTTCCTTGATCGTATCGATGCCGCCCTTCATGTAGAAATTCTGCTCGGGTACATCGTCATGTTTGCCGTCGAGAATTTCTTTGAAGCCGCGGACTGTTTCTGCAACCGGCACGTATTGCCCTTTGAAGCCTGTGAAAATTTCCGCCACGTGAAATGGCTGGCTTAGGAACCGCTGAATTTTACGCGCGCGGTTGACAGTAAGCTTGTCCTCGGGGCTTAGTTCATCCATTCCGAGAATTGCGATGATGTCCTGCAAATCCTTATAACGCTGCAAAACACGCTGCACACCTCGCGCAACGTCATAATGCTCTTCGCCGACAATTTCCGGCGCCAGCGCTTTGGATGTCGACGCCAGCGGATCGACTGCTGGATAAATACCGAGCTCGGCGATGGAACGCTCAAGCACGATCGTAGAATCCAAGTGCGCGAAAGTGTTCGCCGGCGCAGGATCGGTGAGATCGTCCGCTGGAACGTAAACGGCTTGGAACGACGTGATCGATCCTTTGTTTGTCGATGTAATTCGTTCCTGCAAATCGCCCATCTCCGCGGCGAGCGTCGGCTGATAACCAACGGCGCTCGGCGTTCGGCCTAACAAGGCTGACACCTCTGACCCTGCTTGTGAGAATCGAAAGATGTTGTCGATAAAGAGAAGAACGTCCTGATTGCGTTCGTCGCGAAAATATTCCGTCATTGCGAGAGCCGAAAGAGCGACGCGCAGACGCGCGCCTGGCGGTTCGTTCATCTGGCCGAATACCATCCCCACTTTCGACTTCGACAGGTCTTTTTGATCGATCACGCCGGCCTCGCTCATTTCCTTGTAAAGATCATTGCCTTCCCGGCTTCGTTCCCCTACTCCGGCAAAGATGGAAACGCCGCCATGTTTCATGGCGATGTTGTTGATCAACTCCTGGATGACAACAGTCTTTCCAACGCCCGCGCCGCCAAATGCGCCGACTTTGCCGCCTTTTGTAAATGGGCAAACGAGATCGATGACTTTGATCCCAGTTTCCAGGATCTTCGCCGTTGTGTCTTGCTCTGTGAGCGACGGCGCCGCCCGATGGATTGGATAACGCTTGGTGTAGTTCACGGCGCCTCGGTTATCGATCGCGTCGCCAGTAACGTTAAAAAGCCGACCGAGCACGGCTTCGCCCACTGGTACCGTGATGGGACCGCCAGTGTCGGTTACGCTCATGCCACGCTTCAGTCCTTCGGTTGAAGACATCGCGATGGAGCGCACCCAGCTGTCGCCGAGATGCTGCTGGACCTCGAGCGTTAGCTTCGTTGGCTGTCCGTGAACCTCGTATTCAATTTCCAGTGCGTTGTAGATTCTCGGCAGTCCTTTTCCGACCGGAAATTCGACGTCCACCACGGGACCGATCACTTGAACTATGTTTCCTTTATTCATAAAACTTGCTTCACCCAGCGAGAGCCATTTGCGCCGTAGCAATTTCGAGTAACTCCGTAGTGATACTGGCCTGGCGCATTTTATTATACTCGAGCGTCAGATCCTTAATGAATTGGTTGGCGTTGTCCGTGGCATTCTTCATGGCCACCATGCGAGCACTGTGCTCGGATGCGCGTGCATCGAGGATCATCTGAAAGACCTGGTAGGAAATATAATACGGAAGTACCGAATCGAGCACGACCTCGGCATTGGGCTCAAACATGTAGCCGATCATCGGATCGACTCCTTTCGTTTCAGCCTTGAGCGCCTTCCCCCTTAGGCAAATCAAAGCTGCTGATCGGTAACAGTGTCTGCACGACGGCGCGCTGATTAATTGTGTTGATGAAATGCGTGTACAGCACCGAGACCTTATCGACTTCGTGCCTCAGAAATTTTTCCATGCAAAATTTCGAGATCGGCTTCGCCTCAACGAAGCTGGGCGAATCTTTCAACTCAAAATCTGCCAATAGTTCGCGCTTTGTTCGCGCTACAAATTGTCTGGCCTTCTTTCCCGTTACCACAAAATTTGTCTTGGCCGGATCAAAGTTCGCCGCTTCGCGAAAGAGATTCGTATTCAAAGCTCCGCAGAGTCCCTTGTCCGTGCTGATAATTAACACCAACTCCTTCTGGAGCGGACGGATGGCAAGCAGCGGATGAAACCTTGGATCTGTCCGGTTTTGCAAGGAAACAAGAACCTTATTCATCAATCCGGCGTAAGGACGTCCGGCGAGGGCATGCTGCTGCGCTTTACGCATCTTGGACGCGGCCACCATTTGCATTGCCTTGGTGATTTGCGCGGTGTTGCGGATCGATTTGATCCGGCGCCGTATGTCCTGCGTGTTGGCCATCTAATCGTCTGGTTAGATTACCGCCAGCTGGTCTTAAACTCGTCGAGCGTTGCTTTCATTTGAGCCTCGAGATCTTTATCGATTTCTTTTTTCTCGCGAATCGTTTGGAGCAAACTTGCTTTGCGTGTTTGCAGGTAATCCTGAAGCTTCAATTGGTATTCTTTGACCCGTTCGACAGGAACAGCGTCGATGTAGCCGTTCTGCATCGCCCACATCACAGCCACCTGTTCTTCCACCGAAATTGGGTTGTACTGTTTCTGCTTAAAAAGCTCGACAATACGTTGACCGCGATCGAGTCGCGCTCTTGTCGCCGCATCAAGGTCCGAACCAAACTGTGCAAACGCAGCAAGCTCGCGATACTGTGCCAAATCGAGCTTCACTTTGCCCGCGACCTGCTTGATCGCCTTGATCTGGGCCGCTGAGCCAACGCGGCTGACGGACAAACCGACTGAAATTGCGGGCCGCACGCCTTGATAAAATAAATCAGTCTCCAGATAAATCTGACCGTCCGTAATTGAGATGACATTCGTCGGGATGTAAGCGGAAACATCCCCCGCTTGCGTTTCGATGATAGGCAGGGCGGTCAATGAGCCGCCACCGAATTCGTCGCTCATGCGCGCAGCGCGTTCGAGCAACCGCGAGTGCAGGTAAAACACGTCACCCGGATACGCTTCGCGTCCTGATGGCCGTTTCAGCACCAGCGACACCTGACGGTAAGCCACCGCGTGCTTTGATAAATCATCAAAGATAATCAGCGCATCCATCCCGTTATCCATGAACCACTCGCCCATTGCAGCGCCAGCGAACGGCGCCAGATATTGATTCGTCGCAGTGTCTGACGCGGGCGCGGAGATGATTGTGGTGTAAGGCATGGCGCCCTCCTTTTCGAGAGTACCGAGCACTCGCGCCACGTTGGAATTCTTCTGACCGACTGCGACATAAATGCAGTAAAGCGGCCGATAATTTTTGTCACCCGCATCCTCGGCGGCCTTATTCAACCGCGCCTGACTGATGATGCTGTCGATCGCAATCGTCGTTTTACCCGTTGCGCGATCCCCAATGATCAGCTCGCGCTGACCGCGTCCGATTGGAATCATCGTATCGATGGGCATGATTCCGGTTTGAACCGGCTGATTCACGCTGCGGCGCTTGATCACGCCCGGTGCAATCTTTTCCAGCGGATAAAATGTGTCGCTTTTGATCGGACCTTTACCATCGAGAGGCTGACCGAGAACGTTGACTACGCGACCGAGGAGCGCCTTGCCGACGGGAACCGAAAGAAGCCGGCCAGTTGTTTTAGCTTCGTCGCCTTCTTTAATGAGTGTGTTGTCGCCTAACAAGATCGCGCCGACTTCAGTTTCTTCGAGATTCAGTGCGAGACCGTACACGCCGTTCGGAAATTCGATCATTTCGTTGAGCATCACGTCGCTCAGACCTTCGACGCGAGCGACGCCGTCGCCGGTCTCGCGCACAATACCCACGTTGCTCTTGGTCGTGGATGTTTTTAGCTCTTCAATTTTCGATTCGATTTCTTCGAGTATGGTGCTCATGGTTTTGAATTTTATAGTTCCTGTTGAAGCCGTTTGAGACGATTCCGAACGCTGCCGTCCCAGACATCATTTCCGACGCGGATCCGCATTCCGCCAAGAAGTTCCGGGGCAACGTGAAATTCGGTCGAGAGATCGTTACCGTATTTGCTCTTCAGATTGCCCTCAATTTCGGAGCGCACCGCGGGATCCACTTCGCTTGCGGTCTCGATTGTGGCATGGCGTTTCTCCAATTCGAGCCGAAGCAAACGTTTATAGTTTTTTAACGCATCGATGTAATTGCGTGGCTTGTGCGACACAAGCGAATCGACCAGCGAGGAAATCCTGCCGGGATCAAGCTGGCCGTCAGTAAAACTTGCCTGAAGCATCTTGCGCGAGAGTTGACGAATTTCCTTGTTCAGCTTCATCAGGCCACTTCTCGAGCTGCTTCTTCCTGCAAACGCCGTTGATCATCCGGGGTCAACACTTTCCCAGTGACCTTCGCCGTGGTGTCGACGACGAGCCGGCCAAGCTCGCGCTTCAAAGATTCCATTGTGCGGTCGTGCTCGATCGCTGCTGCTTCACGCGCTTTGGCGATGATCTGCTCGGCTGCGGTAATGGCCTCCTGCTGCTTGCGCTCAGACAGATGCGCGGCGCTTTCTCGCGTTTCATCGATCATTTTCTGCGCGTCTGCATTGGCCTTCGCGACAATTTCCTGGTAACGCTTCTCGGCTTCAGCGAGTTCCTTTTTGATTTTCTCGGCATTAAGCTGGCCTTCCTCAATCTTGCGCCGACGCTCCTCAAGCACAGCGAGGATTGGTTTGTAAGCGAAGCGTTGCAAAAGGAATGCAACAATGCAGAAGCTAATCACCTGCGACAGAAACAACTTCCAATTCCAGCCGAAAGTTTCAGCTGTTTCGCGCAAAATGTCGGTGATGCCTCCGCTGCTCGCGGCAATAATCAGGTTCATAAACTAAGTCTCGGGCGCAACATTCGATTGCCTCCCCGCTGAAAATTAGTGAACGAGATAGAGAGCGTAGAAAACGATCGCCTCGGTCAACGCGATGGCGAGAATTCCGTGCACGAGCACTTGCGTGAAGGCACCTGGATTGCGACCGACCGCGCTGGTCATTCCCAGGCCAGTCAAGCCGATTCCGATTCCGACGCCCATCGCGGCAAGCCCAACGTGAATGCTTCCGCCCATTTCTGCTAGTATTGGTATTATCATATTTAGTTTAGTGGTTTTGCGATCCCGTCATGAGATCGCCGAAAATCAATGCGCATGCTCCGGTCCCTCCTGGTGTTCTGCGATTAACATTGTGAAAACCGCAGTCAGTAGCATGAAAACGAGTGCCTGCACAAATCCCACGAGCACTTCGAGGAAATAGAAAGGAATCGGCAGGATTGGCGACAGCCATGGCACCATCGTAGACATCGCCTCGAGAATGCTTTCGCCAGCATAAATATTTCCGAACAATCGAAAACTGAGCGCGATTGGTCGAAACAGAATCGAGATTACTTCAAGCCAGCCGACGGCGAAAAAGATAACGACCATCAAGATCTTTACGACGCCGGTCGTCTCACCTTTTGGGCCGAACAAATGTTTCAAGAAGCCGCCGACGCCGTTGGCCTGAATCGCCCAGACAAACCACATCACGAAGAATATGGCCGACATCGCGGTCGTCATGTTCAGGTCTGCGTTGCCACCGCGTAGCAACGGCCGATCGACATGGAAATTTCCCGAACCGTCGTAGTGACCCCAACCGATTGTTCCGATTCCCGGAACCAGTCCGAACCAGTTCACGAACAAAATGAAAATGAAAACCGTCGCAAAAAACCAAAACCCCTTTTTTACGAGGTCACGGCCGATAATGTTTTCCAGGAAATTGTGTAAACCCTCAACCAGCCATTCCCAAAAATTTTGAATCCCGCTGGGGATGGCTTTGACCCGCCGTGTTGCGATTTGTGAAAAAACGATGATGGCGCCGGCTACGATCCAGGTCACCAGCATTGAGTTTGTAATTCCGAAGCCGCCTAACTGAACAAGCATTTGCGGCTTTAACGAGACGCCCTCGTGCTCAGTCGCGCCCGTTTCGGCCGCAAAGGTCGACGTCGCAAGCATCGCGCTGGAGGCGAATGCCAGGATCGATATCAGTAAACAACGATTGCGCATTTTATAAGCTACAGTTGCAGCCGGCATCGGTGATACCGGCCTGCCGGGATCATTCGCCTTCGTCCCACACTCGCCAAACTACGGCGAAAAAGCTGCCCCGGCTACAACTTGAACGCGCATACCAAAGCGCGTTTTACCCTGATGACAAACAAAATTCTAAACGCGCAGTTATTTGGCCGGCAAACGTTCCGCAAACTGTGGAGCGATGCGCGCGATCGGCCTTGCGTCCACGTGTTCAGCCGTGCCGTTCATCGTGATCGCTTCTTCGTAAAATGACTCCAGCCGATCGATCTGCGTTTCCTGTCCGAACCGTTCCTTTACCGTTGCGTGTGCGCGCGTTCCCATTTCCTGTAACAGCACGGGAGAACTGGCGATTAATTGCATCGCGTTTGCTAAAGCAACGTGATCCTCCTCCGCTACCAGAAATCCCGTGCGCCCATGATCGACTGCTTCGGGTATTCCACCATGGCGTGTTGCAACCACCGGCAAACCTGTGGCCATCGCTTCGAGCGCTGAGTTTGGCACACCTTCCTGATCTTGATTCGGGGAAATTTCGCTGGGATGCAAAAACAGATGAGCACTGGCATAAAGCTCGTGCAGCTTCGGTTGCGCGAGAAACCCGACAAAATGCACGTCCCTGGCAATGCCAAGGCCGCCGGCAAGCATCTCCAACTCCGGCTGCAATGGGCCCTTGCCGGCGATAATAAATTCCGCGTCGGGGTAGTCCTTCTTAAAAATTGCAAAAGCGCGCAAGCTGGTTGCCACGCCTTTTTTCGGGATTAGCCGGCACGCCTGCACGACTCTCCATTTGCCGTTCCGCGGCGGTTCTCTGCGCACCAGGGGGAATTCGTTCAATGGGATTCCGGTGCGGTTAATGCGCAGTTTTTCTGGTGGGCACCCCAACTGGGTCAGTCGATCGGCGAGCGATTGAGAACGCGCGAACACGAGCGGAACAGCATTGAAAAGACGCCGTAGTTTGCCGGGATAATCTTTGATCTCTGGT
The DNA here is from genome assembly GCA_963825355.1 of uncultured Verrucomicrobiae bacterium. Classification (GTDB taxonomy): domain Bacteria; phylum Verrucomicrobiota; class Verrucomicrobiia; order Chthoniobacterales; family UBA10450; genus Udaeobacter. The sequence continues at coordinate 51,836 of CAWGSY010000014.1, read as the reverse complement.
TTATGCGCAACGTCTGCGCCGTGGAAAGATACAACGCACGGCTTATGCCATTGCTCGATAAATGGAAGCAAATGCACTCCGGTATGGCCGAAATAAATGTGCATCAGATCCGCTCCGTGACGCCTCAACAATGAGTCCAGCGTTTGATACTCGCCGCGATAAACGATCGGTGGCCGCCGTTGGATAAATTTCAACCAACCGTGCACAAGCAGGTTAGTGCGCCGCTTCGGAATCACTTCGATGTCGTCAAACGGAAATCGCTCAGCATTCTGGACTTCTTTGGTGACGACAAAAGTGTGCACGCCGCGCAGCGCTTTTACCTGCCGGTAGATGTGCAACATCTCGGACTTCAGAAAACTGGAGCAATAGCTCGCTACAACCCGCCTGCCCATAACACAGTGGCCAGTTTCGCTAGGGATGTTCGGCTTGTCCATATTAAATCGCCGCAGCTACAGTCTATTTGGGGTCCGTTATTCGCGCTGCCAACGCCTGCTTCAAGGCATCGATTCCTTCTCCTTTGGCTGCTGAAGTCGGAACTATCTGGAGCTTGGGGAATCTCTCTTGCAGAACTTTTAGATTCTCTGTGGCATTGGGCAAATCCATTTTGTTGGCAACCACGAACCAGGCGCGCGACGACAAGGTCGGGTCGTAAAGATCGATTTCACGGCGGAGATTCTGCAAGTCTTCGACTGGATTGCGCCCCTCGCTTCCGGCAGTATCCACCACGAAAACCAAAACGCGGCAGCGCGTAATGTGACGAAGAAACTCGTGACCCAAGCCGAGTCCGCGGTGCGCACCTTCGATCAAACCGGGAATGTCCGCGACCGTGGCACGCTGGTAACCTGGAAATTCAATGACGCCGACGATCGGGTGGAGCGTGGTAAACGGATAGGCTGCGACCTTTGGCCGTGCCGCCGAGATTTTCCGTAGCAGGGTCGATTTACCAGCATTCGGGTAACCAACCAATCCCGCGTCCGCGATCGTCCGCAACTCAAACCGGAAATGTCCCTGTTCGCCTTCCTCGCCCTCGGTGTATTGGCGGGGAGCACGGTTACGCGAGCTTTTAAAATGCACATTCCCTTTTCCCCCTGTTCCGCCGCGACACAGCACGAATTCCTGTCCATCACGCGCGAGATCGGTAACTGGAATAGGCGATTGCTCCGAACTCAACGTTGGGCGTTGGACGTTGAGCGTTGGGTGTTTTTCTTCTTCCGCCGGCCAAACGATTGTCCCAACCGGAACCTTGACGATTTTGTCAATGCCGGCGCGGCCGCTCATTTTTTTTCCCATTCCGTGCCCGCCGTTTTTCGCCTTGATCAGTGGCTCGTAGAAAAGATTGACGAGATTATCAACGTGCCGGTCCGCCTGCAGGATCACGTTCCCTCCACGCCCGCCATCGCCGCCGTCCGGGCCGCCTTTCGGCACAAACTTTTCTCGCCGAAAACTGACAGATCCGCGTCCGCCATTCCCCGCCTGCGCAAAAACTTTTACCCGATCAACGAACATGGCGAGTTCAAGTTGCCATCAGCGCGAAGACCTGTCATCCCGAGCGGAGTCGAGGGATCCCGTTGAATATGTCACGCGGTTTGTTCGTGATGCTTCAGCTCCGTTTCGCATGGGTCACGACGATAACAACGAGGCGTAAAGGGCTTTTGTTTTCTCTGCAATTGCAGTCCAACTAAAGTTCTCCTCGACTCGTTTGCGCCCGGCCTTGCCAAAAGGCTCGCGGAGTTGAGGATCTCTCATCAAGTCATTCACGCGCTGCGCGAGATCGCGCGCGAATTGTTCCGGATCTATCGCTTCGAAAGGGCTCTCCTTCATTTGCTCAAGCGGGACGAGAAAACCGGTTTTACCGTCGATAACGACTTCCTTGATTCCGCCAACAGCACTGGCGACTACCGCAGTTTCACAGGCCATTGCTTCCAGGTTAATGATGCCAAACGGTTCATAGATCGAAGGACAAATAAATACCGCGGCGTGCGAGTAAAGCTCACACGCGGCCTTTTGATCGACCATTTCATTGATCCAGATGATCCCCGACCGCTGCGCTTCTGCGCGTTCGACAGCAATCCGCATTTCCTCGCCCAGTTGCGGAGTATCTGGTGCGGCTGCACACAGCACGATCTGGAAATCGCGATCCATGAATTGGATTGCACGCACCAGATGTTGAAATCCTTTTTGGCGAGTGATTCGCCCCACAAAAAGAAGATATGGCCTGTCGAGGTCGATACCGTAACGTTCGAGAGCGCCAGTTGAATCGACCTTGCGATATTGGTTCAAATCGATTCCGTTGTGGATCACGTGCACTCGTGCCGGATCGATATTAAACAAACGTTCGATGTCATGTTTTGTGTCGTTGGAGACTGCGATAATTGCATCAGCCATTTCGAGCGCGGTTTTCTCGACCCAAAGTGAGAACTCATAGCCTCCTGCGAGCTGTTCCCGTTTCCAGGGTCGAAGCGGCTCGAGAGAATGAACAGTAACGACGAGCGGTAAACCGTAATTCTTTTTCGCCAGGATCCCGCCAAAGTGGCTATACCACGTGTGACAATGCACGAGGTCGGAGTCGATGTTCGTTGTGTTGAAATCGGTGCAACGTCGCACCGCGCCGAAAGCAGAACGCAAAGGCTTTGGGCAGGTGAAATCATTCGTGTCCAGTTCGAAGCCGATGACCTTAAGATTACCTTCTTCGAAACGCTGGTCGCCAAAGCAACGCACTTCGACCGGCATCGTTTTTGCCAACTCTCGCGACAAATAATCAACGTGCACGCCCGCGCCGCCATAGATATTCGGCGGATACTCGTTAGTCAAAAACAGGACCTTCACCGCGTTTTACGTCGTTGGAGCCGCGCGTGTGTCAAGCGCAGAAACTATGGAACAGGCGCTTAGCACTACATGTCTCTACAAAATTATCTCGCGCGCACCAGCAGCACCGGGATGTCGACCGCATGGCGCACTTTATCCGCGGTGGCCCCGTACAGAACGTCGCTAATGAAGCGATGCCCATGTGTAGTCATGGCGATTAAATCGACATTTTTCTCACGCGCGACCTTGATGATTTCATCAGACGGCTCGCCCAATGCCAGCATCGCGTCGCAGGAAAAACCTTCCTTGGTTAGTTCGCGCTGGCACTTTTCCAGATACATTCGGTCTTCTTTCATCTCCTGGCTCTCGGCAAGTTGGAGTTGATTGAAATTGCGTGCCACCCATCCATCAGCCACGTGAACAAGCAGCAGCTTTGCGCCAGTCATGCGCGCCAGCGGCTTGATGTGGGTAAGGATCGTCGAGTCGGACGAACTGTTCTCCAGTGGAATCAGTATGTGGCTGTACATGACGTTACGAACCCGAACGTCGAATGCTTGCGGCAGTTAAATCGTTAATCGCGCTGATCATTATGATTTGAATTCATCTACTCGGGAACCAGAAGCCCGAAAGAACCATAAAACACCTTGAGCACCGAGTCCGGCAAGAACGTGTCCAAGAGCAGCTTCACATTGAGCACGATAATAATCGCAGCCGTTGTCCAGCCCAGAATCTTTATCCAAAGGCGGTTTACGAACTCACCCATTTTGCTGGCTTCACCAGTAAATCGCATTAGCGGCCACACCGCGAACCCAAGTTGCATGCTCAAACAAACCTGACTGGCAATTAGCAATTCGGTCGTCTTACCTTCTCCGAAAACACCGATGACCACGATTGCGGGAACGATCGCTATGAGGCGCGTGATCAGGCGGCGCAGCCATGGTGTAATTCGAATGTTAAGAAAACCTTCCATCACGATCTGGCCCGCAAGAGTCCCGGTAAGAGTCGAGTTTTGGCCCGACGCGAGCAACGCAACGGCAAACAGTATGCTCGCCACGCCAACACCAAGCAAAGGGCTGAGCAGTTTGTACGCGTCCTGGATCTCGGCTACATCCTGATGCCCTGACCAATGGAAGGCGGCCGCTGCAAGAATCAGAATCGCAGCATTAATGAACAACGCGAACATGAGCGCGGCACTCGAATCGATGGTTGCAAATGTGATCGCTTCGCGCCTGCCTTTCGGCGTCTGCTCGAATTTCCGGGTCTGCACAATGGACGAGTGCAAATACAGGTTGTGCGGCATTACGGTGGCCCCAAGGATACCGATGCTGACATAAAGCATTCCCTGATTTGTCACGACGTGTGGTCCGGGAATAAACCCAAGTGCCACCCCTGCAATGCTTGGCTTGGAAAAAAATAGCTCCAGAGCGAAACACGAGCCGATAGTCGCGATTAACGTGATGACAAGCGCTTCAACGTAGCGAAACCCTTTGTTTTGAAGATAGAGAACGGCGAGCACATCTAGCGCGGTGATGAGGCAGCCCCACACCAGCGGAATGCCGAACAGCAACTGCAGCGCGATCGCCGAGCCAACGACTTCGGCCAGATCGCACGCGGCGATAGCAATCTCGCACAGAATCCAGAGAAACCAGACGATCGGGGGCGGGTAATGGTCCCGGCACGCCTGAGCGAGATCACGGCCTGTGGCGACGCCGAGTTTGATGCACAAATGCTGAAGGAGGATCGCCATCAGATTGGAAATCATGATGACACATAGAAGCGAGTAGCCGAACCGTGCGCCTCCCGCCAAATCGGTCGCCCAGTTGCCCGGATCCATGTAGCCCACGGCGACCAGGAACCCCGGACCTGAAAATGCCATGAGCTTCCTCCAGAACGATGCCGTCTGTGGCACAAGGATGGTTCGATGGACCTCCGGCAGGGAAACCTGGCCGCCGGTCCGCCGCCATGGTGCGCGAGATTTTGATGTAGCTGCTATTTCCCGCTGCGCCATAACTGCTGGTAAAAGAATCTTAGGTTAACCTAATTTAGCTATTCTTGTATACAATTCTGTCAAGAGCCAATCTTTGGCTGTTGACTGTTGTCGGGATGCTTTTTATGTTCGCCCGGCATGCGAAACAAAAAGGCGTCTCAATCGCCGGCTGGCACTTCCACGGCTGCGGAGGATTACCTGGAGCGTATTCTCGAACTCATCAATTCCAAGGGATACGCCAGGGTGATAGATATCGCGGCTGCCTTGAGAATCTCACAGGCCAGCGTCACCAACATGGTTCAACGTCTCGATGCGGAGGGGCTTCTTAAATATGAGAAGTACCGCGGCCTTATTTTAACCGCGGCAGGTAAAAAACTGGCCCGCAGAATCGCTCAACGACACAAGCTGCTCACTGAGTTCCTTAGACTACTCGGTGTAGATGACCGGGTGATCCATCATGATGTGGAAGGCATGGAGCACCACATCAGCCCTTCCACCTTGCGCGCAATTGCGGCTGTTACCAGGCAGTTGCAGCGTAGACCCGCGCTGCGCGCCCGATTGCGAGGCGGCGCGGTTTAGCAAACGGTCCGAAACCTGGACTACGAGTTCCTCGAGATTGTGGCGGTAGCAGCGGGCTCGCTAACCTTCTTGAAATGCAACTGCTTCACACGGCGGTTATCGGCTTCGGAAACGGTAACCGAATAACCATCAATCTTAACCTGCTCGCCGGTTTTCGGGAGGTGCCCGAGCAAATGAGTCACATAACCTCCGATCGTACTTACGTCGGCGCTTTCCAAATCAAGCTCCGCAAGATCGTTCAGCTCGTACAAGCCCAATGCTCCGTCCACACTAAATTCATTTGCGCTGATCTTATGAAACTCTTCCTTTTCGAAATCGAACTCATCCTGAATATCTCCAACGAGTTCCTCCAACACATCTTCCAGCGTCACCAGCCCCACAGTCCCTCCAAACTCATCCACCACAATTGCCACGTGTGCGTGCTTGCTAAGGAACAATCTAAGGAGGTTTTCGAGCGGCATCATTTCCGGGATCGGAAGCAGATCGCGTTTGATCTTCATCAAATCGGGATGCGGATCACGCATCATGGGAAGCAGTTCCTTGATATGAATGAGCCCGATCGTATTATCCAAATTTTCACGACATAGCGGGAAGCGCGTGTGCTGGGATTCGATCGCCTTTTTCATGTTCGTATCGAAATCCTCCTCAACGGCCAGGTAAACAATTTCGCCGCGTGGCGTCATGATGTCGCGCACGACGCGGTCGCGCAGATCGAGTACATTGAAAACGAGTTCACGGCCTAGCGGAGTTACATCAGCTGATTTTTCGCTTTGTTCGAGAATCAGTCGCAGTTCTTCCTCGCTGTGAGCAAGCTCGCTCCCACGAACAGGCTGAAGCCTGAGCACTCTCCGCAAAAGGAAATTGGACGATCTGTTCAGGAGCCAGATGACAGGCTTAAACACAACATAAAAGCCGCCGAGCGGTCGCATCAGACGAAGTGCGACAGGCAGTGGATCCGAAATGGCGATGTATTTGGGTGCCAGCTCTCCGAAGACGATGTGCAAGAACGTGATGCCGGCGAAAGCAAGAGTAACAGCAATCGATGTGGTCACCGCGTACGAATAGATGTGGAAGACAGCGAGAGCCGGATGGATGATCGATGCCAGCGATTGCTCGCCGATCCAGCCCAGCGCAAGGCTCGCAAGCGTGATCCCAAGTTGGGTCGCCGAAAGGTATGAATCCAGGTGCCCGCGTACATGCTTAACAAAGCGAGCGCGCGGATCGCCCTCCTCCAGTAGCGCGTCGAGCTGAGTCGTGCGCACTTTCACAACCGAAAATTCGCATGCGACAAAAAAAGCGTTCAGCGCCACAAGCGTGGCGATTGCTGCCAGCTTTCCGACAATCAACATTGGCGCATCCCAATGCGGCGGAACATTTTCGGCGAGCCAGGCTCCTGCGAATAAAAATAGTACGGGTGTGTTCATTTAGTCGGATGCGCACCGTGGCATCCGGAAACCAGGTCTCTGGTAGTTTACCAGCTGGACTTCGTTACGCCAGGGATCAACCCCTGCGAAGCCAGTTCGCGAAAGGTCAGACGCGACATCTTGAACCGGCGAATGAAAGCACGCCGGCGTCCGCTGACTTCACAGCGATTCACGATGCGCGTGGGACTTGCGTCACGCGGCAGTTGCGCCAGGCCCGCATAGTCTTTTTTCGCCTTTAGTTCGGCGCGCAATGCAGCGTACTTTTTCGCTGTTGCGCGTTTGCGGTCGTTACGGTTGATCCAGGCTGTTTTAGCCATAAAGAGCGCAGAGTATAACTCCAGGCTCACAATTTGCAACCGCGAGCCAAACAATGCTAGCCGAGAGCGCCTGCGCGCCGCCGCTGTTTGACCAGCGTGCTAGTTGACCGGCGAGCGCTGTCTCGAGTGGATGAGCGCTTCTGTTTAACTTCCTGCGTCCGGTTCAAGCTGTCTTGTAACACCTTCACCAGATCAACAACGTTGGTCGGCGTAGGAGCAGACGGCGCTTTTGCCGCAATCTCCTTGTGCTGTGCTTTTTGCTCTATGATCTCCATCAACGCCGTCCGGTATTCGTCGCGATATTTCTCCGGCTCCCACACAACACTCATGCTTTCGATGAGCGCCTGCGCCATTTTCAGTTCCTTCTCAGTCACCGCGGCATTCGAACCGTTTTGCAACACGTCGGCGCTGAGGATCTCGCTGGCAAAATGCATTAGCTCCAAAATTAGGAACAAGCCGTCCGGTTTCACCGCAGCCAGGTGTTCTCGATTGCTGATCACCACCTTGGCAACACCAATTTTGCCCGTCCCGCTAAGCGCCTTGTGCAAAACTCCATAAGCTTTCTCTCCGCCTTTTTGCGGCTCCAGGAAATATGGCTTGTAGAAAAACTTCGGATCGACCTGCTCCAAATCGACGAAATCCGTGATGTCGATCGAATGAGTGGACTCGATGCGCACCTTCTCGAAATCTTCATCCTTCATCACAACATAATGGCCACGCTCGAATTCGAAGCCTTTTACGATCTGGTCGGCTGGAACTTCCTTCGAGTCCGCTTCCGCCACTTTTTTGTATTTAATCGGGCTCAGATCGCTGGAACGAAGCTGCCGGAAACTAAGCTTCTCCTCTCGCGTAGCGGGATAAACCGCCACCGGAATGTAAACCAGCCCGAAGCTGATGCTGCCTTTCCAAATGGGGCGCATAGAGGCAATGCTTTCCCATAGTGCTTAGCCTGTCAACCTTAACTGGTCCCCCATCGCCGCTCGTCCACCTCGCTGAAATTCCTTGCAACTCGGAGAAACGGTCTGATGTTGGCAGTTGAAATGAGCCTTCTCGCAAGCTTCATGAACTTGGCTGGGCCGGACTTGATCGTCATCCTGCTGATCATCCTCGTTCTATTCGGAGCAAAGAAACTGCCCGAGCTCGCCCGCGGAATGGGTCAGGCTGTTAAGGAGTTTCAAAAAGCAAAAGACGAGTTCAACGACGAACTGCACAAGGCTGGAAAGCCTGATACGCAAGTTGCCAAGTCGGAGCTGAAACCGGCTGAATCGACCGTCGCGCGAACTGATAGCCAGAATGCTTCTAATATCACCGCGCCACAACCGAGTGCCGCAGTGATTCCGGGCGATAAAGCCGATCAGATTTAGCTTTTAAAAAGCGACGCGACGACGCGTGCGCACTGCTAAAGCTTACGCAAAACAAAGGAGCATTCCGTGTGGCATTTCGCACGAAGTGCTTCGGAGTGCGATCGCCACGCTTGTCCGAAGTGACAAGTTCTGACGCTTTGCACGTTTGACCGAACACGCAAGTTACGGCAAAATCCCCGCTCGTTTATGTCTGAACCGGATTTGCGTGCCCAAATCAAGGAGATGCTCGTCAAGAACCTGATGCTGCAGGTTACTCCTGAACAAATCGGCAATGAGCTCCCGCTTTTCGGTCCGGATGGACTGGGCCTCGATTCGATCGACGCGTTGGAACTGGTTGTAAGTATGGAAAAGACTTTCGGCGTCGGTGTTCCAAATTCGGATGTAGCCAGTCAAGCGCTTCGAACTGTAAACACAATTCACGATTACATTCTCGAAAAGCGCGCTGCGGCTGCCTAAATGTCCTAACCGCGCGGGCCGCGGTGTTTGACGTGAACATTCTCTACGTAGAGAGCAGCCGCAGCTGGGGCGGACAGGAATATCGCACTTGTCTGGAAATTAACTGGCTCAACGAACATGGCCATCAGGCATGGTTGATCTGCAATCCCGACAGCCAGGTCCACTCCAAGGCGGTGGAGCTCGGCACACGGTTGGTGACAATGCCGCTCCGCAGCCGAGTTGACCCGCTCTGCTCATTGCGCCTCTGGCAGTTGTGCCGGCAGAACAAAATTGATCTGCTCAAAACATACAGCTCAAAGGATCACTGGATTTGCCTGCCACTTTTTCTTTGCGGAATTCCATTGAGCCGCGCGCGCTGCATCACCGATCCAATTGCCAGCCGAAGTCGTGCATTTGTTTTCAAGCACGGCTGTTCGCAAATCGTTGCAGACGCTTCGGAAATCAAACGCCAGTTGGTGGAACAAGCACGGAATTGATCCCGCCAGGATTGAAGTCATCGGTTCAGCTGTCGATTTGGAGAAGTTCAAGCCGCCGCGCGATCGGACGAAATTTCGCCGTGAAATCGGCATTACCGATGACATCCCGCTGATCGGCAACGTAGGGATGATTCGCCCGGACAAAGGTCAACTGGAGTTGGTCAAATCCGCGCCTCTGGTCTTGGAGAGACGTCCCGATGCGCGTTTCGTCATCGTCGGACAGGGCACCGGGATTTTGAAGCGCGGCATCAATGTTCGGAACGCAATCGATCGCGCCGGACTTGCCGATAAAATCATCATGATTGGATATCGTTGGGACACGCCGAATGTTTACGCAGCATGCGACATGATAGTCATTGCGTCGCTGCGCACCGAAGCCTCTCCAATTGTCTTACGTGAGGCTTTCGCCAGTGGACGACCCGTTATCGCCACGAAAGTAGGGCGACATTCCAGAAATTGTTCGCCATCGCGAGAACGGTCTGCTCATTGAGCCTGGCAATACTCAGGCATTAGCTTCCGCGATCCTGGAATTCATTTCCGATCCGGAACTCGCGGCGCATTGCGCAGCAAATGGCCTCCGCTACGCGACCGAAAATTTTTCGTTCGACAAGATGATGGAGGCGAAGCTGCGCGCCGATGCGTTGGTGGTTGGAGCTGCGCCTAGGTAGCTCGCGAAGTGTCCAAGGAGCAACGGTTTGGGAGCCATCGATTTCCAACTGACGGCTGGGAAGCCGTCACTCCTTGAAGGAAGGTCCGCTACGCATCAGCGGAACGATTGATCGCATCAATCAGCTGACGAAAGCGGCCGAATCTGCTGCGAATCGGCGTAAAAACCAGCCGGGGCAAGTCGCCAGCTTCAAATTCATCGTCTTTCGGCAACGCGAGATGCTGGATAATTTCGCCAGTGCGCAGGATGTCGGTGAAGCGATTATTCAGATCGACAAGTGCTTCGTTCGATAACGGACGATTAAGACGGATGACGAAGCGCTTCCCTATCCAGCGCGCCGAGTGAAAGACATTGTAGAATTCTATGATCTCTGCGACGGCGTCCTGGGCGCGGTGTTTGATTGTGAAAAACGCGAAGTCTTCCTCCGAAATGAAGCCGAACTTTAACAGGCGCTCGGTAAGAAATTGCATCCACGTCTCCCAATATTTCCCGCGTGGCTGGTCCAATAGAACGATCGGGAACAATGCGCGTTTTGCCGGTTTGCATTAGCGTGAGCACCTCAAAAGCTTCATCCATCGTTCCAAAGCCGCCGGGGAACAACGCGAACGCGTGCGCCTCTTTCACGAAACTCAGTTTGCGAGTGAAAAAATAATTCAGCGTAACGAGCTTGGGATCGCCCTCGACGAATTCGTTTACTCGCTGCTCCGAAGGCAAACGAATGTTAAGCGCAAAGCTGTGCGCACGCCCCGCTCCCCTCTGCACGGCACCCATGATTCCGTCGCTGCCGCCTGCGATCAGCATGAAGTTTTGTTTGACCATTTCGCACGCAAAATCTGTCGCCATTTTGTAATCGGGTGAATCGTCCGCGCTTCGCGCCGATCCAAAAACGGCCACCTTTCGCAAATCCTTGAAGGGCGCGAAAATCTTCGCTGCAGAGCGCATCTCTTTAGCAGAACGGTTGATCAGCTTGAGGTCTGCTACGGTCATTTCGTCGCGTGCAATCTTCAGCGCGGTCGCAATCATTTCCTCGATAAGCGCCGAAGATTTCTGCGTACCCCAATCCCGAACCAGTTTTCTGATTCGCGCTATCAAACGGTGCACCGACGCTCCAAGGTCTTCTATTTGCTCTCGCTCCCACCCGATCAGGTGCTCGTTCTGGCGATGCTTTCACGTGAATCGAAATCTCGGTTAAACGGAAACCAAATCCTGAAGAATTTCGCGCATATGGCGAATCGGCAGCGAATAATGGCCTTCGTCTTGAATAAATCGCGCTTTGCAATTCGGAAAGCGATTCGCGATTTCTTCCGCCAGCCGAACGGCAAAAGCGCGATCTTCGATTCCATGCCAGAGTCGCACGGGCACGCCTACATCTTCGATCGCAAACCCCCACGGCTCCGCGTAAATCCGTGCGTCGGCCAACACGCCTTCCACCGAGCCGCGCCAGGCGCGCCGTTGACTTTCGAAAATGGCTTCAAAAGCTGCGTCGTCGTGCAAGCTGGCAGCGTCGCACGGGCGCAATAGCAGCATCTTTAAGAAGCAACGGACGAAGCCGGATTGGCGCGCGGAACGACAAAAACGGTCCCGCCAGGCGAAACAATTGCCACAACAGTCGTGGCCGATTGCGATAAAATGCAAGCATGTAGCGATAAAGCGGCAGTAATCCTTGGAAGTCCTTCAGCCCGGCAAATGGAATCACTCCGCCTACGATAGCGATCGCGCGCACTCGTTCCGGCATCGCGATCGCCGTCGCATACGCGTACGGCGCACCGCCAGAGATCGCGAGGATTCGAAATTCGCCGATCTCAAGATGATCGACGAGTTGTCTAACAAGCGATGGCCAGTCGCTCAACTTTCGGTCAAGTTGCATGCTCGAGCCGCTGATGCCCGGCCGGTCTGGTGAAATAACGCGAATACCGAGAGCGCGTGCCGGTTCATCTGCGAGTTGCGCCATTGTGCGTGAACTCGGCCAGCCGTGGCAGAATATTACCGGGACTCCATGTGGATCGCCGTATTCTTCGAACGCAAGAACGGCGCCGCCATGAAGCTGAACGATATCTTGCCTGTTCATCGAGCCGCCATCCTCTTTAGTGCACTTGTATTGCAAGGCGTTAATCTGTAGGCCAAATTGTAGTTCGAAAACGATTCTGCTGTAGGCAGCTTTGGTTATGGAAAATTATTCGCAACCTCCCCCGGGGAAAATTTCGGAGCACGGCCACGGAATCGGTGCACCGTCACGTGAGGAAGTGGAAAGACGCGCCAGAGAAATTGCCATGATCGATGAGCGCAATCCTGATGAATTTACTGAGGCGGATTGGTCACAGGCGCGGCACGAACTGACGGGCGAAGAAAACAACACGCCTCCTGAGGAAACTCCCGATAATGCCGAGATGACCGAAGAATGGAGCGTCATCGCCGGTTCCAAGGGTCATCGCATTCCGCGTCCCGGCACGGAGGAGGAGGAAAGTGTCGGTGAGCATCTCGTGATCGAAGGCATAGAAGAGGCAACTCACGATCAAATGCTCGAAGCGCGCCGGGAAGAACGCGAACAAGAAGGAGAAAATCCTTGAGCACGGCCGCAGTTGAAACCGCCTCCACACCGGCGGAGGCGAAACGATCTATTTTTTCCGCGAGCCAACCCCGGGTTCAGCGGTTGCGCGATCGCTTTCACCAAATCAGAAAATTCACCGACGCGTTGTGTGCTGATCTCGAACCCGAAGATTGCGTCGTGCAATCCATGCCGGACGTCAGTCCGACCAAATGGCATCTCGCGCATACCACGTGGTTTTTCGAAACTTTTATTCTCAAAAAATTCGTAGCGGAATATCGCGCCGAAATTCCAGAGTACGCTTACCTCTTTAATTCATACTATAACGCTGCCGGCGACATGCACCGGCGCGATCTGCGCGGGTTAATCTCGCGCCCGACTTTGAGCGAGGCGCTACGCTATCGCGCATCGATCGATTCACACATTGACGATTTACTCTCCAAGCCCGATGAAAGTTTGCTCGATGAAATGGAACCGATTCTGGTCCTTGGCTTCCATCACGAACAGCAACATCAAGAATTGCTCATCACAGACATCAAACACGTCTTCGCACAAAACCCGCTCTATCCTGTTTTTCGCACTGGTAGGGACGGCGCGCTGAGCCGTTCGGACGCCGCAGCGCGGCGTCCCTACCAATTTATCGAATTTGAACAGACCACCGCTGAGATCGGCCATGATGGCGACGGATTCGCCTATGACAACGAAGGGCCGCGTCACCAGGCACTCGTTCCCGCGTTTTCCTTGGCAACACGACCAGTCACCAATGGTGAATACATTGCGTTCATCGAGGACAACGGCTACAGCCGGCCGGAACTTTGGTTATCGCTCGGCTGGACGACTGTGAACGAACAACGCTGGAACGCGCCGCTTTACTGGAGGAAACGCGACGGTGCCTGGTGGAATTTCACACTTTCTGGTCTGCGCCGCGTCGATGAATCCGAGCCTGTCACGCACATTAGCTATTTCGAAGCTGACGCGTATGCCAACTGGGCTGGCGCGCGCCTACCCGACGGAGTTTGAATGGGAGCGAGCGGCGTTGAGTTGTCCGATCGAAGGCAATTTCGTCGATACCGAGCTCTTCCATCCAGTTGTTGTAGCGTCCGATGTCCCAGCGGACAAACCGGGAAAAACTCTGCACCAAATGTTCGGCGACGTTTGGGAATGGACGCGCAGTGCCTACTCGCCCTACCCCGGCTACCGAGCTGAACCTGGCGCACTTGGCGAGTACAACGGCAAATTCATGTGCAACCAATACGTCCTGCGCGGTGGTTCCTGTGCCACATCCCGCAGTCATATCCGCCGCACCTATCGCAATTTCTTTCAACCGGAAAAACGCTGGCAGTTCACCGGACTCAGACTCGCACGCGATCCAGCATGAATTGGTAGGGCGCGACCGCCGGGCGCGCCGCTTTTTTTCCAACCAACCACACAATGATCGGAGATTCCATCACAGCTCCGCCGCAGGTTTCCGCGCCGCAATCGGCAGATTTTCTGACGGATGTTATTGCCGGTCTCTCCTCGAATCCGCGCACTATCCCGTCGAAATATTTCTATGATGAGCGCGGCGCGGCGTTGTTTCAAAAAATCTGCGAGCTGCCCGAATATTATGTCACCCGCACCGAGATCGATATTCTGGATCGATGTCGCGCTGACATCGCCTCTCAGCTCGGCCCGAATGTCGAACTAATCGGACTGGGAACGGGTGCCGGTACGAAAACACGGATTCTGATCGAGGCGCTCGAGAATCCTGCCGTTTATATCCCCGTCGATATCTCGGAAAAACAACTCAGCCAATCAACTGCTCTCTTCCGGAAAATCTTCCCAGACCTCGAGATTCTGCCGGTATGCGCGGATTACCTGCAACCTGTGACGTTGCCTTCTCCCCGTCACAAACCTGCGCGAAACGTTGTGTATTTCCCGGGGTCGACCATTGGAAACTTCGAGCCGGATGAAGCCGTGCAGTTTTTGTCTCGCATCGCGAATGTCTGCCGCGGAGGCGGCGGGTTGCTTATTGGAGTCGATTTAAAAAAAGACCGGGAGGTGCTGGAAGCAGCTTACAACGATCGCGCCGGCGTGACTGCGAAATTCAATCTAAATTTGCTGCAGCGCATTAATCGCGAGCTCGGCGCAGATTTCGATCTGGATCAATGGCGGCACCGCGCAATCTACAATTCTAATGCCGGCAGGATTGAGATGCATCTCATCAGTGAAATCGATCAGTTCGTGCATCTTAACGAACACAAATTCCATTTCCGTCGCTCGGAAAAAATCGTTACTGAGTATTCTTACAAATATACGCCAGACGAGTTTGCGGCGTTTGCTGCCAAAGCCGGCTTCAACTTCGTTCACATGTGGACCGACGAGGCGGGGTTGTTTGGCGTTTTCTATTTCGTTAGCGCCGCCGGCAGGGGCGATTGACCTCAATCGCCTGTCCGGGCATAAATCGCGCAAGACGGTTCGGGTGAACCGCCCCTATTTGGCCGGATTTCAAATGAGCGCTCTCGTTAAACTTGAAGACGTTAGCAAACGCTACGGCGAGGCAATCGCACTTTATCCCACGAACCTTTCAATTGAGTCCGGCAAAACCACGGTGCTCATCGGACCAAGCGGCTGCGGCAAATCCACTTTGCTGCGAATAATCATTCGCTTAATCGAGCCCGATTCCGGCTCGATCGAGTTCGATGGCAAACCAGTTACGCCAGATAACGTCAATGCTTTACGCCGCCGGATTGGTTATGTAATCCAGGAAGGCGGCTTGTTTCCTCATCTAACCGCTCGCGCCAATGTTCTCTTGATGGCGCGTCACATTAGAAAATCCGACGGAGAAACGCACAACCGGCTTCGGGAATTATCCGAGCTGACGAGATTTTCAGAAAATCTGCTTCCGCGTTATCCGCTGGAGCTTTCCGGCGGTCAACGTCAGCGCGTCAGCTTGATGCGTGCGTTGATGCTTTCGCCAGAGTTGTTGTTACTCGATGAGCCGCTGGGCGCGCTCGACCCGTTGGTGCGCGCTTCGTTGCAAAGAGATCTCAAGGAAATTTTTACGCGACTACGTCAAACGGTGGTTTTCGTCACTCATGACTTGGCGGAAGCGATTTATTTTGCAGACGAGATCGTGCTCATGAATGAAGGCCGAATCGTTCAAAAAGGCACGATTACCGATCTTCGCGAACGACCAGCCGATCCTTTCGTGTCCGAGTTCATTAACGCCCAGCGGGGAATCGCGAGCTTATGAATCGAACCAGGAAGGCAGGAAGGCAGGAAAGGTTCGGATCTGGAAATCATGAATCCAGGAGATCAAAGCAATTCCGCCGTTTCCTGGTTTCCTGGTTTCCAAATTTTCTCCTAATCTTTTCCTGCCTTCCCGCTTTCCTGATTAATTCTTCTTCCGCTGCCGATGTCGTGATCGGTTCCAAAAAATTCACAGAATCTTACGTGCTCGGCGAAATCGCGAAACGCACCCTGACCGATGCCGGAATTCCGGCGGAACACCGCCAGGGCATGGGCGGAACAATTATTCTCTGGGAGGCGCTGCGAGGCGGACAGATCGATGCTTATCCGGAATACACGGGAACAATTGCGACGGAGATTTTAAAGAGCGATTCCACTCAATCGTTAGATCAAATTCGGAATTCGCTGGAAAAAGCTGGTGTGGGTATGACAGCTCCGCTGGGTTTCAATAACACGTACGCGCTGGTAATGCGACGCGGCGAAGCGCAACGGCTGGGGATTCGCAAAATCAGCGACCTACAAAGGTATCCAGAGCTTAAATTCGGGCTCACACACGAATTTCTTGAGCGGCAGGATGGCTGGCGACCATTGCGCCAGCGTTATGGGTTGCCGCAGCAAAATATCGTAGGCATCGATCATGCGCTTGGTTACAGCGCGCTTGCGAACGGATCGATTGCTGTAAAGGACGCGTATTCGACAGATGCAAAAATAGAGCAGAACGACCTGTTCGTTCTCGAAGACGATCTTCACTTCTTTCCGAAATATGAAGCGGTCTTCTTGTTTCGATCGTCCACACGCCCGGACGCAATCGCAGCATTGCGGCGCATGGAAGGCACCATGGATGAGACGCGAATGATTCGTCTCAATGCGGAAGCTGAGCGGACAAAGAATTACGCAAGAGCGGCAGACTTGTACTTCAATGGTGGAGCGGCCTCAGCGCCGCGATCTTCGGGGCACTACCTTGACGATTCTTTTCCGCGCAAGCTGGCGCGCTGGACACTTCGCCATCTCCAGTTGGCTGGATTTTCTCTGCTGCTTTCAATCATCGTCGGAATTCCACTTGGGATTATCGCGAGTCGCGGCGGTGCGGTTGGCCACGTTATTCTCGGTTTCGCCAGCGTTGTGCAAACGATTCCGTCCCTCGCACTACTCGCCTTGCTCGTTCCCCTTCCCTTTTTTGGAATCAGCATTCGCACCGCCATCGCTGCGCTTTTTCTCTACGGTTTGCTGCCGATCGTGCGCAACACAGCGACCGGTTTGCAGGACATTCCACGATCATTGCGCGAATCCGCGGTCGCGCTGGGACTCAGTCCAATCGCGCGGCTCTGGCAAGTTTATCTGCCGATGGCATCGCGATCGATCCTCTCCGGAATCAAAACCAGCGCCGTGATTAATATTGGAACTGCCACGCTCGCCGCATTGATCGGTGCTGGCGGTTTAGGCGAACCGATCATTAGCGGTCTAAACTTGAACGATCACGTGACGATTCTCGAGGGTGCGATTCCCGCCGCTGTGCTGGCGCTCCTCGTGCAATGGTGTTTTGATCTGCTGGATCGCGTTCTCATTCCGAAAGGACTGCGAATTTAGATGAAATAATAGGGCGCGACCTCCGGGCGCGCCGCCGGGCGGACGGCTCGGCGATCCCGTCCCTACCAATTTCATCCATTCGAAAAAGCGATGTAAGATAGACAATGGCGATCGCGTCCATCAATCCCGCAACGGGCGAAAAACTGAAGGAGTTCTCTTCCTTCGACGATGCGGAAATTGAGAAGCGGTTGAGCCGCGCGGACAAAGCATTCAAGAGCTACCGCCGGACCACCCTAACTGAGCGCGAGGAATTGTTGCACGCGGTATCGGAGTTGCTCTTCGAGGAAACGCAAACATTCGCGAACATCATCACGCTGGAGATGGGGAAACTGTTTCGCGATTCAGTTGCAGAGATCGAGAAATGCGCACGCGGTTGCCGGTTCTACGCGGAGAATGGTGCGCGATTTCTCGAGGAGGAACCGGCGCAAACCGATGCTGCTGAAAGTTACGTCGAGTATCAACCGCTCGGGCCCGTGCTGGCGGTGATGCCGTGGAATTTCCCTTTCTGGCAGGTGTTTCGATTTGCTGCACCGGCTTTAATCGCCGGCAACGTCGGCTTGCTTAAGCACGCATCGAATGTGTCGCAGTGCGCGCTTGCCATTGAAGAAATCTTTTGCCGCGCTGGATTTGAAGAGGGCGTTTTCCAAACGCTGCTGATCGAGCCGGAGCAAGTGGAAAAACTCATCGTCGACGCGCGAGTGAAAGCGGTAACTGTGACAGGCAGCGAAAAAGCCGGAGCAGCCGTCGCGAGCGCGGCTGCGCGTGAAATTAAGAAAAGTGTGCTGGAGTTGGGCGGCAGCGATGCATTTATCGTCATGCCAAGCGCAGACTTCGAATCGGCCGTGAGCACTGCGGTCAAAGCGCGCACGATCAACACTGGTCAATCCTGTATCGCAGCGAAGCGATTCATTATCGCGGAAGAAATTCACGAGCGGTTCGTTCAACAATTCGTTGAGCGCATGCGCGCGCTGAAGATTGGTGATCCAATGGATCCTAACACTGAGCTCGGTCCACTTGCAACGGAACAAATCCTGCGAGGCGTGGACGATCAGGTTCAGAAAACGATCGCCGCAAGGCGCAAAATTATTGACCGGCGGGAACCGCATTCACGGCCGGGGCTTTTTCTATGAACCCACGGTTCTTGTCGATGTGCCGAAAGACTCGCCAGCGTACCGCGAAGAAATCTTCGGCCCGGTCGCAGCGGTTTTCCGCGTGACCGATGCGGATGCTGCCGTCGAGCTCGCGAACGACACTGCGTTCGGGTTGGGTTCGAGCGCGTGGACCAAAGATCGCAAGGAGCAAAAGCTTTTCACCTCCGAGCTGGATGCAGGAATGGTTTTCATCAACGCGATGGTCGCATCGGATCCGCGTTTGCCATTCGGCGGCGTAAAACGTTCCGGCTTTGGCCGAGAACTCGGCGCCGCGGGAGTTCGTGAGTTCACGAATACAAAGACGATTTGGATTTCCTGAGAAGCGGGACCGGAAAGATTCACCAAGTCCAGGAAACGCCACCGTAGAAGGAGCGACCGTCGCCTGGATGAAAAATTTCAGGGTTCGGTTCCGTGCGCGCGTCGGCGATCACATCGATCGCGGCCGCATAGTGCTGATTCGTTAGGTTCCTGCAATCGATAAAGACTGAGAATCCGTTGCTCCGTCGAAATCCCGCGCGGAAACCAAGCAGCACATAACTATCCGCAAAGAGCGTGTTCGCTTCATCAACTGGATAACGCGAGAGGTTACACTGGACGTTTGGGCCCGCATAAAAACCGGTTGGGCTTTGGTAAAGCAATTGCGCTTCATAAACATGAACCGGGATTCCGGGAAGGCGATTGTTGCCGTAAACCGCGTTCTGATCGAAATGGAAATCGTTGAGCGTGTAGCTCTGATCGAGCGACAAACGATCGCCTGGGCGATTCAACTGCTGTTGCACCAAAATATCCCGAAGCAATTCCACGTCCAGGCTTGCCTCGATTCCTTGATGATTTGTGCGCGGCACATTCCTGGTGCCAATATCGTTTCCGAAGGCGTCATTGACCTCGAGCAATTCATCACGAAACCACGAGCGATAAAGCGATAACTCCCACTCAAACCGCGAATACTCTCCGCGAGTTCCGACTTCGATGGTCCAAGCATGTTGCGGCGACAGCGGCGTGTAAACAACACTGGAGTTCGGACCTTCATCAAAATCGACCAGATTATCTATCGAAGGCGGCTGCCAACTGCGACTGACATTCACAAATGCCTGTGTCTTGTCATTGATTTCGTAAATCGCGCCCAGCTTGGGATTGAAGCCCCAAAAATTTTGCCGATTTGATTGATTGCCTGCTTCGTCGGTGAAGAACTCGTCCTTGAAATGACGCTCCGCGAAAATCGCCTGCGCTCCGACGAGCATCGATAGTCGCGGTGTGAGATACAACTGGTCCTCGAGATAGGTCGGAACGTTTATCGAACTGCCTATGCCTCTCGCAGTCGTCGCGCCTGTGTGTCCGAAAATATTTTCGTAATTTTGGGTGGGCTCGTTTTCGTACTGGGGGCTCACGCCAATTGTAAGAATATTTCGTCGGCCAAAGAGTTCGTGATGGGTAACGAAATTTAGGGTCCCGCCAAAATTGTCCGAATAAAATTGCTCGATCCCTTCCCGAAAATCCGGCGAAAAGAATCCGCGGTTCTCAACATCGTGATGGAACCAGTACACACCGGCATCAAGCTCGATCTCTTCAGTTCGAATGCTTATCCTGTCCGCCAGCCGAACGTTCGACAACTCCTTGTTCCAATCCTGGGCTATCGCTAGCGGATTAGCCTGCGAAGGATTGTCTTCCATTTCTGACTTGGTCAAACCACCAGGCAGATTCCGATTGGTCCGGTCCAGCGTAAGATAAAATCGATTCTCTACTTGATCGTTAACTTGTAACCGAGATCGCCAAAAAAGATTTCTGTGTCCTCACGGCTATGCTCGCGAAAGCCCTCGCGCGCTCGGAAACCAATTGCGCCAAATTCATCGAACTTCCCTTGGACCGCGCCGCCGCTCATGTCGCCACGGAAGAAGCCATAACTCCCTCCTTCAAGCCGGACCTGAAACGGCGCCGCGTCGTATCCGGTGAGGGGCGCGAGATTGATCGCCCCGCCAAGTGTCAGCGCGCCGTATTTAAATGCATCGGCGCCCCGAAAGACTTCAGCGTGGCTGAGCGCGGCAACATCAAGATCCTCGAGAGTTGTTTCGCCATCGCCCTGGTTGAAATTCAAGCCGTCCATTAAAAACATCACACCGAGTGGCTCGTCTTCAGATGTGATTCCGGACCCTCGGATTGAAATCTTGGAAACTTCGGCGCCGTTTTCCGACTGAAGGAAAACGCCCGGTGTTCGTTGTAGCAAATCTTCGAAGTTTGACGCGCGACCGAGTTCCATGTCATCGACCGTCCTGACTGTGAAAGCTCCCGGAACTTGCGTCTTCTGCTTCGCCGATTCTTCGGGTGACCCCGAAGTCAGTGACCCGGTCGCTTCTGCCGTAACCGTCACTCCTTCGGTTTCTGCGGCGTTACTCGAATTGTCGGCAGCCTGCGCCTCAGGAATTGCAATGACCGCAACTGCTGTAATGGCAAGAACGCTCAACCTCGCCATGTTGAGTCCGATCAATCGCGCACCGAAAGTTGCTTCAAAAACCGCCATCCGTTTCGCTCGTAACCAAGCGATTCATAAAACTTGTGGGCATCTTCTCGGGCTAAGCTGTGTGTTCAAAGCGACGCGCCTGATTCCTCTTTGGGTAAAATCTTTCTCTGCAGTTGTAATCAGCGCGCGACCAATTCCTCGGCGGCGCATCGTACTCAGTATCACGAGGGCAACAATTCGCCCGGATAAATCGTTATGCTCGATGCTTGGATAAGTCAGTGTGCCGATCATCCCGCACACTTTGCCGTCACACACTGCTACAAATGTGCGAAGCCGGTCATCGGTAGCGATCCGCTCCAGGCGCATCTGCATCTCCGATTTCGTTGTTGCATATCCGAGTTCGCACATTAGCTGGGCGAGTGACGCCGCATCGTTCATTTCCGCGGCGCGAATCGTAAGATCGAAAAGTCGTTCGTTAGGCAAGATGGCACGCGCTGCGAAGGCGGCGCAAATTGAGACGTCCTCAATTATGTAGAAGTTGACTCAGACCCGCCGCCGTTGATTCCGACGAAGCCTTCACGTTCCAAATGCAAAATGATCTCTTGAGCTGCCTCCTCCGGCGATAACTCTCCTGTGTCGACTGTCACTTCGGCGTCAGTCGGCTCTTCATACGGATCGGATATTCCAGTAAATTCCTTTAAAATCCCGGCACGAGCTTTCGCGTACAGACCTTTTCGATCGCGCTGTTCGCAAATTTCTACTGGCGTGGAAAGGTGCACCAGAATGAAGCCGCCAAATGGCTCAATCATCGCGCGCACGTCCCTGCGTGTGGAATCGTATGGCGCAATCGGAGCGCAAATGGCGATGCCGCCGTTCTTGGTGATTTCCGACGCAACATAACCAATACGCCGAATGTTGATGTCGCGGTGTTCTTTCGAAAAACCGAGTTCTGAAGAGAGATGTTTCCGCACGAGATCGCCGTCGAGCAGTGTCACCGGCCGGCCCCCCATCTCGAGCAGCTTAATCATGAGCACATTGGCGATCGTCGATTTGCCTGCACCTGAGAGACCGGTGAAAAATACCGTCATTCCCTGTTTGTGCCGCGCCGCGAAGGTACGCCGCAGTTCCTCGGCGATTTCGGGAAAGGTGAACCAAGCCGGAATCTCCCGGCCATCGTTTAAGCGTCGTCGCAATTGTGTGCCCGAGAGATTGAGCACGCGCGAGCCGGGCGGCACTTCGTTTTCGGGGAAATATTGATCCCGGTCTTCCACATAGACCATCATTTGGAACGGCACCATCTCGACGCCGATCTCCGCTTCATGTTTGCGAAACAACTCCTGCGCTTCGTACGGTCCATAGAATGGTTTCCCATCGGCATCGTTGCCTGGCCCGGCATGATCGCGGCCGACGATGAAATGCGAGCAGCCGTGATTTTTTCGAATGATCGCATGCCAGATCGCTTCCCGCGGTCCGCCCATCCGCATCGCTAACGGCAATAGCGCCAGCTTTGCTGTGCCGCGTGGATATTTGGAGACGAGCAACTGATAGCAACGGACACGCGTGAAGTAGTCCACATCGCCGGGGCGAGTCATGCCGACGGACGGATGAATCAAAAGGCTCGCTTCGACCTGGCTCGCCGCGCGAAAAGTCAATTCCACGTGCGCGCGATGCATCGGATTGCGCGTTTGAAACCCAATGATCTTGCGCCACCCCAGATGTACGAACTCCGCGCGCAGGTCCGATGGTGTAAGCCGAAGAGTCCGGAAATCGTAATGAGTGGGCAGTTGCAAACCTTCCACGCGTCCACCCACGTACCAGCCATGTCCCTTGTTCAGAAGATAATCGACGCCGGGATGCAGCGTGCTGGTGGTTGCAAAAACACTTTGCGCTTCGGTCTTGCGGTCCGGTTGCCATACATCTTCCACATTTAATACCGCAAGCATCACGCCCTCGGAGTCCCGGAGGGCGACCTTGCTGCTCCCGGGTTTCAACGATTTCGCGAACGCTTCCGGCACATCAAGCGTAATCGGGATCGGCCAAACCAAGCCATTGCTCAATCTCATCTCATGGCAGACGCGCTCGTATTCGTCGCGATTCATGAAACCGCGCAGAGGTGAGAAGCCACCACTCAATAGAAGCTCGAGATCGCGAATCTGCCTGCTGGTCAGGTCCCAGGAAGGAAAATCTTTGGAGCGCGCTTTCAGTTCGGCCGCGTTCTCCTGGTCGAGTTTCAGGTCCACCAGTTCGCCGCCATGCGGGGCGACAAGATGACCGTGAGATTTTGCAGTGTCTGTATTCATTAGGAAGAGCGCTTCTATACTATTGAGAGCGGGAGGTCGCAATTAGGACCGACCAAGTAAGCGAGAACCAACATCCATAACGAGAGTTGCGTGTCCAAGCTGGTATTTTAACGTCTGCTATGGCAGAAACGCATGCAACGGCCTACGATTCCAAAATCGAAGGGAACGTAATTTTCACCCGTTTCGATGCGGCGCTCAATTGGGTCCGGAAGAATTCGCTTTGGCCGATGCCGATGGGATTGGCCTGTTGTGCCATCGAATTGATGGCCACGGCTGCGTCGCGATTCGATATTTCGCGCTTCGGCGCGGAAGTGATGCGCTTCTCGCCGCGTCAATGTGACGTGATGATCGTTGCGGGCACGGTCACGTACAAAATGGCGCTGGCGGTGAAAAGAATTTACGAGCAAATGCCAGAACCAAAATGGGTGATCGCCATGGGCGCGTGCGCGTCCACAGGCGGAATGTATCGCTCCTACGCTGTGCTGCAGGGCATCGATCAGCTCTTGCCGGTGGACGTTTACATCTCTGGCTGTCCGCCGCGGCCGGAAGCGTTGCTCGCCGGCTTGATGAAATTGCAGGAAAAAATTTCCGGCGAACGCGCGTTCAGAGATCAGGCGCCGCAATTGGCAGACAAACTCGAGGAAGCGTTCACATGATTGCATGCTCTGCAGATTCGAATTGTAGGGCAAGCGCATCGCTTGCTTCATCTCATGTTGGCGGCAGGCGGAGCGCCTGCCCTACAACGTCCTAAACAGATGACCGGTCAGGAAGCAATCGAGTCGCTGAACAAATCGTTTGAAGGAAAACTTCAGCACAGAACTGAATTTCGTGGCGAAACGACATACGCAATCGCCGCAAGCGATCTCCGCGAGATCGCAAAATTTTGCCGAGACGAAATCTCGTTCGATTACTTGCTCGACATCACCAGTATCGACAATTTCGGCGAAGAGCCGCGTTTCGAAATTGTTTATCACCTGTACTCGATGCCACACGGTGCGCAGCTTCGATTGAAATTGAAACTGTCGGAAGACGTTGGCGCGATCGACACCGTTTCAGACATCTGGCCGACTGCCGACTGGCACGAACGCGAGATTTACGACATGATGGGCATCAAGTTTAACGGGCATCCCGATCTCCGTCGTATTTTGATGTGGGACGGCTATCCATTCTTCCCGTTACGAAAGGATTTTCCGCTCGCAGGATTGCCGAGCGATATGCCCGATGTCGCCTTCACCAAAGTCACGCCGCTCGAAGGCGGCCCCTTCGTTACAGTTCCAAGCACCGCCGGTTCCAAGGATCGCGAGCCGCGCGCACGCCCGCGGGAATTGTGATTGTCGCGAAGTCTCAGAGTTAGACGAAAAAATGTTCGCCTTCTATTACGAACGTTCGTCGAATTATAGTTAGACGTTTACGTCACTCGTGATGAGCGAAGCCAACGCACTGGAGATTCCGCCGGCAGTCGAGGGCGACCCGAAGGCCACAGAGATTGCACGCATCTGGGCAGCACACGGCAAGCAGCACGTTCACCTTCGCTCGGGGCTCTGCGCACCTCCCAGAGTCGTGGCTGATCTTGAGTCTCGTTAGGCATTTCATAAGCACAACAACTTAGATGGGGAAGATGACTACCCACGACAGGCGTTAAACTAGAATGAAACTAACAAACCGAATCAAACTGCATGAAAACAAAACTCGTTAGATTTCTGCTCGCCTTCGCGTTCTGTGCGTTATCTGGCACAACGGTCTTAGCGACGGACGCAAAGAAGCCAAACATCCTTGTCATCATGGGTGATGACATCGGATGGTTTAACCCGAGCTGCTACAACAGCGGCATCATGGGTTATCAAACGCCCAACATCGACCGCATCGCCAAAGAAGGCGCGCGATTTACCGATTGGTATGGGCAGCAGAGCTGCACAGCGGGACGCGCGGCGTTTGTCACCGGGCAATCGCCCATCCGCACCGGACTGACGAAAGTCGGCCTGCCGGGCGCGGATATTGGCCTGCAACCTGAAGATCCGAGCGTTGCCGACTTCATGAAGAACCTCGGCTACGCGACGGGACAATTCGGTAAAAACCACTTGGGAGACCTGAACAAGTTCCTGCCGACCGTCCATGGCTTCGACGAGTTCTTCGGCAACCTCTATCACCTCAACGCCGAGGAAGAGCCGGAGAATCCCGACTACCCAAAGGCCCCCGAGTTCAGGAAGAAATTCGGCCCGCGCGGAGTCATGCACACTTGGGCCACTGACACCGATGATACAACCGTTGATCCGCAGTTCGGCAAAGTTGGCAAGCAGAAGATTGAGAACACCGGCGCGCTCACCATCGAGCGAATGAAAACTATCGACGACGAGTTCACCGATGCCGCCATGACATGGATGGATAAGCAGGCCAAGGCCAACAAGCCGTTCTTCTGCTACTACAACTCCACACGCATGCACGTCTTTACGCATCTGAAGAAAGAGAGCGAAGGCAAGACGGGCCTTGGGCTCTATCCCGACGGCATGGTCGAGCACGACGGGCACGTCGGCCAGCTTCTCAAGAAGCTTGATGATCTGGGCATCGCCAACAACACCATTGTCGTCTATACCACCGACAACGGCGCCGAAGTTTTCACCTGGCCCGATGGTGGCACCACTCCGTTCAAGGGTGAGAAGGCGACCGGCTGGGAAGGCGCCTTCCGCGTGCCGACGCTCATCCGGTGGCCGGGCGTGATCAAACCCGGACAGGTGATCAACGACGTCTGCGCCCACGAGGACTTGATCCCCACTTTCGCCGCAGCCGCGGGCGAGCCGGACCTCGTCGCCAAGGTGATGAAGGGCTACCAGGCCAACGGAAAGAATTTCAAGGTTCACCTCGACGGCTACAATCTCATGCCGTTCCTCAAGGGTGAAGTTAAGGAGTCGCCGCGGAAGGTGTTTATCTACTGGTCCGATGACGGCGACCTGATGGCTATCCGCTACGAGCAGTGGAAGGCCGCCTTCTTTGAGCAACACGCGGAGATGTCCCCCAAGACGCCGGTCGGCGTGTGGCAGGGTCAGTTCACAAAGCTGCGCATCCCGAACTTGTATAACCTTCGCACCGACCCGTTCGAGCGCGGGCCGACGAGTATTTACTACGGCGACTGGCTGGCTCACCGGGCGTTCATCCAGGTGCCGATGCAGGCGTTCGCCGCCAAGTGGCTAGAAAGCTTCAAGGAGTTCCCGCCGCGCCAGAAACCCGCGAGTTTCAACCTTGAAGAGGTGATGCGGAAGATGTCGGAGCAGAGCAGCAAGAACTAACTGCTTCGAATCAGAGGTACCTCATTCGAGACGAGAGTGGGTGGCCCAGACGCTAACCGCCTATGAAGGGTGTCAACGGTAAGTTTAAGATGGTGGTTACGTAAGCTTGTTAGGTTTGAGGTTGGTGGTGATCTCGGAACGTTTCCGCTTCCACTGCTCGCTTTTCGGTTCTTCAGCGGCTGATACTCCTATCCGCGCATGTCGATGTTACTGCGACAGCGCAATGTGACTTATCCGTCTCGGTGAAGCGGAACGGGGGCGCGGTCCAATCTAAAGCGACGGTGCGAGTCGCGCACTAGCGACGATCGGACCAGGTTAGCTTGCAGACACGGGCTACTTTCCACAACTGTTCCCCTCGAACTCAGTATTTAAATAGTTAGGCCGAGCTGTGCGGGAAGCAATTTACTTAAACGCGACCAGTTCGCGCCCTACCAATTATGCGGCGGAGACCGGTGGCGCTGTTTCCGGCTTGCGAGTGGCGACCATTACGTCTGGCCGCAAAGTTTCATCGCGGTGCGTCGCGTGCTTTTGTCCCGATTTCGGATAGGCGATGCGGCTGTGCAACATCGATACGAGCGTGAACCGGAATCGGTCGGAGATCGTTTTCAGTTCGCCGAGGGTTAGATCGCATTCGTCCAATTGCCGGTCGCCGATGCGTTCTTCGACGATCTCGTGCACGAGGGTTTCGACTTTTTGCGGTGTAGGTTTTTCCAGACTGCGCGAAGCGCTTTCGATTGCATCGGCAAGACTGATAATGGCGCTTTCCTTCGTTTGCGGTTTCGGTCCGCTGTAACGAAAGCTTTCTTCGTGCACCTCAGGAACGTCGTCTTCGCGCAGCCTCATAATCTTGCCGCCTGCGAGCGCGTCTTCATGCTGCTGTAGCGCGCGTTGATAAAAATACCTAACGAGCGATGTGCCGTGATGCTCCTGAATAATGTCGATGATGCGCTGGTTTAGCCGATGCTTGAGCGCGAGATCTACGCCCTCTTTGACATGCGCGATGATGATCAATGCACTCATTGTCGGCGCCAGATCGTCATGGGGATTTCGCTCGAAGCTCATATTCTCCGTGAAGTATTCTGGTTTCACGAGCTTGCCGACGTCATGAAAATAAGAGCAGACGCGGCAGAGAGTCGCGTTCGCGCCGACAGCTTCCGCTGCAGCTTCGGCGAGATTGGCTACGACAAGGCTATGGTGGTAGGTGCCCGGCGCTTCGATCGTCATTCGACGTAACAACGGGTGATTAAGATCTGATGCTTCCAACCAGGAAATATCAGTGGTAATTCCAAACAGATTCTCGAGCATCGGCAGCGCGCCACCCACGATCATCGCGGTAACAATACCGTTGCCGATGGCAAGAGCGCTTTGCACTCCAACCATGCCCCAGTCATTAGCCGTCGGATAAAACCAGTTAATTGGGCCGATCAAACCGAAGGTCAGCGACAACAACCAAATAGCGAGCCCGACAAAGAAACCGGCACGGATCAATCGACCGCGACGTCGCACCTGCAGCGTAAGAGAGACAGCTGTAAATCCGCTGATCAGACTCGTGATTAACAGAGGCGCATCAATAGGACCAAACAGCATGCTGCTCCACAGGCTCACGAAAAATGCCGCGTACAGCCCATGCTGCCGGTTAAGCAAAACGCTCAGCACGAGCGGCGCAAAAGCATATGGCGTAATCAATCCGGCTGTTTCCGGTCGCAAGAAGCGGTAATTGCCGCTGTTGCAAACGACCAGCAGCAATTTAATGACCGCCAGTTGCATAAAAATAACGCCAAGCACCAGTAGAAGTCGCGAGTTCTGATCGAAGCTTTTGGGCTGATTGATCCAAAGCTGCGTGATGGCGGTGGCAAGGACCAGCAGCGCAATGATGTAATTCTTCGTCGGCTCGGCTTGGTGACCGCTAAAGACGAGAAACGCCAGACCACCAGCGAACAGTGCAAAGATAAATACCTTCACATATGACGAGCATTCCACATTACGCATCAGCTCACTGCGTGACCGCCGTCGCCGCCGTTTGCGCGATGCGAGACCCCGTTTGACGAGCCGACCATGTTTGAGGAAATCGAACATAGCCGTTGTTATTTGCGAGATTCGGACGCAGGCCCGCGGTGGGCCTGATACGCGCCGATGATCGCTCGTACCAATTCGTGACGCACAACGTCTCGCCCGGTGAAGTACACCGTCGCGATTCCCGGCACATTCTTCAACGCCTCCAAAGCTTCGAGGACACCTGACCGCTTGTTTGGCGGCAAATCAATCTGTGTGACGTCTCCAGTCACGACGCACTTGGAATTCAAACCGATGCGCGTCAGCAACATGAACATCTGCTCATTGGTTGTGTTTTGGGCTTCATCAAGAATGACAAAGGCATTGCTCAAAGTGCGTCCACGCATGTATGCAAGCGGAGCCACTTCGATCGTCTGGCGCGCGATCGCTCGCTCCATTTCCTCCGGCTCAAGCATCTCACGTAATGCATCGTAAAGTGGGCGTAGATAAGGAAGAATCTTTTGTTCCAAGTCGCCGGGTAGAAAGCCCAGTGCTTCCCCCGCTTCTACCGCGGGTCGAGTCAGAATAATACGAGCGACCTGTTCCTTCTTCAATGCCGCCACTGCCATGGCAACAGCAAGATAAGTTTTGCCGGTGCCAGCCGGTCCAATCCCAAAAACAACATCATGCTTCTGAATCGCCTCCACATATGCGCGCTGATTGGCGCTGCGTGCCACGACAGGAGGCTTGCGGGAAGAGGTTACGATTTTGGTCGAAACAATCTCGCCCAGGCTCTCATCACGCTCTTCAGTCACGGCATTGAGCGTGTAATTGAATTCATGTTTCTGAATGTCAACGCCTTTTTGCCGGGCTTGCTCAAGCTGTTGAAATACCTGCTGAGCCTTGTCGATTCGACTCGGGTCGCCTTCCAGCTTCATCCAGCCTTCGCGCGTCGTCACTTTGACGCCTAACGAATCCTCCAGCTGCTTTAAAAGCTGAATGTCATTCGCGTAGAGCGACTGCAACGCGCGCGGGCTTTCGAACTGCAGAGTCCGCGATTCAATCATAGTCGTGGTCGCTGCCACGAATTCCAGAGCTAACGAAAACCATACACCAGCGCCCAATGCGTGCGTTCCTCTGGCGATTGTTCCACGCTCACAATGATAAAGTAACTACCTGTCGCTTTGGGTGTAACATGTGCAGCCGCGAAGTGGCCTTTTTCCCAGCTATCGGGTTCTTCCGCCAGCTTGCCGTCGGAATCGTACACATGAACGGACACTTTTGCCTTGTCGACTTCCGTTCCGAGCCAGAACCAGTATTCGTTTCCTTTGAACAACTGCTGCCTCACGGCTTTCTTCTCTCCAGAGCCCAAGTCGCCTCCCCAATAATCCTCTCGAACTTGGAATCCTTGTTTGACGTACGGTTCGGCGGCCTGAAGCGCAAAGGATTGCGCATCATCCACCGAAGCAAAAATCGCCGGCTGCAATGCCGTGAGAATCAGCAGCAGAGAGCTTGCGCGGACGAAAATCTTCACAAAGCGGTTCATTTGAAGGTCTAATCCTTGGTGACGATCCCCTGGCCGAGTCGCGTAGTGATCTCATTAACCTTCTTCACTGTCTCAGGCGGAATCCGCCGATCGCCGACATCGATCAAGGGTTTCACCTGGCCCAGAGCATCCTCAATTTGGTGGAGAATTGGAAGATCAAATTCCGGCATTCCCTGGAGTCTTTTTTGAAAATAAGAGAGCAGATCAGGCTGGTGCAGCAACTCTGCGCCGTCCGCCGAAAAGTGTTCGTTAACCACTGATGTCAACACTTCGGTCCCTCGCAGCCACCCGCCCAAGCTAACGAGCTGCGACAACTTTTCGTCGTGGACCTCGTTCATTGCTTGTTGCACGCTGTTTTGCGTTCGATCCAATTCCCGGCGCACATTGCTCCAATTCCGCTTGTCTGCCGCCTCGATAATTGCCTTCGCATGCGGTGTAATCGAATTTCCCACGCCAATACCTTTCGCCAGCGTCGTGACTCGCTGCCCGATGTCCTTCACGGTTTCTGCGTCTTCCGCCTGCACAGCAATAAAACCATCCGCAATCACTGCCCCAAGCAGCAGAGCAATACGTGGACGTTCGGTGAAGTTCGGCCCCTTATCGCTGCGGACATGCGCTCTCCAGTTCACCGCGCCCAGTTTGTTCAGTGCACCAAAAATCTCGTTAGGCAACGGGACCACAACGTCTTCCACCGTTGTGGAGAATTGTTTAACGTTGATCTGTTGCGGCGCCTGGGCGGCATTCGCGCAAATGGCAAAACCGCAGAGAACACCCACGGCCTTAAAATATGTTGTAAACGGCATTTTTGACACTTTCGACGGTTGATTTCGGGTTCGTATTCAGGATTTAATGGAGCAAATCTTAACCGGAACTCCCGCTAATACACAACTAATGCCAGCATCGATCTCATTCATCCGTTCAAGTAGCAAATCCGAAAGCCGTTTGAACCGTAAACGTCCGAGTCTCAAGTCGCCATGAAATTGGATCGGCTGGAGCAAATCCTTGAGCGCGCGGCTTCGAGGCGAATCACCGTTATCGGCGACCTGATGCTTGACGAATTTGTCTGGGGAAAGGTCGGCCGCATCTCGCCGGAGGCGCCTGTCCCAGTCGTGGAGGTGACTGGAGAATCATTCTATCCGGGAGGCGCGGCGAATGTTGCCCGGAACCTGCGCGAATTTGTCGACCATGTGGGTGTAATCGGAATGCTCGGTAAAGATCGCAGCGGCGGGCAACTCCGGGAGCTATTGGCCGAGCAAAACATCGACACGTCCGGCGCAATCGAGGACGAAAGCTTCTGCACGATCGTCAAAACCCGGATCATTGCGCTGCATCAGCAAGTGGTTCGGGTAGATCGAGAAAAAATCCTTATCCCTTCGAGCGAACAGATAGCGACGACGGTCGCCGCGGTCCGAGACAGTCTCAAAGAAACCGATGCAATTATTTTTGAAGACTACGGCAAGGGGTTTGTGACAACAGAACTTGTAACTCAAATTGTTCGCGATGCAGCCGCGGCTGGTAAGATAGTGGCAGCCGATCCCAATCCGCAGCATCCCGTCGACTGGCGCGGCGTTACAGTTCTCAAACCAAATCGCGCTGAAGCATTCCTTGCAGCGGGGATTCCCTGGCGTGACAGCGAGGAAGTTCCAACGAAGGACACCAATCTTGAGCAGGCTGGTAAAGCGCTTCTTAAGAAATGGGAAACTCAATATGTCCTGATTACGCTCGGCGAACACGGAATGATGCTTTTCCGGCAGAACGAAACGCCGCACTACATCAGCACGAAAGCTCGTCAGGTTTTCGACGTCTCGGGTGCAGGCGACACCGCGATTGCGCTTTTCA
Organism: uncultured Verrucomicrobiae bacterium; assembly: GCA_963825355.1. GTDB lineage: Bacteria > Verrucomicrobiota > Verrucomicrobiia > Chthoniobacterales > UBA10450 > Udaeobacter. The sequence goes on along the minus strand of CAWGSY010000014.1, from coordinate 19,834 downwards.
CGCTTGGGCTCGTCTCTGGCGCCACTCCGATTGAAGCGGCGGAGATTGCCAACTATGGAAGCGCTGTGGTCGTAAGCAAACTTGGAACGGCGACTGTGACGCGAGATGAACTGATCGCCAGTTTTCGAGATGACAGCGAAAATGGGTGACACGCTGTCGTCGGCCGTCTTTATCGATCGCGACGGCACGATCATGGAAGATACCGATTACTGTTCCGACCCGGCGGATGTGCGGATTTTCCCAGGTGTGCTTGATGCGCTGCGACGTTTAAAATCCCGAGGATTCAAACTAATCATCATCACAAATCAGAGCGGGATCGGGCGCGGACTCTTCACGCTCGATCAATATCGCGCGGTCGAATCGGAGGTGCTACGGCAGCTTGGCGACGGTTTGATTGACGCCACTTACTATTGTCCGGACGCTCCCGGGCAGAAATTCGAACTGCCGTAAGCCGGCGCCGGGAATGGTTGTAAAAGCCGCACGAGACCATGAGATCGATCTTTCCCGTTCGTTTTTGATCGGCGATAAGGAGTGCGACGTCGAATGCGCACACAATGCGGGAGTACGTGCGATTCGTGTCCAGACCGGAATTCAGCGCGACTGACAGGAAGCAACGCGGAGTGGGTAGCTCGATGACGTGCCCGCAGCAGTCCAGACTCATCTTGAACGCAAAATCATGATCTTCCGTTATTCCGAGCAGGGTCGAGTGAAATCCCAGACATTACCAGAGACCTCCCGGGATCCCTCGACCCCGAAAGCTTTCGGGGCTTAGGATGACTGCCATGAATAAGGCTTTAGGCATTATTCCAGCGCGCTGGAGTTCTACGCGTTTTCCAGGAAAACCGTTGCATCTAATTGCAGGCAAACCGCTTTTACGACGCGTATGGGAGAGGTGTTTGGCGGCGAAAAATCTCGACGCGGTAATAGTCGCCACAGACGATATGCGCATCGCCGAGGCTGCTTTTAATTGGGGTGCCGAAGTCGCGCTGACTTCAACAAGCCACCGCAGCGGGACCGATCGAACAGCCGAAGTCGCGCGCAAAGCAAAACAGTTCGCGTTCATCGTCAACATTCAGGGAGACGAACCGTTAGTTGATCCGCGCCTGATCGACAAGATCGTTGACAAACTTCGCACGGACAGCGCAATCGAGATCGTCACTGCCGCGCATCGGTTTGAACGTTCAGAAGACGCGCTCTCCCCTCACCAGGTCAAAATAGTTGTCGATCGTGTTGGAAACGCGCATCTATTTCTCTCGCGCACCGATTCCATTCCAACCAAAGAGCGGCGGTCTCCAGTCCGCCGAAGGAAACAAGGGTGGATGCCTGTCCCTTCGTCATCAGGGCATCTATGGTTTTCGGAGGAGCGCCCTGCTGCAATTCGTGAAATGGAAACCGACTCCGTTGAACGCGCTGAGTCGCTCGAGCAATTGCGCGCATTAGAAAATGGTGTAAAGGTTCATGTGCTCGTCACCGCGAAGGGATCTCCCGGCATAGACACGCCAGCCGACGCAAAAACGCTGGAGCAAAGACTTGCTCGCGCGGAACGGAGAACGTCTCGATGAAATACATTTTTGTCACCGGCGGCGTCGTAAGTTCGTTAGGCAAGGGGCTAACTGCTGCCTCGTTAGGAACATTGCTCGAAGCGCGCTCGTTGCGTGTTGTACTTCAAAAGTTCGATCCGTATCTCAATGTCGATCCCGGAACGATGAATCCGTTCCAGCACGGCGAAGTCTACGTGCTCAACGATGGCGCGGAAACCGATCTCGATCTTGGCCACTACGAGCGATTCACCAATTGCGTACTTACGCGGCACAACAATCTCACCAGCGGCCAGGTTTACGAGACAGTGATTTTGAAGGAGCGGCGCGGCGATTATCTGGGCAAAACCGTGCAAGTGATTCCGCACGTCACGGACGTGATTAAGGATCGCATCCGCAAACTTTCAGACGAGAGCAAATACGACGTGGTGATCACAGAAATCGGAGGCACGACTGGCGACATTGAAGGTCTCCCGTTTATCGAAGCGATTCGCCAATTCATTCTTGAAGTCGGACCCGAAAATGTCGTGAACATGCATGTCACGCTTGTTCCCTACATCAAGGCGGCGCACGAATTGAAAACGAAGCCGACGCAGCAAAGCGTGGCGAAACTGCGCGAAATCGGTTTGCAACCACAGGTATTGATTTGCCGCGCGGAAAGACCGCTCGATCGCGACGTGCGCCGTAAGTTGTCGATGTTTTGCAACGTTGTAGAAAAGGCGGTGATCGAAGAACGCGACGTCGAGCACACTATTTACGAAGTGCCTTTAACCCTGCATGCCGAGGGACTCGACCAACTCGTCTGCGATCTTCTGCATCTCGAAACGCCGCAACCCAATCTGAAAGACTGGCAAAAATTTGTCGATTGCGTCATCAGTCCGAGCAAACGCAGTCAAGATCGCGGTGGTCGGCAAATACATGGATGTGCGCGATGCATACAAGAGCATTTATGAATCGTTGACCCACGCGGCGGCGAGCGAAGACTGCGGGATCGATCTCAAACTTGTCGATGCTGAATCCATCGCGGATGGCGTTGATGACCAACTGCAAGATGTAGCCGGCATTCTCGTTCCCGGTGGGTTTGGAGTTCGCGGAGCGGAAGGAAAAATCAACGCCGCGCGTTACGCTCGCGAGCACGGAATCCCTTTCCTTGGCCTTTGCCTGGGTATGCAAGTGGCGACGATTGAATTCGCCAGAAACGTATGCGGAATCAAAGACGCCAACAGCACCGAGTTCGACAAGGACAATCCTGACCCGGTTATTTCATTGCTGGAGGAGCAGCGCGGCGTACGTAACAAGGGCGCAAGTATGCGGCTTGGAACCTGGCCAACAAAAATCGTCCCGGGCACGCTCGCGGAAAAAATCTACGGCGACACCGCGGTAACGGAGCGACACCGCCATCGTTACGAGTTCAATATGAAATATCGCGACCGAATGACTGCGAATGGTTTTGTCATTTCAGGAACATCCCCCGATGGCACGCTGGCTGAATTGATCGAGCTACGCGATCATCCTTATTTTATTGGTTGCCAATATCACCCCGAATTTCAAAGCAAACCCAACAGACCGCATCCCCTTTTCAAGGGATTTATTGCAGCTACTCTGGCGTATCAGGCGGCGGGAAGAAGCCAATCACCGCTGTTCGACCAAACGCCGATCGGCGTGTCAAACCAACAACTTGTTATGCAACGCTAAGTTTTTTGCGGCGACGTTTTGAATTGCCGCGCTGCTGCGCTTTTTCAGATGCAGGCAGACAACTATCGGTGTGACGCTCGTTCCAATCGATCCATTATCGCCGCGCCGACTCCTCGAGACGGAACTCGTTCCGCTACGATAACATCGAGACCAAGTCGCATCGAGTTCGCGGAGATAACGAAATAAATTCACCGCTGCTTCCCGCAAGTCTCCTCGGGCGCTTAGAATTCGAACGGCAGCGAACGCTTGAGCGGCCTCGAGAAGCGCCTTTCCAAGCAAGCAAGCCAACGCGTTGATTCTTCTGGCGGAGCAAACGCTTCGTCATTATCAATCAAATCCATTGGGGTTCCAGGCGCATAATGCGATGGCAACTGTCCCGGCGAGGAAATCTTTGAGCTGGCGCTTCGCGCTGCTGACTTCTGCAAACTCTGATAATTGTTCGTGCGTAATCGGGCCGCGTCGCAGAGATCACGATTTTGCTGTCCCGAATAGCGACGATTGTCGACTCAATACCATGTTCTGTCGGTCCAGCATCGATGATCAGTGGAATCCGTCCGCCGAGTTCATCCGTGACGTGCTGCGCTGTTGTTGGACTGATACGGCCGAATCTGTTTGCACTCGGCGCAGCGAGCGGCTCATCCAATTCACCGACAATTTCAGCAAACACAGGTGCGCACTGAGTCGCACCGCCACTGTATCCATTCCCGCTGTAACAATTTCAGGAACTATCCTCGCACTTCGGCAAAACCATCGTGAATGGCCCTGGCCAAAACTTTTCAGCCAACTTGCCGATCAGTTGTCGATCGCTAGCTGGCAAATCCACAATTCTCGCGAGCCATTCGCGATTCGGCAGATGAACAATTAGCGGATCGAAGCGTGGCCGTTCCTTTGCTTCAAAAATTTTGGCGACGGCAATCTGGTTGAGCGCGTTTGCGGCGAGTCCATAAACAGTTTCTGTAGGCAGCGCGACAAGGCTGCCTTTCCGCAGCAGTTCAACCGCCCGTCTGATGACTTTCTCGCGCCTTGCTGCAGCTGATGCTCGGAGAAGATCAGTTTGCATTTCTAAGACGTCATTCCGAGCGACGTAGCGGAATTCCGTGGCGAAATGAGAAGATTACTCCTCGGGATCCTTCGACTTCGCTCAGGATGACGATGTTGACGTTGGCAATTTTACAGCCAGGACCGCTTCGGACTGTTTCCTGCGAAACGCTTCTATCTTTTGACGAAGCGCTTCATCCGACGTGGCGAGAATCGCAGCCGCCAGAAGCGCGGCATTTTTTGCGCCCGCCTCTCCTATAGCCAGCGTTCCGACGGGAATGCCACCGGGCATTTGCGCAGTCGACAACAGTGAATCGAGCCCCTGGAGCTTCGATTGAATTGGCACGCCGAGAACCGGCAGCCACGTATGCGCAGCAATGACTCCGGCCAAATGTGCGGCGCCTCCTGCGCCGGCGATGATGACGCGCACACCGCGGTCCGCCGCGCCTCGCGCAAATTCTGACGTGGCGTCGGGCGTCCGATGCGCTGACAACACACGCGCTTCGTTCGGAACGCCGAGTTGATCCAGTGTTTCCACAGCATTTCGCATCGTGTCCCAGTCCGATTTGCTTCCCATAATGACGGCAACCAAAGGCTTCGATTCAGGCATGGGCACATTGTAGGGCGATTCCGTGAAACGCCAACCCTGCTGTCATTCCGAGCGAAGCCGAGGAATCTCAGATCACTGGCTGATGCCAACTGTCGGTGAGATATTGGACGGTGAATCGAATCAGCCGATCGATTGTGCTCATCGGGATGATGGGTGCGGGCAAATCATCCGTGGGACGGTGTCTGCATCGCCGAACAGGTTTTGCTTTGCACGACACGGACGAAATCGTTGCTTCGAAATTCGGAATGTCGATTCCAGAAATTTTTGCCGAACACGGTGAAAAAAAATTCCGAGAGGCGGAAACCGAAGCGCTTCGCCGTGTACAAACTGAGCAACAAACGATAATCATTACCGGTGGCGGCATCGTGTTGCGCAAAGAAAGTGTCGAGATTTTAAGAAGCCAGGCTGTGATCGTGTGGCTCGATGGAGACGAGGAAACGCTTTTTGCGCGAGCCACCCGGAAAAGGAATAGACCATTGCTACACACGAAAAACCCCAGAAAGGCTTTCTCTCAAATCCTTAGTGCCCGCAGGTCTCTTTACGCGAACATCGCGGATATTCGGGTCGACACGTCGGTGCTCACGGATGAAGAAGTCGCCGTGGCGATTTTGGCGAAACTTAGGAGAATGAATCCCAAACCGGAATCACCTATTTCAGCCAAGGCGTCATGATGCAGATTTCGGCAACAGAACTGAAGGCGAAGCTTGTCTCTTTTGCGAGAGAGATCGGATTTGATTCGTGTCGCGTAACCGCCTGCAATGCGCCGGCGCACGCAAATCACTTTAGTGAATGGCTGCGCGACGGTGCGCACGGTGAAATGAATTATATGCAACGCGGCGAGGAAAAACGGTGCGATCCGGAGAACATTTTGCCTGGCGCGCGCTCGATCGTCGTCCTGGCTTTAAATTATTTTCAGGGGGAGGCGCCCCACAGGGCCGCCGCTACAGGAATAACGGGGCGGATCGCGCGCTATGCGTGGGGCGAGGATTATCACGATGTAATCGGAACAAAGCTGAACACAGATCGACGAGTTTCTTCGCAGCTTTGGCGGAGAGCAGAAATGTTATGTCGACACCGGGCCTGTGCTGGAACGGGATCATGCCGCACAGGCTGGCGTTGGCTGGCATGGCAAGAGCACCATGCTTATCGATGAGCGGCTCGGGACTTGGTTTTTTCTCGCGGAAATTTTCACTACGCTTGAAATGCCGCCGGATGAGCCGGTCCCGGATCGCTGCGGGACATGCGACCGTTGCATTACAGCCTGTCCAACAGGCGCGATTACCGCTCCGCATCGGCTGGACGCGCGTCGGTGCATTTCTTACCTAACGATTGAATTGAAAACCGCCATCCCTGTGGAGCTTCGTCCGCTCATGGGCGATCGAATCTTTGGCTGCGATGATTGTCTGGACGCCTGCCCTTGGAACCGGTTCGCCCGGACGTCACGGGAAACGGCATTCTCGGCGCGCCGATCAACGACTGGCCTGTCGCTTCGGGAATATTTGGACTTAACCGACGCGGAGTTCCGAGCGCTTTTCAGAAAGTCGCCGATTAAGCGAATAAAGCGCCGGGGGTTTCTGCGCAATGTATGTGTCGCTCTTGGGAATGTGGGCGATCCGTCCGACCTTCCCGCGCTCGAACGCGCGGCAGCCGATCCGGAGCCGTTAATCGCAGAGCACGCCACATGGGCAATTCAACGGATTCGCGACCGGCAAGCCCAGGCGCGGCTACAAATTGTTTGAATCCAAACCAGCCCCAGACTGCATCCCATGGATTGAGGGCCATGAACGTGCGCCATTGGCGAAAGTCTAAAGAGAGATAGCTTCAGCCGCATAAGCGATCATGCCATGCATCAAGCCTTGACCACTCCCCCGCTTGCCCGTGACGCCGTGAAGAAGCGCCGGCAGGGCCGCAGGCGCAAAATTCTTTTTGGCTCCGCTGGCGCAGTGCTCCTCCTGATCGTCGCGCTGATCGTCGCAGGCAAACGCGAGAAGCCAATCCCGGTGACAACGGAAAAAGCAGTGCGCCGGACCATTCTGCAAACCGTCTCCGCGACCGGTAAGGTCCAGCCCGAAACCGAAGTGAAAATTTCGCCGGAAGTTGCCGGGGAAATTATCGAATTGCCCGTTGAGGATGGGATGCAGGTAAAGAAAAACGACCTGCTTGTGAAGATTAAGCCTGACTCCTACAGAGCACAGCTTGAACAACAGGAAGCAGCGATCAGCGCTGCGAAGGCGACGAACCTTCAGCAAAAAGCGACGATGCTTAAGACCGAGCACGACTTCCGGCGATCGAAGGACTTATTCGAGAAAAAGCTGATTTCCGAACAGGAATACAATGCGGCCGAAGCGGCGAACGACGTAGCAAAGAATACATATCGACAGTTCAGTGCACGAGATCGAACGGGCCCAGGCGAGCTCGAGCCAGGCGCGCGATCAACTTTCGAAAACGACGATCTATTCGCCGATGGACGGAACGATTACCGTTTTAAACAGCAAACTGGGCGAACGCCTCGTCGCGACGAATCAATTTGCCGGAACCGAAGTGATGCGAGTGGCAGATCTTACCCATATGCAAGCCGTCGTCGACGTAAACGAGAATGATGTCGTAAACGTGAAACTTGGGGATAAGGCAAACATCAAAATCGACGCGTACGGCGACCGCAAATTCAAAGGGGTCGTTCAGCAAATCGCGAACACCGGAAAAACGACCGGAACCGGCACACAGGAAGAAGTGACAAATTTCGAAGTAAAAATTCGCGTTGACGACCGCGATGTAGTCTTGCGTCCGGGACTGAGTTGCACCGCGGATATCGAGACGAACATCGTTAAGGATGCAGTGGCGGTGCCGATGCAAAGCGTGACGATTCGTACCGGCGATAGCAGCCTCAGTCCGGAAGAAATCGAAAAACAAAAGCAAAAAGTCGCTGCGCGCGACAAGGATGATAACAAGGCGGAACTAAGCAACGATCGTCTGGAGAAACAGGCCCAGAAAGAAGAACGCGAAAAACTGCTCAAGGTTGTCTTCGTCAAGAACGGCAGCAAAGCACAGATGGTAAAGGTGACCACGGGGATTGCCGACGATTCCTACATGGAAATCAAAAGCGGCATCAAACCCGGTGACGAAGTCATCTCAGGCAGCTACAGCGCGATCAGCCGGAAGTTAAAAGAAGGCGCGAAGATCGCCTATGATAAGGAAGCCACGAAGTGACTAGTGACTAGTGATGAGTGACAAGTGATAAGCATGCTTGTTACAACGATCCGTATGAAACCAAATACCACTCGTAGTTACAAAGATTTCGTTGTTTGGCAGAAGGGTATTCAGCTCACGAAACTCGTGTACGGCTTGACTCGGAGTTTTGCGACCGACGAAAGGTTTGGAATTATCGCTCAAATGCGACGAGCAGCTGTGTCCGTGCCCTCAAACATTGCCGAAGGCCAAGCGCGGCACACAACCGGTGAATTTATCCAGTTCATCTCGCATGCTGAAGGCTCGGTCGCCGAACTCGACACTCAGCTGATTGTGTGCGTGGAACTGACGTATACCCGCGCTGAGGATGCTGATGCTGTGTTCGAGTTGATTTCAGAACTTCGTCGCGTGCTGAATGCGTTACGACGAAAACTCGCAGGGCGTTAGTAACTCGTCACTCATCACATGTCACTCGTCACTTCAAGCGGGCTGGAGAGGCCGCTTGTCATCGACATCGAGAACATCACGAAAGACTACGTGATGGGCGAAGAAGTTGTTCATGCACTCCGGGGCGTGTCGCTGCAAATTCATAGCAACGAGTATCTCGCAATCATGGGCCCGAGTGGCAGCGGCAAATCGACTCTTATGAACATGCTAGGCTGCCTCGATACACCGAGTTCCGGACGCTACGAATTCAATGGACGCGACGTTTCCAGCATGACGGACGATGACCTGGCGGCGATTCGGAATCGCGAGATCGGTTTTGTTTTTCAAACGTTTAATCTTCTTCCGCGCGCTGACAGCTTGCGCAATGTGGAGCTCCCTCTCGTTTACGCCGGAGTCAATTCAGAAATTCGCCGTGAGCGCGCCGCGCACGTCTTGCGAGAAGTGGGGTTAGGTGATCGTTTGTACCATAAGCCTAACGAGCTTTCTGGTGGTCAACGCCAGCGCGTTGCGATTGCGCGCGCTTTAGTAAATGATCCATCCATTATCCTGGCCGACGAGCCAACTGGAAATCTCGATTCGAAGACCGGCGATGAAATCATGATGCTTTTCGAGAATCTGTATCAACGCGGACACACAATTATCCTCGTTACGCACGAAGCGGATATCGCGAATCATGCGCGACGCACGGTCCGCTTGCGCGATGGACTAATCGAAAGTGACGACGGCGGCTTCGATGGCATCGACAACTTGCCTGTGGCAGATCCTTTGCCAGCGGATGCTGCGGCTTACTCATGAAGCGCTTTCTGTACGAGCTGAGCGAAAGCTGGAAAATCGCCGTGGCACAGATGCGTTCGAACAAAACGCGCTCAACCCTCACCGCGCTCGGAGTCATCATCGGGATTGTCGCCGTGACGCTTATGGGCACCGCGATCGGCGGAATCCAGGTTGGATTCGACAAAAGCATGGCCATTTTCGGCGACGACGTACTTTACGTTTCACAATGGCCGTGGAAGCGAGTGGATGATTGGTGGAACTTCCGCGATCGCAAAAAGATCAAGACCGAGTACGCCGACCCGATCAATCGCATCATAGCTGCGACGCCGAATTCGAATCTCGTGATCGCTGTACCCACTTCAAGTTTGTTGCGTAGCGTGAAAAATGGCCAAAGCGAAGTCAGCAACGTTCTGATCAGAGGAACCGTCTCGGATTACCTCATCACCTCGACGTTCGACTTTAAGCAGGGCCGATTCTTCAACGATGTCGAGTCTCGAAGCGGCGCCAATGTGTGCGTGATCGGCTACGATGTAGCCGACGCGTTGTTTCCTTCCGAGAGTCCGATCGAGAAGTCGGTGTTGATCAACGGGCAACCTTTTAGAGTCGTCGGCGTCATCTCGCGGCAAGGAACATTCCTGGGGTTATTTAGTCTGGATTCGATTGTGGTGATGCCGTTGCCGGCGTTTCAAAAATATTTCAGCGCCAAAAGCGATTCTGACATTCTAGTCAAAGTGAAAGACAAAACGCGGCTCGCCGAAGCGAGAGACGAGTTGGCTGGGGTCATGCGGCGTGTCCGCGGATTGGCACCGGAAAAAAAGGACGACTTCAGTATTAACGAACAACAAGCGCTCAAAAGCACGCTGGATCCAATCAAGAACTCCATCGCCATCGCGGGACTTTTTATTACTGGCCTTTCCCTTTTTGTCGGCGCAATCGGAATAATGAATATCACGTTTGTCAGTGTGAAAGAGCGCACGCGCGAAATCGGAACGCGCAAAGCTCTGGGCGCGCGCAGACGCACGATCCTTCTTCAGTTCCTGATCGAATCCACTTCGTTGTGCTTGCTCGGCGGATTCATCGGATTGGGCTTTGCGTACGTAATGTGCACCGGTATTGGCCACGCGTTTCCCTCTTTTCCGATCCAATTTTCGCTCAGCCTGGTCCTCGTGAGTATGGCCGTCTCGATTCTCACCGGCTTGTTCTCCGGTTTCGCCCCCGCTTGGTCCGCCTCGCGCCTCGATCCCGTCGCGGCGCTTCGATACGAGTAAAATTAACCGCCGAGAACGCAGAGGACACAGAGACGTGAATAATTTAAATGAACTGACAGAGGCGATCATCGGCGCTGCGATGGAAGTCCACCGCGCACTCGGACCAGGATTGCCGGAATCGACGTATGAAATGTGCCTTGGTCGTGAACTAGTCATCCGTGAAATTCCATTTGAACGGCGAGTCTCGATTCCTGTTGAATACAAAGGAGTCAAATTAGACTGCGGATATCGGACGGACATTTTAGTTGACGGAACGGTCCTGCTTGAGATCAAAGCAATCGACTCGTTGCTGCCAATCCACGACGCACAGCTGCTTGGTTACCTGAAGCTCGGTGGCTGGAAGATTGGACTGCTAATCAACTTCAACGTGGAGCTGTTGAAACACGGATTGCGCAGACGCGTCCCTCGGCTGGTTGAAAAGGTGACCCTGTGATTGTGCTCTGCGATCTCTGCGTTCACTGCGGTGAATTAAAATGGTCTTTGGCGAAATAATTAAGATGGCGTTAGCCTCGTTAGGCGCGAATAAACTGCGCGCTGCGCTGACAATGGTCGGCATTACGATTGGTGTTTTCTCGGTGATCTCGGTGATGACCGCCATCGGGGCGCTGCAATCCTCCATTGAAAGCGGGATTAGTTTTCTCGGATCGAATATTTTTCAATTCGCCAAGTATCCGGCGAACGTGAATGTCGGCGGCGAGATCAAGAAGAAATATCAGAACCGCCGCAACATCACGTATCGCGAGGCGCTGCATTACGCGAAGTTGATGGAGGGCAACGCGCGGGAAATCTGTCTCAAGACTTTTGGGTACGAGGTGAAAGGACAGGCTGTTTACAACGGCGTGAAGACCACGCCGAGCCTTCTCATTGTAGGGACAAACGGAAGTTTTCTGACTGCAAACGCTTACACCCTCGGTTACGGCCGCAACTTGAACGACGAAGACGTCGAGCTTTCGCGCAGGGTGATCGTAGTCGGCAAAATGATCGAGAAACGGTTGTTCCCGCACGAATCACCAATTGGCAAAGTGGTGAGAGTGAGTGGTCACACTTACACAATCGTCGGTGTGCTCGCAGAGAAAGGAACCTCGTTCGGTCAAAGCCAGGACGACCTCTGTGCCATGCCGATCACGCGATTCTTCGAGGATTACGGCGAAGCCAAACGCACAGTGAACATCGCCACGCAAGCGTTCTCGACGGAGACTTACAATCAAACGCTGGACAAAGGCATAAGCGCCATGCGCATTGCGCGTGGACTGCGTGCCGACCAGGAAAACGATTTCGAGATTTATTCGAACGACTCACTGAAAAGTGCGTTCACTTCAGTCGCCGGCGTCGTGCGCATCGGTGCGTTCGTCGTCAGCTTCATCGCGCTCCTCGCTGCCGGGATCGGTATCATGAACATCATGCTCGTGAGCGTTACGGAACGCACAAAGGAAATTGGCGTGCGCAAATCGATCGGTGCACGCAGTCGTGACGTTCTGCGTCAATTCCTCACCGAAGCAGTGTTCATCTCCGAAGCCGGCGGAATTCTCGGAATCATTCTTGGAATCATCGCCGGCGACCTTCTCGCAGCGTGGCTGAAGGTGGACATCATTTTCCCCTACGGCTGGGCAATTGCTGGACTTCTCGTTTGTTCCGCCATCGGCATTGGCTTCGGTCTTTACCCGGCGTATCGCGCAGCCAACCTAGATCCTATCGAAGCACTGCGTTACGAATAAACGACGGCCGCGCGTACCGAATATTGCCCACGATCCGCTGAACCAACGCCTTCTGTTACACCAACCCAAGCGCCTTAAAAGTCGCGTCGACGTGTTTGAAGTGAACATCGAGTGAGCAGAGACGATCGATTTCTTCTGGTGAAAGACGGGCGGTGATTTCAGGTTCGCGTTTTGCGTTTTCGGCGAATGTCCCCTCGCCTTTCCATGTTTTCATGGCTGCGCGTTGCACGGCTTCATATGCATTCTTTCGTTCCGCGCCGGCGCTCGTGAGCGCGAGCAGGATCGATTGACTGAAATACAGGCCTTTGGTCAGCGCGAGGTTTTCCGCCATTCGATCCGGATAGACCTGCAATTTTTCGACGACGTCGCGCAATTTCACGAGCATGTAATCCAACAGGATGCATGAATCCGGCAGAATGATGCGCTCGGCGCTTGAGTGGCTGATGTCGCGCTCGTGCCACAGCGCCACGTTCTCCAACGCAACGACCGCATTCCCACGAATTACGCGGGCTAATCCGCTCAACCGCTCGTTTGTGATCGGGTTACGCTTGTGTGGCATGGCAGAGCTCCCCTTCTGGCCTTCACCGAAAAATTCTTCTACTTCGAGCACTTCGGTCCGCTGCAGATGGCGAAATTCCGTGGCCCAGCGATCGATGCTGGATGCGATCACGGCGAGAGTCGTCATAAATTCTGCGTGACGATCGCGCTGCACGATTTGCGTCGAAAGCGTTGCGGGTTTTAATCCGAGCCTTTCACATACCGAACGCTCGATTTTTGGATCGATGTGCGCGTGAGTACCGACTGCGCCACTGATTTTGCCAACGCGAATACGCTCCCGAGTTTGAGTCAAGCGCTCGATAGCGCGACCGAATTCGTCAAACATGAGCGCCAGCTTTAATCCAAACGTGATCGGCTCAGCGTGCACGCCGTGGCTGCGGCCGATCATCGGCGTCATTTTGTAGCGGCGCGCCTGATCTGCAATTACGCTTCGAAGCGACTTCGAGATCATCGAGAAGGATTTGGCACGACTCGTTCAGTTGCACCGCGAGCGTCGTGTCCAGAATATCCGATGAAGTCAGCCCCTGATGAATCCAGCGCGATGCCGGTCCGACCGATTCGGCTACATTTTCGAGAAAAGCGATGACGTCGTGGTTGGTTCGCTTTTCGATTTCGAGGATCTCTCGGAATCGAGAACCGCGCCCGTTTTCGAATCTCAGCGGCGTCCTCTTTCGGAATCTGGCTAAGCTCTGCCATTGCCTCGCAGGCCAGCACTTCAATTTCCAGCCAGATCTCAAACTTGCGTTGATCCGACCAGATTTTGCTCATCTCTGGCCGGGAATAGCGGTCGATCACGCTGGGAACATAAAAGCCACCGCGGTGAGCGAAAAGCGTTTTCGTCTAGGTTCGCTCAGAATTCAGCCGTAGCGCAGACGGTTCAGCGCGCTTGGGTGAAAAAGAAAGTCCGCTGAGGACAGCGGACACTACAGCATTAGCAGACGAACGAAAACGTGCGTCGGGCTGCCTAGCAAACGCGGGCGCGCAGGAAGCGTCCGTTATCTTGCACGCGCACCTGGCCGCTCGCCAGAAGGTCTGCGACCGCTGCCACCGTTTCTTTGCTGCTTTGCGTGCAGGAACTGACTGCCAGGATCAGATCACCTAGCGACAGCCGAGTGCGCGGTCTCATGATTTGGCGAAATTGTCGATTTCTTTTCATATGTTGATCATTTTTGGTCTGAGCAGGTCTAATGCCATGATTCACTGTGAATATCTCCTCCATCGTAACAGGTAAGTTATTCAGTTCTTATCCACTTTAGAACTGACCGCAGAGCGACACTTTTGTTCAATTTTAAAACACGAATAAAACGCAAACGCCTCAACGAGCGACGCCTGCCAATCGCCCACTACGGATTTGCGACGGCTGCCCACGCCGTGATTCCCTGTGCCGCTTACCCGCTTTGGCGCGACTTCAGTTTCTTCGCTTTTTATCTGTCAGACTGACCACCAGCAGATAAAGAACGGTGAGCACGACGCATGCGATCACGATCATGTGAAAATGACCGCTCTCCTTCACGGCTTTGATCAAAGCCGTCGCATCTTTTGACTCGATCATTTCACGCGTCAGCACTTTTTGGCCAAACCACGCCAGGACAGAACACCACAGCGCCGATCCGGCGAGGGTCATTACGCTGAATGTGGCGAAATTCATCCGAATGATTCCAGCAGGAATAGAAATGACATGGCGAATCACTGGCAAAAGACGCGCAAAGAAAACGCCCCCTGCTTCGTAGCGACGAACCCAGTTTTCTGCTCGCCCTAGTTTATGCTCGCTGAGCAAAAAATAGCGTCCCCACTGAGAAATGAAGACGCGTCCAAGCCACAATGCAGCCCAATAGGTCGCCGTAGCCCCAAGCCACGAGCCGAATGTGCCCGCCGCAATGACACCGAACGTGTTTAATTTCCCCTCCATAGCCAGAAATGCAGCGGGAGGAATAACGACCTCGCTGGGCACCGGCAAGATCGAGCTTTCCATCGCCATGAGCAAAATGATTCCCAGGTAGCCCCACTGCTCGACCCACTGAAACCATATTTGAACCAGATGATGCATATTGTCACTCCGACCCCTTCGACTACCCTGAGGGCAGCTGCGCCTAGAAATCTTCCGCTCTCAAGTCGAATGAATTCGCCCTAGTTCAGTCCAAAAACTAAAATCCGCAATTCAAAATTCAGATGTCGATTTACCGGCGCGTCCTTCGCTACTACCAGCCGTTCTGGGGAAAAACGACAATCGGCCTGTTTCTGTCGCTGGTCGGCATCGGCCTGAATCTGCTCAAGCCGTGGCCCTTCAAAATCATCGTGGACGATTTCCTGCGACCGACGCCTGCAGCGCGCGGTGATTGGCGGACTTTGGTTCCCCTACTCTGTCTCGCGCTCATCGTGATCCAATTTGCATGGGGAATCATTAACTGGATCACAAACTATCTATTCGTGAAGATCGGCCTTCACGCGCTGCTGAAGCTACGAACCGACCTGTACGCTCATCTACAACGTCTCTCGCTTAAATTTCATGACGCACGGCGGTCTGCCGATTCCAGTTTTCGCGTCGCGTACGATTCGCAATCGATCCAAACGATCTACAATAAAGGTTTCACCAACATCTTTGCTTCGATAATCGCGCTGATCGGCACGTTCATCGTAATGCTGAGGCTCGACTGGGTATTGACGCTGCTATCCCTATCGATTGTGCCTCTGATCGTGGGCGCGATTTATTTCTTCGCGCGCCGGATTCGTAGTGAATCGACCTCGATTCAAGAACAGGAAAGCGCCGTCCTTGCGCAAGCGCAGGAGGGACTGAGCTCGATCCGGATGGTGCACGCTTTCGGGCGCGAAGACTTCGAGGTTATGCAATTTCATCAGCAGGCGCAGCAGAGTTTGCAGGCAAATCTGCGGCTAACGTTAACGAATGTGAACAGCGCGCTGGTGATCAGCACTCTCATGGTGATCGGCACAGCGGCGATGTATTACGTAGGAACTTTGCATGTGCTCACCGGCACGCTAAGCCTCGGTTCGTTGCTGGTTTTCAGCGCTTATCTCCTGATGCTGTATCAACCGTTGGAATCCCTGACGTACACGGCGTGGGCAATGGAAGGCGCTACAGCTGGCGCGAAACGCTGCTTCGAAGTGTTGGATAGTCAGGATGACGTCCGCGATTCACCAAATGCCGTCGATATTTCATCGGCGAAAGGCGCGATCGAGTTTCGCTCGGTCGATTTTGGTTATGCCGACAGCCGAATCGTTTTACGCGATATCAGTCTTTCCATCGCGCCGAATCAAATTGTCGGACTCGTCGGCGGCACCGGCGCGGGCAAAAGCACGCTGCTCAGTCTGGTGCCGCGCTTTTACGATGCGGCTAGTGGTTCGGTGACTGCTCGATAGCCGGGACGTCCGCGAGATTACAAAAAAATCTTTGCGCGCCCAGATCGCGATCGTCCTTCAAGACACGCTACTTTTCTCCACTACGGTTCGCGAAAACATCGCCTATGGTCGACCCGATGCGACAGAAGAAGAGATTATTCAAGCCGCGCGCCGTGCGCAGGCTGACGAGTTTATCCGGCAAATGCCGCAGGAATACAGCAGTCTTGTCGGCGAACGCGGCGGCCATTTGAGCGTCGGCCAACGGCAGCGCATCGGAATCGCGCGAGCTTTTTTGAAGAACGCGCCGATTCTGTTGCTCGACGAACCGACCTCGGCACTCGACCCCAGCACCGAAGCTGCCATTATGGAAACCATCAAGGAATTAATGCGCGGGCGAACAACTTTAATTGCCACACATCGGCTCGCGACCATTCATAATCTGGACCAAATCATCGTGCTAGAGCACGGACGCATCATCGAACAAGGCCGCGGCCCGGAGCTCGTAAACCGCGGCGGCGTTTACGCGAAACTTTATGCATCGGGAAACTTTCCAACGTAGCAGCGCAGGCGTCTCCGCTTGCGAGAAACGTGGAGACGGCGCGCCCTCGTGCCGCGGGCTGAGGGCAGGCAGGCTCCAGTTGTTGAGAAAGCACAGCCGGGATGGCTTACACAACTCGCATGACCAACGTTAAAGACGACCGGCATGTGGAACACGATTGGTGGCGGGAGCCAATCCCGCCGAACGTGGAGTTCGGCGACGGTTTTTATTGCGAGAGCGCGCAAATTTTTCGATTTCTCCGAAACAAAAAACCGCACGCAGTGGTCATCGGGGAACATGTTTCCTGTTACGCAGGGTGCTCATTTTCCATCGGAGTTAACGGCCAATGCACGATCGGCAATTTCACGCTGCTCAATGGCGCGCTGATCATGGCGGAGGAAAAGATCGAGATCGGCTCGTATTGCCTTGTTTCATGGAACGTCGGCATCGCCGATTCCGATTTTCACCCGATCGAACCTGCGCAACGCCTGATCGACGCGGAAGCGCTGGCGCCCTACTTCAAGAACCGCCCGGCGCGCCCCACATTGAAAACCGCGCCAGTAAAAATCTGCGACAACGTCTGGATCGGAATGAACGCCGTCATTTTGAAAGGTATCACCATCGGGGAGAACTCAGTTGTCGCGGCGGGATCAGTAGTCACCAAATCAGTCGAACCGAATGTCGTAGTGGCCGGCAATCCAGCGAGCGTCGTCAAGCAATTTGACCGCAGAGGACGCTGAGTTCGCAGAGATGAATTTTTTATTGTCAATCCTTTGCGTCCTCTGCGTCCTCGGCGGTAAAGGATGAAACGCAAGCGCATCGTGGTGATGGGGTTTATGGGATCGATGCCGATCTCGGGCGTTGTCTGGCAGCACATTCATTACGTCGTCGGACTGCAACGGCTGGGGCACGACGTTTTCTTTATCGAAGATTCAGCGCGTCTCCCGTACAACCCCGAAACGTTCGAAGTTACCGACGAGTTCGATTACGCGGCGAAAGTTCTCGATCGGCTCGCCCGGGACTTCGATTTCAAAAATCGCTGGGCGTATTGCGCGCGTTACTTGCCGGGCAATCCAACGGCCGGTTTGTCGTTGAAGAAAATTCGGCAACTCTATCGCGACGCCGACGCGATCCTGAATGTCTGCGGCACGCAGGAGTTCAACGACGACCTACTCGTTTCCGATCGCATTCTTTACATCGAGAGCGATCCCGGTGTCGAACAAATAAAGATCGACAAGGGCGTGAAGCCGACAGTCGAATATCTACAGCGACATCATGCGCTTTTTACCTTCGGCGAAAATATCGGGAGCGAAGATTTTCCGGTGCCGCTGCACGGCTTCAAATGGCTACCCACACGGCAACCAGTTGTGACAGATCTTTGGAAAAGCGCGCGCTCCCCTTCTCGTGCAGCGGTGTTCACAACAATCGCGAACTGGTCCACAAGCGGATTGAAAGACATCACATGGCGCGGCAAAAAATATCTGTGGAGCAAATCGCGCGAATTTCTCCGGTTCGTCGCCGCGCCGAAAGAAGCTGGCGAAGAATTCGAGATGGCAACCAACATCGCTGATCCAAAAACGCGCAGGAAATTTGAGCGTACCGGCTGGCGCCTGACTTCGCCATTACAGATGAGCATCGATTACTGGCTCTACCGCGATTACATCCAGCGCTCCAAAGGCGAGTTCACCGTCGCGAAGGATCAATACGTACGACTCGACACCGGTTGGTTCAGCGATCGCAGCGCGTGTTACCTTGCAGCCGGCCGGCCTGTCATCACTCAGGAAACCGGCTTCACGAGAAATTATGGCGGCAAAGCGGGACTCTTATCGTTTCGAACGGCGGAAGAAGTCGCCGATGCCGTGAAAAGAATCAATGCCGACTACGCGAAACACTCTCGCGCCGCTCGCGATGTTGCGCGGGACGTCTTCGAAGCGGAAAGCGTGCTCGAATCAGTTCTCGACCGGGCCGGAATTTAAGACAAGGAATGACGGCTTGGGCAGTCGTCGAAACTGAGTATTGACGGCTGGGAAGCCGTCACTCCCTGGCTTTCCGGATTGAATGCATGCTCACCGTGATTCCCGAGGAATCATTCCCGAGGTCGAGCTTTCAAAATTTGAGGATTGGAATTTCAAATCAATCGAGGCAGCATCGTTGCAATGAAAATTGCTACCGTTATCGCCCGTATTCTTCTCGGACTGATCTTCGTAGTGTTCGGTTCCAATGCGTTCTTGCGTTTCCTTCCGATGCCGCCGCTTCCGCAGGGCGTAACCGGCGAATACTTGCACGCATTCTTTGAGAGCGGCTACGTGTATGTTATCGGCGGACTTCAGGTAATCGGAGGTTTGTTATTGTTGATCGGTCGCTTTGTTCCTTTGGGCCTGACGATTCTTGGCGCGATTATCGTTAACATTTGGATCTTCCATGTTTTGATGGCTCCCGAAGGGGTCCCGCCCGCAATAGTAGTCACCATTCTTGAATTGTTTCTTGTCTGGCGATACCGCGATGCTTTCAGAGGAATTCTGAACCCCTGATCCAAGACATGACTGCACAAACCGATAAGGAGAAACCGCACATCGTCGTGCGCGGCGGCGCTGAGAATTTTCAGCAGCAAATCACGGCTGGTAAACACCATCTTGTCGCCGACGAACCCACGAGCGCCGGAGGCGGTGATGCCGGCCCGGATCCATATGATTATTTGCTCACGGCTCTTGGCGTCTGCACCTCGATGACGATCGGGTTTTACGCGCGGCGAAATCATTTGCCGCTAGAAAACGTTACGGTTTCGCTATGGCACTCGCGCATCCACACCAGGGATTGTGAGGAGTGCGAGACCAAGGACGGTATGGTAGACAGAATCGATGTTGAAGTGGATCTGACAGGATCTTTGACTGCCGAACAACACGCGAAGCTGATGGAGATCGCCGCGAAATGCCCCGTTCATCGGACGCTCACGTCCGAGATCAACATCAGATTGCGAGAAGTTGAGAAACCGGCAATAAAGTAGCGCGACCCTCCCGGTTGCGAACATCACGCAAACCGGAGGCTCGCGCCTAATTCAGATCCGCTGCTCTTCGAGATCGTACACGTCGAACCAGTCATACACGACGCGATTA
>CAWGSY010000013.1:0-100929 GCA_963825355.1 uncultured Verrucomicrobiae bacterium | reverse complement strand
TCGCTGAACGGTGGACACGGACGCCGAGGTGAATGGAGAGTTGCATTGGTTGTTTCGAGTGCTAGCGGGAGAATAGGGCGCACCATGAAAATATTGTCAGAATCCGTCGGTCTCTGCTCGACGTGCGGCCGGCCGTTGACCGTGAACGGCGAATGCCTGCCTTGTCTGGTGCAGATAGCGTTTGACGAACCGGCGGAAGCAGCGACAGCGCCTCCGGCTTCGTTAGTCTTCGGCGACTTTGAGGTCGAGCAACGCCCAGACGGTTTTTACTGGGAACTCGGTCACGGGGCCATGGGGGTGACCTATCTCGCCATGGACAAGGTGTTGCATCGGAGGGTGGCCCTGAAAGTGATCGAGGTGCCCGCGACCGCGCGCAGCTCACATGCAATGCGCGAACGCTTTTTGCGTGAAGCCCGCGCCGCAGCTGCCCTGCGGCATCCGAATGTGGCCGCCGTGTTCCAGTTCGGCGCTTCGCCGGATGCCAGTCACTGCTATTACGCGATGGAGGTAGTCGAGGGCGAAACTCTGGAGGCCCGCGTGCGGAGAGATGGTCCGCTCAATGCAAAATCGGCTCTGGAAATTGCGATCCAAATCACGCGGGCACTGATGGCTGCGGCAGCCCACGGTTTGATCCATCGCGACCTAAAACCGGGCAATATCATGTTGACGAGGGGTGACACTGACACCGCGGAGCCCGAAGTGAAAGTCATCGACTTCGGCCTTGCCAAGGCGATCGCGGATGCCGGAGGAGAAACGGACCTAACGCACGGAGAATTTGTCGGCACGCCGAATTTCGCGAGCCCTGAGCAATTTGGAAGCGGTCCGGTCGATGCGCGCTCGGACATTTATTCGCTCGGGGCGACGCTCTGGTTCGCGCTCACCGGACTGGCACCACACTCTGGCAGCACGATCGAAGAGATTCGCGATCGTCAAACCCGCGACGATCTGCCAGTCGAGCAGTTGGTCGCGAGGAAAGTTCCTGAACCAATAATAAAGCTGCTGCGCTGCACGCTTGCCGTCGATCCCGCTCGGCGGCCCGCGTCAGCTCGGGAGTTGATGGAAGCCCTGGAATCCTGCCGCCGCAAGTTGTCTCATGGTATCGGTGTTTACAAAATCGCCGCCTTGATCGCAATCGTGGCGATTGTCGCGGCAGCGTTGTTTGTAATGCGGCTAAATCGTCGAGAAATAACGTCGGCCTCTGCGAGGAACGTCGCGACATCAGCGTCCGCACTGACGCCGTTGCCAGAAAAATCGATTGCCGTCCTTCCTCTGGAAAACCTGAGCCACGATCCGGACAACGTCTATTTCGCCGAAGCGATGCAGGACGAAATTCTGACGCGCCTGGCTAAAATCGCGGATTTGAAAGTGATTTCGCGCACTTCGACGCAGCAGTATCAGAGCAAACCGGGCAATTTTGCTGAGATAGCAAAGCAGCTTGGCGTCGCGAACATCCTTGAGGGCAGCGTCCAGAAAGCTGCCGATCAGGTGCGGGTCAATGTTCACTTGGTTAACGCGCAAACCGGCTCGCAGCTCTGGGCCGAAACGTATGACCGGAAGTTGAGTGACATTTTTAGTGTCGAGACCGAGATCGCTAAAGGAATTGCGGAATCGTTGCAAGCGAAGCTGACCGGCCGTGAGGAGCAAGCGTTGGCTGCCAAGCCCACAAATAATCCGCAGGCTTACGATGCCTATTTACGCGGATTGGCTTTTGAAGCACGTAGCAATTACTCCAACGATGCGTTGTTCAAAGCCATTGAATTTTATGACCTGGCGGTGCGGCTTGACCCGAATTTTGCGCTCGCTTGGGCGCGACTTTCTGGTGTGCACGCGCTTCTTTACTCTAACCGTCGCGACACAACTGTCGCTCGCCGCGATGCGGCAAAGAGAGCTTTAGAAAATACGCAAAAACTGCAACCGAACATGCCCGAAACCCTGCTCTTCACGGGCTATTATCAATATTGGGTGTTGCAGGATTACGGGCTGGCCAAAGCCACATTTGGACGCGTCAGTAAAATGTTGCCAGGTAACAGCGAGGTCTTATATGCCCTTGCAGCAATTGCGCGAAGCGAGGGACATTGGGATGAAAGTGTTGCCTATTGGGAGCGAGGCCTTGCCCTCAATCCACGGAATACAGCGTTACTGACGGAAGTGGCATTTACATATGCCGCGCTTCAACAATTCCCGAAAGCGGAAAAGCTCTACGATCGGGCACTGGATATCCTTCCGAATGAGTTATCTCTCATGGCATTGAAAGCCAGCATCTACCAGGCCGAAGGTAATCTGCAGGAATCCGCTAAACTACTTGCGCAGGTAAATGCAGAAACGAATTCGGACGTGGCCGTTCGAATCAAGCTGACCCAATGGAGACTTGAACGAAATCACACTGAGGCCACCCGGTGGGTGCAAGCCCGACAAGATCAACTCCGCCTTGTTTCCGGGATCGACAAGGGCAGTAAACAGTTGGGGAACGCGTTGGTCCACCGCGTCGCGGGCGACACCACTCAAGCCAAAGCCTTCGCTGAACAAGCGCGCAACACGCTTGAGCCGGTCAGGAATGAGCAGCCAGACAACGCCTTCGTTGCAGCAGCGCTGGCTGTGGCCTACGCCATGCTCGACGAGAAGGAATCAGCCCTCAACGAAGCGCAGCGCGCAATCACGCTTTCGCCGAGCAACAAAGATCGGCTATCTGGACCCGCTTTCGAAGAGAATCTAGCGCTAGTTGAGATGATTATCGGCAAGAATAGTTCTGCGATCTCAACTCTCACCGGCGTGTTACAAACGCCCTATGGTGGCTGGCTTTATAGCCCAACGCCCATCACGCCGGCGCTTTTAAAGCTCGATCCAATCTGGGACCCTTTGCGAGCCGATCTCGCTTTCCAAAAACTCTGCGAGGAAAACAAGCCGTGAACCTGCGCGCTTCGGTCAACCGTGGATTCCAACCGGGCGAACAATCTGGATTGTTGACGCATATCGCGTCACCATAGGTTCTGGAATCTCTCGAACGAGATGCCGCTCTGGTTGTCTAACCGCTGGCAGAAGTGAGATTTACGATTCTCAAGAACCGCTTAATTCTCAGCTTCAGTAGCAACCACAACCAAGAAAGTTAGCTCAAATGAGAATCACCAAGAAACTACAAATCGTCCCCCTCGCTGCGCTTTCGCTCGGCATCGCAAGCCTGTGCTTTGCACAGAGCGATGCTCCTTACACTGAGGGCCCGGTCTGGAACATTACGATGATCAAAGTCAAGCCCGGCATGGGCGACGAATACCTCAAAAGCCTCAACAAGACCTTAAAGCTCTCGCTTGAGGAAGGGAAGAAGCAGAATCTAATCGTCGACTACAAGATCCTGCTAGGCAACGCCGCCACGCCGCAAGACTTCGACATCCTGGTGATGGTGGAATCGAAGAACATGGCCGCGCTCGATAACGGGCGCGAAAAGTTCGACCCGATCGCCAGAAAAATCGTGGGCACAACCGATCAACAGCAGGCGATCGCAGTGAAACGCCTCGATATTCGCGAGATCATGGGCACTAAGCTCATGCGCGAAATCACGCTAAAATAGGTAAAGGCAGCTCGATCCAATTCAGGGGATCTGATCCACTGTCGGTGAGAATCGGCTCATCGGCGGCGGCATCGCGGCGGCTTTTTGTTCGGCCCGAAATCCCAAACGGGATCGCTCACCACGGTTTGAAATCGCCCGCGTGCTCGTGCGTCTCGATCACGTTGCCAGCGTCGCGAGCGAGCTTCCGGAATTCGGATCCGCGCGGACAGCAAAAACCCCGATCAAGATTTCAGTGAAGGAATCGCAGCGATTGCCGTACGCAATGGTTCAAGCTCGTGATGCGTATAGATCGCGTTCATTTCGGCGCTGGCGTGACCGGTGAGTTTCT
Organism: uncultured Verrucomicrobiae bacterium; assembly: GCA_963825355.1. GTDB lineage: Bacteria > Verrucomicrobiota > Verrucomicrobiia > Chthoniobacterales > UBA10450 > Udaeobacter. Next base: position 97,039 of record CAWGSY010000013.1, on the reverse strand, counting down.
GCCGGATTTCTTGCGATACACCGGCATTTGCCATGGCGCTGTTAAATGAGTGGCGCAGGCTGTGAAAAGTAAGGATGGATAACGTCCGTACACCGCCGGCCCTTATCCGTTTGCCCCCGATACGCGCTTTTTTCATGATCGCAGCAAATCGCCAACTGAGGCCGCACTTTCCACCAGTGTATTTTTCCGCGAGCGAAGGGAACATAAACGCTTTGCCAATGCCAGCGGTTTTCAAAAGCTCACCCTCAAGATCCCGATGCAATGGAATCGTGACCGGCTTTTTGGTTTTACTCGGAGTGAATCGGATAACTTTGTTGCCCCAATCAATCGCGTCCCATCGCATGTTGGCAACGTCGCCGATCCGAGCGCCGGTGTAATAGCCGAGAAGAATGGCGCCCGGCCAATCGCCGGTTGCCGAATGCACGAGCTTTAAAACTTGCGCCGGAGTGAAAGTCTCGCGCTCTTCTACGTTGACCGGGAGACTTTCAACCGCTGTTGCGGGATTCGTCTGAATGTAGCCCTGCCGCAGTGCGGCATTGAGCGCGCCACTTACAACGGTGATGGAAAGATTGGCCGTCCGCGCCGTGTTGCCCGCTTTAATAATCGAATCACGAAACGTGAGAACGTCTTTCGAAGTGAGATGCACCAGTGCGATATTTGCGCGGCTACCGAGTGAAGCAATGAAGTTTCGGACCGCGTGGCGATAACGAACTATTGTCTTGCTTGCTCGCACTCTCTCTTTCATGTCAAGCCAGTGGTTCAGCCAGTCGGACACCTTGTAATTGTGCAACGGCTCGCCGGTTGTGCGCTCCAGAATTTCGCCAATGATCTTTCTTGCTTGCTGTTCTGTAAGCGTGCCGTTTCTCGCGTGATTTTCCGCACGCTCGATTGAAAGACAGACCTCCCAAGCTTCCGTTCGTTTGTCAGTCGCAGTCTTTGGTGAACCGTCTTTGCGCTTTTCGCCCTTGAATGGTCTTATTGAAACTTTCGTTGATTTCTTCAACCGTTGACCGGTCGCGCTCGTGTAGCAGCAAATCCAGAACGGCGAACGTCCGCGTGAATCTGTCGCAAGGCTTGCCATGCGAGTCAGAACTTAGTCAGAACATTCAGGGATGTCAACGATGTTCTGACTTGTCTTTTTCACTAGTAAAAAGGATAGCTTCACCTGGGGTGAATCTATGAAAAAATTCATTAGTACATTAACCTGTCTATGTGTGATCGCGGCCTGCGGAACGGCCTTCGCACAACAGGGCAAAATGACATCCGGGCCTTATAAAGGTCCCAAGATGTCGATGGCGGCTCCGGAAGTTCCGGATGCGGCGCCTTTTTATAGTAACCTGGTGGTGGATCCCTGTACCACTTGCAACTACAATACCGATAACGGTTTCCTCCTCCTGGGGCCCAACAATTGCGGCATTCCAGGGTCAACGCAATGGCTCTCTACGCCATTCATCGCGGGCCATACCGGCGCCGTGAAGAGGGTAACGCTCGCGGTCACTAACTGGGGTATCTGCACGCCGACTTCGTTCGGGTTTACGGTGCAAATCTATGATGATGCTTGCGCTGGAGTTCCTAACAACCCGCTTGGTACGCCCGTGAATGCTACTGCTCCGGCCGCACCCTGTATGACGGCGGCCGCCAATTTTGGTCGTACCGGCCCTGTTCTCACTGCGGGACAAAAGTACTGGGTGGTAGTTACGACTAAACGCGACGAACCAAACTGGAACGACCGCAGTATGGTGGGAGGCGAATACCGCCCTCGAGCCGGCCAACTTCAACGATGGGAACGGCTGGCAAGCTAGCCCTCTCGGTGGTCCGGGCGGTTTCAGCGTGCAGTAACAAGCGACACAAAATCGAGATTGAATCGAGCTCGCGCAGATAATCTGCGCGAGCTCGTTCTTTTTTGCGCCATCGCGGAGGACCGCAAAGCGGGAAAGAAATTTCCAGGCGCAGGTTTCGCCCGTTCGCTACGTCTGATGTGTCAAGACTGTCCGAACTTTTTAGTGCGCGATCGCGCCCAGTCTTTCCAACAGCGTCTTGCCTTTTGGCGGTCGTTGATCACGAATGTGTTATTTTCTCCGTGCGTTGACCAGGAACCGCGCGGCACTTCACTGAAATCCACGAATCTCCAGTCCGTGACGTCAGTTGGTTTTAACCCGAGGTAATCTCGCACAGCAGGCGAAAGATCGAGCCCGGCGCCGTTGTTCAGATCGGGTGTCGGCCGGTTTTTCCGCTCATGCTCGAATGGGAATCAGTGGGCGATCAGCCAGTGCTAGAGAAATAAAAGTACGGCTGAGAAAAAGTGATCGCGTTCACCGCGCTGGTTGCTCGGGCAGCGGCACATCGTTTTCGTCAACTCAGTGCCGTGTGATCGTGTTATATCGACGGCGGGCTTTGATTTGTCCCATTTTTCGTATGCGCTCAACCACACAATATCAGCCTTCTCGTCTTTTGGTTCGCCAATGCATATTGCTCTAAGACGTCGGTGGCATTTGTTCAGCAGCTCACGCTCTTGCGGGCTCGGCATATTGATGATCACGATGTTCGTGCTCGGCAGTTGACCAGTTAAGGCCAGCATTTTTGTCCACCGCGACCCCCGTTCCGATCGCCGCATCGCGCAAGCTCGCTTTGCCAATCGTCTCTGACATGCGTTCAGCGCCTATGGGTTGCCACATCTGCGAGGATGGAGAGCAGGTGTTTTTTCCGTTCTGTTATGCTTTTGCCTCGCGTTCTCTGATTCCCATGACTGTGTGATTGCTCACGCGATAGCCTCTGGCGATGCCATTAACACTAGCGTTAGGCTCGGCGAGGTCTCTCATGATAGCCCGGTAGGTTTTGGGGGGCATCCTAAGCAAGAGTTCGGCAGTGTTGCGAGCGTGAGAGCCTTTTGGAGCGAGGAATCGGTTATCTTTTGGCGATACCGCCTGGGCGGTTAATTGGCTCGATTGTGTTCAAATGAACACATAAGCTCGCCTAAAATCCTTATTTATTTACACTTTTGTCTTGCGTTAGCCATTGTTTTTTCGAGAGGATTATTAATTATGAAAAATTCACTTCTTTTAATAGGTTGTGCAGTGGGCTTCGCGGCCCTTGCTTTGACGGGGGCGCTGGCGCAGTCGCCGGCGTCCATTAGCATTGAACTGTTAAGCACGTTTGATTATCCGGGCACGGGGATTCAGACACAGCCGCAGAAGATTAGCGATAAGGACGACGTGGTCGGGACCTTTTTGGATCCCAGCGGGGTGTCGCGCGGTTTCGTCATGCTCGCCAGCGGGCGCTTTACCAACCCGCTGGTGGACCCTGCCGATACCGTCGGCTTCACGGAGGGGCGCGGAATCAATGGCTCACGCGTCGTGTGCGGCGATTATGCCAACGACACATCAGGCAATCTCCATGGGTACTTTCTCTTCCGTGGATTTTACCAAAACTTCGACGTGTTCGATACGACGTTTACGGCGATACTAGGGATCAATAATGCGCGGGATTTTGCCGGCTCGGTGATTCCAACTGGTGGGATACAGGAGGCCTTCCTAAGTATCGGCGGCACGATCACAGAATTCGCAGTGACGGGCGCGACGGCGACTCTGGCTTATCAGCTTAATGCGACGAACCAGAGCTGCGGTTATTACGTGGACACCGACGGGGTGACTACTCATGGGTACTGGCGCGATAGCGACGGCAGCATTAACGCGCCGATCGATCCGGTGGGCTCGACCAGCACAATCCTGTTCGGCAATAACAACGCGAATCAAATGGTGGGCCGCTACGTCGACGCGGCGGGCGCGACGCACGGCATCCTCTTCCTGCCGTCGAACAATAGTTTTGTAGTCTATGATTTTCCGGGCTCGACGTTTACTTCCCTCAATGGAATCAACAAACGCGGCGAGATCGTCGGTCGCTATGTTGATAGCGGCGGAACCGCCCATGGTATTCTCCTCCAGGTGGTGCGCGGCAGCGCTGGTGTAACACTGCCCCTGGCGGCACCTTCCGCGCCGGCGCAAGTGTCGCCACAGCGCGCGATTGTTACTCTGCCGGCTGACTAAGGCTGGGGTACGCTAGAGGTTTGTAGACAAACGACGGCTGCGGCGTTCACGGAGCGCCGCATGGGCCAACCTCTTGCCCACGGCCACAACCGCACAGGAGAACTCCGAAAGCCTCCGCAAGCAAGCCGACAACAGCGGCGCGGACTTCAAGCGTCAGTTCATTGGACGCGAAGTTAAAATTCAACCCCACGCACATCATTGGCCATGTGTTAGGTCACAACACAGACAGAACGCGGATCTATCGCGACGGCGCGCGCATTCACTTGCTCGCTGGATTTTTCCTCTTCGCTGAGACGCCCTTTAGCGCGATATCACTAGACATCGCTGGCATTGAAGCGCTGGGAAATGCTGTGAACGAGCTAAAGGCGCTGCGCTCGAAACGGGTGTTACACAGGTTGGTAGTCCCGGCCCAATTGGGCATAAGAAATGACCTCCCAGGTCAACTTCTTTTGATTCGTGGACGTACAGCGTCTACGGAGCGAAAAGCTCGGCGCTGCCTAGTCCATTCCCACTTCCATCCACGCCTCCGGCCACGATGACTGTCCCGTCCGGCAAGACGGCAGTTGCGTGCTGGTCTCGACCCGTAATGAGCCACTCTGTCGTGCTCCAAGCAGATGTGACTGGATCAAAGATTTCCGCCGAGGCAAGCACCCGGTTGTTGAGTAATCCGCCCACGACTAGGACACGTCCGTTGGGCAAAAGAGCTGCCGTATGTCTGGCGCGAGCCTGGTGCATCCTCCCGACGAGCGCCCAGAGGCCCGTGGCAGGATCCCAAATCTGCGCAGTGCCAATCGATTGATTAAGGGTTCCTTGACCGCCGGCAACCAACACTCTGCCATCTGCGAGAAGCGTGGCGGTATGGATATTACGGCCAGTATGAGGTCGCCCTGTGTAAGTCCAAGTGCGAGTCCCTGGATCAAATAGTTCACACGTGGTCTGATTACCGGAGATTCCCACGCCTCCGGTAACCAGTACCCGGCCGTCAAAGCAGGGTCGTGGCCGTGGCCCACCAGCGTGCGTCATTCAGGTTGCCCGCGGTTGTCCAAGTGCCGGTTGCAGCATCGTAGGTTTCGGTGCTGGTCAAAGGGCCGACCAAGTCGCCGTAGCCGCCTGTGACCAGCACTTTCCCGTCTTGCAGCAGCGTTGCCATATGTTCTTCGCGTCCGACACTAAGCGAGCCGGTTCTGGTCCACCGCCCCCGGCTCGGATCGCAGATTTCGGCACTTGTCATATTCTCTTCGCCATTGTAACCGCCAGCGACGAGCACGCGCCCGCTTGGGAGCAGGGTGGCAGTGTGGCTAAAACGGGCGTTTTTCAAACTGACCGTGGGTGACCATGTTCCGGCGCTGATATCGTAAAGCTCCGCCGTCACCAGGTCATAAGTTTCATAGCTATAACCAGCAGCGGCAATCCGATCACGAGGTAAAGCAGCGGACTCATGTTAGACATCTAGAGATTCCGCGACTTCGTTCGGAATGAAAGGTGTCGCGACGCACGACTATTTTTCAAACAGCAGCTCGCCGGCGCGGCTCGTGGCTTTCACGACCGCCTTAATAAGCGTGACGCGGAGTTTGCCTTCTTCGAGTTCAAGAATGCCGTCAATGGTGCAGCCCGCCGGAGTAGTAACCGCATCCTTGAGAAGCGCTGGGTGATCGCCGGTTTCCAACACAACACTTGCCGCCCCTTTCATCATCTGCGCGGCGAGAAGCGTCGCTACGTCGCGCGGCAAACCGACTTTGACGCCACCTTCGGCCAGCGATTCCAGAATGATGTATGCAAAAGCGGGGCCGCTTGCAGAAAGACCCGTGACCGCGTCCATGTGCTTCTCATCAAGGACAATCGTTCGGCCCACCGCATCGAACATCGAGCGAGCAACGTCGAGATGGTGAGGACTGGCATGAGCTCCACCGCAGATTGCCGTCATGCCGCAGTGAACAGCAGCCGGAGTATTTGGCATTGCTCGCACGACTGGCACTTGGTCGTGCTTGCCACTTGTGACCGAGGCGAGTTGCTGCTCGACGAAGCTAGCCGGCACAGAGGCCGCAACGGAGACAACCAGCGTGTCGGCGCCAATTTCGGGAGCGATCTCCTGCAACACTTCCGCAACGGCTTGCGGTTTTATTGTCAGCAAAATGATGTCAGCGCCTTTGACCGCTTCGCGATTGTCGGTGGTCACCGCAATGCCGAGTTCCCTCGCGAGCGCGGCTGCTCGCTCCGCATGTTTTACAGTCGCGATGACCCGATCGGACACAAACAATCCCTGCTTCAAATATGCGCGCAGCATGATGCCACCCAATTTACCGGCACCGAGTACCGCCAGTTTGTTGTCGGAAAGTTTCAGCGACACGATGAGAGGATAGCACATGGTCTCGCCTGTGACTCGAGGAACTCGCAAGCCAGGAGGCGGCGCGACAACGATTGGGCCCCGGCAGCGGGACCGGTGCATTTCCAGTTCCGACACCTGGGGGTTTTCAACAGGATGCACTACTCAGCATCCAAAGCTCGCTCACTTTAAACGCCGACGCCGCCTACACTTGCACCTTCAAGGCGGAGCAGAACGGAGACAGGACCAGGACAAAGACTGGCATGGTAATGGCCAACGTTATCACCATCAACAGTGGGACCGTGATTGAGTTAGTCGGCCACATCACGGGAGCTTGAACGAGGGAATCGTGCTGACCTTGATCAGTAACAGCTCAGCTAATCCCATCAGCGGCACCTTTAGCAACCTGCCGGATGGCGGGATCGTGACGATAAACGGCAACAACTTCCAAAGCCAGCTACTCCCGAGGCGATGGAAACGATCTCACGCTGACGGTTGTGCCTAGTCATTATGAATTCCGCTTGAGTTTTAAAGAGCGCCATGGCGTAATTGCTGGGCATGAAAGCTCCCATTCTGTCCCGCGCCATGGTTTTAACGCTTTCGCTCCACGCACTGAGCGCCGCTTACGCCGGCAGCGCAACTTGGAGCATGACTCCGACCAGCAACGATTGGAACACCGCTGCGAACTGGACGCCCGCAACCGTGCCCAATGGCCCCACTGACGTAGCCACTTTTTCCACCAGCTCGAGATCCAGAGTTTCGCTTGTCAATGTTCAGGTAGAAGTGGCGAGCCTAATCTTCGACACCGCTGCAGCCAACTACACGATCACCGTCGGGGTACACAACAACGTCGGCGGCGAGTTGACCATCGGCGACGCAGGCATTGTGAATAACTCCGGAAAACTGCAGGCGTTTGTCGCAATTTGTGCCGAATCGTTCGGCGTTTAGGAAGCGGAATCAGTAGAAAGGGAGCAGACACACGCCACGGGTCTTCGAAATCGCCCGCATGCTCGTTGGTTTCGATCACGTCGCCCGCATCATCGTAAACACGAAATCACAACATTGTGTGAGCGCGTGAATTTGGTGGCTTCCGCTTACTCGACGACCCGAAGCTCCAGCAGTAAGTCGGACAGAGATTTTTGATCCACCGCGTAGTATGCCTCCCATTTGAGGCGCTCCTGTGGGGAGAGCGGCTCGTATTTGCGCGCCTTTGTGTTTAAGCCGCGATAGGCGCTTTGCAGTGTTTTGGCGACGACGGGCGATTTCAGGACTTTGTCTGCGCCTGGCAGCGCAGAAAGGACGCTATAGAGACGCTGGGCGCTGGATTGGAGGAGGGGAAACCGAGGACCCCGGGCGGCATTCTTCTTCTGCTGAGAAAACTGCGGTTTGAAATCTGCAGCAACGCCCAGAAACTCGTAGGCCCGCCTGCGGGCGATTGTGCGTGTTTTAACGATACCGTTGGGGTTGCCCTTGTGGAAGTGTACGATCTATCCCCATCCTCTACACCCTCACCAACAATAGCCCCTTCCCCAACAGCGACACCTTGAAGGAATAACGCCGAATCATTCGGCATTTAGGAAGCGGAGTCGTTTTCGAGTGTCACTGTGCGAAGCCTGCTTGAGCTCATTTTGTTCGACGATCAGCCAAAGGCGACAACCGGAGTTGGGGCTGAGTTCTGAGCGCGGAATGCTAGTCCTCAACGGTAGCAGCCTACTTTGCCGCGGCGCACCTTGAACGATTCGGGATCCCGAACATCGCGCGGATCCATTTTCTCAAGCTCGCGCGCGTTTCATCATGTCCGGCCAAGTAACGGGAGAGCCAACCGGAAGAGGCATCTTTGCGCCGCTTCTTGTTAGACCTGCGGTATTCCAATCGTAATTGGTTAAAGGTTTTGGCGTCGTGGATTAGCACTCGAAGTGTATAGTGTTTCATAATTTCAAAACACTAGCCGCAGCGCATTCTCTTAGCTGTTTCATGGCTGTAAGATTCCATCGACGGCGCCACGGTAATAGCCGGTGCTAGCGAGCCAGCTCTGTAGTTCAGCGACTCTGGATGCTACCGCCGTATCCATAACCGGAACCGTAGTGGCCGTAGTTGTAACCTCCTTAGTATCCGTACGGGTAGCTCGGACCCCAACCCCACCAAGGACTGCAGCTCCAACCCCACCAGCCATGGAAAGCCGAAGTTGCCGATAAAGACGACGTGGTTGAAGCGATTGAAGCGATCAAATCGATTAAACCGAGCGAAGCGGCCACCATTGAAGCGGTTGAAGCGATGAAACCGATCAATTCGACTGAGGTCTCGGTTACCGAAGTGTCGGAAGGCCGAGGGTGAATTCATCATCGGACCGCGGTGCATTGGTATTCCTCCCATCGAATGTGGCGCGAACCCGCCGCGCATTCCCATCCGTCCCATCGAACCACTGTGCCCTCTCATCTGCGCCGTCGCAGTCGAGGCTGCGAAAACGCACGCTGCTACGCAACCAAGAAGAATGATTTTTTTCGAGTTTATAACTTTGTATCCTTTCCAAAGAATTGAACCCGTCGGGATTTGAAAGTATCGCCTTTGCCGCACTTGAAAGGTAACGCCGTTGTTACCATCCCGATGCTATGCTCTAGCTCGACTCATTACCGCTGCCCGTTGTCACCGCGCGAAGCGACCGTTTCATCGGGGAAGGCGGCAAAGGCTCTTACCCGACATGGAGTGAGCAGATCTCAGGTCTGGAGGCTCGTCGAAACAAATTTATCCTTGTCGTGGCGTGTAAGTCCAGACCCTACATGGGAACTAGGGAACACTTGCAAAAAGCTCGACAAGCTGTCGGACGTGCTGGAGAAGGTCTTCAAATTACGTCATCCGACGTTTCAACTTATCTTCAGCACGGCTGAATAAGCCGCAGGGGCTTGACCTTCGCTGAAACACCGTTTAGCGCGATTTCCAGATTCAATTGGAGCCCCGAGTCAGCTGGCAGCGAGGCCACTGTTCCAAAGCGCCGCGTGAGTATGGTTCCCGGTTTCCACACGGAACTGGATTGCAGTTAAAACAGTTCAACAAACCTACCACAGCAGAAAACTGAAAAACAACACGCACTCGGCTCAACAAAACTCATCGGCGCGCTTGCCGAATAACAGAGGTACGAACCATGAAAAATAGGACCTACATCGCGCCCATCGCTCCGCGGAGCATCTCCTTCACTCCTGCGCTCCCGTGCTTTGCTCCTGCCCGCCATCGCCATTCTAACGCTCCTGCTTTCAACAGCGAGAGGCAGCTTTGGCGGAAGCGCCAGATGGTTGCCACATCCTGACACTGGGGAGTGTTACGATCACTGCTGGCCCCGAGTTCGCGTTGGCCATCAGCGGTGTGGGCATTACCGGTGGCGTCACGGAATTCCTCGAGGATTCCACCGGTGGCACGGCACGCGTGGAGGTTTTTGGTAATGGCAGGCTGGAGATCCTCGGGCACCACGCTCCGGGCGTAACGATCGGCTCGATTGAAGGCGGCGGCTTTGTATTGCTCGGAGGCAATAACCTGACCGTAGGCAGCAACAACTTGAGCACGACGTTTTTTGGGAAGATTCAGGAAAGCCTGCCAAAACGTGCAGATCTGCCGCGGGCTGAAGGAGGCTCGCTGACGAAAATCGGCAATGGCAAGCTGACTCTCAGTCAGGCGAGCACGTATACTGGCGGCACTACAGTTGGCGAGGGCGAGCTCCTCGTCACAAATAGAAGCGGCTCTGCCACAGGCACGGGACCAGTGCAGGTCAACAGGGGCGCGCTTGCAGGCACGGGCATAATCGCCGGCGCGGTGATGCTTGGGACAGGAAGCAGCTCTGGAGCAATCATCTTACCCGCAAAAGTGCGACTAACCTCGGCACTCTGACCATCGATAACACGTTGATCTTCAACTCTCACTCCATCTACAAATGCGGATTGAACCGGAGTTCTCTGATCGCGGGGGAAATTACCGCTCTCGGCGTGACCATTAACAACGGCGCGTCGTTTACCTTTGTCGATGTCAGCGTTGGCACGCTCATGGTCGGCACAATTTTCACTGTAATTAACAACACCTCGGCCAATCCCATCAGCGGCACGTTCAGCAACCTGGCTGACGGCTCGGTCTTCACCAGCAACGGCAACAACTTCCAAGCTAACTACGAAGGCGGCGACGGCAATGACCTCACGCTGACGGTTATGCCGTAGGCGTGAGGTGCAAGCCGAGGGCCCAATGCGCGTGATATGGCAGGCGAAATGGAGGTAGGAGTGAAGGTGTTTTCCGCCTCCGAGGTGACTTCGTTGCTCACTTGTGATCCCCGCCGCGAACGTGCATTTGATTTTATGCACCTTGCGCAGCTCGGCGTCAGAAAGCGGCGCGACGCGGTTCTGCGCCACGAGAATGTGCAGCTCGTGCTTCGTGTAAATCCTCGAGGATTCTGCGCCAGCCTCAACCAGAGCCGCGCGTGTGGCTTAGACTTTCAGTGGTGGGACCGGGACTACGGCTATAATAATGGAGGCAGCAACGGATACGGTACCGAGTATCAGTCTGAACTGCGGAAACAGCAGCTACTACGGCGACACCAGCCGATTCAGGGTCGCCGAGTTGCAACGGCGGATATCACGCGCCCGGTATTACCATCGATCCCTTGACGGAGTACTAGGGCCGCAAACGCGGCGGACGATCCGAGCTTACGAACAAGAGCACGATGACACAAGTTAATCGGCATCATTCCGGTTACGCACACCAGTCAAGAAGCCGCAGATAATCGAGGGGAGCGAACCCGCCGGTCGCCTTTTTTTGCAACGTGCGCGAGAGGCATTTCCGGCCTATAATTACATGGGATGTTGCGACTGGGGTTACTCACCGCTATTTCTCTGCTGCTCGCTCCAGCAGCTTTCGGTCAAACAGTTGCGCGAAAGCCGCTTCCAACCGAGCCGCTCGAAAAATACGATAATTCGCCAGCGGTCGCGGCCCCGATACTAGCTGTATCGCCGGCGTTAGTCTCATCCTTCGGTCCGTACACAAGCTATCAAGTTAACGTCGACGCAAACGGTAATAACAGGGTTGGTGACGCTGCCAATGAGCCGTCCATTTGCGTCGATCGTAACAATCCAAGCAGGATGAGCATCGGCTGGCGACAGTTCAATAGCGTTGGATCGAATTTCCGGGAGGCAGGTTTTGCCTACACGACAAACGGCGGCACCAGATGGATTGCTCCCGGTGTCTTGGAAAACAACGTCTTTCGCAGCGATCCCGTTCTGAATTCCGACACTGCCGGCCATTTTTTTTATCTTAGTCTTCTGGAGAACTTCTTCGATGACTTGTGGCGATCAATTACCGGCGGTCAATCATGGACGCGCCTGGGACCGGCGGATGGCGGTGATAAGCAGTGGTTCACAATCGATAACACGAACAGTGCCGGCCGCGGTTTCCAATATCAATACTGGAGCACGGATGGAAACAATTACGGCGGCAGACAATTCACTCGATCAACCGACAATGGATTGACTTGGATGAATCCGATCAACATTCCAAATTCCCCTGCCTGGGGCACATTGGACGTCGATTCAGCCGGCAACCTTTTTATTGGTGGCGTGAACTTGACGAGTAACGGGATTTGGTGCGTTCGCTCCACAAACGCAAAGAACGGAGGTGTAGTTCCCTCGTTTGACCGAAGCACAGCGGTGAATCTTGGCGGCGACATCGTTTTCGGCGAGCCCATCAATCCCGAAGGGTTGGTGGGCCAGGTTTTTCTCGCCGTCGATCGCTCGGGCACGAGCACCAACGACAACGTCTACATGCTCGCGAGTGTTCAGCCGCCCGGTTTTACTAATGGCAGCGATGTGATGTTCGTCCGCAGCACCAATGGCGGGATCACGTTCAGCGCACCACACCGGATCAATGATGATCCCATTAATCACGCGAAATGGCACTGGTTCGCCACCCTCTCGGTCGCGCCGAGCGGTCGAATCGATGTTGTCTGGTACGATACGCGTAATTCTCCGAACAACTTCACTTCACAGCTTTTTTATTCGTTCAGTATTGATGGCGGAAACACCTGGTCGCCAAATGTCGCAGTTAGCAATCTGTTTAATCCATTCGTCGGATATCCGAATCAGTCCAAGATTGGCGATTACATCACAGTCGTTTCCGACGACGACAGCGCCAACGTTGCATATTCAGCCACGTTCAATGGCGAGGAAGACATCTATTATGTCCGCATCCATCCAGCAGCCACACTAACTCAAACAAGTCTTGGTAACATCAGTACTCGCGCTTTTGTTCAGACCGGTGAAAACGTGATGATTGGCGGTTTTATCGTTCAAGGGACTGGGCCAAAGACGGTGATCATTCGTGCCATTGGCCCTGAGCTCACACATTTTGGGATCGCCGATGCGTTGGGTAATCCAAGATTGGAATTGCACAACGGGACTGGAGCGCTGATCGCTACCAATGATGACTGGCAGACAACGATACTCGGCGGGATTATCACCGGCAATCAGGTCAGCGATATTCAGAACAGCGGCCACGCCCCGACTGCGGCAAGCGAGTCAGCGATCATTGCAAACCTGCAACCGGGCAGCTACACAGCCGTCGTGGGCGGTGTAAACAACACCACTGGAGTTGCTCTGGTCGAAGTGTACGATTTGAGTTCTGGCGCGGTTTCAAGTCTTAGTAACATCAGCACCCGAAGCTTTGTTGAGACAGGCGAGCATGTGATGATTGGTGGTTTTATTGTCCAAGGGAGTGGGCCAAAGAGAGTCATTATTCGTGCCATTGGCCCTGAGCTCACGCAGTTTGGGATCGCTGATGTGTTGGGTAATCCAAGATTGGAATTGCACGACGGGACTGGAGCATTGATTGCTACCAATGATGACTGGCAGACGACGATACTCGGCGGAATTATCACCGGCGATCAGGTCAGCGATATTCAGAACAGTGGTCACGCCCCGACTGTGGCAAGCGAGTCAGCGATCATTGCAATCCTGCAACCGGGCAACTACACCGCCATTGCGCGTGGCGTAAACAACCCTACCGGAGTTGCTCTCGTCGAAGTGTACAGCCTGGACTAGTCGAGCGCCGAGCAACCTTAATCCCGCGGATTGGTTGGTCCGGTCTCTCTCGCGGTGGACCGTTCCGGCACGATTACCGGAACAATTACCCCTTCGTAGCGCTCTCCAACTCTCCTCGACGGCTGGAATATCGTCGCGCCGTCTGTTAGCACGGGAAAAGGAGCTTGGGCTGCTTTGCTCTGGAGCGACGGGGAAGGTAAGCCTTACACGGTGCGTTAGATGCGGTGAACGCGATGTTGCTCAATGAGTTCCTCAACGAGCATCGCAAAGTGGAGGGACAGAACAGCAAGATTCAAAAACAGGAAGCGACAATCTCTGAACTGAAATCTACGGTCGCCCAATAGCAGAAACGATTGCAGACTGTCACAGCGGGTCTTGAACAGCAGGCAGCGCAAATCCAGAAGGTGAGCGCCCGGCTCGAAGCGAGAAAACCTGCGCCGCAAGCTGTCAAACAACCTGATGGGCGGTACGCAAGACAACGGAACATTCGAAAACCCAGCAATTCGACGACTAACTGGCCGCAGGTAATCTATGGTGACGGTGGCCAATCTGGCTTCAACGTGGGCAACACCGCGCTCCGGTTTAACTCGTTCATCTCGAACTTCCACGATGCGAACCTCCAGAACGGCGATCCAACGAAGTGGGTCATTGCAAGTGGCCCAATCGTGGCGAGCGGCGAAGGCTCGCAGTTTTATGCTCCCATCATCGCCGATCCTGTGAGCGCGGGGACGATCTTCCAAGGCTCTTTGAGCGTCTGGCGGACCCAGGATTGGGCTGGGAACCAGACGTTCCTGGAAGCCAACTGCCCAGAGTTTACGACATCGGGGGCGAATCCCGCCTGCGGTGATTTCGTCCAGATTGGACCGATGGGTGCAACCGATTTGACCGCGAGCGCGGCAGATTATCGGGGTACCACTCTTGCTGGTGGAAATGTCGCTGCGGTCGCCCGCGGTACTTCTGATACGTCGACCTTATGGGCGGCGACGACCACAGGACGGGTCTTCATCTCGAAGAATGCCGACACAACGAATGTCAGCGTTACCTACACGCGACTTGACTCGCTCGCTGCAAACAGCCCGCCCCGGTTCGTCAGCACGATCTTCGTCGACTCGACGGATGCGAACCACGCTTGGATTTCATATTCCAGCTACAGTTCACTGACCCCGTCGACACCTGGGCACATCTTCTCTGTCACCTACGACCCAAATGCAGGCACGGCGACATGGACGAGTTTGGATGGATCGGGATCCACAGCGTTCCCGGATTTCCCGGCAACGAGTGTCGCCTTTGATTCCGCCACCGGCGATCTTTATGCGTCCAACGACTGGGGCGTTCTGAAGCGGGCCAACGGCTCGAGCGATTGGGAGGTGGCAGCCCCTGGCCTTCCCATGGTCGAGGTCGCAGGCCTCGTGATAGCGCCAACTGCTCGGAAGCTCTATGCAGCTACACATGGGCGCAGCGCCTGGCAACTGACACTGCCCTAAACTTCGATTAGTGTTGGGCGGGATAGTGAAAATCTATCCCGCCCATTTTTTTGCAGTGATTTCATCTGTTCTCAAGTACCTGGTATCCGTCTGCGTCTTTTTGATGCTCGCTGGGAGCGCATTGATTGACGCCGCTCCATCCGGCTTCGTGGAAGGACATTTGAAAATTGTCTCGCCGAAGGAAGTCGAACTTGCGGATGCAACGCCATCTAAAATCACCGCTGAGAATTACGCCGATTATCCATTGATCATCTTGAGCCGCGACGGAGAGAAAGAAATCGCGCGCGTCACAGCGGATGAGAGTGGAAAATATCGGGTCGCACTGTCGCCTGGTAATTATGTTCTTGATGTTCAAGGCCGACGACCTAAGGGTCACGTCCGCGCGAAACCGCAACCATTCACGATCATTTCAAATCAGACGGTGCACGTGGACATGAGCATCGACACGAGCATTCGCTGACGCCGAGGGACGATTGACGAAGTAAGTTTTCGTGCGATTTAATTGGCGCGGTAAATTTCTCCCCTCGCAAGTCATTCTCTCGCGAGGTGAACACAACTCGCAAGTTTCCAAGTTGAAATAACTCCGCACACCTATGGCGGGACATAGCAAGTGGTCGAAGGTCAAACGTTTTAAGGGCGCAATCGACGTCAAGCGCGGCAAGATCTTCAGCAAATTATCCAAGGAAATCACCCTCGCGGCAAAAACCGGCGGCGGCGATCCGAATGCCAATCCCCGTCTCCGCAGCGCCATCCTAGCGGCACGCGGTCAGAGCATGCCGAATGACAATATCGAACGCGCGATCAAACGCGGCACGGGCGAAGGCAAAGACGGCGAACAACTCCACGAAATCACCTACGAAGGTTACGCGCCTGGAGGCGTGGCCATCATCGTCGAGACCGCGACAGACAATAGAAACCGCACCGGAGCGGAAGTACGCAGGATTTTCACCCAGCACAGCGGCAACCTCGCTACGAGTGGCAGCGTCTCGTACATGTTCCACCGAAAAGGACAAATCACGGTTCCGCGCTCGAGCATTGACGAAGATCGATTGCTCGAAATCGCTTTGGAAGCTGGCGCGGAGGAGTTGACAATCGAGGAGGATCAATATGTTATTATCACTTCCCACGATCAGCTCTACGCCGTAGCTGAAGCGCTCAAGAATGCAGGCGTCAGTACCGATGGGCAAAGGTTTACGTTTATTCCGGATACTACAGTCGCGGTCAGGGACGAGACCGTGGCGCGCCAGGTGTTGCGATTGTGTGATGAACTCGAAGAAGACGACGACGTGCAAAACGTCTATTCAAATCTAGACATTCCCGACGAATTGCTGGCCAAGTTGCCGGCCTGAAAAACTACTGCTTACAAGATCTTTAGGGCGCTGCCCCCCAACTGCAGCGAACCATCTTAGCTTATGAATGAAGAAAACGAAAACCAGTCCGCCACAGAACGGACTCGAGATGGCGAGCCTGCGCCGCTGGAAACTCAATCTGCTTCGCCAGAGCAACGTCAGCCTCGTCCGCGCCGTCGTTTCCCGAGAAGGCGTTACCGCGGCGGTGATCGCTTCAGGCGCGATAATTCTGAAGAATCACCAAATTCATCGTCAACAAACACCGATAACACGGGGGCCGATGTTGCTGTCGAGACCCTCGATCAGCCCGTCCGGGAAGCCGGCGAGAGCGGTGGCGAACCTGCTGAGTCGGTTCAAGCCGAACCGGAATTTGGTGAGGGCATCATTGAAATCTCAGGTAAAGGGTTTGGGTTTTTGCGCGATCCGAAGCGCAATTTTGTCCAGACACCACAGGATATCTTTGTCACTCCGGAAATTGTCCGCCGATTCGCTTTGCGCGACGGCATGTGGATCAACGGCGAAATCCGGCGCGGCAGCCGTGGCCCGCAACTGACAAAGTTGCTGACGATCAATAACGACGAGCCCACCAAATACCAGGGGCTTCGCCCGTTCGAAGAGTTAACGACGATCAACCCGAACAAACGGATCAAGCTCGAGACGGCCCCGGATCGTTACACCACGCGGATCATGGATTTAATGACGCCGCTGGGAATGGGTCAGCGCGGACTGATTGTCGCCCCGCCGCGCACAGGCAAGACAACGTTGTTGCATCACATCGCCGAAGCGGTCACCAAGAATCATCCGGAGATGGAACTCATTATTCTTCTGGTCGACGAACGTCCCGAAGAAGTGACTGATTTTCGTCGTTCGCATCCGACAGCGCAGCTGATGGCCAGCTCCAACGACGCGGATATAAAGAGTCATACCCGGATTTCTCAACTGGCGATCGAACGCGCCAAACGACTGGTCGAAGCTGGAAAACATGTGTTCATTCTCCTCGATTCCATCACGCGCACCGCTCGCGCCTTTAATAATGCCATGGGCGGTGGCGGCCGCACAATGAGCGGCGGCATCGATGCGCGTGCCATGGAAATTCCACGAAAGATTTTCGCAGCCGCTCGCAACACCGAGGAAGCGGGTTCGCTCACGATTGTCGCCACGGCGTTGATTGAAACCGGGAGCCGCATGGACGAGCTGATCTTTCAGGAGTTCAAAGGCACCGGAAACATGGAAATGGTGCTCGACCGAAAAATCAGCGACCAGCGGATTTATCCGGCCATCGACATCTTTTTGTCCGGAACACGCCGCGAAGAACTGTTGCTGCAAGCGTGGGAGCTGGAGAAAATCAATCTCATCCGGCGGGGTCTGGCCGGGCACAAGCCAGAGGAAGCAATTCAGCGACTATTAATGTTCGTGAAAAAATTCCCGACCAACACGGAGATGCTCAGAGGCATCCCGGGCTGATCGGTTCGCAGGCAATTGCCGGTCTCGACGCGCGCTCGGAGACGGTTCACAATTCGCTGTGCGCACTCGAAAGATTTCGAAGAAGCTCCGAAAGATTTTTTTTGGAAAAAAACGGCGCGAGATTTCCGAGCTAAGCACATCGGGGATTCATCAAGCAGTCCTGCGCGCAATCGCTACTGCGCCAGCCTTCTCGACCGGCGGAGACCACCTGGATGTAGGTAGCGGGACTGGTGAATTACTGCGTTTGGTTCGCGCTCGTTATGCGTTTCATTCTTTCGGATGCGATTACACAGATAAATTGCTCTCCGTTCCGGGTGCCGAGATCCAGACTGTCGATCTAAATCGGGAACCGCTTCCATACAGCGATAATCGCTTCGCGCTCGTTACCTGCATCGAAACAGTTGAGCACTTGGAAAATTTCCGAGAGGTCGTCCGCGACATTTATCGCGTTCTCCAACCAGGTGGCGTCGCGATATTCTCCACTCCAAATATTTTAAATCTGCGCTCCCGTTTGCGCTATCTGTCGTCCGGTTTTTATAATCTGTTCGGCCCTTTGTTGCCTGACGAATCGGCCGTTCACACTACGCGCGGTCACATCAACCCGGTGAGCTGGTTCTATCTTTCGCACGCCCTTCTCAGCATTGGTTTTCGGGATTTGAGAGTGACCGTAGATAAATACCAGCGCCGGTCGCTTCTGGCATTTCCGTTCCTCATCGTTCCTCTGCACGCGACAAACTGGATTGTTAATCATCGTGACAAGCGCACCTACGGCACGCTGGACGAACGGAACGCCTGGGCCGTTCGAGCGATGAATTCAGTCGACCTGTTACTTGGGCGAACATTAATCGTGACGGCGATTAAGCCTTTATAATTTGCCGTTGGTAGATCGCGTGAATTGCCTCGCGAGCAGTGAGGTAATCCCGCCGGAAAGCATCGAAATCATTATAGCCAAGACGGATGGAAAACTTTCGTTGTTCATCTGGATCGCTCGGAAGCGTTGAAACGCTTCTATTGTCATATCGGCGTAGCACAAGTTCGCAGCGCCGCAGAAACGCGTAGGAATTCTTGAGCTTCGGAACGTCCGACTTATTCAGCTCCCCGCTCTGACGCAATGCGTCGATGGCACGCGCCAGGTTCGGTTCCCAGACATTTGCACGCATCTGCAACGCCTGAACGAGAAACTCCGCTTCTATCACGCCGCCAGATCCGGTTTTTAAATCGAGAAAATCCGATCCGCTTCCACGCTCTCGGCGAATTCGCTGCACCATGTCATCGACCTTCGTGAAAAGGGCGGCATCCTGACATGCGCGACGCCAGACGGCTTTTGCGATCGCCATAAATTCATTTTGTAATGGACCACCGACAGCACGCGCGCGAGTTAGCGCCTGTAGCTCCCAGAGTTGGGCTCGGCCAAAATGATACGATTCAAATGTATCAAGCGAGCAGACCACCGGACCTTTTTCGCCTTCAGGACGCAGCCTTGCATCGAGAGCCCAGATATTTCCCTCCGCAGTTGGCTGCGCCATTGCAATTAAAAGATTCTGCGCGGCGCGAACGTCTTCGCCTATGAACAAGACATCCAAATCCGCGCCGTAACTGATCTCGCGTCCTCCGAATTTTCCGAGAGCGATGATGGTCAATTGCTCACTTGCGAGTAGTTTCGCGACAAATATCAGGCACGCCTCCGCGACGTCGGAAAGCTCGACAAAGGTTCCTGCCGGTTGGACGAGTCCCAGTACATCTCGAAGGATGATGCGCAAGAGTTGCCGCTGCCGATAGGCACGGATCGGATCGAGATTGTTCGTGCTTGCGCCTAACGAATCGAGCCGGCGTAAATTTTCTTCCACAGACCGCGGCTCATCAAAGGTTGGATCCCTAGTAATATCTTCCAACAGTTGCGGCCGGCGAATCAAAAGATCACCCGCAAACCGGCTGGCATCGAAAGTTTTTACGACCAGCTCAAGCAAGTTCGGATTCGTGACAAGCAGTTCGAAAAGTAAACTGCGCAGCCCGTAGCTTTCCACGAATCGAACGAATTGGTTCAGAGTCGCATCGGGGTCGGCAGCTTTGGAGATGCGTTCCAACAAGATCGGGCGCAGCCTTTGAAATATTTGGCGAGTCCGGGTGCTGACATGAAAATTCGTTGTCCCTCGTTCAAGCCCGGTGAGCGCTTTTTCTGCTCGTTTCGGATCCTTGAAAAATTCAACAGTGCTTTTGGCGCTCTGCGCCGGGCTTTCAGAAATAATCCGTTCAAATATGGGCCGCACCGATCCCATTCGGTTCTGCAGTGCGGCGGTGAAATCGCCGGCCGACGAAAACCGAAGGCTCCGCGCTAGTCGGGTTAGCGGATCCGGTTCGTCTGGAACGGTGTGGGTCTGTTGCTCGGCTTCGATCTGCAGACGGTGTTCAACGCGGCGGAGGAATCGATACGCATTGTCCAGGGCCAGAACTTCATCGGGCGGCAGCAAATCCAGTTCTCTTAGTGCGCGGAGCGCCTTGAGCATACTCGGTTCCTGCAGAAACGGATTCCGCGCGCCGTGGATAAGCTGCAGTGTTTGCACGACGAACTCGATGTCACGAATGCCGCCGCGCCCAAGTTTTACATCGCGATCCAGCTTCTCCAGGCCAACGATGTCGCGCTCAATGCGGTGCTTGATCTTCGCAATCTCCTCGAGCAAATCCGGCGTTGGACTCTTGGGATAGATGAACGGCTGATGTAGCCGCAGGAAATCGTAAGCCAACTCGCGGCTGCCAGCGATTCCGCGCGCTTTGATTAGCGCAATTCGCTCCCACGATTCGCCGAATCCAGCATAATAGTTTTCCATGCTCTCGAGAGACCGGGCCAAAGGACCTGCCGAGCCTTCGGGACGCAATCGCAGATCCGCTCGAAACAGCGAGCCGGCTGGGTGCGGCTTCGAAAATGTTTCGAGAATCTTGTTTCCGAGTCGATTGAAAAACTCATGATAAGAAATGCGCGGCGTGAGTTGGCCTTCGTCGCTGTACAGAAAAAGAAGATCGACGTCCGAACTGTGATTGAGTTCCCCTCCGCCAAGTTTGCCGAGCGCAAGAATCGCAAAATCCGCCTTTGGCGAGCCGTAACGTTGCCGGAGTGCGGCGTCCCAAAATTCGAACACGCGACGAAGGCAAATCTCTGCGATCAATGAAAGCTCCCCGGTGGTCTCCTCCAGCGGCGCGACTGCAGCCAGTTCGCGCACCGCCACGCGCGTCATTTCACGGCCTTTCCAAAATCGTAATGCTTCGAAATTGTTATCAGCTGCGGAATCACTCGTCAGAGCGTCCACTTCAGCGAGCATCCCCGCGCGACTGCGCGTTGCGCGACACACCTCAGGCTGAGCGAGCCACAGCAGCGTTTCAGGATTGCGCGTCAACCGCGTCGCGCAGATGTTCGAGACCGCCAGGAGATGAAGCAGCGCGGCTTCACCTAACGGAAATTGTTTGACCAATTCGGCAAGGGATATCGCGTTTGCCGGCCATTGTTCATTGAGCTGAACCAAAGTGGTCTCTACCTGTGAAGGGTTCAGCGATCTGGCTGCTTTTTCTCGAATCCAGCCGGCACGGTGATCCATCCCGCAGAACATCACGCTGTCCGGGCGAAAAACCAATTGTCCCAGTGCTGAGACTAAAGCTCCGACGTCGCTGGAGGCGACAGCACAGGAAGGGCTTTTTCGTGCATTTGAAAATCAACCGGACAATTACCGGCTAACTCACCATCCAGCTCCACGGGAACATCCTGCTCGCTGCTTACACGAAGCTGCCGAGTCTGAAAGTATTCAATTTCCGGAACACGGATGTCGGAACTGAATACAACATCGTGAAGATATTTGATGATTTCTAGAAAACCTAGACGCTTGAAGAGGACCACATCGAGTAAACCGTCATCGACAACAGCCTGCTTGAAAAATGGGAAAGGTCCGCCGTAAAGACGCCCGTTGCCGACAAGCACAAACGATCCTTCCTGCACAGGCGCATCTACCGACTCAATGAGAAGCTTCGGAGGTTGGCGCGCTGCGATGTGTGCTGCGGAGATGAGATAACTGAGTGGGCCAAGACTGCGCTTGAAAGCAAGAGTGGTTTCTTTCACCGCTTGCGCATCGAGCCCAATTCCACCGAGTTGGACGAAATATTTTCCATTAGCGCTCGGTAGGTCGACCAGACGCGTGTTTCCGGTCTGGATGATTTGCCAGCAACGCTCGAGATCGTTTGCGGGCAGACCGAGCTCCATCGCGAAAACGTTAACCGTGCCCATCGGGAGAATGCCCAGCGCAGCTTCGCTGCCGGCGATTCCGTTTGCCACGTGATTCACGGTTCCGTCGCCGCCAGCTGCAACAACGCGTCCGAAACCTTCCTCGACGGCGCGTCTCGCGAGTGTTTCCGCCTCGCCAGGTTGGGAGGTAAAACGGATCGGCCAGCGGCCAACGATCGATTCGATTCGCTCCTGCCAGTCTCGAATGGTTTCGAGATTTCCCGCGGCTGGATTGAGAATGACAACTATGTCAGTCACACGAAAAAGGAACTACAACTTATCTATTCATCTCAGTACGCATTGTCATTTTGAGGGTAGCGAAACATCTCTGCTCTAATTCTGGTTGGGTGACTGGCTCAAAATGGATCTGAGGTTCTTCGCTGCGCTTAGAATGACGACTGGGCTTTGGTCTTTGCTTCAAACTGCGGCTGCGTAACATCTGAGAGTGCAAAAATTGCGCCGGTTGGCAGTGATCGCTCTGGGGGCATTGGTTGGACTCGGCGCAGTGGTTTTGCTGGGCGTGAATCTGTATGTGCAATCACAAGGGGCACAAGGAAAGATTCAGCAGGAACTGACTCGCAGCCTCGGCGTTCCGCTCAAAATTCGCAGCATGAGCGTCACTCCTTGGGGCGGACTTGAACTTAGCGGCATCGTCATTCCGCAGACCATCCCGGTTGGGCCGAAGCATTTCCTCGAGGCGAGAACATTCCGGCTGCGCGTTCGTTTTCTTTCACTTTTTTCGCAACGGCTGGTGATCAAGGAAGTTTCGCTGGTTGCTCCCAGAGTTGTCTGGCCGCAGAACAAGGAAGGAAAATGGCGTCTGCCGAGTGCACGAGCAGAAACCGTGTCGACAAATAAGGCTCCGGCGATTCCGCAGGCGGAAGCAGAAACAGGATCCGTTCAAACTGCTTCAACTGCCGCTGTGACCAATTCAGCTACCGTTCCATCTTTGCCGAAAGTGACTGTTAAGGATGAACGCGGACCAAAATTGGCCGTCGCGCCGGAAGTTCGACGAGTAACCGTGAAGGACGGCGATTTCACTTTCTTGAATCAAACCGGAAGTCTCATCGCAAGTTTTATGGGCGTGGATTTTCGGACCAACATCCGCAGCGCGCAGTCGCTCAGGGGAGACGCAAGGGTTACCCGAGTGTCATTGCGTGACCGTTTTTTTTTGGACCAGCTCCGCTCACCGATTCGCTACGAGCCGGATGTCCTCGAGCTCTCGAAAATTTCTGCTCGTGTCGCCGGGGGCGAGGTGAACGGTTACTTTGCGATGCAACCAGAGACAGAAGATTCCCCATTCACGACAAGCGTAAACTTTCATGACGTGCTCGCAGATCAACTCGTCGAAAATGCCGGCGGTGCCAAGGGAATGGTCAAGGGCAAGTTGCAAGGGAGTTTCCAAGCCTCAGGAAAAACTGCCGATCCGGAGGCGCTTGTTGGACAAGGTGAAATCTCTCTGCGGGACGGCCGCGTCCAGGAATACAAATTGCTGGTGTTACTCGGCCAGATATTGCAGATCGAGGAACTGCAGGAGCTTCATCTGGAGCGGGCGGAGGCAAAATATCACTTGCGCCCGGGAATGGTCACGATTGACGAGCTGGTTTTGCATTCGCCAAATATTCGGCTGACCTCGTCGGGTACCGTCGCCTTTGACGGGACGCTTCAACTGAATTCGCAGCTCGCGATCAACGACAGAATTCGCGGTCAACTTTTCAAAGCAATTCGCGACAACTTTCACCGCATCGACGAGCCAGGCTATTCAGCCATCGAGTTTCAGGTCGGCGGGACTGTTGAGCGGCCCAGCACAAATTTAGTGGAGCAAGTCGTGGGCCGGGATATTAGCAGCATGCTCAACAGCTTTTTCGGCGGAAAAAAGGATCGACAAAAAAAGAAAAAGAAGGCCGTTGAAGATGCCATGACCCCTGTGCCGTCGCCTTCTTTGCCGCCGAACGTAGCGCTGCCTGAAGCCACTGTGACGCCAACTCCATTCATGTCGCCATGAGGGTGATCGCCGGCAGCGCCGGCGGAGTCCGCCTCGCAGTCCCGAAGCGCGGTGTCCGCCCGACAATGGATCGCGTCAAAGCGGCTATCTTTTCGAGCCTCGGTGAGGCGATCATCGGGGCGCGAGTGCTCGATCTTTTCGCTGGGAGCGGCGCGCTCGGAATCGAGGCGCTAAGCCGTGGGGCGGCCTCCGCAATGTTTATTGAAGACGACCGGCAATCGGCAGAAGCAATCGAGAAAAATCTCGCCAAAACAAAACTGAATGGGCGAGTTCGACATCAGGATGTTTTTGATTTTCTACGTCAACAATCAAAGACAGAAAAATTTCAAATTATTTTTGCCGACCCGCCCTATGAACAGGGACAGCACGGCGAAAAGTGTACTGAGAAACTCCTGAGAAGCGAAACGCTGGCACAACTGCTGGAATCGGGAGGCATTTTCGTTTTGGAAAAGCGGCCGACCAACACTCTCCCCGAAATGAATCTTTGGCGTGTGGTCCGGCAAAAAGCCTATGGCGCGACTGAAGTTCTCTTTCTGTCCGAAAGCGGTGCGGGGGCTCACCGCACTCCAAAACCAGTGCGTGCGAAATATTGAAGACGTGAAATTTGTTTTGCGAAGCTTTTGGAGTGCGAGCGTCCGCGCGTCGCTTTCAGGATTTCTCAATGCTCGGAATCCATGACTGAATGATCCGTCTCATTTACAACCTATTTTGGCCAATCGGGCTCCTGATTTTTTTGCCGGGCTATTTCGTTAAGATGATTCGCCGCGGCGGTTATCGCGAAAAATTTGGCCAGCGGCTTGGAATTTACGACGGCGAGCTGCGGAGCCGGCTTTCGAACCGGCGCCCAACATGGCTGCACGCGGTGAGCGTGGGAGAAGTAAATATTGCTTTGAAACTCGCGAGTGCGTTACAGGCGCTCGAGCCGGATTTGTGTTGCGTGCTGACCACAACAACAACGACCGGATTCGCGTTAGCGCGCAAAACTGCGCCGCCCTGGATCGAAGTCATGTACACGCCGCTGGATTACTGGCCCATCATGCGTCGTGCGTTTTCGGTTATTTGTCCCGCGCGAATCGTTCTTGTTGAGGCAGAAGTTTGGCCCAACCTCGCCGCTGTAGCGCACACGCGCCGGGTTCCTCTCTCGCTGGTCAATGCGCGATTGTCTCCGCGCTCTGAAGGACGCTATCGACGTTTTCGGTTTTTTGTCGCGCCGACATTCCGCCTCCTGGATTTGGTTTGTGTACCAGAACGAGGTGACGTCGAGCGATGGATGGCGCTCGGTGTTTCGCGAGAACGAATCCATATAACCGGCAGCATCAAATTCGATCCTGACGTTCAGACACACCAATCTGTAGCCACGTCTCTGCGAGACGTGTTCCCTGACGGCAGCTCGGATTCACTCGTGCTATTTGGCGGCAGTACGCACCGTGGGGAAGAAGAAATCCTGGTCAGAATTTTTCTGCGGTTGCGCGAGCAATTTCCGTCGCTGCGGTTGTTCATCGCGCCGCGTCATGTCGAACGGCTGCAAGAAATCCGCGCCCAGTTGGACGCAATGCCATTGCGCGTGGCCCTCGCCAGCCAAGCGCTCACTGGCAGGGCGATAGATGCGGATTGCATTCTCCTTGATACAACTGGCGAACTTCAACGCTGGTACGGCATCGCTACTGTGGTGTTCATCGGCAAGAGCCTCGCCGCCCACGGTGGACAAAATCCCGTAGAACCGATCCTCGCAGGCAAGCCCGTTGTGTTTGGCCCGAATATGGAAAACTTCGCAACCCTCGCCAAGACGCTCGTTTCGAAAAATGCCGCCGTGCAGGTTAACGATACCGGCTCGCTCGAGCGTACCGTTAGCGAACTTCTCCGCGACAAAGCGGCACGCCAGCGTCTCGTGGAAAACGCACATGCTGCCCTAAGTGAACACGAAGGCGCAACCGCGCGCGCTGCGTTGTTGATCGACAAGCTCCAACCGAAGCGTTGAGGGACTCCCGTCTCTGAAAATCTCAGCGGCGATTTGCCTTGCGCCGAAGCACGGCAATTCCGATATTGCCCGGCTTTTTGACCCTATCGTCTAGAGGCCCAGGACACCGCCCTTTCACGGCGGTAACACGGGTTCGAATCCCGTTAGGGTCGCGTTTTCTCGCTAAACAAAGATCGCACCGTGGGAATCGAACCACGGTGCGACTTTCGTACCGTTATCCTTTTATTGGACCTGGTGAAGGCCGTAGCCACCGCGCGGGGCGGGTCTCGGGTCCTCTCTCTGACGTAACAGCCGGCGGTGGCCGCCTCTGGCGTCATTTGTGGGCACCAGGTCACGGAGTTTGATAGTTTTCTTCGCTCTTTTCTCTGTCATTTTATTCTTCTCTCTATTTGCTTTGGCCTTCTGTGAGATCTCATTTTGAAAACTCATTTCCGGCCGTTCACTGAGGTACTGCGTAGAATTCAGCCCGAGGTTACGCGAAGGAGCGACGGACCAATGTGCGCCCAATCGTCAAGACACGGCTAATGAAGTTCGAGCGTTCTGGCGTCCTCCTATGTCTGAAGCCGGAAGCGATTCCGCTTTCTAAATGCCCAACAATTCGGCACGATTGTCACCCTGCAGCCCTTTAATAGATTTCCTCTCGCAAAGGCAGAAATGATTACGGTGAAACTTCGCACGTTCGGATCTCTCGCGGTTGTCGTGGTATGTCTTCTGTTTTCTTCATGTGCGGTGACTCCCCGACGCGCCGCCGTCAGCGGCCTGGCTCCCGCCGGTGCAGCCGAATTGGGAATCACGCAGGACATCATCCCTCCGGGGAATTGCGGGCGTCCGTTGCATCGGCCGATGCGGCCGACATTTATCACTATTCATTCGACAGACAACACGGCTCGTAGCGCCGACGCGTTGCATCACGCGCTCGCCATGAACAAAGGGCTACGCGGCAGTCACAATCGCACTGGATTTCTCACCTGGCATTTTACCGTGGACGATCATTCCATTTACCAAACCCTCCCTACTAACGAAACTGGAGAGCACGCGGATTACGAAGGCCCGGGAAACAGGTCGTCCATCGGGATCGAAATGTGTGTAAACCGTGGCAACAATCTTGACATTACCATCGACCGCACCGCGCGACTCACCGCGAGCCTGATGCGTCAATATAATATCCCTCTCGATCATGTTGTTCCGCACATGCACTGGCGCATGATCCGTTACAGTGACCATCGCGACTTAGGGTTCAAGCAATGCCCGAGAATCCTGCTCGATGGGGGGCGTCTCGGTCCAAAATGGAATGCGTTCATCGCCAAAGTCTCATTTTATGCCCGATGAACTCGGCAACGACGTCAGCTCCGGCAGTTAAACGGCCCTATTGAAATGCGTTCGGCGGTTTTGCCGCGATAACCCTGCCGTGGCTTGTTCTATATTCGTTAGGTAGCAAAATTTGATTCGACTAGTGGAATCTCCAGTTATCAAGGATGACGATTCGGTGAATGCCACTTCTATCACAATTGATAACGTCGAACCATTGCCTCTCAACGAAGGCAAGGCCGATGTTTCGTTCGTCGTTCACTGGACCACCGGTGTTGGCGACGCTCGTGCCGACCATTCCGGAAACTGGCAAGCCAACCTGCAAAAGGCGCAAGATGGACATTGTCACGTGATGGGTGTGGCAATCCGTTCAGGCGACAATTGGATTAAAGCCATTAATACCGATTTTGAGATTAAGTAGATTAACCAAGTCTTTGGGGAGACTGAATTAATCAATGAAGCGAACGAGCGTAAATCAAAGAATGGGCTTCTTAGCGGCCCGGAAATAGCTCCCGTGTGTTTGCCATGACTCGCTGCCGTGGCTTATCTCTGTGTGGTTGGGTTAATGTTCGTGTTGTGTCCGGAGGGGCAACGAATGAACAACAATGAGGAGTAAGCCAAGGCCACCGAAAGCATGTCCAGTATGCGGCGAAGATGTTCCTCGCGCCGCGCTGGCATGTCCTGAGTGTGGAGCAGACCATACTTCAGGCTGGCGAGAAAATGCGGAAGCGTACGATGGCGTGGATTTACCGGACGAGAACTTCAATTACGAAGAGTTCGTTAAGCAGGAGTTTGGATCATCTCGAAAACCAGCAATTAAAAAAGTTTGGTGGATCACTGCAATCCTCCTTATTGCTGCGTTTATCGCGATCTATTTCTATGCTGCTCACTAAGTATAACACGACAACCAAACGACGCGGCAAGAAAGGCGTTTGCCACGGGAACGAATGCCTTTCCAAATTCGCCTTGGTGCGCTGGCACACAAGACCGCATCAACTAGCAGCTTTACGGTTTATTCGTGACTACTCGCGCAGCAGGTTTGCTCACCTCAAGCTGGGCGCTCACTTTTTGGATTTGTGCAGCCTGCTCTTTAAGCTGAGCAGTGAGAGTCTCTATTTGTTTGTCTTGCTGCGCGACTCTTACCTGCAACTTATCAACTTTGAGATTGAGCATGGCTTGGCGGCCGTCTTCCAAATAGCGCTCGGGAACGGCTGTGGGTTGTCCCACGGGAGCGGCTTGAAGCTGGCTTTAGCGAAATGACTTCGCTGCTTGTCCATCGGTTGAATGTCATGTTTGTAACGGGTACGGTCAGCCTGTTTCCGTTGTGCATCGGCAAGCACGCCCGTAGCTAACTCTCCACTCGTCAGATCGACGAACACAATAAGAGGCATTGGCGCTAGGAATGCTCGAATTGATGCGATCTCTTGGTATGTAACAGGTGTGGCTCTCGCCGGCCACACCTTCACTTCCCTGGCCGATGTAGATATTATTATTCCCGGTTGTTTGATTGAAGCCGGCTGCCGCACCAATAGCCGTGTTGAATTGACCCGTAGTGAGATTTTGGAGCGCCCGATCACCGACTGCTGCGTTCGCGTTAGCGGTTACGTTCTGGAGTGCTTGCAAGCCGACGGCAGTGTTGAACGGGCCGTTCCGCTGTCGTTTTCAAGCGCAATGCGCCGACGGCATTGTTGTCGCTGGCGACGGCTGTTATTGAGGAGCGCGTTAGCTCCAACGGCTGTGTTCTCTGGCCAGTGGCGTTCAGTAGCAGCGCCGCCGCCCCAACAGCCGTGTTATTGTCCCCGTTGTTGGACAGGAGCGCTCCCGCGCCAAGCCCGGTGTTGAAGTTGCCGGTGCCGACTGAAAAGAGCGAACGCCAGCCAACTCCTGTGTTTCCCTCGCCGCTGGTGAGGCTTTGAACGGCGTTGCACCCTTCCGCTGTTGTAAATCCGGGGTAACATCCGTCCGGCGGCGGAGTAACTTCCGGAGCTCCCTTTACTTCTGGCAACAGAGCTAAGCTGCAAATCACGGACATGATCGTTATGAATATTGCGAGGCTACTACGATTTTTCATGATGGTAATTTCCCTTTCTTCTAATTGCTTTGGTCTTCCCTGATTTCTCCCTCGAGAACTCATTTCCGGCCGGTTGTTAGACATGTTAGTTCTTTCCTGGCTTTTTATTTAAGAAGCCTCACGAATCTGTCTAGTCAGGCGCGGCCTAATTCTCGTGTTAGGCTTTGCCTTACATACCTGATCCCCAGCAGACGTCAGTCGCTGTCCCTTTTGCTTTCCGGGTATGGGCGCCCAGCACTGAAAAGACCCATCAATGTTTCTGTCTCCCAGCGTTTGCGTCGTGCACCAGTTCTTCTGCGGTCTCGCCTTCTGCTAGGCAGAATGGTAAAGTCGCAATCTGTGCGAATTCTTTGATAAAAGACGAAGTCAAACTTGCGACGCATTTGTCACGGACGCTGGAAGCGGAAGGTCACGAAGCTCGGGTGGTCCACGATGGCAAAGCGGCGTTAATCGAAGCGCGCGAGGGGAACTACGACTTGCTCGTAACGCAGCATGTCGTGGTCGTGATGAAATCGCGTGATGCAAGGTTCAGCAATTGTATTCGGAGAAAAAAGAGGCCGGCTGATCATGCCGGCCTCTCTCATCGAAGTTGAAGGTAACTGAAGATTAATGGACCTGGAAGCTACCGCGCAGTGTGAAGTGACCATTCACGATTAGACGCGCCGCATCACCAGCTTGCAACTCTGGCGCGGACGTGCCGCGAATGTCCGTCTCAAAGGTAATGTCGTGTAAAAGATTCCTGGAAAAACGGAGGCGATTGCTGAAAATCAGCACGCCGCCACGAAGGATGCGCAGCTCGACAACTTCATCACGGAAGCCATTTCCAGGGGTGATCCCCAAGTCAGCGAAATCGGCCTTGGCGATCTCCACTTCAGAGGTGAAGCGATCGTTCCCTGTGCCCATCTCATCGTCCAGCCTCGCTTGTCCACTCGCGTCGACGGAAATCACCGGTTGGAGGCGGGCTTCAAGCCGGTTCGACCGGTCAGGCGAATCGGGCGCTTGCTGGACCATGTCAGATGCTTGCTGGGCAATGGCGATTGACGAGACGGCCAGGAGGCCGCCGATTGATATTGCAGTGAGAAGTTTTTTCGTGTGTTGGTTGAAGTATCTTTTATTCATGCTGCACGTTCACGACTGCGAAGAACGCCCGCTATCGCTTAAAAGTTAATTCGCTGTCACTTTTGTTCGGGCTCGCTTGCTCCCATTACTCCCTTTGGCCAGCGGCTCGGAGGCCCATTGCACTCGACGGCAGTAACAAGCCAGTGACCAAGCGGATGCGAGTATGAGGCGTAACCTCGATCGAAAGTGAGATGTCAAAATCGCGCGAGCTTCATATTGGCGGCGGGTCTGATGCAAACAACCGAAGCATAAACATGACCGGACCATCAACGTGGCCGGTTTCAGATTGCGAAAAGCGCGATTGAGGATACGGCTTCGATGCAATACTTTGAGGGCCGATGCAGGTCGCCTTTTACCAGTCTGAATCTGAGCAGCCGCACCCCGGCCGGGCACGCGCGATCATCAAAGCGCATCCCGAGGTTCGCGAGTTAATGGTGCGCAATCCGTGGACTGCGCTGATCGCGGTCTCGATTCTGGTAATGCAAACGGCAATCGCGTTCGGCATGGGCCAGTTGGGCTTCGGTTACTGGTGGGTCAGTCTGCTGATCGCCTTTTGCGTCGGCGCGTTCGGCAATCATGCCAACTACGTCATCATTCACGATGCCACGCACAACCTAATTTTCCGGAACCCGAGCTGGAACAAAATGGTGGCCATCATTGCCGACCTTCCAAACCTCGCGCCTGGAGCGATGGGATTTCGCGTTTATCACTTAAAACATCATTCCCATCAGGGCGACTACGAATGGGACGCAGACCTGGCGAACCATTGGGAGGCCCGCCTGGTAGGCAACTCATGGTACCGAAAGGCGATCTGGTTGATGCTTTTTCCATTCTTCCAGGTAACGCGTCCGCCTCGACTCAAAGCGATCAAGATGTGGGACCGTTGGTTCTCGATCAATCTTGCATGCGCAGCCGCGTATGATGTCGCAATAGTTTATTTCTGCGGTTGGCCTGGATTTCTTTATTTGGTGTTCGCGTTTTTGTTTTCCATTGGGCTGCATCCGGTGGGAGCACGCTGGATTCAGGAGCATTACACTTACGACTTCGACCAGGAGACGTTCAGTTACTATGGACCGATCAATCTGGTGGCGCTGAACATGGGTTATCACAATGAGCATCACGATTTACCGTCGATCCCGTGGAACAACCTGCCGAAGCTGCGCGCCATGGCGCCGGAATTTTACAATAATCTGAAATATCACTCCTCGTGGAGCCGACTACTCTTTCAGTTTATTTTCGACAGGCGATACAGTCTTTATTCGCGAGTCGAGCGAACCGAACCGGACGAGCCACATACCGTTTCACAGATGGTAAGCCATCGCGCGGGCAATCTTGATCTGAGTGCCCGGCCAATTAGCTTTTAGACATGGCGCAACAATTGGACCAGACAGCGTCGCTCTCCAAACCATCGCTCTATGTCTCGACAAAGAACGAAACGGTCCGGATGTTCGACAGTGATTTCATGGAATTCTTTTCGCGCGTTCATCCAGCGGTTCCATTGATTCTCTACCTCCCTGTCGTCGGTTTTATGCTTTACGTGGCACTTTGGAGGCAAGGATTCCCGGTGGTTGTTGTGGCGGGATTTTTCGTGCTCGGTATGCTCCTCTGGACCCTGCTCGAATATCTGATCCACCGATACATTTTCCATTACGAACCGAAAACGCGCGTGGGAAAACGGCTGCACTACATCATTCACGGCGTGCATCACGATTATCCAAACGATGGAAGAAGACTTGTTATGCCGCCGAGTATCAGTGTGCCGCTCGCAGTTCTTTTTTACGGGATGTTCCTGCTAATGTTCGGGCGCTTTGCGTCCAGTGCGTTCGCCGGATTGGTGTTTGGCTATCTCTGTTACGACATGCTCCATTATGCGACGCATCATTTTCCGATGAAACGCGGCGTATTGCTGTGGCTGAAGCAGTATCATCTTCGCCACCACTACAAAGATGATCAGGTCGGGTACGGCATCAGCTCGCCATTGTGGGACTACGTCTTCCGGACGACGCGGCGGTAATCGTCGCGTTCGTTTCGCCCGTACATGTTGCTCGAACTGGCCGGCTAGAACTGTACTAAAAGTCTTGTCCTGAATCCGAAAGCTCTTACATTGCTGCCCCGACACGAAACTCCACGATCTATGGATGTAGTGGAGAAACTCGTAAGGAATTTTAGTGAAGGAGAAAATTATCAGTTTTGCTGGGGAGCACCGCCTGTGCGGTGCGGTTGCGCGTCAAACAGAGTCTGAGGCTCTATGAACGTTGATCCGGCAAAATTTAGTTTGAGTAATTTCCTGGGAGGCGAAAGCGACGACCCGCTACAACCTCCACAGAGCTTTACAAACTGGATGCAGCTCGGCGCGTGGGCCGTTGAATTATACGAGCCCGAGCTTCTCTCGACTGCAGACGCCCGCACCACGATCACCTATGCTGGGAAACCGCGGTCAGTGATCAACCTCTGCTCGTACAATTATCTCGGTCTTGCCAACCACCCCGAGGTGCTTGCTGCCGCGCATGAGGCGCTGCGCACCCATGGCATGGGCGCATGCGGTTCTCCCATGCTTTCGGGCATGACCGATCTTCACCGCGAACTCGAACGGCGTGTCGCGAAATTTCTCGATCGCGAGGACGCCATGCTTTTCAACAGCGGATTTGGCGGCGCGCTGGGCACGATCTCTGGGCTGTTGCGCAAAAGCGATGTCGCCATTCTCGACAATCGATCCCACCTGAGTCTTCGTGACGGCGCGATATTATCGCGGTGTCGCACTGAAAAATTCGAGCATAACGATCCCGCCTCGCTCGACGTGGCATTGGCTCGGCAGAAAGGCCGGCGCCAACTCGTGGTGGTCGAAGGCATTTATTCGATGGATGGCGATTTTGGAAATCTACAAGAGGTGCTTGATGTTGCGGACGCCCATGGCGCGAGTGTTTTCATCGACGAAGCGCATTCGATTCTCGGCTGCGGCCAACATGGCCGGGGAGCTGCGGAGCACTTCGGCGTCGAGGACCGATTCCCGCTGGTGTATGGCACATTTTCGAAAGCGTTCGGAGCCTTGGGCGGTTTCGTTGCCGGTTCCAAGGAAACGCTGCAATATTTGCGTTTCTACGCGCATCCGTACGTATATTCGTGCGCGCTACCGCCGGTCGTCATTGCGGCAATTCTCAAAGCGCTGGAACTCGGCACGAGGCAGTCTGAATTGCGCGCGAAGCTTTGGGAAAACGCCGAGTACTTCCACGCTCAGCTCGACAAGCTCGGATTCGACACGGGAGCATCGACCACTTACGTGATGCCGATTGTGATTGGTGATCGCGAGCTGATGTACCGGCTCGGACACGAGCTGCGCCGGCGCGGTCTTTGGGTCGCGCCCGTCGACTACCCCGCTGTCCCGCAAAATCGGATCTGTTTCCGGGCGTGTGTCACAGCCAAACATACTCGCGCGGATTTGGATGAGGCGCTGAATATTCTCGAGGACACTCTCGTTCCGGCGTTGTTGCAAAAACAAAGCGTCTGATGATGTCTCAGCAGGTCGAGACGCGTCATTCGCGCATCGCAGCCACTTACAAAGCGCGCGAAGTGGAAGGTGCGCTAGACCTTTATTTCTACCGGCCGCTTGGATTTCGCGTAGCCGAATTTTTCGCGCATCTCAAGATGACGCCGGCGAGCGTGAGTCTGCTCGCGGGTCTATGCGGCGTCGTTGCTGGACACCTTTATTTTTACCGTAATCTCGCCATCAACATTGCGGGGATGGTGCTCCATGTCTGCGCGAATGCGCTCGATAACGCGGACGGTCAGCTTGCGCGGTTAACTCGTCAGGAAAGCCGGGAAGGGCGCATCATTGATAGCGTTGCCGATCATTTGGGATTCGCGAGCGTTTACATTCACCTGACGCTTCGCTGCGCGTTCGCAGGTGCGTCGCCTGCGATCTGGTTATTAGCGCTTGGCGCAGCGATCAGTCACGCTTTGCAGGGCGCAGCGGCTGATTACTACCGCACCTCATTCCTTCACTTTGCAGACGGAGCACCCGCCGAATTGGATTCCTCTTCTGCACTGCGCTCTGAATATCGAAAATTAAATTGGCAGGGTCGAGCTTGGAACAAGCTCCTTCTCGCGCTCTATGTGAATTTCACTCTGCAACAGGAAATGTTGGCGCCCAGTCTTACGAAGCTGCGCAAAACGGCGAGCGCAGTCTTCCATGGCCGAATCCCTGGCTGGCTGGAACAGCGTTATCGAAACGCTGCCGGTCAAATGCTCAAGTGGTGGCGCCTCTTAATGACCAACACGCGCATGCTGGTTTTATTCCTGGTGTTATTCCTTGGACAGCCGGTTTATTACTTTTGGTTCGAGCTCATCCCGCTGAATGTGCTGTTCGTTTATCTGATCGTGCGTCAGGAAAAAATGGCTAAATCGCTGGAACGACTCCTCATGACCCAGCGACGTTCGGCATAGAATATTTGGTAAATCATTCTGTCATGTTGAGCGGAGTAAAACATCTCTGGCGAATTCCGTGGACGTTCGGTGCAGAAGCGATCAGAGATTCTTCGCTCGGCCCAGAATGACAGTGCGGGAACATTTTAGTCTTTAGCGCGTTGAATATCGAAGTTTCACAGGTGACGTCGCGGCGTGAGCGCGATGCCTTCATCAAATTCCAGTGGGAAATTTATCCCAACGATCCAGCATGGGTGCCGCCGTTGATCATAGAACGGAAAGCGTTCCTTAATCGTAAACATCATCCGTTTTACAGGCATGGTGACGCTGCGCTATTCCTGGCCCGCAAAAATGGCAAGATCGTTGGCCGAATCATGGCTAGCGACGATCCGAATTACAATTCGTTGCACCAAACAAACGTCGGTTGTTTCGGTCTCTTTGAATCCATCGATGATCGCGATGTGGCCGCCGCTCTCTTTGAGGCTGCGGCGAGTTGGCTCCGCAAAAAAGGTCGCACTGAGATTATGGGCCCGATCGATTATTCAACCAATTACGTCTGCGGTTTGTTAACCGACGGATTCCAGTTTCCGCCCACGATCTTGACGGCGCACAACCCGCCGTATTACCAGCAGTTGATCGAGAACTGCGGATTCGCAAAGGCAAAAGATTGGTACGCCTGGTGGTTTGCCGATCCTTCAAAAGCGGTGACGCAATTGCGACGGCTCGCGACCCGCGTTCACCGGCATGGTTCTGTCACTTTTCGTCCGGCGAATCTCAAAAATATTCGGGATGAGAGCAGACGCCTCCGAGAAATTTACAACCAGGCATGGGAAAAGAACTGGGGTTTTGTGCCATTCACAGAAGCGGAGATCGAGTTCATGACCAAAGAATTGAAGCCGCTGCTTCTGCCAAAGTTTTCGTGGGTCGCCGAGAACGGGAATGAGCCGGTCGGGTTCGCGCTGGGTGTGCCGGACATAAATGTGGTCCTGCGCGATCTCAATGGGCGACTGACACGATTTGGTTTTCCCATTGGTCTGCTCAAATTGCTGTTCTACAAGAATCGCATTCAAAAGGGACGCCTGATCGCTTTGGGTGTAATTGAAAAATACCGCCGCGCAGGAATCGCCGAAGTGCTTGTATTGCGCGTGATCGAGGAAACTATGGTCAAGCGCGGAATCACTGGTGAACTGAGCATGACGCTCGAAGACAATTTTATGATCAACCGCTTTCTCGAAGCGATCGGCGCGGAGCGCTACAAAACGTATCGTATCTATAACAAATCGCTCACGCCAATAAGCTAAGCCACTGCCCCTGCATCGGTTTTTGACTTGCCAAGCCTGCCCGGTGAAGTTACGCGGGTAAGTTAACCCCGAGTTTCTATAAGTACCTCGACCTAATGAGTAAGCCCCAGGATGGTTTTGTTTCGCGATTTGTGAACCGGCCGATCTCGAGCCGCATAACACGTCTGCTCGTGAACTTCCCGATTCATCCTAGCGTGTTCACCGCATCCATTTTTGTGTTGGCGATAGCCGCCGGCGTATTTCTTTCGCGCGGCGATTATCTGAGCATTCTAA
This sequence comes from uncultured Verrucomicrobiae bacterium, assembly GCA_963825355.1. Taxonomy (GTDB): domain Bacteria; phylum Verrucomicrobiota; class Verrucomicrobiia; order Chthoniobacterales; family UBA10450; genus Udaeobacter. The sequence goes on along the minus strand of CAWGSY010000013.1, from coordinate 60,574 downwards.
TCGGTGCAGCTATATTTCAGGTGTTCAGTATTCTCGATGGCTGCGACGGCGAGATTGCGCGCGCCAGGCATTTAGAATCGAAATTCGGCGAACGTTTGGACAATGTTTGCGATTTCCTGGGCAGCCTTATCTATGTCGTGGCGCTTGGGATCGGGCTTCATTATTTCAAAGAAGGAGTCGTGTGTGCGCTGCTCATCACCGTCAATGAATTTGTTCTACGATGGGGCACGCGCGCAAAACGAATGGCTTCGGAAGACTTTCACGAATCATTTTATGCAAGGCATCATGGAATGATTGGTCATTCCGGTCTGCTCGATTTGGGGGAACGATTCGTATGGTGGCTATTTCAGCTGACCAAGCGCGACGTAGCGATTTTCTTTTTCCTTCTATTGGCAGTCTTGAATCGCGGCAGCTGGATTCTCCATCTTTGGACGATTGCTGCCGGCGCGAGTCTGATAATCAGTGTTATTGCCACGGCAAGGGCTGCTAATAGCCGTGGCAGCGCTATTGCCCCGAGCCGCGCCCGTGATTTCCGCTCTCAGCCGGAAATGACGTCGGACCTCAGTTAGCCGAACGCAGTACGCGCCAACTGCTATCGTGCTCGGCGTGTTGCAAAACTCGCGGAGTATCGATGTCGTGCCACTGTGCGGACCCGATATCAATCCCGCGCACCTTGCCGTCAACAGCCATTAACTCTATTCCGGTAGCGAGACTACAATCATTGCCAGCGTTGTTAGTTTTCGCCTGCTCGAGGTACGCGAAGATTTCCGAAGGGCAAACAAACAAGCCAGTATCAATCGCGTCGTAGCTCCTCAGATTTTTGCCAATGCCAGTTATTTTATTTCCACGCGTTTGAACCTTCATCGCGTCGTCCAAATCGACAATCGAATGGAGCTTGCGATCCATGGCGATGTTAAGCAGATCAGGTTCAAAGTTTTCTAGTAGGCAATCGATAATCGTCTCGTCGAAAACGTGGTCGCCCATCGTGAGGAGAAACGGCGCGCTGACGTGACCTGCTGCTGCAAGCAGCGAGATGCCATTTTGTTTTCGCCAGTCGCGATTCACGATGAACGACGCAGTGATGTGAGCCGGAATCAACCGCTTTGCCTCTGCAATTACCCGTTCGCTTTCGTAGCCCACCACGAAACGGATAGTGTTGATGCCCGCAGAGGTTACCGCGTCCAGAGTGTATGACAGCAATGGGCGACCAAGCAGCGGCACAAAGGGCTTGAGGCAGTTCCTGTCCGCCCCACGCAGGCGTGAGCCTTGTCCAGCAATCAGAATAACAGCTTCGGAAATCGGAGTCATGAACGAGTCATTTTGGAGGGAAGCTGTCAGCTTCCCCTACAGGCATCAATCACTCATATGCCGTAGTACCTCTTCAGTCCCCAAATTCGGAGACGCTGCGGGAGAAACTTGAAAATGAATGGCGCGATTTTGGATTCGAATGCGTTTCCCACAGTTACTCGGGGCGGTGGCTCGACCGCATGGATCAGTTTGAGGACCTGCAGCGCAACTAACTCCGGGCCCGGCGCATTTTTCATGTTTCGTTCGACTACTTCCCACGTTCTGGCGATCCGTGCGTCAGCGCCATCGACATTGTCGCTCATAATCACGCCCTGATTGAATTCGGTGCGAATGTCGCCGGGTTGAAGATCGACGATTCGCACGCGGGAATGAACAAATTCAAGTTGGATGGACATGGTAAAACTTGCCAGGGCGGCTTTTGCAGAGTTATAAGCCGCCATGAACGGCACTGGAAGCCGGGAAGCTAGCGAGGTGACGTTGATGATCAAACCCTCTCCGCGAGGGCGCATGTGCCGTAAGGCGAGCTGCATCAGTTGGATTTGACCGAACACAAGAATTTGGAACTGATTTGTGATCACCTCCGAGGGCAGAAGGTCCGCAGGCCCGAAATGACCGGCTCCGGCGTTGTTGATCAATACGTCGAAATGACCGGCTTCCGCGAGTGCAGCATTGAACCCCTGCTCAAGTGAAACCGGATCGCCCAGGTCGAGGCGCACTGGATGCAATTGTGGCATGCTTGGAATTCTTTCCAGACTGCGTGACGTCCCCCAGACCTCGTGACCTTCAGCGGCGAGTTGCTTTGCAATCGCCAGACCAATACCCGAGCTCGCTCCAGTGAGAAAAACGCTTTTCATGAATGGTTTTCGCGATCAATCAAAAAACAGGAAAATTAGGGGTATTCAGACAGATAATTATTCCTTGTCGATGCAGGTCACAGCCATGATTAAAGGCGGGTTACAAGTTACAAGCAATCGAGCGATTCAGCGATTTCGTATTGAAGGGAGCGTGATTTCATCCAGCGAATTGCCAGCAAATCACGGAAGGATTTAAACAAGCGATTCCAGACGCCGTAATGACTGGTCCCCGAGAGCCGCGGGTTGGTCGAGACGGGAATTTCGATAACGCAGAATCCTTCCAGCTTGATCAAGGTGGGAAGGAAGCGGTGCGCGCCATTGAAAAACTTCACGTTGGCGATGCATTCGCGCTTGAATGCACGATACGTGCAACCGGCATCGCTGATCGTTTCGCCGGAGAGCTTGTTGCGCACCCAATTGGCAATCCGTGAAGAAACAATTCGAACCCAGTTGTCTCCGCTTTTCCGCGTCGCGATTCGTGTGCCACAGACACAATCAGCGCGGTTGAGAGCTTCGATCATTGCCGGAAGGTCCCTGGGGTCATTTTGCAAATCGGCGTCCATGGTGGCGATATATCGGCTGCGGGCAACTTGCATCCCGGCCCAACTCGCGGCCGACTCGCCACAATTGAATTTGAAACGCTGGACACGCAATCGTCGATCATTTGCGGAAAGCTGTTTCAAAATACTCCACGAATTATCGGTGCTGCAATCATCGGTAATTACGACTTCAAAATCCAAACCAAGCGGGTCCAATGTCGCGTGAATCGCTGAAAGCAGCGGTTGTAAGTTGTCCTGTTCGTTATGGCAGGGAATAACCAGACTTATCTCCGGCGCCTTCATCGCTCGCCGAGAAATTGCAGGATTGAATCGCAAACATAGTCGACGTCCTCTACCGCAAGTTCTCCATAGACCGGAAGCGAGAGAATTTCCTTCACCGCAGCTTCAGTCCGCGGCAGCGCCGGCAAATCGGAATATATTTTAGTCATGGCCGGCTGCTGGTGATTCGGCACAGGATAATGAATGCCTGTGCTGATTCCTTTGCTCCGCAAATACTCGGCCAGGGCGTCGCGCCGTTCCGTCCGGATGACATACATGTGGTAAACGGCACGTGCCCATGTTTTTTCGGGAGGCGTCCCGACGACTCCAGTCAGACGCTCGTTGTAACGAGCAGCGACTTGTCGCCGATGTTCGTTCAATTCCGACAATTTTCGGAGACCGATACGGCCGATCGCCGCCTGAATTTCATTGAAGCGAAGATTGTAACCGACCAGTTCGTGGACGTACTTGGTTTTGCGGCCGTGGTTTCGCAGCATTCGAAGTTTTTCTGCGAGCGCGGCATCGTTCGTTGTAATGCAGCCGCCATCACCCATGACGGTCAGGTTCTTTGAAGGAAAGAATGAAAATGCTCCCGCGATGCCGATTGAGCCGACACGTTTTCCGTCAAATCGCGCGCCTTGAGCCTGCGCGCAATCTTCGATGACCCAGAGATGATGTTTGCGCGCGATTTTCAAGACGCGATCCAAGTTTGCGGGATGGCCGTAAAGATGAACCGGGAGAATTCCGACGGTTCGCGGAGTGATCGCCGCCTCTATCAGGTCGACATCGAGGCAGTAGGTTTCGTCGATGTCGATGAAGACGGGCTTCGCGCCCCAATGCATCATCGGTTCGATCGATGGAAACGCAGTATGCGATGGCACAAGCACTTCATCGCCAGCCTGAACCCCCATAGCGTGATGCAACAGGAAAACAGCCGCCGTCCACGACGAACAGAGGACCGCATGTTTGGTGCCTGTGTGATCGGCCAATTCGGCTTCGAAGGCTTCGCACTCTTTCGTCAAAATGTACGACCCCGATTCCAGCACGCGCATCGCGGCTTCGCGGATCTCTTCGTTCAGAAAAACGCACGAAAGCGGGATTTTTTTCATCGCGCCGCTTCGGAAATTTCGATCCATGCGCCGGTTCTCGCCGACTCGAGCGCGGCCTCCACTACCCGAATAGCTTGAAATCCTGCCCATCCATCAGCCAAGGGACGCCTGCGCCTCTCGATGGAGTCGATGAAGGCTGCGAGCTCGGCTCGAAGTGGTTCTTCGGGCGGAAACTCAAGCTGATTGACCGCTCCCTCCAAAGCCTTGACGGAAGAGCCGTCCGAGATGTGTCGATTTTCGAAAATTTTGACCTTGTATTGCGCGACGTTGTAGTCACACACCGCAGAGGATTTGTCGCCAATAATCATCACCTCACGGACCTTCCCCGGTGAATGGTAGCCTGCTTCTACCGTTGCACGTATGGCCGAGCCGCCACCCTGATCGTATTCCATGACAACAAGAGATTCGTCGTCCATTCCGCGTCCCAGAAAGTCATCCACTACTGCATGGATTCGACGCGGCGTGGCGCCGAGAACAAAATTAAATAGGTCGATGAAATGGATGCTGTCGGCAAAGGTAACGCCCGTATCCGAACGAGGACGTTTGAGGCCGGTGAACTTCGCGCGCAGTATTTTGATTCGGCCAAATCGGCCTTGGGCGATCGCGTCACGGAGCCAAAGCGATGCCGGATCAAATCGAAAAATGTACCCCACTTGCAGGATTAGCTCGGCCCGCTCCGCTAACTTCGTTAATTGTTTTGCCTCAGCGGAGAAGAGACTCATCGGTTTTTCAACGAAGACGTCTTTTCCCATTTCCAACAGCTCACGACAGATTGCGAAATGGGCGGGGGCTGGTGTTACAACTACCGCGGCGTCGATCTTAGAAAAGAGAGTGCGTGGATTCGTACTCCAGTGGTCGTCCGAAAGTCCCACTGAATTGATCCGCCGTTCGTCCACGTCACCCACAAAAAGCTCGACCGGCATCGATTTTAAAATGCGTAAGTGATTCACGCCCCACCGCCCAAGGCCGATAAGAAGAATGCGCTTCCTCGCCATCGTCATGGTTTAAAGAATGCTGTCGCCCGAGTCGGGGAGTCAAGAACGGTTGAGGGCCTTAGCAGTGCGTAATCTGTCCGCCTTGGCGAAAGATAGAGAATTCTTCGGAGCGGAATCTGGGTTGACCGTGATCAGCCATGGGGCGAAGCATGACGCTCAAACGGAGTAAAATGTCGATCCACTGCTTGCGACCAGAGCAAGACAAAACCGCGGGATGGCGATTTCGACTCAAATGTGTGCGAACCCGCTGCGAGAAACCGCGCGCCATTGTAAGGGATTCCGTCAAGCGTACCCGAGACATTTTCCTTTGGGGAGATGATTTCGTATGATGCCGGAATTGTTACTTCGAACTCGCACCGAAGCGGATTGGTCGCTGAAGGTTTCAATTCCTTGCCTGCTATCCGCAAGTTGTTCGCCACCCTTAAGTAATTACGTCGCACAAAACGGGATGTGTCAGGCGGCAATGTTCTGATCAGCGTGGCAGCTACCACGCAAGTGTGTGTCTCCACACATCTTTGCGGAGCATTGTCCAGAATAAGCCCGCGCTGAATAGCCGATTTCGTGATCGTTTCATAAACAGCGCGAACACTACGCTGTCGAAAAACCGTTTCGCCTTTGCAATCGAGGACATAATCGCCCGGTTTTAGCAGTGTAAGCACGTTCCGGAGCAAATCGGTCTCCCGCTTAGATTTGTCTTTCCAGATCGGTTGCATTGCAACGAGAACTAAGATTTCGCCAACCGCGAGGAACGCTGGCACAGGGACTCGTTGAAGGATTTGGCCTGCGCTCCCCTTAAAACTGATCAACTTGGTGGAGGCAGCAAGCAGCGCGCCGCTGCAAAGCACAGCAACCAACGGATAAAATGGCGGATCGTCATCATGACTTCTCACCGGCCAGAAAGTCTTGAAGGCGAGAAAATAGGAAGTGCAAACTATTAGGATAAAGACGCGCCGGAACGCCAAAGCCGCACCATCTGTAGCGCAAATCATTCGCCGCGCGACGTAAAGGATAATCGGTAGCGCAATGATGATCGTTAGCGTCAGATGGAGTCTGTAAGAGAGAGAGATTTGAGAGGCGCCACGCGCCAGAAAATTGAAATCGAACACGCAATATCGAAAATCGCGCCAGAGCCCTTTCAAGGCGAAGAAGATCATTATTGTTGCAGGAATAGTTGCTGTCGAAAGAACAAACGCGGCAATGCATTGCACCAGATGAGTCCACGACAGGTCGAGGTTTCGGCGTCCAACGAGCAACAGCGTCAGCAGTGCTGCGACTGCAATCGACAATAAAAACAGGACCGATTTCATTGAGATGCCGAAACAGAGCCCAAGCAAGAGGCCGGCAATGAGAGCGCGACGCACAGTCAGCGGACCGGTGACTGGTACCGCAATACACAACAACCAGAGCGGCGCCCAAACATTATCAGTTCGAAATTCCAGTGAAATAAAGTGATAGCGGGTATAAAGACCGGCTAGGATTACAGCCCAGATCCCGGCTCGCTTGGAAAAAAGCGTTGCGCCAATTTTGTAAGTGCACCATGCCGCGACGAAATACATCGGCAGCAAAACAAATCGCATTTCGTAAAGAATGGTCGCGCGATCGCCGATCAGCCCAAAGATCGGTGCGAACGTGATATGAAACAGCGGCATGTGATTATCGAACAGGTCGCGATATTGAACGAACCCGCGCGCCCATCCCCAGATAACGTGAAGATGCTGCGGTTCATCGCTATCGAACCTGTAGTGCAGGATATTTACGACCCTGATCACGATCATCAGCGCGAACAGAACTGTTGCGGCGATGAATTCGACCGGACCAGACATTTCGAAATAAGCCGCGCCGCGCCGCGCAACCGATATGTGTTGCAAAGTTGTCGGTGTTGCTTGCTCGAGCGCCATGTCGAATGAAAGCAGGTGTGCTTTAGTGCGACGCAGAAATTCTTTCAGCGCATTTCCGCACCGATTCCGAAGCTAATAGCCGGAAGTGGACGATTGGAACTGGCCGAGTGAATCGATTTGCATGTTATACCATCACACCATCGTAGCAGCACGACGAAGGGAATGCGCGATAATTACCGTTGTTGACTCCGACCTTGCGACGTTTGGCCAGTTTCACTTTAAGCCGAGGCGGACCGCGTGATCATCACGGGCGCTGGGTTCCCAGTCTCTTCCAAGGCAATGCCTCCGCGCTTATCGGAGGCATTCTGACCCATTTTTGTGAGCGGCATGGCAAGGTCGATGCCGAAGCTGTCACCCGTGATAAAAATGCGTCTCATGACGAGGGGCGCCGTTCGACAAGATAAAGTCGGACATGGCGATTCTGAGTATAAATCAACGTTGAGCGTCTGAAATCGGCGAGCCATATCGAATAAACATCTTTCCGCTTTAGCGATAGATCGTCGGTATAAACCGCTGCCGCATTCCGTAGGACTTCCTCGTCTTCCGCGATGGGGACATGATCCAATATTTTGAATTGCGGTGCGTACCACTGGGCGGAACGATACGTAACGGGGAGTATCAAGAGCACGTCGCCGCGCTTCGGGGGCGGATAAAGTTTTTCCAAATAGCGTACGAGCCGCACTGCTGGCGCTTCGTCACGGTGGTTCTCTATGGCCAATGGAACGAGGATATACAGGAGCAATGCCGGAACGCAGATTGCTGACAACTTCCACGCCCTGGGTAACAGTAAAAAACCGCGGAGCATCATGACAAGGAGCGGCGGAAAGATCATGAGATAGTATCTTGGATCGCCGGGAAGCGCGATAAAGACAATCGCGACGTTAACTAAGAGCCAGGGACCGTGAAATTTCCAAAATCGCGTGATCGATCGCTTCGCGTCCGAACCAAAAATAAGCGATCATCGAACACGTTGTAAGAACGATACCGGCTGCAAGCACCCGGGGCGATTGAATGAAGCCGAACCCTTTCCAAAACCACCCGAGAATGTGCCTGACGAAACGCGTGCCGAGGTAGTGAGGACTCCAATCGCCCGCCCCGATGTAAACGGACGGCAGGTTTAAGCGCCAGCGCCATTGGCCGTACGTGAGCTCGGGATACACACGCCAGAACGGTTCATCTGGACGCAATTGAGACTGGATGTACCACATTGGCAAAAGCCAAAGGAGGCAACCAGCGACCAATAGCGCATACGTAAACGACCATGTCTTAGCGCTCACCGAAGCTTGCTTGAGCGGAATACCAAGAATCACTGCGACAACCGGAAATAATTGCGGCCGCGTCCCGGCTGCGGCGGCCCCGAGGAGAGCAGCCCAGACAATCAGGCTGCGCTTTCCCTGTTTCAAAAAGCAGATCGCGGCAAGTAACTGCGCGCTCATGAAACCCGCTGCCAGCATGTCCGTCAGCGCTTTCGTAGCCGTCATCCAAACAGCTGGCGTGACCAGCAAACAACTTGCGACCCACCATGCGAGTCTTTCGGAAAACTGAACGCGAATAATAGAGAACCAAGCCGCGATGAAAAGTGCACCGCCAAAAGCAGAAGCAAAGTAAAGCGACGATTCCGGCGTCGCGTGGAAAAGCTTCGTCCCCAGCCAGCCAAAGAAAATAAAAATCGGATAACCAGGTGGGTGCGGCTGATGATGCCAGAGGTCGAACGAGCGCACGCCCATTGCAAATTGCACAGCATCGATGTCATCGAGCGCCGGCGAATGTGTGAAAAAGTAAAGCGTGAAGGCGGCCAAAAAGAGCAGAACAGCTTTAGTCACGGATTCTTGGCCTGACAGATAAGACTTTGACCGCGTGGGCTCCTAAGACCCGAGCTTCGCCCTACTGGGCCGCCGTCAGGTCCCGGATGCGCTCGGGACCGCCGCGCCGCATCCTGGAGACGCGACTGGCCAGCATCCCTGCCACCTCCCGGCCCGCGTACCGCAGCGGATGGCTCACGGCTAGTGAGGCCTCCACGGTGCAATAAACGCCACATCCGGCCTGGCAATTCTTCTTCCGATTGTAGCTTAGCAAATCTTCCTGTGTGATCTCGAGAATGTGCCTCTCGGTTCGCACTTGACTGCAGAGCCAAAACTTACCGGTCGATGAGACGAAGAAGTATTTATACCCCGCGACGCAGGTCCACTCGATCGGTTCCTGTCGCAGCATCTTCTTCTGATAAGTGAGAAGGTTCCAGCTCGTGCGAATGTTCTGGCCGTTTCGCTTCAGTTTCTCCTGATATTCGAGAAAGCGGAGCAGCGGATCGCTCTCATTTGGATCGCGCAAGGCGCGATCATGCACAAGATCGTCGTGGACCACGCGTGCGCGGACAGGGATGCCCAAGTCGAGGCAAGTGTCTATTACCTGCGCCATCTCATCGAGCGTGTCTTTGAACAGGACGCCACTGACGTTCAGCCTGACCTTCGAATCTTTGAACCAGTCAAGCTTGTGCACGATCGACTTCATCGCTTTGCGTGTGCTCGCGATCGGCGTCATTCGGTCCACGGAAATTTGCATGTCATCGAGTCCCGCTTCTTGAAGGTCTGCGAGGAGTTGACGGTTCAGAAGAAAGCCGTTTGTGGACAGGCTCACTTTGGAAAAACCGATGGATTTTGCGTACCGCACTATCCCCACAATGTCCGGATGCTGAAGCGGTTCGCCTCCCTGCAGGCCGAGGCGCGTGACGCCGAGCTTCCGAATGTGGTCCATCCATTTCTTGAGATCGGCCAGGACCGGATGCGGAATCGAGTTGTTGAACTCATTGCAATAATGACAATCCAGGTTGCACTGTTCGGTCACGTACAGATGAGCAACCCATGGTTTCTTATCAAAAACGCGAGTGACCTGCTGGAGAGAAAGCACCCGTTTCCCTATCACGGTCATAGACGCGGTGTCAAGGAAGCGGGATAGGTTCCTGATTCTGCTGGAAGCGATCGGCCCAAAGAAGGAGAAGATGTATCTGCTTTTCGTTGTTCGGCGATTCTCCATATTTGACCTGTCGAGCTGCTGCATTTGAGAATACGATGTCGATCCCGTTTCCATGTTTCCTCTGATTTGCGCAGTCGTTGTCATTTTAATTCCGGCATGTGTGATCCGGCTGCTGCCGGCCAGAAGAAAGCACCGTCAACAGGTCCGATTTATTCGTGAAACGTTGGCCGGCGACGGGAGGTTCGAGAATCGCCGCGTGATCGCCTCACTTTCGACTTTGCCCGGCCGAATCAACAATCTAAGGCCAACGATTCGGACGCTCCTGACGCAAACCCGCCCGCCGGATGAGATCATCCTTGCCGTTCCAGAATTTTCGATTCGCGAGAAGCGGCCTTATATCGTGCCCGAATATCTTTTGCGTTTGCCGCGCGTGCGCATTTTACGTTCCCGGAGAGACTGGGGACCGGCTACAAAGTTCATCCCTGTCATCCAACAAGAGCTGGAAGCCGGCCGGGAAAATACCCTCATTATGGTGGTGGATGACGATCGTATTTATCCGCGAGACGCGCTTGCAACCTATTTGCATTATAACGCGCGGCTGACCGAAGGGGCACTTTGTTTACGCGGCGCAGCAATGCCGCGAACTTTTGACTGGCGTGACGCCACGATGATTTACGGCGGCGAAGTTCGCGAGCCACAGAGCGTGGCGGTGATCACCGGGTGTGGAAGTTATTTGATCCAACCAAGGTTCTTCGATGAATCGCTGTGGGATTACTCACAGGCTCCACGCGGAGCATTTTATATGGATGATATCTGGATTAGTGGGTATCTCGCTCGGCGCCAGGTCGCGCGCTACGTTGTGCCTGCATCGGTCAGAAGGTTGCGGATTGTGCGACGACAGCGGCGCACCTTGTCGCTTCACCATGTTCCCAACGGGCGCCAACATAATAACAATGAGACAATCGCGTTTTTCCGCGACGCGTGGGACGTGCTCGCATCACCTAACGCTGTTTGTCTTTGCGATGAACATGGTGATGCCACCATTGGACACCGAAAATAGCCAGAAAAACCCCCGCGCTGATGAGTTGTCCAGGAATTCCGCCGACAAATGAGCGGCAGATCAGCGTGGGCACGAGCGCGATTCCTGCGGCAATCAGAGGCGGGCGAATATCGCTCCAGGGTTCTTTCCAATGGAATACCCAGCGGAGCGTCGCGTAACGCAGGGTTCCTTGCACGATGTACGGTAGGAGAATGCCCACTGCGGCGCCGTACGCTCCGAAGCGCGGAATCAACCAGAGCAACCCGGCAAATGCGACCGCGCACGTAATCAACGAATGCAGAAGATTTAACTGAGGACGTTGCACCATGATGACCGTCTCGCCGAGATAAACAAACGCGTTGATCGCACTGGCCAGCGCGACGATCCCCAACCACGCTCCGCCTTGCTGGAATGCTGGACCGTAGATGAGCAAAATCGTGCTGCCAGCGAGCGACAGTACTGCGACCATCGGCAACAAAATCCACAACATCCATTCGGCAAGCCGAGCGTATGTAGCCTCAGCAACATCGTGATCGCCCGTCGCCGTCATGCCGGCTACGACCGGTGCGAAGATCGGATTAAAAGCCTGATTCACTTTTCGCAGACCGTTCGCGGTCCCGATGACAGCGCTGTAAATACCAACGGTTGCGAGCGTCACACCGGGCGCCCGTCCAACGAAGTAGCCCAGCAGGATGAGATCCAACCGGGAGATTAACGCGTTAATGAGTTGATAAATGCTGATGGGAGCCGAATACGCGAGAAGTGATCTTGCTTCCGCCACCGGCGATATGACAATCGTCGGCGGAGGAACGTCGTGAAAGCAGGAGGAAGCCAGGCGGACTGCGACAATTCCTGAAGCTGCTGTTCCCACGATTGCAGCAACCTCTGGTGAGAACTCTTTAAACCCAACGGCGATCGCCAGCAGGAAAGCGAGAGTCGTTGCAATTGGGTCGGTCAGCCCGCGAGAGTAGATATCGTGCTGCATGACCTTCATCCCGCGCGAAATGGCGGTACTAATGCGATACAGTGCGAGGCCCGGCATCGCACAGAGAACCAGGCTCAGCACCGAAACCAGTTGCGGCTGTACGTGAAGACGGTTGTTAAAAAAATGGAGAGCCACGATCACAATGACGGCGGTCACAACCGACTGGACGACTCCAAGCACTACAGCGACGTGAAAAAGAGACCGGCTTCGCGCCCGATCGCCGACAGCTTCTGAGCGTGCGATGAATGTAGTGATCGCGTTATCCAGACCAAGGACGCCGATCTTGCTGATGATGTCGGTCGTGGCCCATGCAACGGAAAACATGCCGAGTACCGCCGGCCCGAGCAGACGTGCGACAAGAAATGTGAAGATGCCGCGGAAATTCGATGCGAGCATCGCGATCGTGTTTAGGAACGCGCCGCGTTTCAGCTCCACTCCCGTTTTGTCCACGCGCGCCGGCGCGTCCGACGCCGGCGGCGGAACATCGAGCAAAGCTTCCGTCGGGCTCACTGACTCATCGCGAAGCCGGTCAGAGGCTTGGGCGATTTCAGTGTTATCCGTCATGAGAAATAGCGCCGTGATTCATTTTCGCTGAAACATGCTCGATTTAGCAGTGCGTAAAACTCAACATCCGCGCTCATGATGTTCTCGATGCTACAATCGAGTCCTTGGGGCCGCCAAAATTTTCTCGCCAAGCCCTTTGGTCACGCATCAGTGGATGACAGCAGCCTTTATTGCATCGAACGGTGGCTGTCGCTACACTTCGGTCCGCCCAAACAGCATGATCATTGGTCATCGAGCTAAAAGATTTAGCAAGGATTGACTCTTTTAGGAGGGCCAGAAAATGGATCTCCCAGTCGGCATTTCGAACTTTGCAACGCACCGATCGCTGGGTTGGTGGGCCCCTTTGCGCCCTCCTGACGCTTTTCAGAAAAATCTTTGAATCCGCTGCACGGCCAGAATCGCGCGAGGTTGAACGTATTCTGTTCGTGAAGTTCGCGGAGCAAGGCTCAACCGTTCTCGCCTATCCCGCAATTCTGCGTGCGATCGAAATGGTTGGGCGTGAAAATGTTTACTTCGTCGTATTCGAAGATAATCGCTTCATTCTCGACGCGATGGAAATTATTCCTGATGGAAATGTGATAACGATCGCGACGAACAGTGTTTTCGGACTTGCGACTGGTGCGTTGCGGGCAGTGCTGAAGGTGCGGAAAATCGGCATCGACGCGGTCATTGATCTGGAGTTTTTGACACGTTTCTCCGCGATATTGACGTTCATGACCGGCGCCAAATCACGCGTCGGGTTTCATACTTTTTATGGCGACGGACCGTACCGAGGCGACTTAATGACGCACCGGCTTTTATACAATCCTCATATCCATACGAGCCAAATGTTCGAAGCGATGGTTGAAGCGTTGACCCGCGATCCGGCGGTGCTTCCGACGTTTGACTTTAGGCCAGCTGCAAACCAGCCGCTTGCAAGATTTCGGCCCTCCCCGTCTGAAGTTGACGAAATCAACGCTCTGCTACAGCGCGAAAATCCTCGCATCGGTTCTGCGCCACTCATCCTGCTCAATCCGAACGCTAGCGACTTGCTGCCGCTGAGGCGATGGCCGTCTTTGCGTTATGTCGAACTCGCCCGGCGGCTGCTCGAACGTTATCCGGAGTTGTTTATTGGGTTTACCGGTGCGCCGACCGAAGCTGGCCCCAATAACCAGCTCGCAAACGAGGTCGGTTCAAGCCGCGTCATCCCGCTTGCCGGAAAAACGACTCTACGACAAGTGCTCGCGCTGTACACGCGCAGTGAGATTTTGGTGACGAATGACAGTGGCCCGGCTCATTTTGCCTCGATGACCCCGATTTCCGTCGTCGCATTGTTCGGACCGGAGACACCGGCGCTCTTTTCCGCGCGATCGCCAAACGCGACTGCCTTGTGGGCCGGTATTGCGTGCAGTCCTTGCGTGAACGCCTACAACAATCGGCAATCGATATGTCGCAACAATGTTTGCATGCAAGCAATCACAGTTGACGATGTTTTTGAAAAAGTGACGCGCATTTACGATTCCCTTAATGGATCGCATCCGGAAATTAAAATTGCCGACTGAAGGGTGTGCCAATTCATAGGTCGCTCCAATTTCGTTTCGCCGCGCTTGGGATAGTCCTTCTCACAGTCGCAATTCGCCTTCCGTCTCTTTTGCATCCTCGGCCAATCGATAGCGAAGAAATGTATTCGGTGGTGGCGAACGAGATCGTCGACGGAGGTCGGCCCTACGCTGACGCGGTAGAGCGCAAGCCGCCACTTCTCTTCTGGACTTATGCAGCAGTATTCAAAGTAGCAGGCGAGTACAATTGGAAAGCGCTTCATATAGTCGCCCTAGTGTGGACCCTATGCGCGATGGCGGGCCTCTATGTCATCGGCCGCGAGTTATTTGATGGCAATACCGGTTTGATTGCCGCGTTCTTCTACAGTGTGTTCCAACCCTGGTGGACGTGGAAGACCCTGTCGTTCGACGGCGAGATGATAATGAATCTGCCTATCATCCTGGCGTGGGCAATCGCGTTCGGCCGTGGTTCATCGCGACTGCGACCCGAGCTCTTTGTGGCGGGCGCGCTCTTGGGCGTGGCCTTCCTGCTCAAGCAGCCGGCCGCAATAGCTGCAGTCCCCCTCGGAATTTACCTACTCCTCCCAAGCTACCGTGCCAGCCGCAGTTTAACGCGAATAAATTCGATCGTGCAGGCAACTACGCTCACGGCAGGATTTTTCGCAGTCGTCGGTCTCGTGACGATTGTGCTTTGGAAACAAGGGATCCTGCGTGATGCGTTTTACTGGACAATTAGCGATCACGACGTTCCACACGTTTTTTGGGAGAAAGGAATCTTGCTCACGCTGGCGTTCATCGGCGTCTGTTTGCCTTTGATAGTGGGAGTGATAATGGCCTGCTGGGATAAGAGTGAGATTTGGGCTGCGAAGACGGCAGAACGAACAGCACTTTTCGGGCTACTTTCTGCCTCGGTGATCGGCACGGCAGCGGGCGCTCGCTTTTACCCTCATTACTACATCCAACTGATTCCTCCACTTGTGTTGCTCGCAGCGCCCTACTACGCACGACTTTGGTCCCGGACGATTCAGCCGCCCTACTGGTTTCTGCGACCCAGGGTGACCTACGCGTGGCTAGCTCTTACGATCGTTTTCTTCTCAATCAAACACTGGACGGGGCTGGCGTCGCGACGTGTGCCGTCTAGGACGGGACAATACTTGTTCACACATTCCAACCCCGTCGACAGGATTTTTGTCTGGGGCCAAAGTCCGGAAGTTTATCTGGACGCTCACAGACGTCCTGCCTGCCGCTACATCACAACCTTTCCGCTGACGGGTTACATTTTCGGAGGGCCGATCCCCGGTGTCGATACTCGCAGTCGGATCTTGCCCGGCGCTTGGAGCACCCTCGAGCAAGATTTTGCCAGGCATCCGCCAATCTACATTGTCGATCTTCAACCCGGCCCGAAAAGTGCGCATTATCCGGTGAAGAACTTCCCGATTCTGGCCAAACTCTTGGCGGAACGATACCAGCCGGTGGCGCACACTGCCGAAGGCGTGATTTACCGGATGCGCTAGGTTTCGTTGCGCTGTCCTCAATTAGAAGGCATTAGGTCCCAATGACAACGAAGGCCAATGATTCGTGGTACCTGGGTGTCTTACGGTGGACGCTCTATGTCATAGCGATTTGGTCTTTCGCATGGACCGTTTATCGCGCGTTTCTGAACATCGAAATTGAACCTAACGAAGGTTGGAATGCTTATTTCGCTGATGCGGCGATGGGTAGGATGCCGCTCTATCCATCTACCCATCAACTCATCACCAACAACTATCCGCCCGTATCCTTTTACATCGTTGGTCTAATTGGCCGGTTTATAGGCGATCCGGTGTTAGCCGGCAGATTGTTGTCCCTGGTTGCCGTAATTGCCATCGCGATGGCGATCGCCTTGAGCGTTAGGCGGCTAGGTGGAAGTGGAGTGGCCGCCAGAATTAGCGGGGCATTCTTTGTAGCGACGATGAGCCGATTTTTTATGCCCTACGTCGGAATGAACGAGCCGCAACTGCTCGGCGACGCTATCATGGCCTTTGGTTTTCTGGGGTTTCTAATCGCGAGATCGAATGATCGCGGATATGTCGGGCCCGTTCTCGTGATGGCCTTGGCGGGCTTTGTTAAGCATAACATCATTGCCATGCCAGTGACTGTTTTTCTCTGGCTTGCTCTACACCGTCGCCGCGAAGCCGTGAAGTGCTTCTGCGTTGCGGCGATCGCTATCATGATCGGGACCGCGATTTGTTACGCCTTGTTCGGCGAAAACTTCTTTCTGAACATCTTATCTCCCAGGCATTATTCGCTGAAAAGGGCCCTCCGCTCTTTTCAGGAATTAGAATGGGTGTCTGTCGGTTTAGTCGCTTGCCTTTACAATGCTTGGGCTTGTCGGCGTGACGTCAACGTTCAGCTTTGCAGTTGTCTCATCGCAATTGCGTTAGGATCATATTTTTTGCAGAAAGGCGGCGCTGGAGTGGATATCAATGCTCAATTCGATCTCGTTATGGCCGTCGCGATGAGCTTTGGTCTGGCGTTCACACAAGTCTCGCTATGGCCTGTCGCGCGCCATCTTCGGTTGGAACAAGCCCAGGCAATTCTGTTGCTTGCCGTGTGCGTGCGGCTGCTGGCGTCAAAACAACTTCAACCGGTGCGCATGGTATTCGATCGCAGTTTCATAAATGAGATTGCGATAAGGGAGCAGGCAATGGCTGATAGCGTCCAGCGCGTGCAACAAGTCCCCGGCGATGTGTTGTGTCCGCCCTTAGTAAGTTATCGATCGGGCAAACCGTTTACGGTGGACGCATTTAACGTGCAGCAAAGAATTTCGGCCGGCGTATTGCCTAAGGACGCCATAACCGCCCGTGTGGCTGCTGGAACCCTAACAACCGTGGAGGTTGATCCGCGCGCTCGCTGGAGCCGATAGGCACATGCTTGATTCACCCAGTCGAGGGCGAGTGTTCACACGGCGTCTAGCCGATTACTTCGGTTTATCCTACCCGCACGAATTCGCGGCTGCGGCTTCACTTTTCCTTGCGCTGATCTTTCTGAGGGTCGTTACCGTCACGCACTACAAGATTGCCGTCGATGAGTCGCAACATCTGCACGTCGTTTGGGGCTGGGCCCGCGGTTTTGTTCAGTATCGCGATCTGGCTGATAACCACATGCCATTGTTTCAGATTCTATGCGCACCGATTTACAAGCTGATCGGCGACCGCGCGACCATTCTCTACTGGATGCGGATCATCTTGCAACCGCTCTACATCGTCGCCTTCTGGTGCACCTATCGGATCGGATCGCTGCTCTTTTCCCGGCGCGTCGGCGTCTGGGCAGCCATTCTAGTAGGACTTTCCTACGATTATGCTTTTTGTTCGGTTGAATTCCGGACGGACAATCTTTGGGCTCCGCTTTGGCTATTGTGCGTGTTGGTACTGCTTAGTGGCGCATTAACAATGCGGCGCGCGCTGATCGCGGGTTTCCTCATGGGTCTTTGCTTTGGCGTCTCCATGAAGACATTGCTCCTTCTCATGTCTACTCGTGATCGGGGGCTCGATGACTCTGATTTTCGTTGGCCGCGAGCGACTGGGTATCGGTTGGCGACAGATTCTCGGCGCGTTGGCAGCGTTCTTCACCACCGCGTTGATTGTTCCTGCTACGATCATGGCCGGGTTTGCGCTCTATGGCATTTGGCCGCAGTTCCGCTATTGGGTTTTCGATCACAATGTCGTGCCTGGTTTGAGCAACCATCCCGCGTGGTGGGTGATTATCTTTGCTGTCGGATTCCCACTCGTCGCTCTCGGGACGCGTCGGACTGTGGCCGCGACGCCCGAGGCAGCGCTGGCGGCGCGCCGAAGTTTTGTCTTTGTCACGTCCGGCTTCTTTTTTACCGCGCTCCTTTCCTTTTGGCCCTTTCTGTCGCGGCAGGACTACCTCCCGTTCTATCCGCTCGCCTTTGTCATTGGCACGGGTGCAGCTCTGACGATTTCAGACCGTTGGGCCCGGAATCGAAATATCGCGAAGATCTGGCGCGTCATGCCCGTGCCCGCCTTGTTCGGTGTATGCGAATTCTTGGTCGCCTTGTCGGTTCATCCTTTCTGGGAAAACAAGGCAAAACTGGAGATCGATTTTTTGCGGGACACGCTCAAACTGACTGAACCGGGTGACTTCGTTTTTGATCGCAGAGGAGAAATGGTTTTCCGGCAGCGTTGCTTTTATCCCATTATTGAGACGTTTACTGAGGAACGCATTCGGCGTGGATTGATGGCAAACAATGCGATCCAGCGTTGCATTGATACACGGACCTGCGTCGCCGTTTTGCCAGGCGCCATGCCATAAGCCACGTTCGATTTCCTCGAACAGAATTATTTGCCGGTTGGAGACAGATTGCGGGTGGCAGGTGTCCTGTTGCATTCATCCACGGACGGGAAGCACTTTACTTTTGAAATCGTTATTCCGGCCTCGTACAAAATCATCGCGCGCGACGTTGGTAATGTAATGGGTGTACTCGACGGCGAGCGGTACGAGGGAGAGCAGCGCTTTCTTTCACCGGGCACTCACACATTTGTGCAAACTTCCACTGGACACGACCTCGTGGTCTTCTGGGCGCAGGCCGTCGATCGCAATTTCAGACCGATCTGGGACCCGGCGAAAAAGAAACCGATCACGTTCGAGTGGTAGTACCTCGCCTGACAGCTGAATTAAATTGCCAACTCGTCTTCGTTTCTCTTCTGTTAGCCAGGTGTCATTTCTAACTTTAATCGCTCCGACGTTTGACGTCTCCTCGAGGCTAATGCTGATCGCGCCACACCCGGACGATGAAGCGTTGGCATGCGGCGTCATTCTTCAGCAAGCGGTTCGCGATGGAGCGGCCATTCGCATTGTCTACGTCACAGACGGGGATAACAATCCCTGGCCACAGCGAGCACTC
The DNA here is from genome assembly GCA_963825355.1 of uncultured Verrucomicrobiae bacterium. Lineage (GTDB taxonomy): Bacteria > Verrucomicrobiota > Verrucomicrobiia > Chthoniobacterales > UBA10450 > Udaeobacter. The sequence continues at coordinate 41,590 of CAWGSY010000013.1, read as the reverse complement.
GAAAAAAGATGGCGCTTGAGCGCATCGGATCGAAAACGCTGGGGAAAATTGCGGCGCGCAGAAGCGCTAGCTGCGTTGCGTGTCCTCGGTATCCATCCTTCGGACGTTCAGTTCCTTGCCCTGCCAGATCAGGGCCTGACCGATCTTCTGTTGCGTGATTGCGACAGCACTCTCACACGACTCACTCAAGTGATCGACGATTGGTCACCCACAGACATTCTTGTGCCTTCTCTCTCCGACATTCATCCAGATCACAACGCCGTTGCCGTAATGATGCGGCTCATCTTCGCCGACTTTGTGACACCAGGAGTTTCGGAGTGGAATTATTTGGTGCACGGCAGCAACCCCGCGTTTTTCGACCGCGCCGCGCAATTATCATCATCCGAAGCGGAGATCGCTGCAAAACGCGAAGCAATTCGCTGCCATCAAACGCAAATCAAAATGTCGAGGCGACGTTTTCTTCGATACGCCGCACGTCCGGAGCGTTTTCTTCGTGTCGAACGCGAGAGCGCTGTCTGGTGCGATGGCGCCGTTCATTCCGTTTCTCGAACGCGCGACAACCTCAATGTCGAGTTTCGCTTTTCGGCCGATCTGTTTCGTATGCAGAGGGGCAAGTTTTTCATTTTGGGTTGCGACTCCCTTGGGCGAAAACGCGCGTGCCAGATCCGTCTTCCCGGCTGCTCGGCCGATGTTGAAATGTTGGATTGCGCGACGAATCACCGCATTGGCATCGCCCGTTACCGAGGCCATCCATTTGCCGGCGAGTTGACGCTTCCATTGGATCTGTTTTCGCCGCTCCACGATTTGTTTATCAAAGTCGATCGGCGTTCGTGGTTCTTCGATGAGGCCGGTTGGATTGAGATTCCAGGTGTGCCGAGTCTAACCAATGATCGCTCTGTCCATGATTTCCGCTTAGGCCGATTCGCTTGCAGTTCGATGTTGTCCTCGGCCTGGCGGGTTACGGGATCCAAAAGAAGGTAGCGAGTGTTACGGAGGGACCTCCAGGCACAATTGCTTCACAGGCAAGTTGTCGTAGGCTTTTTAGCTCTTTCGGCATCGCATGAAGCTCCTCGATAAAATCGGTCGCGAATTCTCCGGCTACAACATCCTGGAATCAGCTAAGCGTCTGCGTGACCGCAAACCGCTGCAATGTAGCCTTTACGTGACGGACCAGTGCAACCTCGATTGCGCTTATTGCACTGAATACGACAATAGCCGGCCGCATCCGAGCATCGACGACTTGAAGAAATGGGTGCGTAAGATTCGCGAGCTCGGAACCATGCGCATAGCTCTCGTTGGGGGCGAGCCACTCGTGCACCCTGATATCGTCGAGCTCGTTCGCTACTGTCGGGAACTGGGCTTTGCCACCAGCCTGACCACTAATGGATTCCTCCTCACCCGTAAACTAATTCGGCAACTGGAGGACGCCGGGTTGCAGGTGATGCAGATCAGCGTTGATCGAATGACACCGAGCGCGATCACAAAAAAGTCGTTCAAGACCATCCTGCCGAAGCTCGATTATTTCCGTGATTCAAAAATCAGCCTGCATATCACCGGCGTGATTTGTGCCGATACGTTGCCGGAAGCGCAAGCGGTGCTCGATACTGGGTTATCGCGAGGAATTCCGACCGAGGTTCGGCTCGTGCATGCGGACCCGTTACAGCGGTTTCGCGTCGATCGCGGGCAGCGTGAGGAGCTCGAACGGTTCATCGACTCAATGATCGAACGAAAACGACGTGGCGAGAAGATTCACACCAGCGAGGCGATCCTGAATTATCAGCGCAGCCTGCTCCGAGGGGAACATGTCGAATGGACGTGCGCGGCAGGCTACAAGTTATTCTTCGTTTCCGCGCAGGGAAAGTTTTGGATTTGCAGCATGGTGCACACAAACAAGCACATCATGGATGTGACGCTGGACGATCTGTTCGCCAATTATAAGAAGAAATCCTGTCAGGAAGGTTGCGGTGTTTACTGCGCTGTGAGTGCTTCACTGCTGGTCGAAAAACCAATGCGTGTTCTCGGTAAGGAAATTCTCGCGCGGGCAAAGCGTGTGCCTTCGCTGCTGCGCCCTTTGTCAGGCCCGGGAATCAACAACTCGACGCCTGACAGCGTTACAAATCCTAACGGAACGCGTGAGATGAACGGCAGCACTAAAGGCAGCCCATCCGCAGATGAACGCGTAGCTTTGCGGGAAAGCGTTTAGCAAAAAACCAATCGCCAGGATCCAAACGTAAACGTTTCTTCGCGCTGCTATGAGGCGGAAGCCGCGGTCGAACGGCGTAATATCATCAAGCAGACGGCCTGTGGCTACCTTGGCCCGGCGCTTCGCGAATTCAGTCAGTAGGTGCGATGCGATGAGCAAAGCGAGAAAATAAAACACGTTCGGAAATTTGCCGCTTCTCCACAAATGAAAAGCAATGGCCAGCCACCACGAATTTTCCACCAAATAATCGAGATGATGTTCCCATTTCCCATGCTCAGTCGTTTCGATTTTGACGCGTGACTGCTTTCCATCCAGTCCATCGACGACGCCAAATATGAGAGCAGCGATCAGTCCCACCCCGACGTGTCCAAAGATAAAGGCCGCGGTTGCGCTGCAACCGATGACGAAACCTCCAATCGTAATTTGGTTTGGCGTGACTCGCGTTTTGCAAAGAAGCGAGATGATTGCCGTTTCGATTGGTCCGTGAACGTAGGCCGGCAAATCGAGCGTTCCATTTTGCGCGGAATCGAGAATGACGCGCTCCGCTTCTCGACGGCTCTGCTCTAGCGCCGCCGAAAAACAAAGTGGCCGCACATGCCGGCGCATGCTGACGATGTAATCGTCAACTTTCGCTGCGTCCACAATGTCGATTTCGCCGGTGTCGATCTTCTGTTTGAGCTCCTCAACAAACGGCGCGCTATCAGAGCACGCCAGGAGGAAGTCCCGCGTCACTAAAGCGGGCCCGCACGGATTTCGGATTAAAGGCTGAGCGAATTCCGCTGGATTGGAATCGACAAGCGCTGCGGATGAATCTTTTGCACAGAGGGCGGCAAGTAAACGGGCGTCACAATAAACGCTTGCGGGTACTATTAAGAAACGGTCGGATGATCTGTATTCTAAAATGAGTTGGGAAGTAAGCGGTCCGATTGGATCCGAAAAAACATGAGCATTTATTTGGTCGCGTGCCCACGAGCGTTTCGCTAATTCAGCTCCGACGATCCCTGGTGTCGTAGAAAAAACCATCGCGCTACGAAATCCGAGTCGCTGCAAGATGCGGAGCAAACGTTCCAGTAAGTTGACGCCGCACAATTCGATCAGCGCCTCGGGCGCATTCGCGACTAAAATTGGCAGGGTGTTCTCCATTGCACGCGAGACTAATGGCGGAGTCGCGCGCTGCCAACTCAGCGACGTTTCAAGCGAGGCGTGGCTCTGCGTTCGATCGACTTAAGAAATCAAACTTCTCGGGCCCCGCGGCTGGCTCGCGGTGATCAGGCCGTCTTTCATCTCATGGATCCAATCGCATGCATCGGCGATCACAGGATTATGCGTCGCCAGAAGCAGAGCTTTGCCGCCTTCTTGCACAATATTTTGCAGTAGTTCAAATGCGCGCTCGGAGTTGGCAGTATCGAGATTTCCGGTCGGTTCGTCCGCCAGAATAACTCGCGGATCATTGGCGAGAGAGCGTGCGATAGCCACACGTTGTTGTTCTCCTCCGGAGAGATGACGACTGGGTCTCCGCAATTTGTTTCCCAAGCCGACCGCTTCCAGCAAGCCGGCAGCGCGTTCGCGCATCTCGTTATCGGAAAGCTTTCCGAGCTTCCGCATTGGGATCATCACATTCTCCTGTGCAGTGAAATCCTCCATCAAAAAATGGAACTGAAAAATGAAACCGATGAACTTGCTCCGCTTATACGCCAGTTCATCATCGCTTAGCTGAGCCACCGGCTCCGATTCGATTGAAACATGGCCTGCGTCCGGCAGATCGAGCAGCCCAAGAATGTAGAGCAACGAGCTTTTGCCGCAGCCGGACGGGCCGACAACGGCGTGGACGCTCCCGGCCTCGACCTCCAGAGACACGCCACGTAAAGCGTGCACGCGTTCTTCCTCTTCGCCAAGGTAGCGTTCGATTCCTTCGCAACTAAGGCAAACTTCCGCGTTCACACGCTTGAGCCTCGCAGGGTGACGACCGGCGGCAACTCCGCGGCGCGGCGGGCCGGAACATAACTCGCGATGAACACGGCCAGGATCGCGAGCAACGTTGCAAACACGTAGTGTCTCCAATCCCATGTCACCAAAAAGTAATTCGTGTACAACAACCCGCGGAGATGAATCGGAATGTGCGACACACCCCAGGTCATTAACGCGCCCAGCAAACAGCCGAGCAGTGATCCAGTTGCGGCGATCAGCGCCCCCTGCCACAAGAAAATCGATGAAATGTCGATGCGCCGGTAACCCATCGAACGCAAAATCGCGATCTCCTTTACTTTCGCGAGCACGGACATTGTAAGGACATTAAAAATTCCGAAGCCAGCCAGCAGAATGATTAGAGAAACGGTAATCGCGACAGACATTCTTAAGGTAAGAAAAAGTTGCAGCGTGCTTTCCTCGCGGTCCTGCCAGCTCGTCGCGCCGTGCTGGAACAGTGTCTCGAAGTGTTCGGCCAATGCAGGCGCCCGATTCGGGATCGCGCAGTTTGTATAGGATCATTGATGCACCTGAGGGCTGCTGGAGTAAGGCCTGCGCGACTCGGGCGTGCGAATAAACACGTGTTGAATCAATCGAGCCGATGCCTGCGCGCGCGATCGCTGCGATGCTGAATCGCCAGTACTCGCCATTGGGCGCGAGCAATTGCACTGTGTCGCCGACGCCTGCCTGAAGAGTTTCTGCCAGTCGGGAACCGATTATGATCGAGCTGGTGTTGTTGCGAAAATCATCAAAGTTTCCGTCAATCAGTTGGTGAAGAATATCGGTCGTCTGCGCGTGCAGTGCAGGATCAATGCCGTAAAGCTCGACAGTCGCGTTCTCAAATCCCGCGCGGGCGCTAACATTTCCGCGCAGAACGGGGGAACAGGAAACCACATTGGAAAATTGCCTGCTCACTCGCATGATTTCGTTTGCGTTCGTGATGCCTTCAAAATAGAGACGGCGTTCCGTACTCGCCTTGGAGTTCTTCGCGGCGACCATGAGCGGTTCGTAACGCGGCCGAAAACGCGATCTGACGACCAGTGCGCCATTGCTGCCGATGGTTGAATCAATGAAGTAGCGTGCGAAACCCTGCGTTTGCGCCTGCGTGCAAATAAAAATCGCGACGCCGAAAACGACACCGCTCAAACTCAAAAGCAATGCTCGCTTGCGATGCGTTAAAAAACGCAGGGCAATGTAAAGCGGGGGTGTCACGGCGCTTTCGGTGGAGGCGGCGCGTTGATCGTGCGCTGGCGCACCGGCTGGCCGGAATGAAACTTGTCCTGATCGGAAACGATCACATGATCGCCGTCTGCCAGACCACTGAGCGCCTCCGAAAAATCCAGTGTGCGAAATCCTACGTTGACGGTTCGTCGCTGCACAACTCCTCCATTTACCACCAGCGCTTGATCGACAAGGAGCGCGCGCGTCGGCACCAGGAGAGCATTTTGATGCGTGCCGGTAATGATGTTCATCTCGCCCGTCATTCCCACCATCAAATTGTCAGGCGGATTTTCCATCTCCAGCACAACGGTGTAACGCTGGGTGGTTGGATCGGCAGCGGGTTGAACTGACGCGACTCGCGCAATGAAACTCCGTGTCCGATACGCGTATAGCTGCACCTTTGCTTTCATTCCCGGTTTTACTTCGCCCACGTCTTCCTCGTTAACTTCGCCGCGAACGTAATTCTTGCGTGAGGAAACGGTGAAAAGCTCATTGCCGTCTGACACCAGTTCCCCATCAATTGTCTGAACATTTGTGAGAATCCCATCAATCGGCGAGCGGACTTCGGCATTCTTCATCTCGGCTTCGAGCTTCCTGGCAGTTTCTTCAAGAGACTTGAGATTGCGATCCCGCTCGATGCGCTCTGTCTCCACGGCGCCGCGTAAACGGTTCACCTCACTCTTGGCTTTCTGATACTCAACAGCGGGCACGTTCCCCGAGGAAACGACTTTTTCGAGCCGTTGTAGATTGTCCTCCGCTGCTTTGAGCAACTCCGAGGACGGTAGGGGAACTGCCGCGCGGTCAATGGCTGCCTGCAAATCGGTACGCGCCTGTTTCAATTGTCTGGAGGTTTCTTCGTCAGCAATGGTTGCTAGTAATTCGCCACTTTGCACGCCTTTGCCGATTGCGCCACGACCGGCAGAGAAAGATTCAGCCAGCCGAATAAACCCGTCGTTTTGCGCTCGTACACGCACCACAAACGCAGGTTCGATCCGTACCGTACCGTAAACCGCCGAGATGGCCGTCCCTCGCTGGACTGCCGCCACTTCCGCGACTGGCATCAGAAAAAAATATCCGATCGCGAAAAGGACCACGACCGCCGCCGCGCCGCTCCACAAAAGAGTTTTTGATTCCGGCAATTTCAATTTTGGAGAACTAGTGTGATGTCCATGCCGCTTGTTTGCAATACGCTCGTGTCCAGCAGCAGCCGTTGTTGTTCCGGCTTGTTCGTAGATCTTCGAGACCATTATTGCCAAGACACTGCAGCCGAGATATCCGTTCGATCAGTAGAACGTCAGGGAAGCACGGCTTGGCAGCTGCCAAAATGTGTCGTTCTTCTGAATGCCTTGCGATTCGACTACTTATCCGCTTTGGAACCCACTTTGCGAGTTTCGTACGAAAATTGAAAATACCGGCCGGCTGCGCGGTCCCATTCTGCGGCTGCGATGTTGTGCTGATAAATGGCGTCGAGCAATCCACTCTTTGTCGTCAGAAAAGCGCTTTGACTCATGCGGTACTCAAGCGGCGAGATCAGACCGGTAGCAACATTTTCTCGAACAGTGCGGGCACTTTCCTCCGCAGCCGCCGACGCGGATGCGAGTGATTGTTCGCGGCCCGCGATTGCTTCAATGTTGTTGGCGATCCTCGAGAGCTCGCGGCTCACGCTCGATTCCAGTTTCCGACACGTCAGTTCGTTTTCCTCCCGCGCGGCTCGTGCCCTCATCACCGCGCCTCCGACTTTTCCGTTGTCAATGACACGCCAGGTGTATGCCGCTCTTTCGCGAATTTCTGACCCAATGAAATCCTGTGTCTTGCTTGTCGAGTCCTGCCGATGAATTCCGCTGACCGGAACCCATTCCCCGTGGAAGCTTCCTGCGAGCGCGGGATAATAGTCGGCTGCAATAATGCGTTGATCTTCATTGGCAGCGCGCACAAATAAGCGGGCGAGTTTGAGATCGACCCTCCGCTCTAAGGCTGCTGATGCTTCGGCAGCAACGTCGAGATGCATTGGGACAAACTGCAGGTCGCCATCCGGTTCGGGCAGAGATGATTTTGCAGGGTCAATCCCCATTGCTAGCGCCAAATTCAATTGCGCTTCCCGATAGGCGCGCTGCGCGGCTTCGCTTTGCGGAATCAGTTCGTCGGCTTGGACAGTTGCGCTCGCGAACGCGCTTCGGTCAGTTAATCCGGCTTCGAACCGATTTTTCTGAGTAGCGACATTTTCTTCTAATTTCTGTCGCTGTTCGTCGCGAATCGATTCCAGCGATCGATTGTAAAGCGCCGCATAAAACGCGAGCCGCGCGGCGTGCAACTGTTCAACTACGGCCACGTTTAGTTGCTGTTGGGCGATGAGAACCTCAATGTCTCCACGCCGAAGTGAAGGCGGCACAGCCATGTTAAACAACGTCTGTTCCAAATTGCCGCGGCCCACAGCAAATCCTTTTACTCCGCTCTCGCCCGCCCGGTGGCCGTATTGAACACCTGCGGGGACGTCCACCTCGAAATCGGGCCAAACGATGGAACGAAAGACCAGGCGCTGGCCGGCGGCTTGCTCCAAACCGGCTTTGGCCTCGAGTATGGCGGGATTGTTGTCGAGCGTGGTGCGGAGGACCTCTCGCAGAGTAACCGCGCCAGCCGGGTACGCGCAGGACGCGATCAGAATCAGAACTAAAATGTGAATACTGGCGGCTCGCTGTAGCCGCTTCCCTGTGGGAAGCGCAGGACTTATGCGTTCAACACGTTCGTGTCGCGTCGGCCGCAGGCGCGACGGCTAAAGATTGGGTCGTCAATTTTAATGGCAGGTTCATCGCTGAGTCATTTTTTCCGGCGGCTTCGCCAGATCAGCAGCGTGCGCAGCATTGCGAAGTTCGTTCTTCACGTCTTTGAAGTCGGATCTGAAATTGAGCGCTTCGGCTGAACTGGCGCAGGCGTGAGTAAGGTGTGCGAGAGCCACGTTGTGCAGATAGATCGCGCTCAATCGGGTTGTGCGCGTTCGGGTAACGTCGGTAGCCGCTTGCAGCACTTCAAGTTGTGTTCCCAATCCGGCCGCAAAATTCCCTTTGGCCATGTCGAGCGCTTCATCCGACGTTTGCAGGGTTTTTGTTTCACTCTCGAGGACGCGGTCGGCTTGCTGGAGATCGAAGAATGCGCTGCGCACTTCCGAGGCCACGGTGCGCCGTGCTGCTGCCAAAGCTTGCATCGCCGCATCACGCCGGGCGCGCGTCGCCTGCATGCGCCCTTTGGTCGCGTGTCCATCAAAGATGTTCCACGTGGCGTTGATGCCGACAACGCCGCCGTAGTTAAATTCAGGACCGACGTCCGGGTCCCGCTCGCTGTAGATTTCATACCCCGAGAAAGCGCGCACGTGTGGAAGGGTCGCGCTGCGGTCCAAAACGTATTGGCGATTCTCGATCTCGATGTCTTCTGCTTTGGATTTGATGATCCCACGGTTTGCGTCAGCCCGTGCGAGACAGTCGTTAAGATCCGGATGATTGGGCCGATACTGCAATTCTCCCGAAATTCCGAACGGAGGCGCTTCTGCCCCGGGGGCGAGATCAATCCCCAAAAGTTCCGCCAATCGCAAATACGAGTTTTTCAAGTCGGTTTGGGCGTTAAATAATTCCGGCTGCTCGTTGGCGAGCGCCACCTCGGCTCGCTGGACGTTTAGTTTGCCCACAATGCCGGCGCTGAAATTTTCCTGCTCGCCTTTTAGCTCCTGTTCGAAAACCCCGACGGAATCTTCGTGTACGCGGAGTTTCGCCCGGTTCAATAACAGTTCGTTGAACGCGATTCGCACATCCATGCTGACACGGCTGATCGTCTCTTGAAGGTCATAATTTGCCTTGGCGATGTTCAACTGCGCGATTGCCACCTGACTTTTGACCGCTCCCCCCGTGTAAAGGTTCTGTTCGAGCTTTACTATGGCGTTGTAATCTTCCTGTCGCAGGTTTGTCTGGCTCTCGGTCTGTCGTTTGTCGTACAGCCCGCTTGAGCTTACCGACGGGAGATAGCCCGAACGGGCTTCGATGAAACCACCGCGGGCGGCCGTCACCTTCTTTTGTGCGATGAGGATCTCGGGATTCCGCTCCTGGGCCAGGGCGACTGCTTGGTCGATGCCATAATCCGGCATCGCCCTCAATGAGATTGAGGAGAGGGCCAAAATGGTAGCGAGCATCACACTGATGGCCGCGAATTTTGAACACATGTCGTTTATCTCCTGGCGGAGGCTGCCCTGCGTCAGGACGCCTCTGACTCTTGCCCTTATATCAGGCCTTGCAAGCCGAGGCGACTTCAGACACATTCAGGCTTCGCGGCCCGGTTTCGGGAGGCCTAACTAGGCGGGACGCGGCATCGATCCAGCCTAATTTATCGCTTGCTCCGAATTGTTTAGATCAGGTAGGTTTTAGTTTTTAGAAAATGAGAAAAATCAGAATCGCAATCGTGGGCGTTGGAAACTGCGCCAGTTCGCTGGTGCAGGGACTCAATTTTTATGATGGCTCCTCCTCTGCCAACGGCACGAGCATCGGCTTAATGCACCGGCAAATCGGCGGTTATCGTCCGAGTGATATTGAAGTTGTGGCCGCTTTTGATATTGACCGGCGCAAGGTCGGCCTGGACGTGAGCAAGGCTATTTTTTCGCCGCCCAATTGCACAAAGGCGTTCTGTGAAAAGGTCAAGCTCACCGGCGCGATCGTAAAAATGGGGTGCGTTCTGGATGGCTACCCGCCACACATGCAGGATCAGGATCCGCTGCGCACATTTCTTCCACTCGAGAAAGAAACCACTCGCGAAGAAATTATCGACGAGCTGAAAAATTCCTCTGCGGAGCTGATGGTCAATTATCTTCCCGTCGGGTCCGAGCAGGCCACCCGATTTTATGCCGGTTGCGCGCTGGAAGCGGGACTCGGCTTTGTCAATAACATCCCAGTCTTTATCGCGAGCGATCCGGCTTGGGCGAAACGATTCGCCGATAAAAATCTGCCACTTATCGGAGACGATATTAAGGCGCAGGTGGGTGCCACCATCGTGCATCGGGCATTGGTCGATCTCTTTCGCAAGCGTGGTGTGAAAGTTGTGCGCACGTACCAGTTAAACACCGGCGGCAACACCGATTTCCTGAACATGCTGAATCGCACCAGGCTTGCGTCGAAGAAAACTTCCAAGACGGAGGCAGTGCAGTCCGTGATGGGCGATCGTCTTGCAGACGAAAACATCCATATCGGTCCGAGCGATTATGTGCCATGGCAACTCGACAACAAGATTGCGTTCATTCGCGTGGAAGGCCGCCTCTTTGGCGATGTGCCGATGGAAATTGACTTAAAACTATCAGTCGAAGATTCGCCTAATTCCGCCGGCGTAGCGATCGACGCGATCCGCTGCTGCAAGATTGCGCTCGACCGCGGGATCGGCGGCGTGTTGCATTCCCCTTCGGCCTTTTTTTCCAAGCATCCGCCCGTGCAAATGACCGACGACGAAGCGTTTCGCTGCGTCGAGCAATTCATCCGCGGCGACCGGGAGAGTTAAGTCAGCGCCAGCGTAATCGCACGCTGAACGCTTTGGTTCGTGGTTTCGTGCTTGGGTTAAAGGCCATCCGCCGAATCCGGCGCCATTTCATTTTCGAGTTGCGCGGGCGGAAGTTGCTCCAGCCGTCGCCATTCCGCTTGAAGTTCCTCAGCGGAATAGAGCAGCAAACGGCCAAGCGCAGTTGAGAACAAGCCGGCTTCCACTTCAAGGCTGGTAATCTCCGTGACTGCCTTCCAATAAGCGGCTAACTGTGGCCGGTAAGTTTCACGAAAAATTTCGACGTCGCTCGGGGAAACATCGTTCGTTTTCCAATCAACCAGGAGACACCTGCCGGCTTTGCGATCAATCATGATTGAATCGATCAGGCCTTCGAGCACGCTGCGATTGTTTCTGCGCCACGAAAATGGAAATTCCGCGTGGAACAACGTTGCGTCGCTCACAAGAAAACTAGCGATAGTGGCGTCGCTGAACAAATTCCCGCGCGTGGCGTTCCAATCTTTTACTGCGGCTTTCGCGTCGGGAGAAAGCGGCAATTCCTTTTCGAATAAGTTTTGTGCGGAATCGATTCCACCTTTCCAATCCAGACGTTGGAAAAATTTGTGCCACCAACGGCCGTAGAGCGTGGCCAGAGTATCGAGCCGCGATCGCGTTCGCACGCCTGCCGGAACTTCCGGATCAAGAGCGCTTGGCGTAATCTTTCGCACGAATTCGGAAGCGCGTTTCGCAGCGCGCTTGAGTTCGTCGCTGGTTAAGGGCTCGATTTGAGAGGCATTTTTATGTAACGCATGCTCTACGATGGGCGAAGATTCAGGGACTTCATCGATCGTGCTGGTGTGTTGATCGAATTCACCTGAATAAAAATCTTTGTCGCGAATCAGTCGCCGAAGTTGTGCTGTCTTCAGCAGTTTGCCTTCGGTACTGGAGAAGATTTCCTGATCGAGCACAACTACCAGCGTGTGGCGCGCCCGTGTTGTTGCGACGTAGAGAAGGCGCTCAAGTTGCTGCTGTTCCGCACGCTCGATCGCGTCTTTCAGATCCTTCGATTTGTCTTGGTTTCCAAACGCGATGATCAGTTCGCCATCAGCGGGCGATTTTACGAAATGCGGATAACGCGGCGATGGTGTTCGCAGTTCGCGCGCGAGGAACGGCACGATCACCGCCTGCCATTCAGATCCCTTTGCCTTATACGAAGTGATAAGTTGAATCGCGTTATCGTCAGCGGAAAAGCGGACGGCGCGTAGCGATGCGAAATCGTTGCGCAACTGTTCGGCGAACCCGGGTAGGATCATTCCGTTCGCTTCTGCCTCCGCCGCTTGCACGATCAATGCATCCAGTTCGCGCGCGAGATCGCCGAACTCCGTCGCAGGCAACAGGAGCAAACGCTCGCGTAATTGTGTTTGCTCAATGATCAAAGTAACGGCGTCGAATAACGCCAGACCTTCCGCGCGTTGGCGAATTTCTGCGAGCGTATGCAAAACTGAAGAAATTTTCCCGGTCGCCGACGCAATCTCGTCGATGCGAAATCTCGCCTTCTGCCCTTCGGAAAAGACGGCAAGATCGTGATCGGACGCGCCGAAGATATCGCGCAGCACGCCGACGATTTCGTAGGCATTGAGCGGATCGGTCATGATCGTTAGAAGCGCGGTCAGCCACGCATAAGCCGGGCTGTCGCCTTTGACATCATGTTCAGATTGGATCGCCACCGGTAAACCGACGCGGCGCAATGCTGCGGCCATCGTTTGCAGCCAGGCTTTGCGCGGACAAAGAATTGCTACCTGCTGCCACGAATCGGCCGAAAGTTTTTTCAGTCCCGCGTCCTCGATCCAGCGTGCAAGATACTCTGCTTCGATACGTGCCTTTTGGTAGTCTTTGAGTTTCCTGCCATCAGGCAACAGTTCTTTCGCGAGCGGCACGCGAATGACTTTCCCTGGGAGAATCTTCGGCCGCGGTTGTAATTCGACGAAGCGCACCTGCCCGTCCTTGTTATTTAAAATCTCGCGGAAAGTTTCGTTCACGAAATCGAGCTGCTTCCGGTCCAGCCGAAATGTGACGGCGAATTCCAGGCTCTCACTGTTCTTTTCGGAAATGAGCGCTTCATGAACTGCTCGGTAATAATTCAAGTCCGCGCGCTGCCAGTAAATCGATTGCTGAAAATCGCCGACCATGCAGAAGTGCCCCGGCCGCGGGCCTAAATGTTGATCTTGCAACCAAAGACCGTTCGCTTCGGGCGGGCGCGTCACTTCCAGTAGCACCGAAAATTGGAGCGGCTCGGTGTCCTGCGCCTCGTCGAGGACGACACGAAAATTTTCCCCGCGAATTCTTTGCGCGGCGACCGGATGTTGTAGCAACTCTTGTGCGAGCGCGATTTGATCGTCGTAAGTGACGAGTCCGTGGTCGAGTCGAAAATTGAGATAATCACGCTGCACCTCTGCCGCGACGCACGTGGCGGCGGCGCAGATCCATTTTCGCAAAGGCGCAAATTTTTCCTGCCAGAGCTGAGTAAACCTGGCGTTTGGCGCGGTGAAACAGGCCGGCCATCGCAGATAATCCCAATCGCCGGCGAAACGCCTTTCCCATTCCTGCAATTCCGCCTGCGATTTGGCGATGTTGTCGTTTCCCTTTCCCTTATTCGATTGTGAATAGACTTCAGTGAAATCGAGCGGCGGACATGGTGACAACCTCGGCACTTGCAAAACAGCCGAGCGCGCGCGTCGGGCCAACTCCATGAGGTCGCGTGCCTGTACGAAGCGTAGAAGCATGGCCCGTTTTTTTTCGCCTAACGACCTGCCGATCCGGGTTTGGTTTTGCACGAACTCCTGCCAGAGGTCGTCATCGTCTTCGACTAAGTCGAGCGGCGCAGGCAGACCAAGATAGTGACCGTAATCGGTCAGGAGTTTCATGCAGAATGCATGGATTGTGCCGAAGAAGGCACGGTTGAATGCTGTCTGCACTTCGTGTCGCAAATTTTCCTGGAGCAGAGCTTGCCGGGTGCGCTGTTGCATTTCGTCCGCCGCACGATTGGTGAACGTGACGACGACCAGACGCGGCAAAATTTCGGGCGCGTTCGGCGAACGCGCGATCGACAAAATGCGTTCGATAATTCCAGTGGTTTTGCCGGAACCTGCCGATGCGACTACAGAAAAATTGCGGTCCAACTCACTGGCAAAACGAGCGCGTACAGATTCGTCGCGCGGCTTCACCATGTTTCCCACTCTTCTTTCTCAAGCACGAGTGCTGGATGTGTCAGCGCCCATTTATCTTCTAAAATGTCGCTATCGATCGGCAACGTTGCCAACGGGTACGGCGCGCTGTAACCGAACGCCGGACGAATCTCACCTTTCATTCCGAAAATTCCGGTGCGCTGCATTTCCGCGAGATCGCCAAAGACGTCAGTATGCGGTGCGAGATCGTTGACGGACAATTGTGGCGCTACGTTTTTGACCGTCAGCGAAATAATGCTCACGCTGACTTCGGCAGCGCCGAGTTCACGCATGGCCAGCGCGTAAAGACCGAGCTGTAAACTTGTGCCTTTGACTAAATTGTCGTGCAGATCGGAAGTCTTCAGTTCCTTGTCTGAACCAGTTTTGTAATCGACAATCCAGATCGTTTGCCCGGTGAAACTGCGCGCGTCATTTTGCGCGAGAACCAAATCGATCTGGCCGCGCAGCTGAAGCTCCACGCCATCGGCGATTTTCACCGTGACTTCACGACCTACGGCGAACTCAGTCGCCATCCAGTTCCAATCTTTCGCCGATCCGATTTTGGCGCCGAGGTGCCGCGCGAGATAGCGCGCGTTCAACCAGCCCGAGCTCCACCAGTCAGGCACGACTTTGCCTGCCGAGCTGCAAAGGCGCCGAAGTGCCGCACATCGCTGGTCCGCGGCAAAGCGAATGCACTCGTCGATCTTTGCCGGGGCGGGAAAAGCCGAGAAAATGTTTCCGTCCGGCGTTTCGACAATATCCGCGAGCCAGTCGTGCACCCACCTACCGGTTGTCGCTGCCCACGGATTCGCGACGTCCTCCGATGCTTCTACGCCGAGATAACGTTTCATCCAAATAATCGCTGGCGACGAAACCATTCGTTGAAGATCGGTCACACTCCGCACCGGCACCCGTCGATCCGACCCGTTCGGCCGCAACGCGAAATCATATTCTCCGGCGGGTTTAGAGGAGTCACGGCGCGCGTTGAAAGCAATCAGCGTTTGCTGCACATCCGTCGTTACAGCAGCAGGCTTCGGCAACAGCGGAGTGGCGCGTTGGAGATCTTTCAACGTCATTTGCGTGAGCGGCGCACGCCGCGTTTTGAAATAAAGCTCGGTGAAACATTCGCTCGGATTCCAGAAGCGTTCCGGCGCATCTTCCTGCACCAGACTGGCAGTGACCGTCACGCCTTCTCTGGCCGATTCGAGGAGCGCATTGAATTGCCGCAATGCGATCGCGCGCTGCTCGCCTGGTCCGAGATAAAGTGAATGGTTTTCACGAACACTGGTATGGCCCTCGCCCTGGCTGCCTTGGCCAGCGGCGCGCTTGTTGAGTTTTTGCACACTGCGGTTGAAGGCATGAATTTCCTCGACGCGTGCGAACTCTGCGCCGGCTGCAGGCGGCCATGCCCCTTCATTCCAGCCTGCAAAAATCAGGTGCGACCACTCTTGATTTTGCGCGCGCGGCACTGTCAACAATTGCACGCGCGCAAACGAGTGATCGCCTGCGGCTGAGCGCTCGGCATCTGACGTAACAGCAGTTTCTTCCAGCCAACGCAAAAAAAGCGCGCGTGGAAATTTGGCGTCGAGACGCTGCGACCAATGATGCACGACGTTGCCGAGCTGAAGCGCTTGTTGGTTCCACTCAAGATAAGCGAGGGCGGCGTGAGTCTGTTCCAGAAACCGCGCGAAAGTTGCGCGCGCAGGAAGCAACGGCAACGCGCGCAGAGCTTCGGCTGCCGCCTGGAATTTGTCGTCCGCGTGCGCCGCACAGAATTCGACAAGCAGTTGGAGGTCGTCCAGCAATACCTCTCTGTAACTTTCGTGCAGAACCTTTTCGAAATCTTGCCGATTGATTTTGAGCGATACAATTGTGGTGTCGGGCAACGCATTTAGAAAACGTAAGAAAGAATTAAGCCGTGGGGCGCCTTGCAATTCGATCCATGCCTGCCACTCAACCGACTCGAAAATGCCAGGCACAATGTGGCCGACCCCGTCGTTGTGCGGGATTTCAAGCCGTTCCAGCGAGCTCGCGACCAGTCGCGGCAGCGCCCCACGGCCGGGAAAGATCACGCCCAGCCGCGTGCATTTCTCATCTGCCAAGTACCGAACGCATTGTCGTGTGATCGCTTCGGCTTGTTCGGAAAAATTTGTGCCGATCAGAAAATCGAAATGCTTCGCCGTTTCCGCGCCGCCGCGCATTTCCGTTTCGCTGAAAAGCGAGTCGCCGAGCGCGGCGTTCGCTCTCGGCGCGCGATGGACTTCGCCACAGATCTCTTCCCAGGAGCCGATCCAGGAAAGATCAATATCGGAGAAGTTCTCGTTGGGTTCTTCGAGCACGATCGTGGCGTTTTCTGCCAGTTCGACCGCGCTGCGCAGAAGAAACCATTCTGCCCAATGCGCTCCATCGAATCCGCAGATAAGCAGATGGGAAAATTGTCGCCTGCCAGGTGTGAGCTGTTGCAAACGACTCCGGTCACTCTCTCCGCGAAGTACAAAATCACATTTTTTTAACAGCTCGTTAAAACGCTGAACCACTGGAGCAAACGACGGCAGGCCTAGTTCTTCGAATTTCCAACCGGCAGTTTCGAGGCGATCCAACGCGCGCAGTAGTGGCGCGGGCGCACGAGCAACAGCTTTGGCTGCGAGCGCCTCGGATTCGTTAGGCCGATCTGCCATTTCAGTGGCTGCGATTGCGAGAAGCAAACGCAGAAGTGCAGGCTCGGCAGCCGGAGTCGCGTCATCCCGGGCAAGCAGCGCACGCAAACTAGACGGCGTTACAAACTGCAAACCCAAATCTGATGAGCCTTTTGCGATTAATCGCGCCTTAATATCGTTAGCCTGCCCGCGCGTTGGAACAACCACCAACGAAGGCAACTCTCGTTGCCACGCTTCGGGCAAAACGTTATCGAACCAGGGAGCAATCACGTCGTGCCAGTCTTCCTGCAAAGACGGCACGATGAGCAGAAGCGGGCGTGATCGTTTCACAGGTTACCGCTCCTGCAGAGCGTTCTTTTGTCCGCGGTGCGTCGCGTAACACCATCGCGATCCAGCCGTTCTAGAAGTGGCACCACGACACGTCGCGAACTTCCCAGCGCGTGCCGCAATTGGCTCACAGTTGAAGGTCCGTTTTCGGAAATGAATTCGGCCACCTGCAACTTCATGCGCTCGAAATTTTCGCGCAACAACACCACATCGAGAGCCAGTTCGGTCACGTCGCCGTTCTCGATTAAAAAGCGCACGACTTGTCGAGCTTGCGGGTCTGATTCCATCGCTTTGCGCGAGGGTGGATCGAAAGGCTGTGCATTGAGTGCTTCGCGAATTCGTTTCTGGACGGCTTGAATGTGCACCGGCAGCGTTGGGCGATGGGAAGTCCGCGCAATAACAGATCCTTTGCGTACGAAATCGGTCGTACATAAATCTGCCACTAGCGATTCAAGCATTTCCGCCTCTTGAATGCGCAGCGTTGACCGCAGCTCCCCCAGATCGATGCCAGGGCGCTGAGCAGATTCTTTGTGCGCCACATCGATCAAGCTAATCGCCTGCGCACGGAGTTTTCGCCAGAATTCACGATCGATCGCGATGTGCTGGCATACAATAATCTCGCCGTTTTCTTCCAAACCTATCAATGCTTCAGAAATTTCATCGGCACTGAATCGTGACTTGATCAGAAGATTATCTCGACGCGCGAATCCCTGCCGCGAGAGGATCGCACGCACCAAAGAATCGACGTTATTTAGTGTGACATTGGCCACCAGTGATTCCTTGTCGCCATCTGGATCGAGCACAATTCCGCCTGCAATGGTGTGTCGCTCCGAGGAATCGCGAACGACAAAATGATCACCGACGAATGCAAAGATTGGTGAGACAAGCTTTAAACGACCAAGTTTTTCTTTGCCTGCGTCGAGAGATCCATTTTCACGGAACCTAATCCGGGCGCCGACGCGCGACGCACCGTGGTGCACATATATTGACGATCCATTCTTCAACGGATGTGCACCGTTCTCGTTACCGTTGAGGCGCGACAGCTTCTCTATAAGAACGGTCAGAGTCGAAGATGGCGCACCGTGATTGCGAATTGTCACCACGTCGCCGCGCTTGATCTGGTCGACGCGGAGGTCCGGTAGATTGATGGCGGTCCGCATTCCAGGTTGCGCGACTTCCAGTTCCTGACCGTGGCTTTGAATCGAACGAATACGGGTTTCGAGATTGCCCGGGTGAACAACGATTTGCTGCCCGCGGTGCAAAGATCCGCCGCTTAATGTCCCCGTCACAACTGTGCCTATTCCTCGGAGCGTGAACACCCGATCGATAAACAAGCGCGGCTTACCGATGTCGCGTTGTGGTTCCGTTCGTGCGAGTTGCTTCACCAGCGTACTTACCAGCTTGTCGATGCCCGTTCCGGCCCTGACCGAAGTTGGAACAATCGGCGAATCTGCAAAGGGTGTGTCAGTGAGTCGTTCGCGAATTTGATTAGTGACGAAGTCGACTCGGCCCAGGTCGCTCTTGGCGAGCGCGATCACAGCGCGTTGCACGCCGAGGTAATTGAGTATTTGCAAATGCTCTTCGCTTTGCGGCATCCACCCGTCATCTGCGGCAACGACAAACAGTGCGAGATCGATTGAGCCAACCCCGGCGATCATGTTGCGCACGAAATCCTCATGGCCGGGGACGTCAATGATGCCCGCGTGAATTCTGTCGCCGCTTCGCCCGGCTACGTTCAATGCGGCGAAACCAAGATCGATTGTGATCTGTCTTTTCTTTTCCTCCGGCAGACGATCCGGATCGGTGCCGGTTAATGCTTTGACCAAAGCGCTCTTGCCATGATCAACATGGCCTGCTGTAGCAATAATAAAATGACGCGTCACTTCGTGCACGACGCGCGCACCGCGTTAATCACGCTCTCGTCCTGAGTAGGAAAAATCGTGCGCAGATCGAGTTTGAATTGGTGGTCTGCGATATAGCCAATTACAGCGGGATTTGACGCACGAAGACTCGCTGCGAACTCCACTAGTGAGTGATCTCTGGGAATGAAGTCGATCGTCACGGACGGTACATTCGACTTTGGCAAAGTGCCCCCGCCTGTTTTCGCTCTGCTACGGCTGATTGCAATTTTCATTGGCAAATCCGCCAAATTCGAAGCAATCACTGCAGCACGGGCGCGCAATGCGTCCTCTGACATTTGTAGAACTGCGAGTGCTGGGATTTTGTCGATTTTTTGATCGAGGTGAAGATCCACAGTCGCTTGCAAAGCGGCAAGGCATAGTTTGTCGCAGCGCAAAGCCCGAAACAGCGGTTCGCGTTTGAGCGCGGTGACGAATCGTTTTTTCCCAGCGATGATTCCCGCCTGCGGACCGCCGAAAAGTTTATCGCCGCTGAAGCAAACCAGGTTAGCGCCGGCTTTCAATACATCGCCAGGAGTTGGCTCATGCTCCGTGATGCCCAATGATTCAGTCGCAATCATAGCACCGCTGCCGAGATCTTCGACGAACGGAATCCGGTTTTTCCTCGCCAGCGCGCTGATCTCATTCGATGAAGGCGATTCTACAAAACCGCTCATGAAAAAATTGCTGCGGTGAACTTTCAGAATCATCGCGGTGTTTGGTCCAGTGGCGCGCGCATAATCCTCGAGCGTGGTTTTGTTCGTTGCACCGACCTCGCGCAATTTCGCGCTGCTCGCCGCGGCGACAATTTCGCTGATGCGAAATCCGCCGCCGATTTGCACCAGTTCGCCCCGTGAAATGATAACTTCCGGCGCGCCCGGCGGTCGCGCCCTACCAGCCTGTCGTGTGAAGTGCTGAACGATTAGGACTAGTGCCGCTGCGCAATTGTTCACGACGGTTGCCGCCTCGGCTTTACAAAGCAGGGCAAGCGCACTCTCCAGATAGGAGCCGCGCCCGCCGCGTTCGCCCTTCGCAAGATCGTATTCCAGATTTGAATATGCTGCTCCGATTTCATTCAGTGCGTTCACGGCTTCGCGTGAAAGCGGGGCGCGTCCGAAATTTGTTTGAATGACAATTCCAGTTCCGTTGATGACTGCTTGAAGTCTGCTGGTGCGAAGTTGATCGAGCGAGCGATTGAGATCAGCGACAACCGTCTCGAATTTGGCGGCCACACTGCTCGCACGAATCTGTGACAGTTTGCGGCGAATAATTTCGACGACGAAAGGCCGAGGCAAATCAGAATGGCCGAGAGCCTCCAGGATTTTCGACACCGCCGGAATCTCGCGTCGCTTGTCGGACCTTATTCGGTCATGCATATCAATGGTCGGCGACGTCGTCGCGGTAAGATTCGTCCGATCACTGCGGCGGAAGCCGTGCCGGCTTTTCGGAGGATTTTGAGCGCTTCTCGAAGGTTGGCTTCGGCGACGCACAGCAGTAAACCGCCACTCGTTTGTGCGTCGGTTAATAGCAATTGGCACGTCTCATCCGTTCGCGCCCAATCGACGAGAACCGTGGCTCCATTAAGATTATCGCGAGTTCCTTGCGGAACGCAGCCCAGACTCACGAGCTCGTGAATTTCGTAGCTGATGATCGGCACCGCAGCAGGATCGATATCAGCAGAGACACCACTCGCCCGGCACAACGAGATCAAATGTCCGATCAACCCGTAGCCAGTGATATCGGTGGCAGCGCGCACGAGCCCTAACTCTGCCAAGTCGGCGCCGACCGTGTTGATCTGTGACATAAGGGTGATCACGTTTTTTTGGAGCGCGCGCGAAGCCATTCCGCGCTTGATCGCGGTCGTGGCGATACCGGTACCTAGCGGCTTCGTCAGAATGAGCGCGTCGCCAGGACGGGCGTTTGCGTTTGCGGTTATGCGCCGGACATCAACAAGCCCTGTAACCGCAAGTCCGTAAATCGGTTCTGGATTTCGAATAGAATGGCCGCCGATGACCACGCATCCGACCTCGGCTGCCTTCGCAAGGCCACCACGCAAAATTGACGACACCACTCTTGGCCTAACGAGATCATCAGGAAAACCGATGATGTTTAATGCAGTCAGCGGACGTCCGCCCATGGCATAGATATCGGAGAGCGAGTTTGCGGCTGCGATCTGGCCGTACGAAAACGGGTCGTCCACAATCGGTGTGAAAAAATCAACGGTTTGCACGAGAGCGCGATCGCGGTCCAACCGGTACACACCGGCGTCGTCGAACGTTTTCGAACTGACGAGCACGTTCTGGCTTAATGAAATGGGAAGCTGCGGCAAAACTTGTCGCAGGGCCTGTTGGCTCAATTTTGACGCTCACCCGGCGGAGGATGAAAGCGACGTTAGCTTCCGGATTTGCTCACGCGACATGTGGTTCACCTCCTTTCGATTGCAGCTGCTGTAGCGGTCGCCCTATGGGCGATGCGCACGTTTCGCACAGCGAAACGGCTGCAGGGACTGATTCAAATCTGCGGAGAGGATAGGAATCGAACCTACCCCGCCACTTGCGTAGCGACGACGGTTTTGAAGACCGCGAGGGCCACCAGGCACCCTTCACTCTCCGGATTGCAGAAAACTCCCAACGCTTAACGTCCAACGTCCAACGTCGAATTTTTCGCGTGCGAAGCGCGCTTTGGAGTGCGGCGACTTGACGCCGCTTTCGAACGTCCGACCACCAGCCGCCGTTTACGGACGTGCAAACGATTGGCTCGCTATTTTGCCTTCTTGATCGTCTTAACGATCTCGTCGAAATCGGGCCACTCCCGGGATTCGAGTTTGGAATGGAGCAGTTTGCCATTGGCGCGAATTTCGAAGGCGCCGCCGCTCGACGGAATCAGGGTAAGCGACTTAATGCGCTCGCCGAGCTCGAGAATTTTGGTCGCCAAACTGACGGCCTTCGGCGTGTAGTTTCAAACGACGCAGTATTCGATTGATACTTCGGTCTTCACCGGAACAAACTCCTTTCCGCAGCCAAGCTATCGATCTGACTAGAACGCGTCAAGATTCATCCCGGCGGGTTTCCGCGAACGCAGCCTTCACACGAGTGCGCGCAAGACGTCAAAAGGGAATTGTGCCGCAGCCCGCTCCACCGTGCTGCGGCACAACTTCATGAACCGCGGAAACAGCCGCGGTTTCAGACCTGAGGACGTTAGTCCTCAAGATATTTAAAAGGCAAAATTCACGCCGCTGCGGAACATTCCGAAGTTGTTCCTCGGTCCATCGATCACGCCAAAACTCAAGTCGTTAGTCCAACCGAAGTTTCGCGCGAACCGAAATTCGAGACCGGCGCCAAATTGGCCGAGTAATTTCGTTTCGGCGCCGAAATGTTCGGTCTGCGCATTGACAGCGAAGGCGTCCGGCGGCCCTTGCGTGTGAAGTTCATCCCTTTCTCCGCCGCCGAAAATCGCGCCAACACCCGCCCATGCATAAGGCGCGAGACGCGTGCACGGAATTGGATACCGCAATGTAAGTGTGCCAAGCACAGTGCCGATGGTATGATTGTGATTGATTCTTCGATGAACAAATGTCGGAACCGACTGGTCCTCGAAGATATCGAAACCAGGCTTGCTGCCGTCCAGAACAAATCCCTCCAGACCGACGCCGGCATAGCGACAGAAGAAATATTTGATGTCGCCGCCGCCACCCCAGGCGTGATCGCCGCCGATGTAACGATCGGACGTACCCAGCACAGGACCGCCTTCACTGGTGCTTTGAACAATGTCGACCAGCGAGGGATTAGGAGCGAACTCGGTGTTGGTGAATGCGTAAGTGCCGAAGAGGTTCAAATTCCATTCGCGGTCGCCGTACCATCCCGGACACGGCGGCACATATGCGACTTGCTTCATTTCTTTTCCCGAATCCTTGCCTGAACGGGCGTAGGCGGCGTCGGTGTAATAACGGAAGCGCGACGAGATCGGGGCTTCTGCTTCGGCACGTTCGCCCCCGAAAAGCCATGAGAAGGCGACGAATACATCAGCAACCGGAGCACCCGCGGTGCAACCGAATAAGGGCGAGATATCGAGGCGAGTTTGCGTTGACGGTTTCCACGCGACGGTTGGGCCGATGGTGAAACTGTGCAACGGATCGCCGCGTGTATCTTTGACGGTCAAATTCCGATATTCCATTTCTATACCGATCTTCAGACGCTCGTTAGGCAGGAGAACCGGAGTCATTAACGCTTGAGAGAAGCCCCATTCGCGGCCGCGGTCGCCGGTATTCTCTTTTTCAAAGAACCAATTCATCGCCCATTCGACGTGCTCGCCGAAATCCTGGGCGAGCAGCAAACGAACTTCGTAGGCATCGGGCACCTTGGGCGGTCCGCTCTCTTCCTCTTCTTCTCCTCCTCCTGGAGGCGGTGGAACTTCTTCGTGTCTAATGGTGCCAACGCCGAACTTGTATTCGGCGAATATTGTCGGATTGAGCGGAATCTTGTTCCAATCAGCGAAGGCCCACCGCGCTTCGAGACTCACCGTCTGCACGCCGCCACCGCCATTGAATCGTTCCAACTGTGTTTCGGCCGCGACGTTAAAACGATACGGCAAACCCATTTCGATCTCTTGCGTGAACAGATAGTCCGGTGGTCCATGACGGAACCCCTGACCCTCAAAAAGTTCGCCGAAGAAGAATGCCCAAGGAGGCAACACATAGGCATTTACTACGTTGGAGAAACGGCTGCGCGAAAACTCGGGTGGCGCTCCATATGCGCTGGGCACTTCCTGGTCCGGGACGGTGACTGGTCCCTGGCCAGTGACGACGACCGGCTGCTCTGTTGTTGCTTGCGCGAAGGCCGACTGATTATCGGCAACCAATATGAAACACGTGCATGCGATCAGCGGAATGAGCCAGTGCAGCCCACCTTCAAAAACAAAGAAGATTTTTCTCATAGGTTTCGTGCATGATTACAAAGCTGTAATAATTGGCAAGACAAATATGTAAGGCGCCGCCCTACGTAAGAATTAGGCCATATCCTACATGACAACTCGAATTACAACTTTGTAATATTGGTGCGTGATCGAATCGATCTAAACAGATGTTAAGCCGAATCCGTCTATGAAAATAACCTATTGTGTGCGGTCAATGTTTCCGCGATTCACGCTGTTGATCGCGTCCGCGTGGTTCGTATGTCCTGCTTTTAATCTTTCAATCCGCGCGCAGCTCTCCAGCGAGCCGACAGTCGTCGTTCACGCGGCGCCGCCTCCCTACGAGATACCAGGCACGTACGAGATCCCAAGCGCGTACGGCGCGCCCGCTGCATTTTCGCAATCCAGCTTCTCGCCGTTAACAAAGGCCTATGTCCTTCCACCCGGTGAAATTTACTCTGCCGTGATTTATGAACTCGACGATGTGCATTATCGTCTTCCTGATAATATTTGGACCCTAGAGTGTGAAATGGGTCTGCCTTACCGCACCAATATTGCCATTGAAAGCGATATCCAGCATTACGATGGCATTACTCAGGATTCGACCGTCAGCTTAGAACTCCGGCATGCGTTTGCGGATTGGGACAAGATTTGGCTGAACCCGACTGTCTTCGCCGAATACAAAATTGGCATCGGGAACGTTCTCCACGATGAAGGTGCTCCAACACCTGGGCATAAGTTTGGGCCAGGCGGGTTTGATAAGTCTGACCCGATTCCTGATGGTTACGAACTGCGCCTGCTTTTGTCTGAAGATTTTTTCGATCGGATCGAATGGGCACTAAACTTTTTTTTAGAAAACGAGATTGAGGGCGATCGCGGCCGTGAGTGGGGCATTGCTCAGAGTGTGGTCACTCCGATTCACCTCTTCGCAGCGTCGGCGCCGCCGCCACCTCCTGATCATAAGAACGTACACACGAACAATTTTCAACCGGTCGCAGTTCAACCGGTCGCAGGAGCTGACGTTCCGGCGGAAGAGCTAAAGGTTGGAATCGAGTTCCAATTTCGTAGCTTCAGCGACAGTTCCAGCCGGGGCGATCCTTACAACACTTTCGTGATTGGTCCGACTGCCGACTGGAAGCCGAATAGCAGATTGCGTTTCGATGTCTCTCCGTTGTTTGGCGTGAATCACAGGTCGCCGATATTGCAGCTATTCGTAGTGGCCTCCTACTTGTTGGGCCCCGGCGGGCCAGGCAAGGAAGCTGGTGGCGAAGCGCCTACTTCAACGCGTAATCGCTAAGAGAAACCGTTGCTCGATTTGCATTCCCTGTAAGCGCTGATCTTCAGGGCTGAACAACTGGAGCGGGGGCGTAACCAAATACGCTTGGTTCGCCAGTAAAGCCGTTACAAGCTGGATCGGCGTGGGGCCGTGGAAGATCGGCATTATTCTTCGCATTCTCAAGTGTTCTTCTTCGGCCAAAATAGAATCCGCATCGCGGCACTCGGACTATGCGGTGCGTTAGTCGAGTTTTAAAAAGAAGAAGCTCGCAAAATCTTCGACCAAGTGGCAAGGTCTCTGGATGTAGGGCAGAAGGGCAGCCGCAGCCCGCCTCCACAACGAACTGCGGCCTATCCACTTCATTAACCACGGAGGCTTCACTTCCGCGGTTATTAGCCTGCAGGCTTCGGCTATCATTACAAAATTGTAATGTTTAGCAAGACAAATTTTCGGTGGACCGGAGGCAGTCCACCGTTCGCGCCCTGTTCTTCGCGTTAGTTTGCGCTGCGGGCGCAGTTCGCCGCAGAGCTACTCCGGGACGTTCAGAGTGTCTCCGTCTGGGCGGGAGTCGTGAAAATGCAACCTTATTGCGAGGCGGGTACCGCCCTCGCGATCACAAACATCGACGCAGGCTGCGAAGCGTAGCTTTCGGGGTAATGCAAGTCACATCCGAAGCGAATGTCCAGAACCGCCGCGCTGGTAGGCGTATTCGGAACAGTCCAAAGGAAGGATGTATTCCTCGGGTCGAGCCACGCGATCCACACCGGAAACGTAATGCCGCCATCCAGCGACAGCCAAGCCTCACTCTCGCACCCCGACAAAGGGATGTTCGGAAGCGTGTGCTTCCACTCGACCATGATCTTTTGCCCGGGATAGAGAACCTGTCCCCTCACTGGCGAAAGTAACTGCGCAGAATACTTGTCTGAGCCGGCCGCCGCAGTTGAGATGGTGAGTTGCAAGGCGCTGAGAACCATTATTGCGAATAACGTGGAGAGAAATCCGCGATTTTTCATTTGTTAATCCTTTCGTTTGATTAAACGAGTTCCGAGCACAAATGAGATTCTGTCAAACGATTTACGATTACGTTTTCGTCATCCCTTCACGACGCGAGACGCGTGTGCGATCTTGACCTTTATTTCGGCGACAACGGGAATACCAGTTTGACCACAGTGCCGCGACCGAGTTCGCTCTCGATGATAGCTGAACCGCCGTGGAGATCGACGATCGACTTTACCAGAGCGAGGCCGAGCCCTGCCCCATCGGAACCTCGCGATGATTCAGCTCGGTAAAATCGATCGAAAACGCGTGGCAAATGTTGTGCAGCTATTCCGCAACCGTTGTCGCTGACGGCGACTTCAAAAACGGCTTCGTGTTGGCAAAGCGCGATTCGAATCGAACCATTCTCGGCAGTGAAACGCAGTGCGTTATCGAGCAAATTTCCGACGGCGCGTTCGAATAGATCCGGATCTGCATAGATCTGTCCGTTGCCGCTGCACGTGATCGTCACATGATGATCGTCTGCTACGGTTTGATAAAACTCTGCGATTTTCTCAACTTCTGCGCGTGCATCGAACTGCTTCCTTGCGATCGGTTCGCGTGCCGCATCTACACGCGCGACAAAAAGCAGGTTATCGACGATCCTGGAAAGCCGTTCGCATTCTGCGACCGTGGACTCCACAGTCTCGCGATAATCGTCTGCAGTGCGATCTCGCGTAAGGGCAACCTGCGCTTCGCCGAGCATATTCGCGATCGGCGTTCGAAGTTCGTGCGCGAGATCGGCGGAAAATTGCGAGAGCCGTGTAAATGAATCGTCGAGGCGTTTAAGCATTTGGTCGAAAGCGATTGCGAGCGGTTGCAGCTCGCGCGGCCATCCGGTGGAACCGATGCGTTGCTTCAATTGGTCTGGCCCAATTTGGCGGAGGGACTCCGTCATTTTTCGAAGCGGCCGCAACCCGCGTCGGGTAACGATAATCGCAATTAAAGCCGAGGCCACAATGCCCCCGAAGAGAACGGCGATGAACAACAGAGCGAAATTCCTTTCAACTTGCTCGTCGCTTGAGCGGTCTTGCGCCAATTGAAGTGTGTAAGCCTTGCCAGTGGGATGCTCATTGAAAGCGACCAGGGAGAAAAGCTTTCCTGAGCTACGATAATCTTTACGAGCGCGAAGGGCGTCTGCCGGTTCTCGCCCTGCTGGAAAGATCTGTGTGGGAATCAACCGATCCATTTGCGGTGTTTCGGCAATGGCGCGGCCCTGTGAATCGAGAATCCTGATCCAGTAAGGGGTATGCTGACCGGCGCGTTGCGCCGCGACCTCTTCACCAAGTATTTCGGGTCCGTTCTCGCGGAGATCCGCGCTCAAGGCGAACATTTTGTCGGCCAAAACTGAGTTGTCTTCGGCAACCGCATTGCGCACAACAATCGAGTAAAAGATCCCAAGTCCGCATGCGAGCAAAAGGCCCGCCGCCAGCGTAAAGAGCAGAATGAGCTGGAATGCGATGGAACGTTGTTTGTTCAAGGACGCGAATGAAGATGACTAGCGTCCTTTGAGAACATAGCCGACGCCGCGGATCGTGTGGATCAGCTTCGTCTTGAACGGGTCGTCCACTTTCGACCGTAACCGGCGTACAACGACATCCACGACGTTCGTGCTCGTGGTGAAACCGACGTCCCAAACGTGTTCTGCAATTTCATCGCGCGACACGACGGCTCCGTCTGAACGAACCAGGTGAGCAAGCAGAAGGAATTCCTTTGGCGTCAGGTTCAGGGCAACGCCCGAGCGCGTCGCCTTGTGGCGCTCAATGTCGAGTTCCAAATCCTCAATGCGCAAATGCTCCGGCTGCTGCTGGGGACCACGTCGCAACAACGAACGCACACGAGCGAGCAATTCTGAAAACGCGAATGGTTTGACCAAATAATCGTCTGCACCAAGCTCGAGTCCTTTGACGCGATCTCGAACGCTGTCGCGGGCGGTAAGAAACAAAATGGGTGTACGGACTTCGTCGCGCCGCAGTTCCGCGACTACGTCCCAGCCGTCCTTGTGCGGCAGCATGACGTCGACGATCAGAAGATCAAATTTAGTCGCACGTGCCTCTTCCAACCCGGTTTCGCCATCGGGCGCGATATCGACATCGAATTCGGCTTCACGCAATCCTTTGGCGAGAAAAGCCGCGGTTTTCTTTTCGTCTTCGATGACCAAAATGCGCATAGGGCTCATTGCCTATACGAGCATGCAGCTCATGCGCCAGATCGCCGTCCCGAGGGCGGCACGGCGATCAGCAGCCCCGCGATAAGAAATGTAAGTGCCGCTGAGAACAAACAATATCGGCAATACGCGTGCAGCAGAAACGCCTGCACATAGAGGAACCAAAGTGTCGCCAAAAACATTGCACCAACAATCAAAGCGACAAACCTCGGCGCCCATAAGTAGCCGAACGCTGCGAATGTGGCGAAAGTAAACACCGTGAAATAGGCGAGCGCTCCAAGCATGGCCACCGGGATTCCGCCCAGTTTGCTATACGAACTGCCCAATACTCGAAAACAATCCGGCGAACCTCCGCAGCTGAGCGTTTCACCGGTGAGCGCCTGCACGGTCAGATAGGTTGCATCGGCCAGACCGACCACGGCAACAATGGCCACAATCGTATAAAGAATGGTGCGAAAGCGCGATACGGTCATGCGCGCGGTTTTCCCGCCAACGCGGCGTTGATCGCAGCGTGAACGCCTTCCGGGTTTTTATCCTTTGGATCAACCGGCTGGCCATTGATGTACAGGGTGGGGGTGAGGTTTACTCCGAGCGATTCCGCGCGCTCTTTGTCGGCGTCGACTCGTGCTTTGGCTTGTTCCCCATCCATGTCCTTTTTAAACTGATCAACATTCAGTCCAATTGTGCCCGCGTACGATTCGAATAATTCGCGCACATTGGGAGCTTTGCTCCATGCCGCTTGTTCGCGATAAAGCATGTCGTGCATCTCCCAAAAATGACCTTGGAGCCCGGCAGCTTCAGCAGCCAGCGAGGCTTCCTGAGCGTGCTCGTGAACGCTCAGCGGAAAATTCCGGAAGATAAGCCGCACGCGTGAGTCATATTCTTTGAGCAGTTCGTCGGCAAACACGGCGAAACTGCTGCAGGGTGGGCACTGATAATCGCCAAACTCTTCCAGCGTCACCGGCGCATTGGGGTTGCCCCGAACATGCAGTGATTCGGAGTCGAGATTGGCTGAGACGGCCTTTTCTTCGGGAATAGCACGGAGTTGAGGTACGCTTTACGCGATAGAGCATCGCGCCGCTCCCAAACGCGGCTAATGCGACACCAACCACAAGGACAAACGGCAGGTAGCGTTTCATTTCGAGAAGAAGCGAAGAATTTCGACGCGACAATTTTTTCGTCAAGTGTCAGCCCTTTCAAGATTCATTTATGTTTCGAATCGTTGACCATTATGAAACTCCGCGAATATAGTGCGCAGTGAGATCTCGCAACTTACTCTACACTTTCGGGCTCATCTTTATGGCTGTTTGCATTTGCACCGGGCAAACTCCCTCTGCCAGGAGAATCAGGAATTGAAGGAGTGATCACGATTACTCCAGCTAATCCGGGGCCAACCAGAATTGGTGCTGGCGCTTCAGCGCCGCTGGCGCACGCGACATTTTCGGTAGAAAAGGATAATGCCGGGGTCACCTCGTTGGTCACGGATGAGCAAGGACGATTTCGGATTTCGTTGCCGCCCGGCCACTACAAAATTTCCCTGAAGGGAAGGACAACCGGCATCGGCCGCTTCGGCCCCTTCGAAGCTGATGTTGCGCCGGGCAAGGTGACCAACGTCCAATGGGAATGCGATAGCGGGATTCGTTAGGCCGTTAAACGTTGACCGGTTCAAACCAGCCGTATACGGCTCGACCGTCGGACGCCTGAAGATTGGCACAGCGCGTTATACAGGCCCAATGCGTTGGCTTACAAAGTACGAACGTGAACCTCAGTCGCACCGCGCTTGGGAAAACTCGCGAAGTTCGCTCGCGAGTTCCCAAGCAACTAATTACTGATCACCGATAAGCAGGCGTTACGGGCGAGGCGGCGGCGTGGGACGCGGCCTAGGCGTCGGCGTAAACCTCGGCGGCACAGTTGCAGTCGCAGTCGCCGTGGCTGTGGGTGTCGCTGATGCGACGGCTGTTGCTGTTGCAGTAGCTGTGGCTGTCGCTGACGCGGCGGCTGTCGCCGTTGGTGTTGCTGTTGCAGTAGCCGTCGGTGTCGCCGTTGGGGTCGGCGTGGGACTGCCACAGGTTGTGGATATGTAGTCCACACGCAGGCCTGGTGTCAGCGTAGCTTCATCGCAAGAGAACGACGTGAACACATTTAGATCCTGCTGGATGCCGCTGACTGCCGTCAGCCCGTTGTCGCCAGTCACCCCGTAGATCACCGACAGCGTATTTGAGCCTTCGGTCAATAGGACCTCGAACTCCGCTTGCGCGGGACCCGGGGGGGTATTGAAGTAGTTGGCCTTCCATCTGATGATGAACTGCCTATTGGGCGCAGTTCCCAGCGTTTGGGTAAAGATACCGCAGTCTGGGCACGGACCCACACTTTCATGGTAACTAGATCGGCATAGTTAGGGAAGAGGGTATTCAGGAACGGATCTTGGCCACCCATCGGGTCCACCGGCACGCACCCTGCCCACCAGAACAGTTTGTTATAAGGCCCGGGGAAGTGTAGGTCGCCATCCGACCCGACGCCGCCATCTGTAACCGGCGGATTGCCGTATACGCTTACCGGGAAAGGTAGAGTGATGTCCGTGGTGCAATCGTCGCAGTGGTTGCCGATATCTGTGCCGCCGGAGGTTATCGTGCCAGTGCTAGTAGTCGTCGTGTAGCTTGTCTGGCAAGGCGTTGCCGTTGCTGTAGCTGTCGGCGTCGGACTAGCTGTCGCAGTTGACGTCGCGGATGGACTTGCCGTAGGTGTTGGACCCACCGGGTCTCTATCGGTGTAGGCATCCTGCTGGGACGCGCCGTTTATGGGGTTACGCCCGTCCACCCACGAAGTGACGTGCTTCGTAAGTATCGCGGAGCCGTAGTCATAGTCGCCCGCGTAGAGCGATTGGATACCGGGGTCGCCTTGCAGCGGCAGCGGACTGGCTACATCCGAGGTCGTTTCATCAGCCCCCCAGGTTATGCCGTTATCGGGCGACTTCCGGGAATGCATCTGATAACAAAGATTGGTGGGACTGGAGGGCTGACAGCTGGCAGATGTCCTTGGTGTCTCGTCATACCACGTGGCGAAGAGAGTGCCAGCTTCGCTGACCGAGAGGTTGGGCATCCACTGCGCCTTGGTGGGCTCCGTGTTGGTGTTCAACTGGAAGGGCGCACTGAAGGTCACGCCGCTGTCGGTGGAGCGGATGTAAAAGACGTCGCCGGGATCACCCTTACCGGTGTTGCGCGAGGCATAGACGAGGCTAACTACATGGTTGAAGGCGGCAGGCTCACCCCAGCCCTGGTGTCGCCAGTAGGCGGGACTGCTGTACATGCAGGCGAAAAAGCCGGATGCGGTGCGGCCGGGGCCAGGGAATGCGGGGCCGGTGTAGGTATTGGTCCAGGTGTTACCACCGTCAGTGGAACGAAAGATCTTGTTGGCCCGGTTTCCGAGTCCACCACCCATCTCGTCCATCCCTGCGATGTACACATCGCCCGTAACTTTGTCGCCGGTGATCTGCACGTCGCGGATGAAGGTAGAGGTGAGGGCTATCGGACTGTGCCACGTGGTACCGTTGTCACTCGAGTACGTGGCAAAAAGAGCGCCTCCGCTGACGTTGAAGTCGTTCCAGGAAATGTACATCCGGTTCGCAAACGGAGAGGATGGGTTGTTATCCGCCCAGCCAGAATCCCGGTCGTCCTGGGAGTTGTTATGAACGCAGAAATGGGTCCAGCTAGTCGGGTCGGAGGGATTGGTGGACTTGTAGCCGCCCAAGCCCTGACCGCCGCAGCCTGTGTCGAGCCAGACGGTGAACCAGGTGGAGTTAGCGCGATTGTACAAAAGAACAGGGTCGCCTTCTGTACCAGCAAAGGGGCTTTGACCGCTGGCGTTGGTGACGCGGGTGAAGGTAGCGCCGCCGTCGGTGGAGACCGACGCACCGGATATGTTAATCGGACTCTGATTGCGGCCTCGCGAGTCGTTGTAGGCGACAACAACCTGTTGAGGGTTGTCCGGGTTGGCCCAAGTAAATGTCTCCGACTGGGTAATGTTGGGAGTGGTCTCAGTGCCGGTGATCAGATTGACGTCCCCGGCGCCATACAGGGGCACGAGTAATTTTTTGACAGCCTGCGTGATACGCTGAAAGAAGCCCACAGAAGAACCTGAACCGCCCTCTGCTGCACCGCAGGCGATCATGATCGCGCCGGCTCGGAAGTTCTCTTGCTTGTCGATGCCGAGTTGTCGAATTTTGGTACAGTCAAACCCCACTGGCACCAAGGGGTCATTGGATGTGGTGATAATGTGATTCGTAATCTTCACTGGTGCGGAGCTCGCGGCGAACGCGTCAAGGCCCAGCAGCGCCACGGAGACGCCAGCCAGCGCTATGCACAGGCCGATTAAAACGCGCAGGTTAAAGAAGGCAGATTTTGAAGCGGATTTCTTTTTCATGGAATAGTTGTTGATGTGATCGAGTTACAATATTGAAGGAATTTGATCCCTAACCGGGGTTTAGCTCAAGCGACCGCCACCTGTCGAGCATTTTCTGTGGGTCACGCCACGCAGACCGAACAGATAATAAAATCTATCCAATTCGTGATGGATGCATGTGCGGCCGAGCGGGCTTCCGGCGCTTTGTTGGTTGGCAATGAATCGTTTCGACCGTCGTCTGCCTTCGCTGCGTTGCAATGCACAGTTAGCGCGCTGCTATAGCTGAGAGGTTATTGCCACCCTATGATTGGGCGTGTCACGACGATGCTGTCAGGGAACTCGCGAGCTTTTGCCCGCGAGTTCCCTCAAATCACGGACAGGTGGTATGACACCCAGAGTCGTTTAGCCAGGACATCCCGCCTTTGGTAAGACACTCAATGCAGGTAAGCGTATCGGTCTTGGGTAACCCGCTGCAGTCAGAAGTAGCAAAGCAGTTGCTGCCCTCATGCCCCCGAGGTGTCGGCCGCGGCCGTGGGGTCGGTGAAGGCCGCTGCGGTGGAGTCGGAGTGGGCGTCACTGTCGCTGTGGCAGTTGCTGTTGCTGTCACAGTTGCCGTAGCCGTTGCGGTAGATGTCGCTGTCGCCGTTGGCGTGAATGTGGCAGTTGCCGTCGCAGTCGGAGTATGCGTAGCTGTTGCAGTTGCAGTCGCAGTCGCAGTCGCCGTCGGAGTGAACGTGGGCGTTGCCGTAGGTGTGCCGCATGGACCGCCGCCATTGCTACGGTGTTGGACCTCAGGCAGGAACTGGAAGGTCTGGCCTACCAAGCCTCCTACACTCCAGATCTCTCCCGAGCCGTAGAAGCCGGCCTGGTTAGCCTGGCGATCGGGCATTATTAGATCAGGTGGCGAAGGCATCCAGGTCCCAGCGGGCCAGCTTGCCACCGATAGCTCGTCCACCGCGTTGGTCGAGTCAAAGAAACCGCCACCCGGCAGGTCTCCGCCCAGCGCATACAGCTTGTTGGTTCCCGCGTCATAGGCCAGACCGAAGTCTGCCCTACCCTCTGTGAATGCCGGCCCTGTGGTCCACACCCCGGGGGCTGAACTCATGTCCAGACGCCACGTGGTTGTGTTGTTCGCCATCGGCACTTTGGGCTGTTTAGACTGCTGGCCCCTGTTGAGCACCGAGCTCAGCTGCGCCGAGAGCTTGGCAACAGGTCCACTTGCCTCAAAGCCGCCCACCACATACAGGTATTGACCTGCCTGTTGGTAGCCTGCGAGCAGGAAGTCGTTTGGAGCCGCCGTCCCGGCCGACCACGTATTGGTCGCCACGTCGTATACAGATACAGCGCTGCTGAAGAGGTATCCCGCCCGCTACGAACACCTTGCCATTGAAGGCACCCGATGCAGACCCGTAGTGATCAGTATGGAATGGATCAGAAGCCAGCGTAGTCCAGGTGTCGGTGGCGATGTTGTAAGATGCGAACCCGCTGCCGGTATCTCCCTCTGAGCAGTACACGATGCCCGTAGATGCCATCAACGCACACGTAGGCGCTTCACTGGTAAAGGGCATCGGCGCCCGGGATTGCCACATTCCAGTGGCAAGGTCCAGGCTGTTGACGCTGTTCACACGCGTGCCGTCAGACACCCCACCAAATACATAGAAGTGCGTGGCAGTCTGCGCAAAGCCGTAGCGCGCATCATCTATCGGGTATGGCGAGGCGATGCTCCATGCGCCAGGCGTGCCGCCTGGCGTGCAAGTTGGCGACCCAGTCGGTGTTGCCGAAGGGGCGACGGTAGGCGTTGGACTGGCGCATCCACCGCTGGCGACATTGATCTCTACCGAGTTGGTCGTGGTAGAGCCATTGTAGCCGCCTACCACCACCGCTGTGCTACCCACACCGGTTCCCGCAGGGAATGCCAGCGGCTGGAGCAGGGTCGGACCGCTGGTCCAGCTGTTACTGGCCGGATCATACACCTGCAGAGAGTTCGTCGTATCCGGAGTGAACACCCGCCTTAGCCATGCTCTTACTCCCTTGCTGGCCGATGTAGGCGCCGTGCCAGGGCCGGTGAAGGGATCGCCTCCACCAATGACCCATAGCTTGCCTCCGATCACTGCCGAGGCGGGCACGTTGACCCCAGTAGGCATATTCGCCCGCGTTGTCCAACTGTTGGCCGCAATGTCGTAGTCATACAACGTGTTCAGATTGGTGTCGTTGAGGTCGCGGCCACCAGCTACGTACATGTGCCCGTTGATTATTCCAAACCCGGGGCCTCCCAAGGTCGCAGGCATGCTCATCCGGCTGGTGTTAAAGGTGTTGGCCACCGGGTCGTACTCCCATACCTGTCCAAAGGATGGATCTACGTTGCCGGTGTTGTATCCACCTACCAGGTAGATCTTCCCGTTGAAATAACCCGATGCCATAAATGCCCGCAAATCAGGCATCGGCAATCCCGTACTCCAGGTGTTACTCGCTATGTCGTAGATACGCGTGGTATTGACCACCGTACCAGTGGTCGGATCGTCGCCACCGAACACGAAGAGCTTATTGACATTGGGCGCATAGACCGCTGAAGCCAGGGAGTTGGTCAGATCGGGCACGGGAGCCAGAGCCGTCCAGGTGTTGGTCGCCGGGTTGAACTTCCCGAACTGATTGATGGTGCCACCAGCCGAGAAGGAGTAGCCGCCTCCTTCATAGGCAACGGTGCCATCGTTGTCGATGAACCCGCCGTAATGGTCAATCGCTACAGGCGCCGCCTGTGTCCAGGGCCCGGGGCTGCCCGCCCGGCGGGCATGTCGGTGTTGGCGAGGGCGTTCCCGACACTGTAGGCGTCGGCGTCGGCGAGCCGCACGGCGCCAGTGAGGCAGTCAGTGCCTGGCCGGATGCGACGGGCGGGTTCGTCCCGCCTGTGGGATCACAGCCGGTACTGGGTGAAGGTAGTGTCATTTTGCTTCACGCCTACCACTAACTGGCTGTCGTTCGCAAGGGCTGCGGGCGTGATAGAATCGTAGATGAACTGGAATGGCGGCCCGCCGTTCTCAAATAGAGCGATCTCGTAATCCAATTGGGTCGTTGTCCCCGTTATCTGGTAGTAGTCGATCCGGTACTCGACGTAGAAAGTGCGGTTAGGCGAAGTGCCTGTCGTGGTAGTGAAGATTCCACAGCCGGGGCACGTGTCGTTAAAGCAATTTCCGCTGCACTGATCGGTCCAGTAAGGAGCCATCACATAGGTGGTGCCAGCGAACCCAAATGGAGAGCAGGTAACGTCGAAGCTGGGATTGGTTGCTCCGAATTGCAAGGAGCCGTTCGAGCCGACGTTCGCGGTCGTGAAGCTCTGGTCATACAGCATAACCGGGAATGGGAGTGAAATCGAAGTGAGGCAATCATCACAATGGTTCCCAGTGTCGTCGACTCCCGGCACGAGCGTTCCTGTCCCCGATGTGAATGTGTAGTTCGGTGAGCAGCTCGGCGTCGCCGTCGCCGTAGGTGTAGCCGTAGCCGGCGCTGTAGGTGTAGCTGTGGCTGGAGCCGTAGCTGTCGGCGTGGCTGTGGCTGAAGCTGACGGACTCGCCGTCGGCGTAGCTGTTGGTGTTCCGCAGGTCCCTACAGTGCCATTGACGCCCATGGAGAAGTCGCTGGGCTGGCCCTGCTCCGCGGTGTTCTGCCAGTTAGCGCCAAAGAAGGCGCTATTGAAAAACGCGTTCAGATCGTTGCCACATGGCATGCCCACGCAGTTGGCCCCGCTGGTAGTCGAGTCAAACGAACGGCCCGTGAGGTCCCCGATCGGCGTGACATTGAGCCAATAGGTGCCGGGTGGCAAACTAACGTTCAGCCCGATAACCTCGACCATGAATTCGTTAAAACCGAACCCGCTCCGACCAGTAAGAGTAACTACCGGTGTCATTGTCATGCCGCTGGCAATCAACGTGCCGCCGGTGCCTTCCGCCACGCCTTGCCGAATTTCCCAAGTCGCGCCGGTAACGTTTGTATTCAGTAGATTGTCGGAGAAAACTGACGTCACGTTCCATGCGGGGCCGCTGGGCACGATGAAATCGTCATAAACACTGGCGATTGGGCCGGCACTTAGCGAGTCGTTGTTCTCGTTAGCGAGCCCGTTCACGCCGTTAAA
Organism: uncultured Verrucomicrobiae bacterium; assembly: GCA_963825355.1. GTDB lineage: Bacteria > Verrucomicrobiota > Verrucomicrobiia > Chthoniobacterales > UBA10450 > Udaeobacter. Next base: position 4,686 of record CAWGSY010000013.1, on the reverse strand, counting down.
GTCGCCGTTATACCAAAGTGGGCCAGGCGAACAGGAAGGTGTACCTGTCGGCGTGGGCGTAGGCGACGCCGCACCCTGGCAGGTGTAAGTAACTTTCAAACCATTTGTCAGCGTGGCAGTGCCGCACGAGAAGGTCGTAGCCGGACCGGTCGAGCTTGCTTGCACTCCGCTGGTCTCACCAAGGCCATTATCGGACGTTGCCCCGTAAATGACGTCAAAGTGAGTTTGACTGTTCTCGGAGAACACTACTTCAAAATTGACTGAAGTAGTAGTGTCGGCGAAGTGCACCGCGCGCCACTCGATGTTAAACTGCCGGTTGGGCGCGGTGCCCGTGACCGAAGTGAAAATGCCACAGGTTGCGCCAGGGAAGGCATTGCATCCGGTAAAACTGATATTATCTGTGCGCAGGTCATCCTGATACGGCAAAATCGCCATGGTGAAGGAACTGCTCGGCAAGACGATGCAGCCAGTGGTGAACGGCGCCTGAGTGCCTATAAGGTCTAAACTGCCGTTGGAAGCGACGTTGACAGTAGTAAAGGTTTGGCCGTAAACGCTGACCGGGAATGGCAAAGTAACAGCGGTCGCGCAATCATCGCAATGATTACCGGTATCTGTGGTGCCAGGCGTGATTGCGCCAGTGCCAGGAATCGTAACGTAGGTACTGCACGGGTTAATTGTGGCCGTCGGGGTCGGGCTTGGGGTGCCCGTTGGTGTTGGGCCACCGGTATTGGCGTCGGCGCGAATGAGCCAATTGCCAGGCAGACCAGCCGATTCGATTGTGATCGCTCCGCTTAGATCATTGATATTTGAGGTAGCATCGACCCAGGAACGATTGGGAATTGGGTTGCTTTCATCCAAGGCGGCTGGGAATTGACCTGCAGCGTGAGTGATCAGAAACCCCACAAAGAAATTCGCCGTCGTTACCATCGTCGGAGGAATGGTAGTGGTTATAAATGTGTTCGTGCCTTCCTGCGAGATTACTCCGGGAGCCATCGCCAATACCACTGCGTCAGTGGGCGAGCCGTCGCCATTTGGATCGCTCCACAATACCGCAGTGTAAGGCAGGCCATTCAGAGTGGGATCGGGGAAGGCCGGTGTGCCCCAGGCGATTGAAATCGAGGTGATGACATTATTGCCTCCGGTTACCGTGAACTCATTGCAGGCGACCAGGCTGCCGCCAGCTGTCAGGCCGACCGAGTCTTCAGCCGTGCCGTCGTCGATCACGTACGTGAATAGAGGAACATTACTCATTAATGATCTAATGATTCGTTTAGTGTTTGGCAGCTTCGGCGCCGGAGCTCGAAAGGCACTCGCCGGCGCAAGCAAATGCGACGTGGCTGGAACCCGCATAGTGTCATTGCGCATCTGTGACTGCGCGGCTGCGGCCGCCGCGGACACCGGTTTCCCCGGAATGGCGCCCGCGGACAGCGGCACTGTCTTGTGCCCATTTACTATCGCGATTTGTTCAGCCGTGATTCGCTTGCCGGTGTTTCGCTGCGCCAGCGCAAATGGAATCGCGCCCACTGCAAGAAGAAGCAGCAGATAAAATGCGCCCCGGATAAGGTGCGCTTTGATGGTGGGATTAATTTGTTTTTTCATGGGAGTTGTCCGTTTTGATGTGAAATGTTCGCGTAATCGATCCGATGAGAGTATCGGGAAAGGAACATCATGGGAGCACGCTTTTAGCGGAAAGCGCAGAAGTAAGTCAAGATTTTTTCTAACAATTTTTCAGCGATCGACCTAACCGCTTGTACGAAAGGTTCGGAGGCTGCAGCGGACACCTCAAACGCAGAGATCCTTACTGCTTCGCGCTCTTTGAATAAGCGCAGCCAGTGTTCGCAGGTCCCTCATGAGTGGTCACGAAGTGGCTGGACTTCGTAAACTCGCCTTTTACGTAAAGTGACGGAAACGCGTCAACGTTATTTGCTGCCTATGCTATACGTCGGGTGCATCGAGCGTCTCTTGATCAAGGACAGCGACCGCGCGATCGTACGTAGCCTTCGCGTCCTCATGAGAGTTACCAACAGCGGTCATCCCTGTCCTTCCCAGCTCGCCCAAGGCGCTCATCATGTGAAACACCACGCCTGTCTGGCGGAATTGGCCAAAATGCAGCTGGTGCCGCACGACAATATCGAACAGGTCGTCCGGAGTAAGAGTCCGATAGCGCGGCGACTCAACATGATCGCTGGCCACAAAGAACTTCTGCTGACCATTCGGAGCGGTGAAGATCCCAGTCTCCGTATTGTAGGTTCCATCGGTAAGAAATTGCAAAGTCAAAAACGGATGAGTGGTGCCGCCTTTTCTTAAGTTAATCTCAATCGCGTACGGCTTCCAGGTTCCATCCTTCGCGCGCACCACTACAAAATCCAAAGCAAAACGGCCAATAACACCTTCTTTGGCCAGACGTTTGCCTACCTTGGCAGCTTCCCTGGTGATCAGCGGAGCGTAAGCTGTATCGGCCGGGAAAACGCAGCCGAGATAGCTTTGGCCGGTCGGCCCGCCCAGGAGCTGGTCATGCGTTGATAACAGTTCAACCTTGCCAAGCGGTGTGACTCGAAGCTGCACGCTCGGGCTTCTGAACTCTTCTCCCATGATCCGTTCCTCGACGACTCCTTTTCGCTCCTGCAACTTCTTCATGTAAGTCTCATAAGTAGCTCCCTGTAACTCGAACCTCATCGCTCGAAGGCGATCCTCTAACATAGCTACCTCCTTCGAGTCACCGGGCGCTGGAAGTCCTGTTAAATCAATTACAGCATTGCCTTCACCCGAGACGCCTTCATTCAGCTTTACCATCAACTGCCGGATCGAAGGCTTGGTCAACCGCATCTGTGCGATCGCATGGACCAGGTCTTCTTTGCTGCCAAGGTCTTCGCGACCCAGAGGATATGGCACATCTTCATCCATGAAAATTTTGCGGCAGCCGCTCTTTGTTCCCAGCGGGAAAAATTTCGGATCCGCTCCGTACATCGGAATGCCGAGGCGCAAAGCCAGCTCTTTCTCCCGGTTCGTCGTGTTAAACGGAACAAGATGCGCCCGATTAGGATCCAGGATCAGCGAGCGAATCTGCTCGATCAGTCGCGGCCGCTCTAACAGTTTCTCACTGAGCGGACGCGCAGAACCGTCCATCGGTGTAGCCAGGAAAAGTCGCTGCCGCGCTTGGCTCGAGATGACGCCGGGAAGAAGATCGAGGTAATAATCGATGATACTCGGAAGAATCGTTCGCGACGTCACGTAGATCAGGCGCGCCCGCGGCTGGCGCAGAAGCAGTAACAGAAATAAGAACCGTTCCTCGTACGCCTGCATCACCGCGCCCGAGTCTATCGCGTCGATCGACATCGAGGGTACGACAACGATGGTTTGCGGATCTTGATTCAATCGCTCGATCGATTTCCACAGTGGAACCAGCTTCTTCTGCAGCCGATCGAAATCGGCCGATGATGCCTTCGAGATTTCGCGTTCGGACATAAGCGCGCTATTAAACCTCATCTCTCAAACAAATCGAGCGATTTGCGCATAACCAAAGCTTCTATCTCGAACAGGCAAGATGCTCGTTCTACACAACAGGCAGGATGCCTGTGTTATCTTCGCCGCCCAAACGAATATCCGCGATGGGTTCTACCCCCGCCGATTGCTCGACGAGACCTGCTCGCTGATTCGGGCTCAAAGAGCGCGGTGTACACGTAGGAAAAGTTTTCCAACTTCAACCGCGGAATTTTTTGGCCAATGAATCGTTCAATCGCCTGCAACGCGGGCAGTTCCTGTCCGCTCGTGAGCGTGAATGCGTCGCCGACATTTTGCGCACGTCCCGTTCGCCCGATCCGGTGCACGTAATCCTCCGGATGCTCAGGCACATCATAATTGATTACGTGACTTACACCTGCGATGTCGAGTCCGCGCGATGCGATATCGGTCGCGACCATCACTTCGTATTTGCCGCTCTTAAAGCCTTCGAGCGCTTCGATCCGTTCCCGCTGCGTCCGATTAGAATGCAACACCGCCACCGCGTGCTTACCCTGCTTTAATTGGTGCGCTATGCGATCGGCGCCGTATTTATTCTGCAGAAAATCAGCGCGCTGTCGAAATTCGTTCGCTCGAGCAAAGCCATTAGCAGATCGAATTTTTGTTCAGCAGCAACGGGATAAACCGCGTGGGTGACTGTCTCTGCAGGCGAACGGCGTACGCCGATTTCAACTAACTCAGGATCCCGCAGCACCCATGCCGACAGACGTTCGATCTCCGGAGGCAACGTGGCCGAAAACAGCAAAGTTTGTCGCTTTGGTGAAGTCTTCTCAACGATCCGGCGCACGTCAGCAAAAACCCATATCCAACATCCGGTCCACTTCATCGAGCACGAGAATTTTTATGTCTTTGAACTCATCGCGCGCTGCTCCAGCAGATCCAGCAAGCGTCCAGGTGTTGCCACGAGAATGTCCAGACCGTGCTTTAGCGCATCACGCTGTTTCCGTAACCAACGCCACCGTGCACAAGTCCCACCCGCAAGTCTGTGAAACGGCCATAATCGCGAAAAGCGTCTCCACTTGCGCGGCCAGTTCGCGCGTAGGCTCCAGCACGAGACAACGCAGGCCGGCGTGCTTTCCCAGCAACGTCAGAATGGGTAAAGCAAAGGCCGCGGTCTTGCCGGTACAGGTTTGCGCGGTGCCGATTAAATCTTTTCCGGCTAGGACA
>CAWGSY010000012.1:0-45100 GCA_963825355.1 uncultured Verrucomicrobiae bacterium | reverse complement strand
TGTGCGCAGGAGAAGATTTCCATCGAACCCAGCGGTGTTATGCCGTCGCTTGCATACCCGCCTGAGAGCCAGATGTGGTCTGTGCCGTTGGTATCGGTCGGGAAGTTGCGCCGCGCGGTCGTAAATGGCAGGGCCGTCGTCCATGTGTTTGTGCCAGGATCATAGACGTCCACCTCGGTCGAGGGATTGGGCGCAACTCTGCCACCACCCATGACATACAACCTTCCGTTGAAGTTAAGTCCACGCGTCTCACCGGTGGCTCTCGGTATGGCCGCAATCGTGCCAATGGTGTTAGCTACTGGATTGAAGCTGAAGGAAGTGGTGGTGTCCACTACCGTGCCACCCTGGTAGTCCGATGCTCCTCCTACGTAAATGATGCCACCTATAGTGGTTGTCGGTGCATACATGATACCCACTGGCGTGTTTGTCATTTGTGTCCACTTGGCTCCTACTGCAGCGGTGGGATCAAATTGCCAGATCTGGTTGGTGGAGGCTACGTTAATATTGAATCCGCCCAGGATGTAGAGCTTGTTGTTCGCTACCGTAAACCCGCCCGGTAGAATCGTTCCCATGGCGCCTGGCCAATCGTCTCCAGTCAACGTGGCCGGAGTGTCGGTCACCGGGTTGTAGGAGAATACGCGGCCAGTCGATGTTGCCGCTCCGGCAGCAGAACCGCCTACGCAATAGATTGAAGGCGTTCCTGAAACGGTTAACACGCCGCAAGCCATATTGTTCATTTGGTTGTCGGGAAATGTCGAAGGTTTCTGCGTCCAGCTGTTAGAACCGGGCGTGAACTGAAGGGCGTGCTGGAAGTCAGATCCTGCCGTGTCCGCGGTGCGACCGCCCATGGTGTAAAAGTTGCCGTTAGCGGGGAAATAAACCCCAACCGCCCTGACCAGCACCGTAGGCATGTCCGGACCGGCAGACCAATTGCAGCTAACAGGAGTTCCCGTTGGCGTTGCCATAGGAGTTCCTGTTGGCGTTGCTGTAGGCGTGTGAGTAGCTGTCGGTGTTGCTGTGGGTGTCGCCGTGGAGGTAGCCGTCGCAGTAGCAGTAGGAGAAGTGCTTGGGGATGCTGTGGGCGTTGGAGTGGGTGTTCCGCACGGTGTCAGGATGTAGCTTTGTCCGCCGGTCGCTGCGCCACCTGAGCCGTTGCAGAAGTATTGGTCAAAGTCGGTAACCTTCTGCACTCCCGCTGTCGCACTGCTGTTTCCGCTAGCGATAGCGCCGTAGATCACATCGTAGCGACTCTGCCCCTCATACAACCTCAGCTCATAATTAGCCGTCGTGGTCGGAGCAGCGAAGTACACCGTGCGGTATTCGATATTGAAGATCCGGTTGGGCGCAGTGCCAGACACTGAGGTGAAGATACCGCAGGTGCCACCAGGGAAAGCCGCGCACCCGGTTTGTGCATCGGTGCGCTGGTCGTCCCAGTAGGGGAAGATCAGATACGTGCGGCTTGTGTCAGGCAGGCAGGTGTTCGTGAAGATCGAGACAGGATTCACGAACTGGAAAGTGCCATTGGAGTCCACATTCGCAGCAGTAAAGGTCTGGTCGTATAACGTATAAGGAAACGGCAGTGTGACAGGGGTTGTGCCATCGTCGATGTGATTGCCGGTGTCCGTCGTGCCTGGCACGATGGTGCCGCCGATCTGCGTTATCGTGTAATGGTTTGACGGTGGGCAGCCTTCTACGGTGTAGTTACCCGTGAAGGCCGCATTAATGTTGCAAGTGTTAGCGGTGATTGCGCCGGCGCCAATACTCGCCGTCAAGGCCCCCCCGAAATTCATATGCAACGTGAACCGGACAGTCGTGTTTCCGTTCAACAGGCTGTGCCCTGTCACGCTGGGACCACTGTTGCCGCTCACGGTCAGATCGCTGTCCTGAACTGATGCCGGGTCAACAGGCTGGTTGAAGTTCACGTCAAAGTTATAATTGCCAGGCGCTGGCGGTGAGAAAGTGCCGCCGTCAGGTGGGACGGTTGAAACTACCATCAGCGGTGTTACGGCGTAACAGAACGTACAGGTGAAATCAAAATTGCCCATGCCGTCCGAAGTGCGGGTAATTGCGCCCGCGGGAATATGCATCGTCTGCGGACCCTGCGTGCTCACCGGCGAAGTGCTGAAGTGGAAGGTAATCGTGGTGTTACCGTTACTTAATACGAAGGAGGTCGCCGCGATTCCGTTCACAGTGAAGTCACTGGCCTGGACACTTGTTGGATCCACCGGGTCGCTGAAGTTGATAACGAAGTCTGTCGGCTGGGTGCTAATGATGCTGTTGCAGGCCGGAACAGTGGTGGTCACGGCAAAACCCACCAGCTCTCTGTCGGTGAAAGTATCCTGCTGAGAGGCGCCGCTAATAGCTACGCGGCCGTCGGTCCATGAAGTGGTGTGCTTGGTCAACAACGCGGTGCCATAGTCGTAATCCCCCGCATACGTTGGCTGGATGTTCCCGTCAGATTGCGCCGGTAGAGGACTGACTACATCCGACAGCGTATCGTCCGGCAACCATGTGAGACCGTTATCGTTGGACTTGCGCGACCACATCCGGTAACAGGGGACGGCTGGGTTACCTTTGGTGCAAGTGGTGCTCTCGCGCGCGTCATACCATGTCGCCAGGAGGGTGCCGCTTGGGCTGACCGAAATGTTAGGCTGCCACTGAGGCCGGGTAGTGGAATCAGTGTTCAACTTAAATGGGGTGCCAAAGGTCGAGCCGCCGTCGCTAGAGCGAATGTAATAGACGTCGCCGGCGTCACTGCCAGTGCCGTGCTGGGCGTAGACTAAGGAAACAACGTTGTTATACACTGCAGGCTCGCCCCAGCCCTCGTGCCGCCAGTAGCCGCCGTCGTCGGGAAACATGCAGGCGAAATATCCCACGGCCGTAACGCCCGGTCCCGGAAAGCTGGGGCCGGTGTAGGTGTTCGCCCAAGTGTTGCCGCCGTCGGTGGACTTGTAGATATGGTTGATGTTGTTGTGAGGAAAACCGCCGCCGCCTTCGTCCATGCCGGCGATGTAGATGTTCCCGTTGCCCGAGAGATCACCGGTGATCTGCACGTCGCGAATGAAGGTGCTGATGTTGCTCACTACTACCGGGGCGTGCCATGTTGTGCCGTTATCAGTGGAGAAGGTGACTTCCAGAGCGCCGGACGCCAACATTGAAGTCGTTCCATGAAACATACATGGTTCCATAGTGGGGAGAGGAGGGGTTGTTGTCAGCCCAGCCAGATTCCCGGTCATCGCTGCCGGAGGTGTGAGCGCAGAAATGGGTCCAGCTATTTGGATCCTCGGGCGTGGTAGACTTGAACCCGCCCAAGGTGCAGCTGCCGTTTCCATCCAGCCAGACCGTAAACCACGTCTGGGTCGGCTTGTTATATAGAACAACAGGGTCGCCAAAGGTATTGGCAAAGGGGCTGCAACCGCCAGCAGTGGTCAAGCGAGTGAAGGTCAAACCGCCGTCGGTGGAAGTCGATAGGGCAGAAAAGTTATTGTTCGCCGCGCATCGGGAGTCATTGTAGGCGACAACAACCTCGTCGGGGTTATCCGGGTTAGAATTAGTGTATGTTTCCGACTGAATAATGTGCGGAGGGGTTTCGGTACCCGTGACCAGGTCAACGTCCGCGGCGCCATAGGCCAGAGGGGTTGGCACTAGTTCCTGGGCAATCTTGGCGAAGGGATTGCGAAGTGAAGCCAAACCTTCCTCTTCCTGGCCTCCCTTTGACTCGCCGCAGGCAATCATGAGGAGTCCCCATTTAAGGCCCTCCATCTTGTCGAAGCCAAGCTCGTGAATCTTCGAACAGTCAAATCCAGGAGGAAGCCCTGGGATGTTGACGATTTTGGGTGCCTGCTGCGCTGGCGCGTTGCTGGCCCGGTTCGCGGTGAACGCGTCGAGGCCCACCAGCGCCAGGGAGATCCCGGCTAGCGCTATGAACAGACCAATTAAAACGCGGAGATTAAAGAAGGCAGATTTTGAAGCAGATTTCTTTTTCATGAAGTTAGCGGAGTTGAGGTTGAATTCCACGTTGCGCCATCTGAACGCACCGCGATACGTTTGAGTTTTTAGTTAGTTCGCCGACAACGTGTCAACACTATTTTCGTTCGAATCCATGGAAATATTCTCAGATCGCGATTCGCTAGCCCGATACCGAATCAACAAGTCACGCGGCAGTAGCGTGAGGCGTTGCAAGTCTCGATTAAACCACGCCTGGTTTGGCCGGGAGCCCTGACGTGAGAACCAAAGCGCTCCTACCGTTCGGCCGCCGCCCGCGAACTGGTCTCTGAACGCGTGCTACGAAAATTTCTTGCAGGAACGCGCGTGGTACGCACGGCAAATAGTCGCGAACAGCAGGGGATAAAAAAGGGAACTCGCGAGGTTCGCTCGCGAGTTCCCAAACAACTAACTAACTAAATAACTGATTGCTGACCGCCGATCGATCGGTCTTACGGTCGGGGATGTGGAGTCGGTCGTGGCCTCGGCGATGGAGTAGCCCTCGGCGCCGGCGTAGCCGTTGGGGTACCAGTAGCCGTCGCGGTGGCTGTAGCCGTTGCCGTAGCAGTTGCTGTGGCCGTGGCCGTAGCTGTTGCGGTCGCCGTCGCAGTCGCTACTGTTGGACTTGGGCTAGCGGTAGGCGTCGGTGACGGACTGCAGGTTTGCAGGATATAGCTTTGACCGCCAGTAGCGGCGCCACCTGAGCCGTTGCAGAAGTACTGGTCAAAGGTGGTAGCGTCTTTCTGCACCCCGGCTGTAGCAGAGCTGTTGCCGCTGGCACAGTGTTCCGTAGATCACATCGAAGCGACTCTGCCCCTCATACAACCTCACCTCGAAGTTGGCCTGCCCGCTGGTCGATCGGCAAAATAGACGGCGCGGTATTCGATATTGAAGATTCGATTGGGCGCAGTGCCGGATACCGAGGTGAAAATGCCGCAGGTGCCACCAGGGTAAGCTCGCGCAGCCGGGGTTTGCATCGGTGCGCAGGTCGTCCCAATACGGGAAGATCAGATACGTGCGGCTTGTGTCAGGCAGGCAGGTGTTCGTGAAGATCGAGACAGGGCTTACGAACTGAAAAGTGCCGTTGGAGTCCACATTCGCAGCAGTAAAGGTCTGGTCGTATAACGTATAAGAGAACGGCAGTGTGATGGGCGTTGTGCCATCGTCGATGTGATTGCCGGTATCCGTCGTGCCCGGCACGATGCTGCCGCCGATCTGCGCTATGTCGTAGTGGTTTGACGGTGGGCAGCCTTCTACGGTGTAAGTACCCGTGAAGGCCGCATTAATGTTGCAAGTATTAGCGGTGATGGCGCCGGCGCCAATGCTCGCCGTCAAACTACCCCCGAAATTGATATGCAACGTGAAAGTTACTGTGCTCCCGCTTACGCTGTGCCCTGTCACGCTGGGACCACTGTTGCCGCTCACAGTCAGATCGCTGTCCTGTACCGAGGCCGGATCAACAGGCTGATTGAAGTTCACGTCAAAGTTATAGTCACCCGGCGCTGGTGGTGAGAAAGTGCCGCCGTCAGGTGGGTTAGTTGAAACCACCATTAGCGGTGTTACGGCGTAACAGAACGTACAGGTGAAATCAAAATTGCCCATGCCGTCCGAAGTGCGGGTAATTGCGCCCGCGGGAATATGCATCGTCTGCGGGCCCTGCGTGCTCACCGGCGAAGTGCTGAAGTGGAAGGTAATCGTGGTGTTACCGTTACTTAATACGAAGGAGGTCGCCGCGATTCCGTTCACAGTGAAGTCACTGGCCTGGACACTTGTTGGATCCACCGGGTCGCTGAAGTTGATAACGAAGTCTGTCGGCTGGGTGCTAATGATGCTGTTGCAGGCCGGAACAGTGGTGGTCACGGCAAAACCCACCAGCTCTCTGTCGGTGAAAGTATCCTGCTGAGAAGCGCCACCAATAGCTACGCGGCCGTCGGTCCATGAAGTGGTGTGCTTGGTCAACAACGCAGTGCCATAGTCGTAATCCCCCGCATACGTTGGCTGGATGTTCCCGTCAGATTGCGCCGGTAGAGGACTGACTACATCCGACAGCGTATCGTCCGGCAACCATGTGAGGCCGTTATCGTTGGACTTGCGCGACCACATCCGGTAACAGGGGACGGCTGGGTTACCTTTGGTGCAAGTGGTGCTCTCGCGCGCGTCATACCATGTCGCCAGGAGGGTGCCGCTTGGGCTGACCGAAATGTTAGGCTGCCACTGAGGCCGGGTAGTGGAATCAGTGTTCAACTTAAATGGGGTGCCAAAGGTAGACGCCGCCGTCGCTAGAGCGAATGTAATAGACGTCGCCGGCGTCACTGCCAGTGCCGTGCTGGGCGTAGACTAAGGAAACAACGTTGTTATATACTGCAGGCTCGCCCCAGCCCTCGTGCCGCCAGTAGCCGCCGTCGTCGGGAAACATGCAGGCGAAGTATCCAACGGCCGTAACGCCCGGTCCCGGAAAGCTGGGGCCGGTGTAGGTGTTCGCCCAAGTGTTGCCGCCGTCGGTGGACTTGTAGATATGGTTGATGTTGTTGTGAGGAAAACCGCCGCCGCCTTCGTCCATGCCGGCGATGTAGATGTTCCCGTTGCCCGAGAGATCACCGGTGATCTGCACGTCGCGAATGAAGGTGCTGGTGTTGCTCACTACTACCGGGGCGTGCCACGTTGTGCCGTTATCAGTGGAGAAGGTGACTTCCAGAGCGCCCGACGCCAACATTGAAGTCGTTCCAGGAAACATACATGGTTCCATAGTGGGGAGAGGAAGGGTTGTTGTCGGCCCAGCCAGATTCCCGGTCATCGCTGCCGGAGGTGTGAGCGCAGAAATGGGTCCAGCTATTTGGATCCTCGGGCGTGGTAGACTTGAACCCGCCCAAGGTGCAGCTGCCGTTTCCATCCAGCCAGACCGTAAACCACGTCTGGGTCGGCTTGTTATATAGAACAACAGGGTCGCCAAAGGTATTGGCAAAGGGGCTGCAACCGCCAGCAGTGGTCAAGCGAGTGAAGGTCAAACCGCCGTCGGTGGAAGTCGATAGGGCAGAAAAGTTATTGTTGGCCGCGCATCGGGAGTCATTGTAGGCGACAACAACCTCGTTGGGGTTATCCGGGTTAGAATTAGTGTATGTTTCCGACTGAATAATGTGCGGAGGGGTTTCCGTACCCGTGACCAGGTCAACATCCGCGGCGCCATAGGCCAGAGGGGTTGGCACTAGTTCCTGGGCAATCTTGGCGAAGGGATTGCGAAGTGAAGCTAAACCTTCCTCTTCCTGGCCTCCCTTTGACTCGCCGCAGGCAATCATGAGGAGTCCCCATTTAAGGCCCTCCATCTTGTCGAAGCCAAGCTCGTGAATCTTCGAACAGTCAAATCCAGGAGGAAGCCCTGGGATGTTGACGATTTTGGGTCCTGCTGCGCTGGCGCGTTGCTGGCCCGGTTCGCGGTGAACGCGTCGAGGCCCACCAGCGCCAGGGAGATCCCGGCCAGCGCTATGAACAGACCGATTAAAACGCGGAGATTAAAGAAGGCAGATTTTGAAGCAGATTTCTTTTTCATGAAGTTGGTTATTGAAGTGGATGGAATTTAAGCGAAGAACGCCATTGTGGCTGAACTGCCATCGGCATGTCAACACTTTTTCCGGTTTGTGTGTGGCTGCGCAGAGGATTTATTGGATGCAGAAAATTTTGGCAAGCTTTTTTTAGTGTTTTTTCTGATAGTTCTCTCTGGCAAATCGAACTCTCGGAAGCCCGGAATTCAGGATGCAATCGAGCGTCGCAACGCGCGACGATGCGCTTCGAAGGGTAACAATCCTGTTACCAATATGTTCGCACCATGGTGTCGAAAATTACGAATCGTACGTCTTGTCGGTGGTGCTTCCCGTCTGCGAATTCGGAGGAGCCTCGCGCTATTGTTTTTCGCGAACAGCTTTGAACGTCCCTTGCTTGGAAGGTCCGTCTCCCACGAGTGGTGAGAAGTCCACTTCGCCGGCGATCGAATCCGGAGTGTCAAATTTTCCTTTGAGCGTCAGGATTCCTGCGTCACGCCCCACATTGCCGATTTGAAACTCCACTGGGCCAGAGAACGTTACGGTGTTTCTCTCACCCGGAGCCCACTTTGCTTCGGAAGATTTTGCACCCGCCCAAACTTTGGCTCGCGGGTCCGTCACGGTCAGAGTGCCTTTTCCGTCGTTTTGTGCATCAAAGCGGAGGAAACGATGTTGGTCGTTAGCGAAGGTAATGTCGATTTTCCAACTGCCAGTCACGTTCGGAGAATCTGCCTCGGCAAGGAGTAGGGAGAATGCGTTCACGGCCATTACCAGAATTATTGCGCGCACTGCGTTCACATTTTTTTCTAATCGAGATTTGTGATCCGGGCAAGGCAGGTTTTTCGTGACTGTTGGTGGCGAATATTCTGTTCTAGGATAAATTCGCCAACTCTGTGAAAAGTGGTTGCGTCAGCCGAGAATTGAAAGCAGCTGGACCGATTCAGGCGCGAGCCAGCGGCGTGCTCGGCGTTGCCGGTTTCAGCAGAACCGGCATACGTGAATCGAAGACTAGTCGGTGGCGCGCGGCCGCATTGATCCTTCTGAACCTGTTCATGGTCGCGCACATCATCCAGTGGCGGTTTATGGGCAGAACGGTTTCGCCGATCGAGCCTTCGGAAACGATGTACACCCTGCAAAACGGGTTCGTAAACGCGGGCTTCATCTTTTTTAGCCTGGCAATTTTGGCGACGCTCATCTTCGGACGTTTTGTTTGTGGCTGGGGTTGTCACATTCTCGCTCTACAGGATTTCTGCGGCTGGCTGCTCAAAAAAATGCGTCTTCATCCGAAGCCGTTTCGGTCCCGGCTCCTGGTGTATGTCCCGCTCGTTGCGGCGCTGTATATGTTTGTCTGGCCCGTGGTTTATCGCTTGTTTTGGACGGCAGACCCCGGACCCGTCATCCCCAAATTCACTAATCATCTGGTGACCACAAAATTTTGGGCGACGTTTCCCTCGGTCGCAGTAGCCATCCCCTTTCTGTTTATTTGCGGGTTTGTTACCGTTTATTTTTTGGGGCAAAAAGGCTTTTGCACTTATGCCTGCCCGTACGGTGGTTTCTTCGGTCTCGCCGACAAATTCTCGCTGGGGAAAATCCGGGTTACGCCTGCATGCAATCAATGCGGGCATTGCACTGCCACGTGCACTTCAAACGTGTTGGTGCACGCGGAAGTGAAGCAGTACGGGATGGTAGTCGATCCGGGCTGCATGAAATGCATGGACTGCGTCAGTGTTTGTCCCAATGACGCGCTTTATTTCGGCTTTGGGAAACCGGCGCTCCTGGCGCCGAAATCGAATGCCATTAAGAGACATTATTCGTTGACGTGGCCTGAAGAGATCGTCGGCGCACTCGTGTTTCTGGGAAGTTTCCTCGCTGTACGCGGTGTTTACGCGCTGGTTCCGTTCTTGATGGCGCTGGGCTGCGCCGCGGTCACAACGTTTCTCACTCTGAAAACGTGGCGATTATTTCGAACACGGGAGTTGTCCTTTTACCGGTTCAATTTGAAATCGTCAGGAAAAATTCACAAGGTTGGCTGGGCGTTTGCAGCCTTTGCCTTTGCGTGGACTGGGTTGAACGCGCACTGCGGCTGGGTGCGCTATCACGAGGTCCTCGGCAATGTCGCATTCAACAAGCTTCACTTGCCCGACGAACTGGCCCTGGCGCAGCTCGATCCCGCCCGATGGCTCAGCCCGGCGGATCGGGAAAACATTGTTCGAGGAAAAGAGCATTATTTGACGGCTTGGAGGGCGGCGTTGTTTGTAAACAACGAAGCTGTGCAAAAGCTGGCCTGGTTTGAGTATTTGTTAGGCGACGCCGCGCAATCCGTGCAAACGCTCCAGACGGCCGCAGCTCACCAGAAAGATGAGAGCAAAGCTTTGAGCCTTTATTATCGCGGCGCGATTCTTAACCGGCTGGGGCGTTACGAAGAAGCGCGCGCGAGTCTGGATGAAGCGCTGGCGGAGAGAGATGACTTGATCCTGGCGCGCCAGGAAAAAGGCGAATCGCTCTGGCAGCTCGGGCGCAGAGACGAAGCCGTTTCGGTTTGGAACGATGCCGTACAGCGTAATGCCCGTTTGCCTCTGGCTAACAACGAGCTTGCAGGTGCGGCGCGCTTGTCCGGCAATACCGAGCAAGCCGATGCTCACGAAGAACAGGCCGATCAATTCACACCTAATAATTCTCTTTTTCATTGGGTGCTCGCGGTGCGCCTTCAGGATCTGGGGATGACGGACCTGGCCGAAAAACATTTTCAACAAGCACAGCAACTTGATACAGGCGGCGAACTACCCGCTGTGCGCTGAGTAGATTGAATCGTTAAGAAGCCGATCGACCTTGGGAAGCACGTAATTCGTCCCCGAGCGCACACATAGCAATGCCGCCAGCAATCCCTATGGCTGCGCGGCAGGCGAAAGATGGCTGGTTCGTCGAATGACTTCGAAAACTGTGGCTTGCTACGGGCGCGGCCAAGGGGTCGGACGAGGCCGCGGTTGAGGAGAGGGCCGCACTGCTGGCAAAACGTTAACTACTCCAGTCATTCCAGCAAAGCAGTGCAAGGCGCAGAAATACTGGTACATACCCGGTTGCGTAAAAGTGAACTCATATACAAACCCTGTGTTGCTAAGGGTCCCGGCTTCACAGTGCATGTTATCGGGCGAACAAAATTGCCCATCGGGAGTGCAGGACGTGCCAGGGCCACTGGTGACACTGTGAAAATCGCTCGCCCAGGTCCAGCGCACGGTGTCGCCCACGCTGATGTTGACGGTATCCGGCATAAAGGTGAATTCGTTTTCTAGCGGTCCCACTGTCACATCAAAAATCTCGCTCCCAGCGTCTGGCTTTCCACTGGGAACCTGGCGTCCGTACTGGTCGACGATTCGGATTGAGTGAGTCGCGCGGTTTTCCGGTGCCGCGTCACCACTCTGGTTGCTTCCGGATTCGGCGGTCCATGTGAATGCTGTCAGAAGCACCGCTACGAGCCGCCACGTTTGTTTCGCCGGTGTCTTTCGTTTCGCGATCATAGGATGCGATGATAATGGAATGGCCGTGCTAACCGCAACCAAAATCAGGGCGTGCACTAAATCGCAATCGCGCTTTTCATCCGTGCTTGATGGTGCAAGAATGCACGGAGACCGCAAACCGTGAACCGCCGCCGATTTGCGAAGGTCGAATCAAAATTCGGCTAAATCTGAAACTAATCGTGTCATGAGCAGCAGCATTCGAAACCGGTTACCCGGCACCATCGAAAAAATTGTTTCTGACAAAGTCGTATCGGAAATCATCATTCGAACTGCGGCTGGAGAAGTAACATCAGTTATTACAACCAGTTCAGTCCAACGAATGAACCTGAAAGAGGGTGATCAGGTTTTTGCGATCATCAAGGCCACCGAAGTGTCCGTCGAAAAGGAATAAGCAATTCGAGGGCACCGCAGAATGCGAATATCGGTTTTGATCCTCACGGCGATGTTGGCGGTGTGCAACGTCAATGGCGCCGAGATAAACGTCTACGCGGCTGCAAGCTTGACAGATGTCATGAAAGAAATTGGCTCCGCCTACGAGAAGGAGAGTGGCGACAAAATATTGTTTAATTTTGGAGCTTCGAGCCTGCTGGCGCGACAGATTATCGAACGAGCGCCGGCGGATATCTTTATTTCGGCGGATGAAGCGAAGATGGACGAATTGGCAAAGGCCGGCCTGATAGCAACCGACACACGCCGTGATTTGCTTTCGAATTTGCTGGTGATCGTTGTGCCTTCCGACAGCAAACTCGTGATTGCTTCGCCGGAAGAGCTCGTCACCAAATCACAAAAGATCGCGGTCGCTGATCCGCGTGCCGTGCCAGCCGGGATTTACACCAAGCAGTATCTTACCCGGCTTGGTCTCTGGCAGAAACTGGAACCGAAAATTGTGCCCACTGAAAACGTTCGCGCCGCGCTGGCCGCAGTAGAATCGGGAAACGTAGATGCTGGATTTGTCTATAAGACCGATGCGAACATCTCCAGCAAAGTCAGAGTTGCGTTTACGGTTGCAGTCGAACAAGGTCCGCCGATCCGGTATCCCGTCGCCTTGATTAAAGATGCAAAAGACAAAAGCGCGGCCGCGAAGTTCATGGATTATCTCCAGTCGGAAAACGCCCGAAAGACGTTCGAACGTTACGGCTTCATTGTGAAGTTTTGACGATGCCGTTCTCGCCAGTGGAATGGCAGATCGTTCGTTTCACGCTGGCCGTCTGCGCGTTCAGCACATTGCTAATTCTTCCCGTGGGACTGGCTACAGCCTGGCTGCTGGATCGCTATCACTGGCCTGGGAAACTTTTGGTGGAGACCGTCGTCACTCTGCCGCTGGTGTTACCGCCTGTGGCGACGGGATTGGTGCTTCTGAAAATATTTGGACGTCGCGGCCCGATTGGACATTTCCTAAGCCAGCACTTCGACATTGACGTTGTGTTCACCTGGCGGGCGGTCGTTCTCGCCGCCGCAGTGATGTCTTTTCCCCTGCTTGTCCGTTCTGCTCGCGTCGGATTCCAAGGCGTCGATCAGCGTCTTGAGCAGATCGCGCGAACGCTCGGCGCTCCTAACATGCGTGTCTTTTTCACAATCACGCTTCCACTTGCTTCGCGCGGCATCGTTGCTGGAATCGTCCTGGCGTTTGCCCGTGCCGTTGGCGAATTTGGAGCGACGATACTCGTCGCGGGAAATATTCCGGGGAGAACAACAACGCTTTCGCTCGAAATTTTCTCTGCCGTGCAGCTTGGCCACGACGCAACTGCCTATCGTCTTCTGGTCGTATGCGTCGTCATCGCTTTCACCGCGGTGTGTTTGAGCGAACTGCTCATGAAGAAACGATCGATAGGATGAAACTTGGAATCCGACAACTGACTCTGCGTCTTCAGCAATTCACGCTCGGTGTCGATGTTGACCTTCAGCACGATCGCACCGCAATCTTCGGACCTTCCGGCGCGGGAAAAACATCGCTCCTGGAAACCATTGCCGGACTCCGCAAACCAGAGAGCGGAAAAATCTCGTTCAATGGTCAGTTATTCGACGACAGCAATTATTCGCTGCCAGTTCGCCTGCGGAGGCTGGGCTACGTTCCGCAATACGATTCGCTATTCCCCCATTTGTCAGTCCAGCGCAATCTCCTTTACGGAAGCGACGGCAAGTCAAAAGACGGCATGCTTGAGTTCCATCATATCATCGATTTTTTGGAGATCGGACACTTACTCCATCGTCACGTCCGTTCGCTTTCGCGTGGTGAGAATCAACGCGTCGTGATCGCGCGTGCACTACTTTCCGCGCCGCAATTGCTGCTCCTTGACGAACCGTTGACTTCGCTGGACGCCAAGTTAAAAAATACCATTTTGCAGCAACTGCAGGCGCTTCATCGCGAGTTCGGTATTCCGATGCTCTTTGTGACCCACGATGCTGCGGAAGCAATCGCAATTTGCGAAGACGTACTGCTCCTTGAGGCGGGCAGAATTACCGGGAGAGGTGAGCCGGCAAAACTTCTAGGCTGACACTCACGTCGCAGTGCGCGCCCACTGTGCAACAAGTTTGGCTACTTGCGCGTCTGCCTTAGTGCGCCATCGGTCGCGACCGCGGAGTCGGCTGGGGTCTCGGTGTTGGATTAGCACGAGCCACCACTTCAAACTGGGTCATCATTCCGTCGTCCTCGTGCTCGACCATGTGGCAGTGGAGCATGTACATCCCTGTATGATCAGTGAACTTCAGTTTTACCTCTAAGGTTTCGCCCGGCGTGAGGTACCAAGTTTCCTTCATCGTCTCGTACGGATAACATGCTCCGCCATTGCGACTCACACATTGCTGGGAAACGTCATGGATATGAACGGTATGTGGCTGTCCTGTGGGATTCGTGAACACCCACTTTTCAGTCGTGCCCAGTACTGGCCTGGCATCAACACGGTTTGGATCGAATCGAAGTCCGTTGATTGCCCAATGACCGCCTGCCTGATTGAAGCTCCAGTTCCTCGTTACTGTTGGCTCACCGATATCTGGAAGTGGGCGGAGCGTTGCGGGTATTGAGCTGTCATCTGTCACGTGCTGAGTTACCCGGAACTCAAGCAATTGCGTGCCAGTCAGCACATCCACGAGATAGATGTTTTGTCCGAGTAGATCGGCGAAATCGACCACCACGTCCAGACGTTCAGCTGGTCCCATGCGCATGCCAGCGCGCGTGACAGGTGCGGGAAGCAGACCGCTCTCAGTGCCAATTTGGATGAAGGAGTCTCCATTGCTTAGCTCAAGAAAATAGGTGCGGAAGTTGGATGCATCCAGAATGCGAAAGCGATACTTACGATCGCCAACCTCGAGGTAAGGCTGGTAAACGCCGTTAACCAGAAACTTGTCACCAGTGACACCGTTAGGGTTAAACACGTACGGGATCTGGTTCTTGGCATCGAACTGCCGGTCGGCGATTACCAGAGGCAAATCGAACGCGCCTGAGGGAAGCGTCGACGGATCAGCGGGATCGTCCACAATGTAAAGTCCAGTAAGACCCATCCACACGTTGCGACCGGTAACATCCATTCGGTGGTCATGGTAAAACTGAGTCTTGCCACGCTGATTTCCACCCGCTTCCAACCCATCATATCTGTATGTCCGCGATCCTCCAGTCGGGATAGGAAGCGAAGCCGCTTGCCCGTCATTGTCGGCGGTTGAGTGGTTACCATGGTTGTGCACCGTCATATCGCCGGCGGTCGCATCAAGATTGTTGGTGAAAGTAACGTTGGTCGGCTGGCCGGTAGGTCGGCGGATTGTGAGTCCTGGGTATGTGCCACCGTACGTCCACATGTTAGTGCAGGGCCCATCCAGAATCTGCACACATCCTTCATCAATGCTCACTGAGATGTCTCCATTAGTGTCAACAGGCGGAAACACCAGCGGATGCGTAAAAGATCCAGGCGTGGGCGTCGGTGCTGCGTCGGGAATCGCATTTTGACTTCGTGCCATGGAAGTCGGTGCCCTGCCTAAATGAATGCCAATACCGGCAAGCGCGCTCGCAAGTATAAATGCCAACAAAGCCTTAGTCATAAAACGCGGTAAATGATCACTTTTCGCCCATCACTGCAATCAAGGTCTGGGGGCTGGAGTGGGCCGAGGTTTTGGTGAAGGCGCTACTCTCGGAGCCGGTATGAATTCGATCGTCAGCATAGGTGGACTGGCGCTTTCGCGTGTATCAAACCGCTTTGCCGTGGCGATGGCGGTCTCATCGCCTAACACCAACCAGCCAAAGTTACTGGCCGGATTATCCAACCATGCCTGTACATCGGCAACCATTTGCGCTGAGCTCCAGGTGTACTGACCAACCACACCGACCAACTGGCTTGCGCTCACTGTCGCAGAAAAATCTCCGCCTTGCGTACTCCAAAAAATTGTATCGAAGAAACGGTGTCGCCATGTTGCATCATTAGGTGTAGCTGGCGCTCCGTCGCCTTCTTCTCCAGACGCCATGGACGTTCCCTCGCCCCAATCGGCAAGAAGCTTGTGCAGTTCCATAACATAAGCGGTGTTCGTCGGCGTCCTGGACATATTCAAGCTCAAACTAACGGCGGTAATTGTCGAGCCTGGCGGAATATTTCCAGCGATATCGAATGCGAGCACGCCTCGGCGTAACTCATTCATGCCTGTCTCACCGGCGAAGAAATGAAAGCCAAGCGCATTACTCTTATCCCCATCAGAAGGATCGTATTCATAAAGAGTATTATCCTTGCTCGGGTTGATGTTGACGGTTCCCGCGCTCGCTAAACCACTTCCGACTGAGGCGAGCGCAGCCGCGACTCCGAGTACAAATAATCTTTTACGATTCCATCGATCCCTTCCGGTTGCTATTAAGAATCGCAAACGCCAGCTAGGGCAGACGTGGTGGCGGAGTGGGCCGAGGCCGTGCCTGGGGAGTACCCCTGGGTGACGGCGTAGGCCGCGGCGAAGGTGTAACGGTCGGAATAGGTGTCGAAGTTGGCGTAGCCGTTGCAGTAGCTGTGGCTGTCGCCGTAGCAGTAGCGGTCGCTGTTGGGGTAACTGTAGCTGTTGGTGTAGGCGTAGGCGTAAAAGTTGACGTGGCTGTAGCGGTAGCAGTCGCGGTCGGGGTGAACGTAGCGGTAGCAGTAGCTGTAGGACTCGCCGTTGGCGTTGCGGTAGGTGTGGGCGTAGGGGAGGGTGTCGGGTACACCCCTTGGTCCCTGAATGAGAACCGTCATGGGCCCTCCAGTCTTAAAGTAGCCTACTGTCGCATTGGTGGATTTGGCGGTTGATCGGCATCAAACCGGAAGTTATATAATGTGCCGAAGCGAATCGCGTTAGCGTTCTGATTCTGTACAAAAGTTTCCGTGTTCCAAGTTATAGAGCTTCACGTCCTGCTAACATTCCACGGCGTGCTGCTATATCCAGTATTTCCCTGAGTGCCATCATTCGCCCAACCGGGTTCTTGACGCGGTGCGTGAAACCCGATGTTAGAGATGTTTACTCCTGGCCCAATCGGCACGCTGAAAGATTGGATAGAGCGATCGAGGTTCTGGTTGTACAGCGCGTATTCATAGTGCCAAACGCCAGTTGAAGGATTGGTCACTTTGTAACCCATAAACCAGATACCATCATTTCCCGGGTCAGGCTCCTGCCGGTTTACCGTGGCGCCGGTCCAGGCCATGATCGCACCCTGCATGCGCACAGTGGGGAAGCCGGAGACCGTAGAAAATGTGTAGTTATCCCCGCTGCCGCTGACGTTAAACCGGCGGTAGGAGGCGTTATTGTACATGTTGCACTGCCCGGGATGACTCTGGCACCAGGCGTATTCATGTGGAGTCAGATATTGCCCTTCGGCAAAATAAGTCGCGCCAGAGTTCTGCGCAGGGTTTAGATCGCTGCTAGCCACCGTGATTCGATGAGATGTGCCAGTATGACTGTGGCCGCTATGATTGTTGGCGGTCGATGGGAAGACGCCTGTAAATGGGTTCACCCACGCGCGTGAGCCGATGCCGGTCTGGCCCGCATTTAAACTGGAGCCGTAAGGATCGGAGCAACCCGGGCACAGATGGGTGCCCGTAGTGCAACCGCTCGTGTTACAGGTACCGCAGACGCCGCCTTCCAACGCCTCAAACGCGTGCTTCATCCAGGATTGGCCGATCTGTTCGAACCGCTCGTCATTGGTAGCGCCACCGCTCATCCGATAGAGATTTTGCGGGATAACGGGATGGTCGGTTTGCGGCAGCGCAAACCAATCGAACGGCTGGTCGCCGTTATTACAAGAAGTGGTTCCCACCCCAAGCCCAACAAGATGATTTACCGTGTCGTTTCCATACTGTGCCATCTCTGGCAAGTCGCCTACAATGACGTCGGGGCCGGGCACCAAAGTTGGCGTCTCCGGACCCGCACCATATCGCAGGGGCGGCATGGCCATTGATTTGACTTCGCCGTTAACGAGCTGGTCGATCTCGATTGACTGCATCGCCGCTCCGATTGAAATCCTTCCGATTGCCGCGCTGACGTCTGCCGGCCGGCCGAGCGCGCTGGCAAACTCTTGTGAAATCAGAAGCCTTCCTCCGGTGATGCCGAGCGACTGCCCATTAGCATCGTATTCGTACTGGTGTCCTTCGATATTGAAAAACGTGAATCCCGTCTTGCCGTCGCGCACGGCCAAATCGAAAGGAGCGCCCGAGGAAAGCTTTTCAATCGCGAGCTGCTTGAGAGACGCGTGCAGTGCCGCTGGTAAACTGTACCCGGAAGCGTTGATCTCGGCCGGGATTAAGGCCATCGATCCGGGTTGGGGACCACGCAAGAGGTCATTGAAAACCAAGATTGAAAAAAACGAATTAGCCGCGACGGCAAATTGCAGGGTTGTGGGTCTTCCCGCCGTGAAGCCGATTCCGTTCAAGCGGTTGGCATCGAGATCCATTGTGACACTGCCGTTTTCGACGATCATCTTTTGAAGCCTCCCGGTCTGTCCCTGACTTTCGGGAGTCTCTTTCGTTGCGCCGAGAGCTTTAGGAGCGCTCGCCGGCGGTGAGGCAAAGAGTAAAAACAACGGGAGAGCGAGACCGGTGAGCGTTAATTTTGACATTGTGGTGGAGTCCTCTGGTTGTGGTGAATGTGGATCAAAACGAAGGGGTAATTCCTCTCATGCCATCACGGCGAAAGTAAAGAAGATTATGAAAAATCCTGTGGCGCCCAAGGAGCGGTGGATCGGCTTCTCGAAGACGATGACAAATGACGAAGGCGCAGATATCAGGCGGCGAAGCCGCAGCCACCGCGTTGAATGTAAAGCTCCGTGGGAGTCACGCTGCGTAGAAGGCGACGGACATGTGATGGCAACTTGTGGATTTATGCGGCCATGCTCCTTTACGGAGGACGACGCGTTCCACCGGTTGATCGTCACGCGTTACGGACGCGGCGGAGGAGTGGGGCGAGGTCTCGGGGTAGGAATCAACCTTGGTGTTGGACTTGGGCAGGGAGGCGGGAAATAAATATACCTTTGTCCCCCAGTCGTCGCACCTCCGGAGCCGTTACAGAAGTATTGAGTAAGGAACGTATTGTCTCTGCACTCCGGCTGTAGCCGATGTGTTGCCGCTAGCCACCGCGCCCCACAACACATCAAAGCGACCCTGCGAGCCCTCGCCCTCATACAACCTCAGCTCGTAGTTAGCCGTGGTGGTCGGAGCAGCGAAGTAAACAGTGCGCCATTCGATATTGAAGATGCGGTTGGGCGCAGTGCCAGATACCGACGTGAAAACACCGCAGTTGCCACCAGGGAAAGCCGAGCACCCGCTGTTTGCATCGGTGCGCTGGTCATCCCAGTACGGGAAGATGGTGTAGTTGTGACTGGTCCACGGCAGCGGACAGACGTTGGTAAAGCCGTATCGGTCGTCGTAAACTGCGCATTGCCGTTGGACGACACGTTGATGCTGTTAAAGGTTTGGTCGTACAAGGTGTAAGAGAAGGGCAGCGCAATGTTGGTTACCTGATTGTCCCCGTGATTGCCGCTATCGGTCGTGCCCGGCACGATAGTGTCGGTTATCTGCGCTACAGTATATTGACCGATGCAAGGTGTGGCGATTCCATTCAACCGGTTGAGATCGAATGCGTCGCGACGCTGCCGCTTTGGACAATCATCTTTTGAAGCGCGCCGGTGGCAGCTGCGTAATTTCCGGAGCTGTTCCCAAGAAAGAAAAGAAGCAGCAGGACAAAACCATTAAGCATTATCTTTGACATGGCGAATTCATTTGGTTGGTAAGCGAGCTAAAGTTTGGAGAGCTAGTTTTTCTCACACGCTTACGGCATGAGGAAGAAGATTGTTGGGGAAATCCAACTGCCTCGAAAGACGCGAGGTGGATCGGCTTCTCCGAAGACGCGGATATCAGGCCAAGCCGCAGTTATGCGTTCAACGCGTTGAGCGTAAAGCTCCGTGGGAGCCACGCCGCGTAGAAGGCGAAGGATATGTGATGGCAACTTGTGGATTTACGCGGCCAAGGCTCCTTGACGGAGGACAACGCGTTCCACCTTCATCGTGATCAGCTACGGTCGCGGCGGCGGAGTTGGCCGGGGTCTTGCTGGGGGGGAGGACCTTGGCGTAGGTGAAGGTCGTGGAGTAGAGCTAGGTGCGGGTGTAGCCGTTGCCGTCGCGGTTGCGGTGGGGGTCGCTGTGGTCGTCGGCTGTAGCAGTAGCAGTAGCCATCGCGGTAGCTGTAACAGTAGGCGTAGCTGTTGCTGTAACAGTTGGAGTTACAGTAGCTGTCGTGTAGCTGTTGGCGTTGGGCTCGGCGTACCTGCTGGACCAACGGTCCAGCCGCCGGCAGGGGGTCCACCGTCGCCGTTGCAGAAATACTGAGCAAAACAAGTATCGTTGTTCTGCACTCCCGCCGTGGCGCTCGTATTCCCGGCTGCCGTATCGCCGTAAACTACATCGAACCGATTCTGGCCTTCATATAACCTCAGCTCGAAATTGGCCGTGGTGCTCGCGTCGGCGAAATAAACAGCGCGCCATTCGATGTTGAAGATGCGGTTGGGGGCACTACCGGTCACAGAGGTATAGACACCGCAGCTGCCGCCCGGGAAGCTCGAGCAGCCGCTGTTTGAATCCGTTCGTAGATCGTCCCAATACGGGAAAATGCTACAGTCGTGGCCGCTCCACGGCAGGCAAACGTTAGTGAACGCCGAATCGCTTGTGTTGAACTGAGCATTGCCGTTAGAGGACACGTTGATGCTGTTGGTCGTCGCTCCACAGGCGGTGAACGGGAAAGGGAGCGGAACGCTGGTTACCTGGTCATCCCCGTGATTGCCGCTATCAGTTGTGCCCGGCACAATGCTGCCGCCTATCTGAGTTATGTTAAGGCCGGCGCAGGCTGTCGGCGTTGGGGTCACCGTCGGCGTGGGTGTCGGGCTGGCTGTCGGCGTTGGCGTAGGCGACGGTGTCGGCACACTCCCAGGAGCTTCAATTAGAACCGGCATGGGGCCGCCGGTCTTAAAGAAGCCTACCGTTGCATCCGTGGGGTTTGGCGGTTGGTCTGCATCGAACCGGAAGTTGTATAGTGTGCTAAAGCGAATCGCGTTGGCGTTCTGATTCTGCGCAAATGTTTCCGAGTTCCATGTTATGGAGCTTGAGTCTTGGGTTACATTCCATGGCGTGCTGCTATAACCCTGGTTATTGAGTGTGCCATCATTGGCCCAGCCGGGATGCTGAATCGGCGCATGAAATCCGATGTTAGATATATTTACCCCTGGCCCAAGCGGCACGGTGAACGATTGGATGGCACGATCGAGGTTCTGGTTATAGAGCGCGTATTCATAGTGCCAGACGCCTGTACTGGGGTTCGTCACTTTAAAACCCATAAACCAGATGCCGTCGTTACCCGGGTCCGGCTCAGCCCGAATCACCGTCGCGCCGGTCCAGGCCATGATCGCTGGCTGCTCGCGCATAGTGGCGCCAGAGGCGCTAAAGGTAAAGTTTGTAGGGCCGCCACCGACGTTATACCGCTGGTAGGAAGCATTGTTGTACATGTTACACTGGCCCGGATGACTTTGGCACCAGGTGTATTCGTGCGGGACGATGTATTGCGCTTCGGCAAAATAGAGGGCGCCCTGGTTCTGGGCAGGAATCAGGTCAGTCGTGTCCACCAGCATTCGATGTGATGTTGCGTCATGAACGTGACCGCTGTGATTGTTCGCTGTAGAGCCTACGAAACTTCCTGTGAAGGGATTGACCCATGCGCGCGAACCGATGCCGGTCTGGCCGCCGTTTAAGCCGCGCGCCGTATGCATCGGAGCAGCCAGAGCCAAGATGCTGTCCGCTTACACCATTGCATCCAAAGCCGCAGGTGTTTGATGACGCCGCTGTGAATGCATGCTTACCCCAGGACTGGCCAAGTTGTTCGAACCGCTCAGCGTTGTCTGCGCCGCCACTCATTCGGTAAAGATTCTGCGGAATAAAGGGGTGGTCGTTGTTCGGCAAGGCAAACCAATCCACGTCGATTGTCCCTTTGTTGCAGGCATCGGTTCCCAATGAGAGCCCCACGCGACCATTTACTGCACCACTGTCCAATTGTTCCAGGCCGATCAGCTCGCCGATGATTACATCCGGGCCGGGGACATTGCCAACGCCGGGTTGGTTCATCGCTGGCAATGCCGCGGATTTAACATCGCCGTTTTCGTCGAGGCGTACGACCTCGATGGGTCGCATCGCTGCGCCAATGGAAATTTTACCGGCAACCGCACCAGCATCCGATCGGCGGCCAAGGGACTCGGCGAATTCTGTCGAAACTACGAGGCGGCCGCCGGTGATGCTGAGCGACCGCGCGTTGGATTGATAATCATACTGATGTCCTTCGATCTTAAAAAACGTGAAGCCACTCTTGGCGTCGCGCACAGCCAAGTCTGTACGGCGCGTCCGGCGAAAGTTTTTCGATAACGAGCTGTTTGAAAGATGCGGCGAGCGCAGCAGGAAGCTGGGGAACCGGTTGGGCTTCGGCGACGAGTGCCATTGAGCCCGGCTCGGGGCCGCGCAACTGATCGTTGAAAACCAGAATAGGGAAAAAGGAATTGGCAGCTACGGCAAAATGCACTGTGGTAGGCGTTCCCCCGACTGAGTTGATTCCGTTCAGCCGGTTGAAATCAAAATCCATCGTAACACTGCCGTTTTCGGCGATCATTCTTTGAAATGTGCCGGTCCCGCCTTGATCAAGACTACGGCGGGCAGGCTGGCTTTCTGGAGCGGTTTGTTTGAATTGGGCCTTGGCCGCCGTAGCCCTGCCGGAGGCGGCTGCGTAATTTCCTGTGCTGTTTCCGAGAAACAGAAGTAGCAGTGCGAAACCTGTAAGCGTTATCTTTGACATAAGTAAATTCCCTTTGGTGGTGAAGCGGATACGAGCGAAGGCGTAAGTTTTCTCATGCGGTCGTAGCAGAAGCAAAGATGTTTTTGAAAAACTTTTCGCGAGGCATTAAGGACGAACTGATGCTGTGGTGCTGCTACATGTGTGCCACCTGCATAAAACGTCGCGCAGCCGGGACTGATGCCTCTACAAAAAGAGAGTGATATTTTTCACATCTTCATGTAGCCAGGCTCGGAGTGTTGTTCAGGAAGAAGTCCGCCATCGCGAGGCGCGATTGCCAGCACTCGAGGCGGTGCGCCCCTAATCGCTCGCCCAGACGGGACCGATCTCGCCCTGGTCACCTGATCAGGTGGCTTCGAGAAGCTGCGACGCGGCAACCTGGGTTACTAATCACTTCGGACTGATCGCTCGCGCTACGGGCGCGGCGGGGGAGTGGGACGCGGGCGCGGCGGTGGACTAGACCTCGGTGTCGGAGTTGGGCGTGGAGTGGCCGTCGCGGTCGCAGTAGCTGTCGGCGTTGGAGTAAGCGTAGCAGTAGCCGTGGGCGTAGGCGTGAAGGTAGCTGTAGCTTAGGCGTTGGCGTAAAAGTAGCCGTGGCAGTCGCTGTCGCGGTGGGTGTGAACGTAGCGGTAAGCTGTAGGAGATACTGTTGGGTTGCGGTAGGTGTGGGCGTAGGGGACGGTGTCGGTACACCCCCTGGAGCCTGAATTAGAACCGGCATCGGCCCGCCAGTCTTAAAGAAGCCAACCGTGGCATCCGTCGGGTTTGGCGACTGGTCCGCATCAAACCGGAAGTTATACAGCGTTCCCCAGCGAACCGCGTTGGCGTTCTGATTGGTCGCAAAGGTATCCGTGCTCCAGGTGATGGAGCTTGAGTCCTGGGTAACATTCCATGGCGTGCTGCTATAGCCCAGGTTGTTAAACGTGCCGTCGTTTGCCCAACCAGGTTCCTGAGGCGGGGCGTGAAAACCGATGTTACTGACGTTCACTCCAGGCCCAATGGGCACACTGAAAGATTGGATCGCGCGATCGAGATTTTCGTCATAGATCGCGAATTCATAGTGCCAGACGCCGGTAGACGGATTCGTCACCTTGTAGCCAACCAGGAAAATGCCATCGTTTCCTGGATCGGGTTCGAACTGGTTCACAGTGGCGCCGGTACCTGCCCAGGCCTGGATGGCGGGCTGCATTCGCACTGTGTTAGCGAGAGCTGTAAACGTGAAGCTGGTGGTGCCGCTTACCGAGAAGTTACGGTAGGAGACATTGTTAAACATGTTGCATTGGCCAGGATGACTCTGGCACCAGGTGTATTCATGCGGACTAATGTAGGCGGCTTCTCCAAAATAGGTTGCGCCCGGATTCTGCGTCGTGTTCAAGTCGCTGGCCTCGACCCTGATCCGGTGCGACACGCCGTCGTGGTTGTGGCCGCTGTGGTTGTTAGCGGTCGATGGGAACGAGCCAGTAAAGGGATTGACCCAGGCGCGTGAACCGATGCTATTCTGATCGCCGTTCAGGCTCGACACGTACGGGTCGGAGCAGCCCGGGCATAGATGCGTGCCTGTTTGACAACCACTGGTGTTACACGGGCCGCAAACTGTATCTTCCAATGCCTCAAAGGTATGTTTCATCCACGAGTGACCAACTTGTTCGAAGCGTTCGGTATTATCCGTGCCGCCGCTCATCCGATAAAGATTTTGCGGGACGAGAGGATGATCGGTTTGAGGCAACGCAAACCAATCGACCGGCTGATCGCCATTGTTACAAGAGTCGGTGCCTATCGCCAAACCAACCTGTGTCCCGGCGCTCCCTTGTTGTACCACATTCTGAATATTCCCAACGATAACATCCGGGCCGGGCACAAGGTTCGGGACTCCGGGACCGACTGCACGTTGCACCGATGGCATCACCAGCGACTGAGGCTGACCATTAGCAACCTGCATGATCTCGGTCGGCTGCATCACCGTGCCGACGGAGAGTGTTCCAGCTCCCGAGCCGGCGTCCAATGGTTTGCCCATCGCTTTGGCAAACTCCTTTGAAATGAGTAGCCTGCCTCCAGTGATAGAAAGCGACTTTGCCGCGGGATCGTAATCGTATTGGTGGCCTTCGACGTTGAAAAACGTGAATCCGGTATTGCCGTCGCGCACCGCAAGATCGAAAGGTTGATCCGAAGAAAGTTTTTCGATTACCAACTGCTTGAGCGACGCGCCAAGCGCCACGGGCAGATTGTAGCCGGGGACGTTGACCCCGCCCGCCGGGACGAGCGCGATTGAGCCCGGTTCTGAGCCGCGCAACTGGTCATTGAAAACCAAAATTGGAAAAAATGAATTAGCCGCGACGGAAAATTGCAGTGTTGCCGGTCTGCCCGGAACGGGGCCGATTCCGCTCAGTTGATTGCCGTCAAGATCCATTGTGACGCTGCCACTTTCGACGATCATCTTTTGAAGTGTGCCCGCCTGCGCCTGACTTTCGGCAGTTTCCTTCGTTGCGCCGAAAGCTTTCGGAGCGCTTGCCGGCGGGGATGCAAACAGCAGAAACAGCGGAAGCGCGAGACCGGTGAGCGTTAACTTTGACATTGTAATGGAGTCCTCTGGTTGTGGTGAGTTTGGCTAGGCTTGAGCGAAGTCATTTTTCTCATGGCATGACCGCACAAGTAAAGAACATTCTTCCGCAAATTTCGCCGCGCGAGAATGAGCCGAAGGTGGATCGGCTTCTCCGAAGACGATGACGAGTAATCGCCGAAGGCGCAGATATCACGCTGAAGGCGCGGTTATGCACCCAACGCGTTGAGCGTAAAACTCCGTCGGGAGCCACGCCGCGTAGAAGGCGACGGGCATGTGATGGCAACTTGTGGATTTACGCGGCCACGCTCCTTTACGGAGGACAACGCGTTCCCTTGCAGCTATGGACGAGGCAACGGAGTCGGGCGAGGTCTCGGTGGCGGACTATTCCTTGGCGTTGGAGTAGGTCGTGGCGTCGCAGTTGCTGTTGGGCTAGCCGTAGGGGTAGATGTGGCTGTAGCGGTCGCCGTTGCCGTTGCAGTTGGTGTTGGAGTTGGTGAGCCGCCTCCGCCGCCGAAAGGTCCCTGGATCGCGACTGTCGTGGGCGATCCGGTCTTGAAGTAGCCTACTACGGCGCTTGCGTCTTGTGGCGGCTGATCGGCGTCAAATCGGAAGTTATAAAGTGTACCCCAGCGAATCGCATTTGCGTTCTGGTTCTGCGCCAATGTTTCACTGCTCCAGGTTATGGAATCGGGCGCCTGACTCACGGTCCATGGCGCACTGCTGTAACCCAGATTGTTAGAAGTGCCGTCATTTGCCCAGCCAGGTTCCTGAGGCGGCGCATGAAAGCCGATGTTACTGATGTTAACACCTGGTCCCAAGGGCACACTAAACGATTGGATAGCTCGATCCAGGTTCTCGTTATATAAGGCATACTCATAGTGCCATAGTCCTGGACTTGGATTCGTCACTTTGTAAGCCATGAACCAGATACCATCATTTCCCGGGTCAGGTTCGATCTGGTTGAATGTCATACCTGGCCACGCCATGAAGGCTGGTCGCATCCGGGCCGTGGAACCGAGAGGTGAAAATGAGAAGCTCGTTGTGCCGGTGACGCTGAACTGGCGATAAGAAACATTGTTGTACATGTTGCATTGCCCGGGATTGGCCTGGCACCACGTGTACTCGTGGGGAGTGACATACTGGGCTTCGGCGAAGTACGTCGCGCCTTGATTCAGGTTTTGGTTCAGGTCATCGACTTCAACCCTGACCCGATGCGACACACCATCGTGTGAATGGCTGCTGTGGTTGTTCGCCGTGGATGGGTACGCGCCGGTAAAGGGATTGACCCATGCGCGCGATCCGATGCCGGTTTGGCCGCCATTTAAACTGGCAGAGTACGGGTCCGAACATCCGGAGCCAAGATGAGACCCGCCGACGCCGTTACAACCCAGGTTACAGATGTCCTGCGTCAACGCTTCGAACGCATGTTTAAGCCAGGACTGGCCAATTTGTTCGAACCGTTCGGTGTTATCGGCGCCGCCGCTCATCCGATAGAGATTTTGCGGAATGACTGGATGATCCGTCTGCGGTAATGCGAACCAATCCAAGTCTATGGTTCCCTGGTTGCAGGAAGTTGTTGCCACAGCAACTCCCACCTGCGTGCCGGCACTGCCAAACTGCGCCATGGCGGGTAAATCCCCTACGATAACGTCGGGACCGGGTGTCGTCCCGGGATTCGGACCAGGCAGCGCTGGCATAATCATCGACTGGGGTTCACCATTGACCAGTTGCGTGACTTCGATCGGTTGCATCCGTGCGCTGATGGAGATTTTTCCAATGGCGGAATTGGCATCCGCGGGACGGCTGAGAGCCGCCGCAAACTCTTTTGATATCAGAAGCCGTCCATTTTGAACATCAAGGAACTGCCCTCTGGCATCGTAATTGTACTGTTGTCCTTCGATATTGAAAAACGTAAAGCCTGTTTTCGCGTCGCGCACAGCCATGTCGAAAGCGGCTTCCGCAGGCAGTTTTTCGACGACCAGCTGCTTAAGAGAGGTCGCTAACAATGAAGGGAGCAGCCCAACCGGTCGGCCCCGGGGGACCATCGCGATTGAGCCCGACTCGGCTCCGCGCAACTGGTCATTGAAGACAAGAATCGAAAAAAACGAATTCGTCGCGGCAGCGAACTGGAGCGAGGCAGGTCTCGTGATCAGGGCAGTGCTGCCATTCAACCCGTTGAGATCCACGTTCAGCGTCACAATGCCGTTTTCGACAATCATTTTCTGAAGCGTTCCGCTGGAAGCGTTTTGCTTCGGCTGTACTGCGTAATTTTTCGAGCTGTTTCCGAAAAATAGAACTGACAGCAGTGCGAAGCCGGTAAGGGTTAATTTTGACATAGTGTGGATGCTCCTGGTTAAGCCCTGGCGGAGATTAAGTCGTAATTTGTCTCACGTGCTCGCGACAGAAGCAAAAAACATTTTTGACACTCCTGCGGCGTTCCAGTCAGGTGGGTCGGCTTCTCTGAAGATGATGACAATGTAGGCGCCGAAGGCGCAGAGATCAAACGGCGAAGCCGCAAGGATACCAACGCGTTGAGCGTAAAGCTCCGTGGGAGCCAACGCTCCTTTACGGAGGACAACGCGTTCCACCAGTCGATCGTCACCAGCTACGGGCGCGGCAAAGGAGTGGGGCGAGGCCTTGGCGACGGGTTTGATCTCGGCGTCGGAGTCGGCCGCGGAGTGGCAGTCGCTGTGGGAGTCGCAGTCGACGTAGCACTAGCTGTGGGCGTGGGCGAAACTGTCGCAGTGGCCGTAGCTGTAGCAGTTGCAGTCGGAGTAGGTGTTGGCGTAGGTGTACCCCCGCCGCCGCTGGGAGTGACACACACGTCATCCAGGTGGAAGTAAGAGGGCGGGTTGTAGAATATGAAATGCAGGTCAGCGTTCGCTCCGGGCGTCACATTGGTAAATGTAAATTGCGTATACGTAAAGCCGCTCTGAGTCGCCTCCG
Source organism: uncultured Verrucomicrobiae bacterium (assembly GCA_963825355.1). Lineage (GTDB taxonomy): Bacteria > Verrucomicrobiota > Verrucomicrobiia > Chthoniobacterales > UBA10450 > Udaeobacter. Next base: position 17,250 of record CAWGSY010000012.1, on the reverse strand, counting down.
CTACGAGGGTGACACTACCAAAAGAAAACCCAAATCTGTTGTCTTCAGAGGTGTCGTCATTCTCGAGCCAAAAGGTCACGTCATACGCCTGGCCCGCCACGGTCGGGAGGGTCTGATCAATAAAACCGTCGCTGGAAGTCGGACCGGTTTCCAGTGAGAAGCTTCCTGAGTGCGGGTTGTCGGTGTTGACACTGGTGAACGAGGTATCTCCGGTGTTGGTCCAAGGTGGTAAGCTACCGGTTTCGAAACCGCCGTTAACAACAATGCAAGCCGGCGGCGTCCCGGTCGCCGTAGGTGTGGGGGTTGGTGTCGGCGTCGCAGTTGGTGAGGCCGTCGGTGAGGCTGTCGGGGTTGGCGTTGGCGACGGAGTTGGCACTTGCCCAGGGGCTTGAATTACAACTCCAATTGGTGAGCCGGTCTTAAAGAAGCCGACCGTTGCATCTGTAGGATTCGGCGCCTGGTCGGCGTCGAATCGGAAGTTATACAGCGTGCCCCAGCGAATCGCGTTCGCATTCTGGTTCTGCGCAAACGTTTCGCTGTTCCAGGTTATGGAATCGGCCGCCTGAGTAACAGTCCAGGGAGCACTGCTGTAACCTTGACTGTTAAACGTGCCGTCGTTTGCCCAGGCGGGATGCTGAGGAGGAGCGTGAAAATCGATATTACTTATGTTAACGCCACTACCTACAGGCACGCTGAACGATTGGATGGAACGGTCCAGGTTCATATCAAACAAAGCGTACTCATAGTGCCAGACTCCTTTGGAAGGGTTGGTTACCTTGTAGCCCATAAACCAAATACCATCGTTTCCGGGATCGGGTTCGATCTGGGTCACCGTCGCTCCCGTACCCGCCCAAAACTGGATAGCAGGCTGCATACGCACGGTGCTGGAAACAGGTGTAAAGTTAAAATTCGTGGGGCCGCCGCTGACAGTGAACTCACGATAGGAGAAATTGTTAAACATGTTGCACTGGTCGGGATGCGACTGGCACCAGGTGTATTCATGCGGAGTAATATAGGCAGCTTCTCCAAAATAGGTCGCGCCCGGATTCTGAGTTGTGTTCAAGTCAGTCATGTTAACCAGGATCCGATGTGAGACGCCGTCGTGAACGTGCCCGTTGTGGTTGTTGGCGGTCGATGGGAATGATCCGGTGAAGGGATTGATCCACGCGCGCGAGCCGATGCTGCCCTGGTCGCCATTCAGGCTTGACACGTAAGGGTCGGAGCAGCCTGGGCACAAATGTGTGCCTGTCTGGCAACCACTGGTGTTACAAGTGCTGCAAACGCTCTCTTCCAATGCCTCAAAGGTATGTTTCATCCACGACTGGCCAATTTGTTCGAAGCGCTCGGTGTTGTCGGCTCCGCCGGCCATACGATAAAGATTTTGTGGCACGACGGGGTGATCGGTATTTGGTAACGCGAACCAATCGACCGGTTGATCGCCAATGTCGCAAGAGTCGGTTCCTATTGCCAGACCAACCTGTGTCGTGGTGTTTCCCTGTTGGTCCACGTCTTCAATGTTTCCAACGATAACATCCGGCCCTGGGTTCGCTGACGTTTCTGGACTAAACGTGTGTTGCAGGGGCGGCATCACCACTGATTGCGGTTGCCCGTTAGCGACCTGAGTGATCTCGATCGGTTGCATTGCCGCGCCAATGGAGACGGTTCCAACGGCCGCACCGGCGTCGGTTGGACGGCCAAGCGCATTGGCAAACTGTTTTGATATGAGAAGCCTGCCTTCAGTGATTGTAAACGACCGGGCGGCGGCATCGTAATGGTACTGGTGTCCTTCGATATTGAAAAAAGTGAATCCTGTATTGCTGTCGCGAACTGCAAGATCAAAGCCTTGGCCTGAAGGAAGTTTTTCCACTGTCAGCCGCCTAAGAGACGAGCGTAGCGCGGCGGGCAGATTGTTGTAGCCGGGGATATCGACCCCGGCCGGAGAGGAGTTTTGCAAAGCCAGTGCCATCGAGCCGGGCTGGATCCCGCGTAACAAATCGTTAAAGACGAGAACGGGAAAGAAAGAATTGGGCGCCGCAGCGAAGTGCAGGATCACTGGCCTTGCCACCAGAGAATTGCTTCCATTCAATCCATTGAGGTCGAGTTGCATCGTTACGCTCGCCTCTTCGACAATCATCTTTTGAAGTGTTCCAGTCAGCGCTTCTGAAGCGTTTTGTTGGGGCTGAGTCGCTTGATTTTCCGAAGCGTTAGCGAAGAAAAGAACTGACAGCAAAACGAAGCCGGTAAGCCATATCTTTGACATTGTGGTGGATCCTCCTGTTGGGTGAAATGGGGGAAACTTAAGTGGTCATTGCTCGGTGTTTGCGAGACAAGCCAAAAAGAATGATAACAACCTCCTTACTGTTTTAATGAGTGTGCGGAGAACGGCTAGGGACGCGGTAGCGGCGTTGGACGCGGCCTCGGCGAAGGACCGTTCCTTGGTGTTGGAGTGGGCCGGGGTGTTGCAGTAGCTGTCGCAGTTGCAGTCGGCGTGGACGTAGCGGTAGGTGTCGCTGTAGGCGTTGCGCCGCCTGCCGGCGCCTGGATTGCAACAGTCATTGGCGACCCCGTCTTGAAGAATCCTACTGTCGCATCGGCACTTTGCGGGGGTTGATCGGCGTCAAACCGGAAATTGTACAGGGTGCCAAAGCGAATCGCATTTGCGTTCTGATTCTGCGCAAACGTTTCACTGTTCCAGGTTATGGAATCACTCGCCTGAGTGACAGCCCAGGGCATGCTGCTGTAACCCTGGTTGTTAAACGTGCCGTCATTTGCCCAGCCAGGTTCCTGAGGCGGCGCGTGAAAGTCGATGTTACTAAGATTGGCTCCGGCGCCCAAAGGCACGCTAAAGGATTGAATACTGCGATCGAGATTGTAATTGTACACGGCATACTCATAGTGATAGACTCCCGGCGCGGGACTGGTCACTTTGTAGCCCACAAACGAGACGCCATCGTTTCCCGGATCAGGCTGCACCTGATTTACCGTCGCCCCTGTCCATGCCATGATGGCAGGCTGCATTCTCACGGTCTGGCCAACAGGGGAAAATGTGAAGTTCGCTGTGCCGCTAACATGGAACTGATGGTAGGAAGCGTTGTTATACATGTTGCACTGCCCTGGATGGGTCTGACACCACGTATACTCAAGCGGGTCCAGGTAGGCCGCTTCCGCGAAATAGGTTGCACCTGTATTGAGCGTTGTGTTCAGATCGCTGATATTAACGCGAATCCGGTGCGATACGTCGTCATGAACGTGCCCATTGTGGTTGGTTGGATCTGGATTAGATGGGAAAGCTCCGGTGAAAGGATTGGCCCAGGCACGCGAACCAAGCAGGTCCCAATCTCCGTTCTCGTTAGCGAGATACGGATCGGAGCAGCCCGGACATAGCTGTGAGAACTGCGTGCAATTATTTGTGTTGCAGCCAAGGTTGCAGTCGTCGTCTTCGTCCGCGCCGAATGTGTGCTTGATCCAGGACTGACCAATTTGTTCGAACCGCTGGGTGTTATCTGCGCCACCGCTCATCCGATAAAGATTTTGCGGAAAGAACGGGTGATCTGTGTCTGGTAATGCGAAAAAGTCGACCGGCTGATCGCCGTTGTTGCAGGAAGTCGTTGCCACCCCCAGGCCGACCTGTGTCCCCGTGTTCCCGATTTGCACCATGTCCGGCAGGTCCCCAACGATAATATCGGGCCCGGGCACAAGGGTAGGCGCTCGACCGGACGTTGGCTCAAGGGGGGCTCGACCACCGACGTACGCTTGCCGTTCACCACTTGGGTGATCTCGATAGGCTGCATCGCGGCGCCGACTGAAATTTTTCCAACGACTGAGCCGGCGTCCGATGGGCGACCGAGAGCGTTAGCAAACTCTTTCGAAATAAGGAGTCGGCCACCTTCAATGCCAAGCGACCGTGCGTTGGCGTTGTAATCGTAATCGCCTCCGGCAACATCGAAAAAAGTGAAACCCGTCTTGCTGTCGCGTACGGCAAGACCGAAAGATTGATTCGACGGAAGTTTTTCGACTACGAGTTGCTTGACAGACGCACCTAATCGCACAGGGAGTGCCGGAACATTTTGCGGGATCAAGGCCATTGAGCCCGGCTTAACTCCGCGCAGCAGATCATTAAAAACGAGAATGGGAAAGAAGGAATTGGCCGCGACGGTGAATTGCAGAGTGACAGGCCTTGCCACGAGGGAATTGCTCCCATTCAATCCGTTTAGATCGAGTTGCATCGTTACGTTCGCGTTTTCCACGATCATCTTTTGAAGTGTGCCACTCGGGGCGTCGCCATTGTGACTGTTCTTTGTGTCGGGATTACGCGAAAATACGCGGGACAAACCGAACAGCAGAAGCAACAGAAACATGAAACCGCTCAGGGTTAATTTGATCTTTGGCATGATAAAATGAATTCCTCCGTATCCCGGTTTTACTGAATTCGGATGGGGAAATGTCAAAACTTTTCTCTTCAACCATTTGCCGCCGCGACGTCTAAATGCCGGCAGGACAGATGTTTTGTCCGTGGCTAACGGGGATCTGACGTGGACGCTTGTGAGTTTGTCACCTCCTGCCCTCGACCAGAGCGGCAGCTTCCCGGTCGAGCGCGGCGGCATCTATCTTGCGCGGTTGCAAATAGAATTCGTCGATGACGATTTGCACCAGCGCCGCAGCAGGGACCGCAAGAAACAATCCCAAGAACCCGAACAACTCGGCGGTCGCGAGTGTAAAAAACAAAATGTTCACCGGGTGCAGCCGCATTTCTTTGCCAAGCACGCCGGGCACCAGGACGTTTAATTCAACCTGATAGACCAGGACAATTACGCCGAGCGCCAGCCAGAATTTTGTCGCTCCCATGCTCAATGCGACCAGCAAAATGGGAATGGAAACAAGAAATGCGCCGATATTTGGCAAAAACTCACCGAGAAAAGCGATCACGCCGAATATGAGCGCCGGCTGCACGCCAACGAACCAAAGCAGCGAACCGATCGAAACGCCGGTAATAACGCCGTTGATCACGACACCTCGCGCCCATGCGATCATTTGTCGCATCATTCGTTCGAGAGTCTGGTGCGCCTGCTTGCGATAACGATCGGGCGCAAGCGCCAGATACGCAGTTACGAGCGGGCGCGGATTCGCCAGCACGAAAACCAGCAACAAAATCGCCAACAACGCGCTGGCCACACCTCCCACCAGCCCGAGCGTCGATTGCAGTAATAAATTTCCAACTGTAGCCGCAGTTGCCCCGACTTTACCGGCTATTTCGTCCGTCCGCGGCAACGCTTCGCGAACTTCCGGATAATTTTTCGTTACCGACTCGATCCGGGCTGCGAATGCCGTGCCACATGTTGGGTGTGCTGTGCATGAGTTCCTGCAGTTGTCGGCTCAGAGGCGGAATAGCAAACAGGGCGATGGTCGTTGCGACGGCAATCAGCGCCAGCATCACCAGGATGACACTCACGAAGCGTGGTATGCGATGTTTCTGTAGCCAAACGACGATCGGGTTCAGAACCATCGCCAGAAGAAAAACCAGCGCGAACAGCAGGATTATAGGTTGCAGCGCTCGCAGGATTAGCCAGGCGATAAATACGAAAAAGACCACCCAAACGATGCGCCGCGCACCATAATAACTCAGCGGGGCGTGGGGATCGTCGCGATGTGTTTCATCCATAACTGCAGACGATCTTGCCGTTCGTAAACACGAATGACAAGTAAGAGTGGTAGGGCGCGACCGGCGGGCGCGCCAGCGTTGGTGTTCTCGTTATCGCGCGGGAGTTGTCATCGGTGTTCTGATCCAGGTTCGGATGCGAACTGATTGAGAAATTCCCGTGTACGGCGCGCCCGGCGGTCGCGCCCTACCATCGTCGGTGAGGATTACGGTCGCGGTCGCGGAGTTGGGCGCGTCCTTGGTGTAGGAGTAACTCGTGGCGCGGGTGTCGGAGTTGCTGTGGGCGTAGCAGTCGGAGTTGGCTTGGGTGTTGAAGTCGCGGTGGGCGTAGCGGTTGGACTTGGCGTGGGTGTCGGGCTGGGCCCCACGGGCACCATCGCATACGCGTGAGTTTCGCCGTTGTGCACACCGGTGCCGACGATGACATTGTCTTCGCTAATGCCGTCTGCCGACGACGAAGTATTCATCGACAAATCCCAGCCCGAGTTCGGTGGGATGAGATCGGCAAGGCGATAAGTGTTTGTTCCGTCATAAAGAAACGGAATCGAGAACGCTGACGAATCGTTTCCCACCACCCAGCCGGCTGAATTGACCGCGCGCGCGGACCCTTCGCTGGTACCTGTGGCGAGTGGGATGGCAACCATTCCGCCTTGATCCGACCAGATAAACGGCAGACCCGATCCCTGGTTTAGCATGCTCGAGCCAACGACGTAACCGGTGTTACTCACACCGAACGCAAGCGCTCCATTGAACCCCGGCAACGCACCAACCTCGAATGCGTCGTTAGCACCGATGTCATAGACGATACCAACGTTGCGCGCAGCATTGTTTGGATCGATCCCCTGGCCCACGATGCGGGCGTTTGTTGAGTCGTTGATGCCGAACGCCGTGACGAAGAAACATCCGGTCGGTGTGGTTCTTGTAATGATCCCACCGCCGCTACCGAGGTAGACTGCGCCCCGCTGGTTGCTTCCGGCATCCACAGAGCCGACTGCAATACCCGAAAAGTTTACCGAGTTCGCGTCGCCGAGCGTCTCGCCCGGCGGCAGCGGCAGCTGGGAAACGACTCCATTCAACCACATGACCGGCAATCTATCGCTGCCGAAAAGTGTGCCTGGCTGCAGTCCCTACGGCAAGATTTTCAGCCGCGCTATTCGCGACCGCGTGATTCCGCCCAGCCAGATTTGGCAATCCAACGATGCCGCCCTGCAGTGTCCAGCTGAACGCCTGACTTCCGCTGGTGCGTATCGAACGGCCCACTGCAGTTCCACCGTGCGATACACCAAATCCCTGGGAGGCATCATCGCCGGCGTCAATCACACCGATATCATAAATGTCATACTGCGGAGTAGCCGCAATAGCGGGAAGTGTCGCGAGCGATAACAGCCCAATGGTAAAGGCTATGAACTGGAGATTCGATCTGGCATGCGTTTTCATCAGTTTCTACTAACCATGATTGAAGGCGATTGGACACTAATTTTTTTGCGCGGAGCGCCAGACCACCGTTGGATCTTCATGCCGCGATTGCGAATAACCAAAGGAGCGATCCACGTGTGAATGGTAGGGACGGATCGCCGAGCCGTCCGTCCGCTTCGGCGCGCCCGGCGGTCGCGCCCTACCACAAGCGAGAGAGCCTTGAGCTGCTCATCGGCGGGCTCCCGACAAGATCACTAGCGCAAGTATCGGGCGCGGTGGCGCGGTGGGCCGCGGCCGCGGCGTCAGAACAGCTCTTGGTGTAGGCGTTGGCCTGGGTGTAGCTGTTGCAGTAGGGGTCATCGTCGCACTCGCAATTGCTGTTGCGGTCGGTGTTGGTGTCATGGTTGGCGTGAGTGTAGCTGTTGCAGTAGGAGTAGGGGTCGGTGTCGGCGCCTCGTAAAGGAATGTGCAGTTGAATTCGAGCACTGGACCCCCGCAACAAGTAAAGCCGCCAGCGGGGACATGCATGGTGTTGAGGCCCTGCACCACTGGCGAACTGTTGAAGTGAAAAGTGATCTGCAGATTATTGTTGGTTAACAAAAATGTGTTGGGCTGGATGTTGTTCACAGTGAAAGAGCTTGTATGGACAGTTGCCGGATCGACGGGGCAGCTCACGTTGATAACGAAGTCCGTTGGCTGGAAATCAATCGTGCTGCCACAGCTCAAATTGGTGCTAGCCACCGAACAAGGAGTCGATGTTGGTGTGGGGCTAGGCGTGGGCGTTCCCATGGTCCAAACGTCGGTGATGGGCTGGTAGCTTCCGCTAACTCCGGCGTAAGGGAGGTCGAACATATCTTCGAGGGTACGTAGAAGGTTGAAGTGGTAGATCAACTCAGAATACTGGCCGGGCGCGACCATCTGCCCCACGAAGATGGTGGCTATCCGGTTGCCATGGCTGTCATCGTCCTCGTCGAAGGTTATGATCAAGAGGCTGTTGTGGGTCAGGGCCCATTGCGCGTAAGCGTTCAGGTGCTGTTGCAGCCAGCTATCCCCCTCCTGGATCGTTCCGTCGTGCATATCGTCGTTGAGGTTGGGTATTACGAATGACACCGTAGGAAGGGTGGTATAGTCGGTTGGGAAGGAACTGTAAGGGAGGTTGGTGGCTGTGGGTATGTTGGTGAAGTTCACCCAGGGAACGTGCTTGCGGGCATAAGCGCCCGACGTGCATACGAGTGAGCCGACCGATGGCAGGTCTTCGGAGTAGCCCGCGAAAATGAGAGAGGCGTTGAACAAGTACAGCCCCAGATTGTCTGTGGTGAAGTAGTGGGGGCACGAATCGTCAGTCACGCCCTGATTGGAGCCGGAGAAGAGGTCGAGGTAGTTGGGCTGGCTGGGGTGCGTTATCGCGTATGATTGGGTGAAGAGAGCGCCCTGGTCCGCCAGCGAATTGATGTAAGGCGCGGCGGAAGAGCCGATGATCTGGCTGTAGCTGTGATTCTCTTCAATCACAATCACAACATGATCGGGTCTGGGCACGCCGTTGGCTACAGGCGCTCGATAACCTGAATGAGCCAGCGATTTGATTCCATTCAACCGGTTCAGATCGAGATTCATCGTGACGCTCTCGTTTTCGACAATGATTTTTTGAACCGTCCCGCTCTGGTCCTTGCGATCGGAATTTTCCTTTGCTGCGCCGAAGGCGTTCAGCGAGCCCGCCTCGAGTGAGCCAAAAAGCAGAAACAATGCGAGCATTGAAGCAGCAAGGGTTGCCTTTCGCATTATGTGGTGTCCCCTCGAATCGCCTGGTTTAGTTATGCGCTGAAAGGAGTGTGACATTTCTCACGGCCAGGCAGACGTAGCTAGGGAAAACTTTAAAATTCTTTTGCGCAGCTTTAAATCTGAGGAGGCAGCAGACCAGAGGTCGCCAGCGCGATTTCATAAATCTTGTGGCAACCAGCTCGATTGGTACGCCATAGCCAGGCGAAGGTGGGCAGCCGGTCACCTCGGGGCTCGGAGAAAGACAGCCGGCAGGGACGTAGCTGTGGCGGCGAGGCGTTCCAAGAGAAGGATGTCCTCAGCGGATAACTGCGCCAGATGAGCGCCGCTGAATGGAGTCGTTAGGCTACAGGTTTAGGGCCGGGGTGGTGGAGTCAAACTTGGCCTGGCGTGGGGACTTGGTCTGGGACTAGGAGTAACCGTTGGTCTGGGTGTGCCTGTAGCTGTTGCACTAGGTGTTGGTTTTGGAGTAGGCGAAGGGATCGGAGCGCCTTCTGCGCAATAGCGTCCGCCGGTATTAACATTTGCGCCATTGGCGCTTCCGCCCCACACGATCATTTGTGTTCCGATCCAAACTGCGGAGTGATTCATCCTACCGTCGGGCGCGATATCGGTCGTGGCTGTCCAACTGTCTGTTACAGGATTGTATTTCCCGCCAGCACGCGGAAAGCTAAAACTATCGTCTTCTCCACCCCATATGATCATCTGGCTGCCCGTCCATACACCGGTATGATTGTCCCTGGCAACCGGGACGTTTGTTAAACTAGTTGTGATCCAGGTATCTGTGTTCGGATTATACCGTCCGCCGGTATTCAGGAGGCCACCAAAATCGCCATCCCACACAATCATATCAAATCCTGTCCAGACAGCTGTGTGATATCTTCGTGGACCAGGTGCTGTTGCTGTGCTGGTTGGTATCCAGTTATCAGCGGCGGGGTTGTATCTTCCTCCGGTATTTAAGGCCCCGTTGCTGTTGTAGCCGCCCCATACAATCATTTCGGTGCCAGTCCACAGGTGTGGCTCTGTGAGTCAGCCGCGTTCATTCTGCTTCGCTCCAGCTTTCCGGTTCCGCCGGTATCAGTAGCAGATCCAGATCCGAGTTCACCGCCCCAGGCGATCATCTCACTGCCAGTCCAGATTCCCGTATGTTTGCCTCGCGCATGCTCGCCGCGCTCGTATTCCTGGTGGCCGTCCAACTCTCCGTAACTGTATCGTATCTGCTCGACCGTATTGTCAAAAGTGACGTTATTAAGCCCGCCCCAGACAATCATTTCGCTGCCAGTCCAGACCGCGCTATGAAATTCTCGCTCACTCGGCGCGTTGCTTAAGCTCGTGGCTACCCATGTATTCGTTGTAGAAATATATTTGTCGCCAGTGTCACTCAGCCGATCGGGCGCACTGGCCGCGTGCGTATCGCTGGTACAACCCACCAAGCTGTGTCATCTGCTCGCACCGTATTGGTGCGCCAGCAACTCAGCTTCGGCGCGGTGCTTCAGCTCGCATGAATTCGTTGGCCGTAGAATACCAATTTGTCAGCAAGCACTCAGCCAGCGCTTGCCTCGCCAGACACTCCGCAATTACAAACGGATCACTTCCAAGGTCCTCAAAAAGTTCGCGCAATACGTCAGGCTATTTGCTGTGCTTTGCCATGCGATCGATCTCAGCCTGTAACTGCTCGGCAGTGATTGGCCGCTGCCAATAATTCTCAAGCGCCTGTGATTTCCGCAGGTAATCTGTGACTTTGTTTTCCAGTTGTGCCTGTGACATTACGGCATCCAGCGACGGCTTGGGATCGGGCCGTTCCTTCGGCCAGAGGCGATGACGCCAGTAAACGTCTTCGATCGCTCGTTGATATGCGACCCGCTCCGCGAACGTGAGACCTCTTCGAGAAATGTTCGTCGTTGGCTCGGAATGCAACAAAGCAAGCAAGCTCCCGGTCACGGTAAACAGGCGACGCCGCAAAGAAGTAGTGCTATTAAGGCGCGCGCAGATCGAGAAGTGGATTTTTTCATTTTGAGAAGCCGTAGGTTGAAGGTGATTTGGAATTGAGAACCTGGGGAGATTGTCTTTGACTTGCTTGTTCTGAAAGGCTGGGGCGCGAAGCTAGCACGCAGTCTTTGCGCGTCACCCCAAATTTTATGTTTTTCGAATTTTTTCTGAAGCTACGGTCACACTTACGATGAATGAGCACGATGGAACACCGAATTTGCTGGAGTCATTTGCTAAAAGCCGGTTGCGAGCCCTACGAACTTATTCGTGTTGCTTCGTGTTAATTCGTGGTTTTCTGCGTAGCTTGTAAAGCTATGTCATTTAATCGTTTCGGATTCTTGCCCGAGGTCGTGCGTGGAACGCAGGCCATGGGATTCGTGGAGCCGACCGCGATCCAGCTTCGCGCGTTTCCGATTGTCCTAGCCGGAAAAGATTTAATCGGCACCGCGCAAACCGGTACCGGCAAGACCGCAGCCTTCGCTTTACCCATTCTGACGTTGCTGGGAAAGCACGCCGGCCTGCGTTGTCTCGTGCTGGAGCCTACGCGCGAACTGGCCGCGAAGTGGAGACGGCTTTTCGCGATTATGGCCGTTTCACAGACTTGCGGGTGGGACTTGTGCACGGTGGCGTTGGTTACGGGAAACAGCGTGATGCGCTAAAGCACGGTCTGGACATTCTCGTGGCAACACCTGGACGCTTGCTGGATCTGCTGGAGCAGCGTGCGATGAGTCTCAAAGACATAAAAATTCTGGTGCTCGATGAAGTGGACCGGATGTTGGATATGGGTTTCTGCCCGACGTGCGCCGGATCGTTGAGAAGACTTCACCGAAGCGACAAACTTTGCTGTTTTCGGCCACGTTGCCTCCGGAGATCGAACGTCTGTCGGCATGGGTGCTGCGGGATCCTGAGTTAGTGGAAATCGGCGTACGCCGTTCGCCTGCAGAGACAGTCACCCACGCGGTTTATCCCGTTGCTGCTGAACAAAAATTCGATCTGCTAATGGCTTTGCTCGAGCGAACGAATTTCGACAGCGCGCTGATTTTCTGCAGAACCAAATACGGCGCCGATCGCATAGCGCACCAGTTAAAGCAGGGTAAGCACGCGGTGGCGGTGTTGCATTCTAATCGGACGCAGCGGGAACGGATCGAAGCGCTCGAAGGCTTTAAGAGCGGCAAATACGAAGTGATGGTCGCGACCGATATCGCATCGCGTGGGCTCGACATCGCCGGTGTAAGTCACGTGATCAACTATGATGTGCCTGAGCATCCGGAGGATTACGTGCACCGGATCGGACGAACGGGGCGTGCGCAAAATGTCGGCGACGCGTTCACGCTCACGAGCGGACAGGAACTGCCGCGTTGCAGGCGATTGAACGATTCATTGGCCAAAAAATTCCGCGATTGAAGTTGGAAAACTTTTCCTACGTGTACACCGCCTCTTTGAGCCCGAATCAGCGAGCAGGTCTCGTCGAGCAATCGGCGGGGGTAGAACCCATCGCGGATATTCGTTTGGGCGACGAAGATAAGACAGGCATCCTGCCTTTTGGTAGACGAGCATCTTGCTGCTCAAGCTAGAAGCTTTGGTTATCAGCGCAAATCGCTCGATTTGTTTGAGAGATGAGGTTTAATAGCGCGCTTATGTCCGAACGCGGAATCTCGAAGGCATCATCGGCCGATTTCGATCGGCTGCAGAAGAAGCTGGTTCCACTGTGGAAATCGATCGAGCGATTGAATCAAGATCCGCAAACCATCGTTGTCGTACCCTCGATGTGATCGACGCGATAGACTCCGGCGCGGTGATGCAGGCGTACGAGGAACGGTTCTTATTTCTGTTACTGCTCCTGCGCCAGCCGCGGGCGCGCCTGATCTACGTGACGTCGCGAACGATTCTTCCGAGTATCATCGATTATTCCCTCGATCTTCTTCCCGGCGTCATCTCGAGCCAAGCGCGGCAGCGACTTTTCCTGGCTACACCGATGGACGGTTCTGCGCGTCCGCTCAGTGAGAAACTGTTAGAGCGGCCGCGACTGATCGAGCAGATTCGCTCGCTGATCCTGGATCCTAATCGGGCACATCTTGTTCCGTTTAACACGACGAACCGGGAGAAAGAGCTGGCTTTGCGCCTCGGCATTCCAATGTACGGAGCGGATCCGAAATTTTTCCCGCTGGGAACAAAGAGCGGCTGCCGCAAAATTTTCATGGATGAAGATGTGCCATATCCTCTGGGTCGCGAAGACCTTGGCAGCAAAGAAGACCTGGTCCATGCGATCGCACAGATGCGGTTGACCAAGCCTTCGATCCGGCAGTTGATGGTAAAGCTGAATGAAGGCGTCTCGGGTGAAGGCAATGCTGTAATTGATTTAACAGGACTTCCAGCGCCCGGTGACTCGAAGGAGGTAGCTATGTTAGAGGATCGCCTTCGAGCGATGAGGTTCGAGTTACAGGGAGCTACTTATGAGACTTACATGAAGAAGTTGCAGGAGCGAAAAGGAGTCGTCGAGGAACGGATCATGGGAGAAGAGTTCAGAAGCCCGAGCGTGCAGCTTCGAGTCACACCGCTTGGCAAGGTTGAACTGTTATCAACGCATGACCAGCTCCTGGGCGGGCCGACCGGCCAAAGCTATCTCGGCTGCGTTTTCCCGGCCGATACAGCTTACGCTCCGCTGATCACCAGGGAAGCTGCCAAGGTAGGCAAACGTCTGGCCAAAGAAGGTGTTATTGGCCGTTTTGCTTTGGATTTTGTAGTGGTGCGCGCGAAGGATGGAACCTGGAAGCCGTACGCGATTGAGATTAACTTAAGAAAAGGCGGCACCACTCATCCGTTTTTGACTTTGCAATTTCTTACCGATGGAACCTACAATACGGAGACTGGGATCTTTACCGCTCCGAATGGTCAGCAGAAGTTCTTTGTAGCCAGCGATCATGTTGAGTCGCCGCGCTATCGGACTCTTACTCCGGACGACCTGTTCGATATTGTCGTGCGGCACCAGCTGCATTTTGGCCAATTCCGCCAGACAGGCGTGGTGTTTCACATGATGAGCGCCTTGGGCGAGCTGGGAAGGACAGGGATGACCGCTGTTGGTAACTCTCATGAGGACGCGAAGGCTGACGCACGATCGCGCGGTCGCTGTCCTTGATCAAGAGACGCTCGATGCACCCGACGTATAGTATAGGCAGCAAATAACGTTGACGCGTTTCCGTCACTTTACGTAAAAGGCGAGTTTACGAAGTCCAGCCACTTCGTGACCACTCATGAGGGACCTGCGAACACTGGCTGCGCTTATTCAAAGAGCGCGAAGCAGTAAGGATCTCTGCATTTCAGGATATTCGCTTCAGCCTCCGAACCTCTGTACAGGCGGTCAGGTCATCGCTGAAAATTGTTAGGAAGTCTTGACTTACTCCTGCGCTTTCCGCTAAAAGCGTCTCCCATGATGTTCCTTTCCCGATACTCTCATCGGCTCGATTACGCGAACATTTCACATCAAAACGGACAACTCCCATGAAAAAACAAATTAATCCCACCATCAAAGCGCACCTTATCCGGGGCGCATTTTATCTGCGCTTCTTCTTGTGGGCGCAATTCCATTTGCGCTGGCGAAACGAAATACCGACAAGCGAATCACAGCTGAACAAATCGCGATAGTAAATGGGCACAAGACAGTGCGGCTGTCCGCGGGCGCGATTCCGGGGAAACCGGTTCCGCGGCGGCCGCAGCCGCGCAGTCACCGATGCGCAATGACACTATGCGGGTTCCAGCCACGTCGCATTTGCTGGCCCCGGCGAGTGCCTTTCGAGCTCCAGGCGCCGAAGCTGCCAAACACTAAACGAATCATTAGATCATTAATGAGTAATGTTCCTCTATTCACGTACGTGATCGACGACGGCACGGCTGAAGACTCGGTCGGCCTGACAGCTCGGCGGCAGCCTGGTCGCCTGCAATGAGTTCACGGTAACCGGAGGCAATAATGTCATCACCTCGATTTCAATCGCCTGGGGCACACCGGCCTTCCCCGATCCCACTCTGAATGGCCTGCCTTACACTGCGGTATTGTGGAGCGATCCAAATGGCGACGGCTCGCCCACTGACGCAGTGGTATTGGCGATGGCTCCCCGGAGTAATCTCGCAGGAAGGCACGAACACATTTATAACCACTACCATTCCTCCGACGATGGTAACGACGGCGAACTTCTTTGTGGGGTTTCTGATCACTCACGCTGCAGGTCAATTCCCAGCCGCCTTGGATGAAAGCAACCCAATTCCCAATCGTTCCTGGGTCGATGCTACCTCAAATATCAATGATCTAAGCGGAGCGATCACAATCGAATCGGCTGGTCTGCCTGGCAATTGGCTCATTCGCGCCGACGCCAATACCGGTGGCCCAACACCAACGGGCACCCCAAGCCCGACCCCGACGGCCACAATTAACCCGTGCAGTACCTACGTTACGATTCCTGGCACTGGCGCAATCACGCCTGGCACCACAGATACCGGTAATCATTGCGATGATTGCGCGACCGCTGTTACTTTGCCATTCCCGGTCAGCGTTTACGGCCAAACCTTTACTACTGTCAACGTCGCTTCCAACGGCAGTTTAGACCTTATAGGCACTCAGGCGCCGTTCACCACTGGCTGCATCGTCTTGCCGAGCAGTTCCTTCACCATGGCGATTTTGCCGTATCAGGATGACCTGCGCACAGATAATATCAGTTTTACCGGATGCAATGCCTTCCCTGGCGCAACCTGTGGCATTTTCACTTCGGTCACGGGCACCGCGCCCAACCGGCAGTTTAACATCGAGTGGCGCGCGGTGCACTTAGCCGACACTACTACTTCAGTCAATTTTGAAGTAGTGTTCTCCGAGAACAGTCAAACTCACTTTGACGTCATTTACGGGGCAACGTCCGATAATGGCCTTGGTGAGACCAGCGGAGTGCAAGCAAGCTCGACCGGTCCGGCTACGACCTTCTCGTGCGGCACTGCCACGCTGACAAATGGTTTGAAAGTTACTTACACCTGCCAGGGTGCGGCGTCGCCTACGCCCACGCCAACAAGTACACCTTCCTGTTCGCCTGGCCCACTTTGGTATAACGGCGACTTTAACGGCGTGAACGGGCTCGCTAACGAGAACAACGACTCGCTAAGTGCCGGCCCAATCGCCAGTGTTTATGACGATTTCATCGTGCCCAGCGGCCCCGCATGGAACGTGACGTCAGTTTTCTCCGACAATCTACTGAATACAAACGTTACCGGCGCGACTTGGGAAATTCGGCAAGGCGTGGCGGAAGGCACCGGCGGCACGTTGATTGCCAGCGGCATGACAATGACACCGGTAGTTACTCTTACTGGTCGGAGCGGGTTCGGTTTTAATGAATTCATGGTCGAGGTTATCGGGCTGAACGTTAGTTTGCCACCCGGCACCTATTGGCTCAATGTCACCCACGCCCCGATCGGGGACCTCACGGGCCATTACGTTTGACTCGACTACCAGCGGGGCCAACTGCGTGGGCATGCCATGTGGCAACGATCTGAACGCGTTTTTCAATAGCGCCTTCTTTGGCGCTAACTGGCAGAACACCGCGGAGCAGGGCCAGCCCAGCGACTTCTCCATGGGCGTCAATGGCACTGTAGGGACCTGCGGAACACCAACAGCTACGCCGACGGCGAGTCCGTCAGCTTCAGCCACAGCCACGCCGACAGCTACGGCTCCAGCCACAGCTACACCTACAGCGCCGGCTACGGCTACACCTACGGCGACGGCGACGCCGAGCTGCTCACCGAACTACACATTCACATCGGGGACAGGAACGCTCGTGCCGGGAGTCGACGACGCTGGGAACCATTGTGATGATTGCCTCACTTCGATTTCACTCCCATTCCCGGTTATGCTGTATGACCAGAGCTTCACGACCGCGAACGTCGGCTCGAACGGCTCCTTGCAATTCGGAGCAACCAATCCCAGCTTCGACGTTACCTGCTCTCCATTTGGGTTCGCTGGCACCACCTATGTGATGGCTCCTTTCTCGGCCGATCAGTGCAGCGGAAATTGCTTTAACGACACGTGCCCCGGCTGTGGAATCTTCACTACCACGACAGGCACTTCGCCTAACCGCACTTTCTACGTCAAGTACCGGATCGACTACTACCAGATAACGGGGACAACGACCCAATTGGATTACGAGATCGCTCTATTTGAGAACGGCGGGCCGCCATTCCAGTTCATCTACGATTCTATCACGCCCGCAGCCCTTGCGAACGACAGCCAGTTAGTGGTAGGCGTGAAGCAAAATGACACTACCTTCACCCAGTACGGCTGTGATCCCACAGGCGGGACGAACCCGCCCGTCGCATCCGGCCAGGCACTGACTGCCTCACTGGCGCCGTGCGGCTCGCCGACGCCGACGCCTACAGTGTCG
>CAWGSY010000011.1:0-255728 GCA_963825355.1 uncultured Verrucomicrobiae bacterium | reverse complement strand
CTCCTCTGTTTGCCGTTCCGCAAAACGCGGAACGGCTTAACAGAAAAGTAAAAGATCAAGCCGAACGGGTTATTAGTACCTCTAGCTGAACACATTACTGCGCTTACACCCGGAGCCTATCAACGTGGTGGTCTACCACGACCCTTCAGGGAGATCTCATCTTGGGATAGGCTTGGCGCTTAGATGCTTTCAGCGCTTATCCTTTCCGAACATAGCTACCCAGCGCTGCCGTTGACACGACAACTGGAACACCAGAGGTTCGTCATTCCCGGTCCTCTCGTACTAAGGAATGAACCCCTCAAATCTCCTGCGCCCACAGTGGATAAGGACCGAACTGTCTCGCGACGTTCTGAACCCAGCTCGCGTACCGCTTTAACCGGCGAACAGCCGGACCCTTGGGACCTTCTCCAGCCCCAGGATGTGATGAGCCGACATCGAGGTGCCAAACCCTGCCGTCGATATGAGCTCTTGGGCAGGATCAGCCTGTTATCCCTAGCGTACCTTTTGTCCGTTGAGCGATGGCAATTCCACATTCAACCACCGGATCACTTGGACCTACTTTCGTATCTGCTCGACGTGTGTGTCTCACAGTTAAGCTGGCTTATATCCATATACTCGACACCTGATTGCCAACCAGGTTGAGCCAACCTTCGTACTCCTCCGTTACTCTTTGGGAGGATACCGCCCCAGTAAAACTAACCGGCTGCCAGTGTCCCTCTCCCGGTTACGGGCCGAGGTTAGTTATTCCAGTACAAAGGGTGGTGTTTCATTGTTGGCTCAGCGACCCCCAAAGGGCCGCTTCAAAGCCTCCCACTTACGCTAAGCATCGAAACCGAAACAACAGTAACAGCGTATAGTAAAGGTGCATAGGGTCTTTCCGTCCTACTGCGGGTAGGCGGCATCTTCACCGCCATTACAACTTCGCTGAGCTCCTCGTTGAGACAGCGGTCAACTCGTTACACGATTCGTGCAGGTCGGAACTTACCCGACAAGGAATTTCGCTACCTTAGGACCGTTATAGTTACGGCCGACATTCACGGGGACTTGGGCTCAGAGCTTCGCCTTGCGACTAACCCCTTACCGTAATCTTTCCGCATTGGTCACGTGTCACACCCTATACGTCGTCTTAACGACTTGGCAGAGTGCTGTGTTTTTGTTAAACAGTCGGTTGACCCATTTCACTGCGACCCCGCTTGCGCGGGGCACCCCTTCTTCCGAAGTTACGGGGCTAGATTGCCGAGTTCCTTAACGAGATTTCACTCACGCGCCTTGGTATATTCTACCCACCCACCTGTGTCGGTTTACGGTACGGGCAACCGTGGGAACACCGGGTGCTTTTCTTGGCACATGTTTTAACAGATCCGCTTCAGCCGAGGCCTCCACGTCCTCCCTTGCGGGAGACCGCCACTTTCAATCGGCGACCCGTCTCTACACATGCGTCACTACCGAGCTTAACCACAGCCGGTGCAGGAATATTAAACCTGCTGTCCATCGTCTACGCCCTTCGGCCTCGACTTAGGTCCCGACTAACCCTGGGAGGACGAACCTTCCCCAGGAAACCTTGGGTTTACGGCGGACAGGAATTTAACCTGTCTTATCGCTACTCATGTCTGCATCCTCACTTCTTATCGCTCCACGCTCGGTTACCCTTGCGCTTCAATGCATTAAGAACGCTCCCCTACCAATCCATCTGGACGAATTCCATTGAATGTCTCCAGAGCTTCGGTATACCGCTTATCGCCAATCATTATCGGCGCGAGATCGCTCGATGAGTCAGCTATTACGCACTGTTTAAATGATGGCTGCCTCTAAGCCAACATCCTCACTGTCTAAGCAACCTCACATCCTTTCCACTGAACGGTATTTAGGCACCTTAGCTGCTGGTCTGGCATGTTTGCCTCTCGCGCGTGAAGCTTATCCCTCACGCACTGACTCCCGTGTTACACCCTGCGGCATTCGGAGTTTGATTGAGTTCGGTACCCTGGTATGGGCCCTAGTTCATCCAGTGCTCTACCTCCGCAGGTCAGCACACGAGGCTAGCCCTCAAGCTATTTCGGGGAGAACCAGCTATCACGGGGTTTGATTAGTCTTTCGCTCCTACCCACAAGTCATCCCAGAAGTTTTCAACCTTCACGGGTTCGGTCCTTCAGTTGCGGTTAAGCAACCTTCAACCTGCTCATGGGTAGATCACCTCCGCTTCGGGTCTACTACCAGCGACTAAGGTCGCCCATTTCGGACTCGCTTTCGCTTCGCCTCCAGCGCAAAACGCCTTAGGCTCGCCACTGACAGTAACTCGCAGACTCATTAAGCAAAAGGCACGCCATCACCCTTGCGCCGGCTTTGACACCTTGTAAGCACATCATTTCAGGTACTATTTCACTCCGCTCACAGCGGTTCTTTTCACCTTTCCCTCGCGGTACTTGTTCACTATCGGTCGCCAATTAGTATTTAGGCTTACGCCGTGGTCGGCGCAGATTCATACGAAGTTTCACGTGCATCGTATTACTCAGGAAATCCCTAGGCGTGCTCGGGTTTTCGGTTACGGGTCTGTCACCCTCTATGGAGCAACTTTCCAGAAGCTTCACCTAACCTTCGCACTACCACGTCGGGCTCCTACAACCCCGATCGATAAATCGACCGGTTTGGCCTGTTCCGCTTTCGCTCGCCACTACTGACGGAATCTCTTTCGATTTCTTTTCCTCCGGTTACTGAGATGTTTCACTTCACCGGGTGTCGCGATGTTCCTGCTATGAATTCACAGAAACTCGAGCAAGTATTACCCTGCTCAGGTTACCCCATTCGGAAATCTACGGGTCAAAGCGTGTTTGCCGCTCACCGTAGCTTATCGCAGCTTACCACGTCCTTCATCGCCTATTGGCACCAAGGCATCCATGATGCGCTCTTTGTAGCTTGATCAATCTGTACGGTCCTTGCCGGACCGAGATTCTTTGATAACTGAAACTCTCTCGCCGTCTTGCGGCAGCGTCTTGATTTCAGACTCAGCTCTTAAAGTTGTATTTTCTTACTACCCTGTATGTAGATGTCAAAGAACCAGCCGTTCACGTACATTCGAGACGACAAAAAAACTCAATCTTGATCGCTATGGACCACTGCCTTGCCAAAGCAACAGCGGTTTAAGCGGGACAAAATTGAGCCAATTTGCAGTCCCCAAATGTACATAGAACGCACTCCAAAGTGAAGGAGTCCCGCTTCGCGCGGGACCAGCACAGTAGCAGGGAGTGTTTGCACGTCAACTTCGATTTTCGAAAATTGTTTACCGGCGAGATGTTCGCGTTGCATCATCTTCCCCTGGCGAGGCTTATCGCGGATGAAGACAATCGCGCTAAACCCACGTGCGTTCCGTAGTTTCGTGTTTGCGCTCGTTGGCTATAGTAAACGCAGTTTTCTGCTTCGATGGATCACGAGATTCGCCCGCTTACACATCAGGATGAACCCATTCTGTGGGAGATGTTGTATTATGGCTTGGCCTCGGCTGGAAACGACAAACTGCCCTCCCGGGATATCGTACGCCGCCCAGAGATTTCTCGATATGTGGAAGGCTGGGGCCGTGTCGGCGATACCGGGTTTGTCGCGCACGACAAAAAAAATCGGGCCTTGCTAGGTGCAGCGTGGCTCCGGCGCCCGACGAACAAATCTGATGAGTCGCCGGAGCTTGCGCTAGCGGTGAAACCGGAGCACCGGAAGCATGGCATCGGCACGGCTCTGCTGACGCAATTAGTCCGCGCAAATCCCGATCACTCGACGATCTCTGTCAGCTTCGTGGCCGGTAAACCGGTATTGCGTCTCTACGAGCGGTTTGGATTCAAGCTAGTTGAACAACGGCCCGACGCTGTCGTGATGCACAGAGCGATATAAAAGATCGATGACGGGTCCGCCACCGAGATCAGCGCGTTTATTAGGGCGCAAAAATCAGAAGCACGAAAACGGCGAAGAGCAGCAAATGAATGCAGCCTTGCAAAACGTTGGTCTTCCGGCTCGCGAACGTAACCACGCTCACAGCCAGCGTTAGAAGCAGCAGAGGCAGGTTGCCACCTTGTACACCAAGCGCGACCGGCCGTTTCGTCAGCAATCCGATCATTAGGATTGCCGGAATCGTCAGCCCGATGGTGGCGAGCACTGACCCGAACAAAATGTTGATCGAACGCTGCAGTTGGTTGTGCAGACTAGCGGCGATCCCGCCCAGTCCTTCCGGCGACAGCACCAGCGCAGCGATGACCGCGCCGCCAAACGCCTGCGGCATATGAAATTGCTCAATGCTGTTGTCCAAGGGCACGGCGAATTTCTCCGCAAGGAAAATAACGGCAGCTAAGTACAAGAGCAGCACCACCGCATGAAAACCCGTGGACCGCACGCGTAGTAAATGATGGGGCGAATGCTTCGTCGCGGTTTCTTTTACATCCAGGAAGTAGCCGCGGTGTCGCAGCGTCTGGATGAGCAGAAAGATCGCGTAAAGCAACAGCGACACCGACGCTAAAAAGATTTCCTGTTCCGTAGAAAAGGTTGGGCCGCTGGTCGAGACAGTGAAATTTGGCAGCACCAGACCGAGCACAGCCAGGGCCATGATCACGTTGAGGTACGCATTCACACCTTGGATGTTGTAATGCTGTTCGCGATATCGCAGCGCGCCAAGCATCAAAGACAGACCTACAAGGCCGCCGAGTGCGATCATGATCACAGCGAAAATTGCGTCGCGTCCGAGCGTTGGATTGTTCGCGCCATGTAACATCGCTGTGGAAATCATTACGACCTCGATACTGATCGCTGAGAGGGTGAGGATCAAAGTTCCGTAGGGTTCGCCAAGTTTGATCGCTAAACAATCGGCATGCCGCACTACGCACATGGCCGACCAAAGGATCACGGCAAAAAGCCACACAAAGACACCGAGTAGAGGTACTGCATGCGTGGTGAGTTCGTCCAGTCGGCTTCCGACTACGAGAAAAATCGCGACCGTTGCCAACCCGATGAGCAGCGGAAATTCAGCGCGGATCGCGCTCCAAAAGGACTCCGTGTTTTCCGCCTGTTGAATTGCTTCCGCTTTTCCAGACATGCGGCGGAGCATATCGGTTGCGCCTGAGCGGTGCAATCAAGCGCTGCAATCTTTGGAGCGCTCCGAACAGAACCGGCCTGCAAAAGTGCCGCTGTTATCTATCCACCCGCAATTGCACCGATGATCAGGAATGGTTCCGTCCCATTTGCAATCGCTTCCGGCAGCGGCGCATCGGGCGATTCATGCGACAAATCTTCATTGCACGCGAAAAAACGGACCATTGGCCTGCGAGCCTGAGTCACGTGATCGCGCAGCGTCCCACGCAACATCGGATATTTCGCTTCAACCGCGTCCAGCAGCGAACGCTGAGTGAGCGTCCCGTTGAGCTCAAGTTCTACTTCACCGTCGAGGTGCGCCAGCGTACGCAAGTTCGGCGGCAGGATGACGCGAATCATGGCAACGTTTGCGCTTCTACGGACAACACTGCAGGCAGATCGCGCACGATCGGTTTCCATTTATCGCCTGCATCCACCGAGGCGTAAACCTGGCCACCGGTTGTTCCGAAATAAATGCCGCAAGGATCGAGCGAATCGACCGACATCGCGTCACGCAACACATTCACATAACAATTCCGTTGCGGCAGACCTCTCGTTAGGGCTTCCCAATCGTTGCCACCGCTTCGGCTTCGATACACGCGCAATCTGCCGCTAGGCGGATAATGCTCTGAATCGCTCTTGATCGGTACCACGTAAATCGTTTCCGGTTCATGCGCATGCACGTCGATAGGAAATCCGAAATCGCTCGGTAAATTACCGCTGACCTCATGCCACGAACCGCCCGCGTCATCGCTACGCATCACGTCCCAATGTTTTTGCATGAACAACGTGTTTGGGCGCGACGGATGCATCGCGATCCGATGCACGCAGTGACCGACTTCCGCGTTGGGATCCGGGATGTATTGTGAGTGCAGCCCGCGATTGATTGGCTTCCATGTCTTTCCGCTATCGTCGGTGCGAAATGCGCCGGCAGCCGAGATGGCGATGGAAATTCGCTCGGGATTGTGCGGATCGAGAAGAATTGTATGCAAACACATTCCGCCCGCGCCCGGCTGCCATTTGGGACCGGTATCGTTGCCTCGAAGTCCTGCCAATTCGTGCCACGATTTTCCGCCGTCTTTTGATTGAAATAACGCAGCATCCTCGACACCCGCATAAACGTGATCGGGATCGTGCAGCGATGGCTCCAAATGCCAGACGCGCTTGAATTCCCAGGGATGCTGGGTGCCGTCGTACCACTGGTGGGTTGTCAGTGGTTTCCCCGTTTCAGGTGAAGCATCGTAAGCGAACATGTTGCTTTCGCCCTTCGGCATGCCGTCCGACGTCATCAAGTCTTGTGGCTTTGTGCCGGGCGGATTCCACGTCTTGCCACCGTCGTCTGAGCGCTGGATGATTTGTCCAAACCAGGCGCTTGTCTGCGACGCGTAGATCCGGTCGGGATCAACGGACGACCCTTTCATATGATAAATTTCCCAGCCCGCAAAATGCGGGCCGCTGACTTTCCATCGTTTGCGCGCGCCATCCGACGTAAGAACGAACGCACCCTTTTTTGTTCCGACTAAAACTCGAACGCTGCTCATATATGAATTTCAGTCATGAAACACACGAACGACGCGAATGGAAGCGAAACTTATTTGCGTGCTTATTCGTCTAAAATCAAAGCTGTGCTCGACCCAAATCAACGCTCATAAGCGTCTTTCAGCGCTTTGATATCGATCTTCTGCATTTGGAGCATCGCTTGCATCACGCGTCCGGATTTCTTCGCATCGCTGTCGTGCAACATGTCGATCAACACAGTTGGGGTGACTTGCCACGAAAGGCCAAATTTGTCTCTGAGCCAGCCGCACGCCGATTCCTCGCCACCGTCTGCTGTGAGTTTCTCCCAGAAATAATCCACTTCCTCCTGCGTTTCGCAGTTAATAACGAAGGAGACGGATTCATTGAATTTGAAAAGCGGCCCGCCGTTAAGAGCGACGAACTTCTGGCCTTCGATTTCGAATTCAATGGTCAGCACCGATCCGACGGGACGACCGGTTTTTTCTGCTGCTTCTTCGGGGTTGCGAAGGATTCTGCCGATCTTCGAATTTTTGAAGACCGACGTGTAAAAGTTCGCGGCTTCCTCCGCCTGATCATCGAACCACAAGAATGGAGTAATTTTTGGCATCAGACTTCTTCGCTTCGATCCGGATTCTCAGCCAGCGGAATTTGGTGTTTCACGGAAACCTCCTAGAATGGTCGGATGCTAATCGACATCCGTGCACAGTTAGATTCTCTGTCATGTCGAGCGCAGTCGAGACATCTCGCGATGAAGCGCAAAGCTAACTCCACCGGATCCTTCGACTCCGCTTCGCTACGCTCAGGACGACAAACATGTTAATCGATACTCACGCACATCTCGACTTTCCGGAATTCGCAAACGATCTCGATGACGTGGTCCGTCGCGCTGAAGAAGCTGACGTAAAACGCGTCATCACCATCGGCACGTCAATCGAAAGCAGCCAGCGTGCGATCGAGCTCGCAGAAAAATATCCTTCAGTTTACGCGGCGATTGGCGTTCATCCCAGCCACGCAGAGAAAGCTGAGGACGATGTGATTACGCCGTTGCGCGATTTGGCGAAAAATCCGCGCGTGGTGGCGATTGGCGAGACTGGCTTGGATTATCACCATTTGGCGAGCGAAAAAGTGGCGAAGGAAGATCAGGTGCAGGTGATGACTGCTCTGCGAAGTGAGACTGACGAAGAAATCGAGGCGCAAATTCGCGACGGCGCATTCAAATCGAAACAGGCGAGTCTCTTTCAGCAGCAACTCGATTTGGCGGTCGAGCTTGGGCTCAATGTTGTGATTCATCAACGCGACGCGTGGGACGACACGCTGGAAGTACTGCGCCCTTATGCGGGTAAATTGCGCGGTGTTTTTCATTGCTTCGGTGGCACGCTTGACCAGGCGAATGAAGTTCTCGCCCTTGACCACCTCGTTTCATTTACGGGAATTGTCACTTTCAAAAACGGTCTGGCAGTGCGACAGGTCTCGGCAGAAATTCCGCTCTGGAAATTTATGGTCGAAACCGATTGCCCGTTTTTGGCGCCGGCGCCTTATCGCGGAAAGCGCTGCGAACCTGCGCATACGCGCATAGTCGCCGAAACGATCGCGACAGCGCGCGGTATTTCCCTGCAGGAAATTTCTGAAGCAACGACTGAAACCTCAGAGCAGTTCTTCAGGTTTAATCGCGCATGAGAATCGATAAAGGTAGGGCGCGACCGCCGGGCGCGCCGGGAACGAGAAATGAAACGGAACGCAGGGCGGTTCGTCCATACCGGTGGATCGCAGTGCTTTTCGCGCTCTTGGTCGGCTCTTGTGCGGCTCCAGACACGCGCCACCAGATAGTGATCAGCACGCGCGACCAAAAGTTGGCGCTCCTCGATCGCGGCAACCTCATAGCCACTTATCCCGTCTCCACTTCGAAGTTCGGTCTTGGCGATTGGCGAGGCAGTAGGTTTACGCCACTCGGCAATTTGCAGATAGCGGAAAAAATTGGCGACAATGTGCCACCCGGCACGGTGTTCAAAAGTCGGCGGCGCACCGGCGAAATTGTTACGGCCAATTCGCCTGGTCGTGATCCGATCGTGACGCGGATTCTGTGGTTGCGTGGATTGGAAGCGCAAAATGCAAACGCATTTGGAAGGGACATTTACATCCATGGCACACCCGAGGAATGGAAAATCGGCTCGCCCGCGAGTTACGGATGCATCCGGATGCGTTCCGGTGACATAGTACAATTATACAACATCGTCGGAGTTGGCGCGGGCGTAACTATCGTGAACGCGCCGCTCGTCAGCGCGGTTCCAGGCATGGCTTCAGGTCATTCAATGGGACCGGAAAACACGGCGCCGTTTGTGATGCGCTAGGCGCCTTTGCCATTTCATTAACACCGCGGCTTCAGCCCGGTGAAGATCTCACACGAGTAAGTGCGAAACTGTTTTAACAGTTTTCGCGCGAGAAGCCGTTAAAACGGCC
Source organism: uncultured Verrucomicrobiae bacterium (assembly GCA_963825355.1). GTDB lineage: Bacteria > Verrucomicrobiota > Verrucomicrobiia > Chthoniobacterales > UBA10450 > Udaeobacter. Next base: position 246,650 of record CAWGSY010000011.1, on the reverse strand, counting down.
AGGGTCAAAGTTCATTTTGTACACCGGGCTGAAGCCGCGGCCTAATGAGAAAACGTCATCCACGGCAATTTGCCGAGGTGTTTTCTAAATGGGTCGCGCGAGAGCAAATCCATGTCCGCGTCGACCATGATCCGCACCAGCTCGTCGAATGGTACTTTCGGTTTCCAATCGAGAATCTTCTTCGCTTTCGACGCATCACCCTGCAGTAGGTCGACCTCAGCCGGGCGCTCGTAGCGCGGGTCGTGTTTTATGAATTCCGTCCAATCCAGATCAACATGCGCGAAGGCCGCCTCGACGAATTCGCGCACCGTGTGCGTTTCGCCGGTAGCCAGCACGAAGTCGTCGCCTTCGCCATGCTGCACAATTCGCCACATCCCCTCGACGTACTCAGGCGCGTAGCCCCAGTCTCGTCTCGCCTCCAGATTGCCCAAGTAAAGCTCGTTCTGAAGGCCGTTCTTAATTGCCGCCACTGCCCGCGTGATCTTTCGCGTCACGAACGTTTCGCCGCGCCGCGGACTTTCGTGATTAAACAGAATTCCGTTGCTCGCAGAAAGCCCGTAACTTTCGCGATAGTTCACCGTGGCCCAGTAAGCGAAAACCTTCGCTACGCCATAGGGACTTCGCGGCCAGAATGGCGTCCTCTCTGTCTGCGGTATCTCTTGCACTTTTCCGAACATTTCGCTGCTTGATGCCTGGTAGAACCGCGAGCGGATTCCCGTTTCCCGGATTGCTTCGAGAATTCGGATCGTGCCTACGCCCGTCACGTCTGACGTGTATTCGGGAATATCAAAGCTCACCCGCACATGGCTCTGCGCGCCCAGGTGATAAATCTCGTCCGGCTTCAGATTATACAACAGCTTCACGAGCTGGACCGAATCCGCGAGGTCCCCATAATGCAGAAAGAGCCGCACGCCGTTGATGTGAGGATCGGCGTAAAGATGATCTATGCGCGAGGTGTTGAACGTGCTGGCGCGTCGGATGATCCCATGGACTTCGTAGCCTTTGTCCAGCAGCAGGTCAGCCAAATAGCTTCCGTCCTGCCCGGTTATGCCGGTGATCAATGCCCGTTTCATTTGATTCTTGCGCTTTAGCCTCGTTTCAGGCAAACGTCAATGATTGAACATCCGCTGGCGTCTGACACATACGTCTACAAATCATGATCGTCAGCGACTTCAAGGTGAAAATCGTCGTGAGACCAAGCACATGATCTGCAATAAGCATTCCTCAGTCTCAATTCAGCTAATCTCAGCTTGTTCTTTTCGCAAGAACTCAAAGCCTTTGCTTCCCTCGTGCGGTAGAAACTCAGATAAATGCCGCGTGCGATTTACCACCTAAACGACGCCAATTGACGAAAGCTGACATTTTCGGAAATTCTCCAAGCAAACTAATTCTATGAAACCATTCATTCGAACCGCTGCTGTTGTCTTGCCGCTGTTTTTTTTAGCTGCCTGCAACCCCTCAAAAGCCCCTGGAGCCTCCACAGCGACGATTACAGCATCGCCAAATCCGGTGCCCACAAGTCAAGGAGTCGGGACCACGACAATAACCTGGAATACGGGGGATGGCACCGCCGCGCAAGTTTATGTCAATTCCCCCGATGGCCGGCAGGAATTCCTTGTCGGTGCTGGTCCAACGGATCTCAAACATTACCATGATCGTCGCTCGGCAAACGGCTGAGTTTCATCTATACGCTGGAACCGAACACACCAAGATGCTCGCCAAGACTCAGGTCACGTGTCAAAAATCAAGGCTTTTCTGGCTCTCGCGGCCGTCTGCCCTGTCAGATGCGTTCGCCGTGCCGACTTCTAATCGCAGAAATCGTATCGAGCCTGAATTTATCGCCGCATTTTCCGGCTTTTTGCAACCAACTAATCCGCCAGATAAATTCCGTCATTCGCGGTGATACCCGCGAAATACCAAATCATGAGGAACAATCGCGCAATCGTTTGGAGAGCGGCAGCATCTCCCGATTGCAATGCGCGGACATGTCTGCGCTCCGCAGGCTGGCACTGAAATGTGATCAACTCTCCGCCGGCGTTACCATAATTCGCGCTAACACCGCCCGCTGGGCGCCAATGAGCGCGCTAATGCCGTTGCGCGCGAGCGCGACCATTTCATCCAATTGGGATCCGGTAAATGTTGCTTCTTCTCCCGAGCCTTGAACTTCAACGAAATCGCTGTCTTCGGTTGCGACGAGGTTGAAATCAACTGCAACGAGTTTGTCCTCCTCGTAATTCAGATCCACGATCGCCTGGCCATCAAGAATACCGGCGCTCACTGCGGCAACCAATTTTTGCATCGGCGGCGCATCGAGTTTTTTCTCCCTAACGAATTTTCGACAAGCGATGGCGAGTGCCAGGCTCGCGCCGGTGATCGCGGTTGTGCGCGTCCCGCCATCCGCTTGGAGGACGTCACAATCCACCCAAATCGTGCGTGGTCCGAGTTTTTCCAAATCGATCACTGCGCGTAACGACCGGCCAATCAAACGTTGAATCTCGACGCTGCGACCATCGATCCGACCTTTTGTGATGTCGCGAGCTTTGCGCGGCTGCGTCGAGTACCGGCAGCATCGAATACTCCGCAGTAAGCCAGCCTCCGGTCACGCCCTGTTCTTTCATCCAGCGCGGCACACCTTCTTCGATCGTGACGGAGCAAATCACGCGCGTCTTGCCCATGGAAACTAAAACCGAACCGCTCGCGAGCGGCGCCACGTTCAACTCAAAATTGATCGGACGAATTTCATCTGGCACGCGGCCGTCATTTCGCTGCATCGGAGAGAAGCTAGATGCGGGACCCAATTTGTGCGATGAAGATTTGCGGAGACGTAAATGGCTTGTCATCCGTAACCGAGTGCGCCCGCAACTCCGCGTGGCTTGGCAACATGAGTACGGTGACGTGTGTTATCCCATCGATTCACAATTTGCGTCAGACGCAAATGTCGCTTCACCGCGCACGCCACGACGAGTGGTCGGAATAGCGCTTTCGTCGGCACGGTTGCGGCGGTGCAATGGAACGAGCACGTTTCGACGTGAATTTGTTACGACGGGCAACCGGGCTGCGACAATTAAGACAGCCACCATTTCAGGAGCGGACTACAGTCAGTTTCTGACGAAAGCGTTTTGCAAGCTGCCTTGCGAGGCGACTTGACATAAGCTAATTGTTCGAGAAATGAAACGATTCGTTCCAACGATTGTCATTCTCCTACCGTTGTTCTTCTTCGCTGCGTGCGGGCCTTCGAAAAGCCCCGACGTGAACGCCTCCGCTGCTAGTCCAGGAGCAGCAGCCGCAACGATTACGGCCTCGCCAAATCCGGTAACCATCAGCGACAAAGCTGGCACTACGACGATAACCTGGAATACCGGAGATGGCACTATGGGCCAAGTTTATGTCATGGAGGATGGCGCACCAGACCACCTTTTCTCCACGGGGCCAACGGGGTCGGCCCCGGCGCCTGGATCGGACCGGGGAAAACGTTCGAGTTTAGCCTTTATGCGGGGACTGAGCACGCCAAGGTGCTTGCCAAAACTCAGGTCACGGCTCGCAAATAAGAGCCGCATCACCAACCCTTGCGGCTGTTTCAGCTCGTCCTGTGCGCTTCACTGCCGTAGCGTATCGTCACGCTGACTAATCGGCTTGACGCACCAAGCGGCTCATCGTTGTTTAGGCGCTTCGAGTGAAAAATACTGCCGACACTCACACGGCGATTTGTATTGCCGGCGCGCATCGCTCCGGCACGTCAATGCTGACGAGGTTGTTGCACGCTTGCGGGCTCTATGTCGGCGAAAAAAATGAATTGATGCCGTCACAAGCCGATAATCCCGATGGATTCTGGGAACATCTGGGCTTTGTCGCGCTGAACGACGAATTACTGAATGCGCTTGGTGGAGCTTGGGACCTGCCGCCCAAGGCTGACGAGACCTTTACACGTCCGGAATTGGATCCATTGCGACTGAAAGCGCGGCTACTGATCGAGGGCTTCGATTCGGCGCATGTCTGGGGCTGGAAGGATCCGCGCAACAGCTTGACGTTGCAGTTCTGGAACGATCTCCTGCCGGGTTTGAAAACGCTGATCATCGTGCGCAATCCGTTGGAAGTCGCTTATTCGATGAGAAAACGTAACGGAACTTCGTATGCGTTTGGCTTCGACTGTGGGAAATCTATAACCGGCGCTTGATCGAAGCAGCAGGCAAGCATGAGCGGCTTGTTACTCATTACGATCTGTTCTTCGAAAACGCCGAAAAAGAGTTACGCCGGATTGCGAATTTTATTGGCTTGTCTGATGTAAAAATACCCAGAGTCGCAAAACTGGTGGCCACGAAAAGACGCCACACGCACTTCACCATTGACCAACTGGTTGATGCGGGCGTCTCTGGAGAAGTGATCGAGCTATATCGCGCTTTGATCGCGGAAACCTCAGGAAGGAAGGCGTCAGTGGCAAAATCCGGCCGCCGATCGAAATCAAACGAGAGCGATATACTCCCCGGCGCGGTGAGCCGGCTCGATGCCTTTGTTCCAGACCGCTTCGCGCAGATCGAGCATCTCTATGGCGAGCTCCTTGAGCAAACCGAAGCGCGGCACAAGAGTGAAATGGAGAAACTTAGCGCGCACCTTGCGCATACGGAAGCGCAACACAAGGCGCAAGTCGAGAAACTTAGCGCTCACCTCGCGCACACGGAGGCGCAACACAAGGCGCAAGTCGAGAAACTCAAGAACCATCTCGCGCACACCGAGGAACGCCACAAGTCGCAGGTTAAGGAACTCACCACCCATCTCACTCACACCGAAGCGCAACACAAGGCGCAAGTTAAGGAACTCACCACCCATCTAGCCAATACCGAAAAGCAGTACATAGCGCAGATCGAAGAAATCAGCGCTCATCTGGCCAAAACCGAAGCTGCCCACAAAGCGCAGATCGAGGAATTCATGGCTGGCCACGAGGCTGAAGTTAAGCAGTTTAATGCCGTCCTTGCGCAATTGGAATACGGACACAAGGCTCAAGTCGCGGAGATCACGACCCACTACAACAACGAAATCGAGCAATTGCGCCAGCGGATCATGGAGATGAACGCTCTGCTTCACCACAGGAGCGTAAATCTCGCAGAAGACGAAAAGTATATCGGGGAATTGACGGACCGGTTGCGCAAACAGCTGCACAATACCAGACGACTTTCACGCCTCCTCGATGACACCGACGAGGCCGCTCGCAAGCTGCGAACTTCTCGCCGGTGGCAACTAGCCAATCCCGGCGCGACGCTAAAAGCAAAATTGGCCCACAGAAAAGCCCCGGCGGGATTCGGGCACCTTGAAAAGATTGTGGCCGCCTATTCCAAATGGCGCAAGGAGCACCCTGAGATCAAAAAGATCGATGATGAAATCAAAGCCGCTCAGGTCGCAAAGGTTCCCAGGAGTGAGTAGCCAGAAACTGACGGCCAGGCACCTGCAAGCGCGCCGCGCGAAGACGCCGTAGCCGCGCCAGTTGGCCCTGTCTTGCCAGTGACCGCGATTTGTTTTCCTCGGCACGAGGAAGTCGACGTCTCAATTATTATTCCGGTTTTTAACCAGTTGGAATACACGCATGCCTGCCTCGCTTCGTTGCAAGCTGTGGAAGAACAAGCCCCTTTCGAGGTAATCGTGGTCGATGACTGTTCGACCGACAACACTCCAGAGGTCGTAGCGCAAATAAGTGGAGTTGTCTATCTGCGCAACGACAGCAATTCCGGTTTCATTGCTTCCTGCAACGCGGGTGCAAAAACGGCGCGCGGCAAATACCTGGTCTTCCTGAATAACGACACACTCGTAAAGCCCGGTTGGCTAACTGCTTTGCTCGATACTTTCAAAGAGGAGCGGCGAGCGGGCATTGTCGGTTCGAAACTCCTATACCCGGATGGCCGTTTGCAGGAGGCAGGAGGCATAATCTGGCAAGACGCCTCGGGATGGAACTACGGAAAATTTGATGATGCAGCAAACCCGAATACAACTATCTGCGTGACGTAGATTATTGCTCAGCGGCAGCGTTGATGGTTCCCAAGGCGCTGTTTGAAAGTGTCGGCAGCTTCGATTCACGATATGCGCCCGGTTACTATGAAGACACTGACCTGGCATTTAAGGTTCGCCAAGCTGGTTACAGAGTTTTGTATCAACCGCTGAGCGAGGTGATCCATTACGAGGGCGCAACTGGCGGCACCGATATCTCAACCGGTGCGAAGAAGCATCAGGAGATTAATCGCTCAATTTTCGCAGAGGCGTGGAGTGATGAACTTGCGAAGAGACCAGCCAATGGGGATATCACGTTTCTGCAGCGGCCCGGAGCTCCGTCGGGCAAGAACATTCTGGTTATCGACCATCATCTGCCAATGCCCGACCGCGACTCGGGATCGCTGCGGATGTTCCAAATCCTCAAAATTCTTCACCGGCTCGGTCATCGCGTCACTTTCCTCCCTGATAATTTGGCAGACATGCCGCCTTACACCTGTGAGCTGCAGAAGCGCGGGATTCAAGTTGTTCATCATCCATATGTGAAAAGAGTGCGCGATTATCTGATTTCGCACGGTCCTATGTTCGATGTCGTGGTGCTAAGCCGATGCGATTTTGCGCGCAAGCATATAGCAGATGTTCGGCTCCACGCGCCACAGAGCCGGATCATTTTTGATACAGTTGATTTGCATTACTTGCGCGAACAACGGGAAGCGCAACTCACGCAAGATCCCGAAGTGCGCCGGAAAGCACAAGAGAAACAGCTGCTGGAAGATCAGTTAATAAAGGAGGCAGATGAAACGTGGGTGGTAAGCCCTATCGAACAGCAAATGCTTCAGGAGAATTGGCCTAACAAGTTTATTCAATTGGTTTCGAACATTGTCGACGTTACTGGGCCAGTCACGCCGTTCGCACTTCGGCGGGACTGGCTTTTCATTGGCGGCTTTCAACACAAGCCCAACATTGATGCGGTATTGTTTTTCGTGGAGGAGATTTACCCGCTCGTTCGCGACCGTCTGCCAGATACAAAATTCTACATCATCGGTGACAAGGCGCCCCCTGAAATCGTCGCGCTGGCGAGCGACAGGATCATTGTGGCGGGATTGCAACGGAATGTGCGGTCGTTTTTCGACAGCGTGCGGCTCTCTGTGGCTCCTTTGCGCTTTGGGGCAGGGATCAAGGGGAAAATCAATCAAAGCATGGCTTTTGGCGTGCCGGTTGTTGCAACATCGCTGGCGGTGGAAGGAATGGGGCTCACCGACCACGAAGACATTCTCGTAGCCGACGAGCCCGCAGACTTCGCGCGAGGTTTGATTGAGCTCTACGAATCGGAAGAACTTTGGAACCGGCTTTCGGAGAATAGTATCAGGAAAACGGACGCTCTCTATTCCACTGAGGTGGCGCGAAAAAAGCTGGAGTTTTTATTTAGCGACGACCACTTGGGAAGCATGCGGCAATCCGCAGCAGTTGCACAGCGGGAGCGTCCTGAAGCAGCTAGAACCTGATTTTAGTTACCAGGAGTGAGTAACACGGAGCAAACCGGCCAGTTCACCGGGAAAATCAACGCCAATCCGAATTCCATCTTGTTCGGCCAAGGCTCCGTGTTGATTTCATGGGAAACCAACGATCCCGGAGGAGCGGAGGTGCGCGTTTCAACCGCACCGGACGATGAAAAGCTGGTCAGCAAGAGTAATGGACTATCCGGACAAACAGAAATCCCCTGGATCGTGGATTCCACGGTGTATGACTTTCGCCTTTACGCCGCGAGCCAGCCGGACAAGCCGATCGACTCGGTAAGAGTCAAGCGTGATTTCGAATCCGTGCCGCTGATTCTACACGAGCTTGTAGACGAGGCACTACGCGGAAACATCGGTATGGCGGAGCTCTCGCGTTTCATCGCGGCGTTGATTCCAGCTTATCTGCAGACTGAGAGATTTGGCCAAGTCTTTCCAGTCCTTCTTCAGCAACTCGCGGTCGATGTGCTGCACGGAAATGTAGGCGCGATTGAGGTCGCTCAGTTCGTCGCGACGATGATTCCGAAATATCTGGACAAATCGATAGCGGGCAAAATTGTTGCTATGCCAAACCCAGTCTCCTTTGGGGAGAGCTCTGTTCGGATAGCGTGGGGAATAAACGATCCCGCTGGAGGGGAAGTTCGCGTTTCAACCTCTGCCGGCGACGAAATGCTGCTCACCCGGGAACCATCCGGGCAAATGGAAATCTCATGGATCGCGGATTCGACGATCTATGAGTTTCGTCTGTATGCTGCTAGTCAGCCCGATACACCTGTTGACTTGGTGAAGGTCAGACGTGACCTCGATTCCGCGCCGATGATTTTGCGCGAGCTTGCCGATGAGGTGCTGCGCGGAAACATCGACATGGCAGAACTCACCCGTTTTGTTGCGACCGTAATTCCGGCTTGTCTCCGTAGCGCGAAGTTTCAGGAATTTTTTCCCGTGATTTTAGATGAGCTCGCTGTCATGCGGGAAAAGATCGATATTACGGAACTTTCGCAGTTCATCGCGACGGTCATGCCTCGTTGCCTGCACGGCGGGAAATTTCAGGACATATTTCCTGTCTGGGAACGGCATGGCTTCCATGTGACACCGGTACACTTTTATCAACCTATCCCTGACACTCAGAACTTGCCGGAAACGTTGTGGACTGAGCCGAGTAAACTGGTGGGCTTTAACATGAACGCCTCGGTGCAGCTCGACCTGCTGCGAAATCATTTTCCAAAATTCAGGAGCGAATATGAGCAGATTCCGATCGAATCCACCGACAAAGAAGGCCGTTTTTATCTTAACAACAAGCTCTTTGATGGCATAGATGCCCTGGTCGCCTACAGCATGACCCGCCATTTTCAGCCGGGGTTGATTATCGAAGTCGGCAGCGGCTTTTCTTCCCTGCTTTTGGGCCAAGCCGCCACGAAAAACAACAACTCGGCTCTCATCTGCATCGAACCCTTTCCTCAAGAATTTCTCAAACACGGCTTTGCGGGGTTGCATTCCCTAATCGAGAAGAAGGTCCAAGATATGGACCTTGATTTCTTTTCACAACTCGGTCCTGGCGATGTTCTGTTTATCGACAGTTCTCATACAGTAAAAATTGGCGGGGACGTCAATTATTTATTCTTGGAAGTGCTACCACGTCTCAAACCAGGTGTCATTGTGCATGTCCATGACATTTTCTTTCCGTTCGATTACCGGCGCGATTGGGTGAAGCAGGAATTTCGATTTTGGACCGAGCAATACTTGTTGCAAGCGTTCCTGGCCTTTAATTCTGAGTTCGAGGTACTCATGGCGAATCGCTACCTGGCGTACAAATACCCGGAAGATCTCAAGGCTGCTTTTCCAAGTTTAGAAAGACTTAAGGCTAACTCCAAGGAGTCAATCAGCTGGGGCGGAGGTAGCTTCTGGATGCGTCGAAAGACCTAGCCGGTTAACGATCTGACCAAAGCAAAATGGAGCCCCTAGCAGTCAAACCTGTCTTTGTGGTGGGCTCGCCGCGATCCGGAACTAGCATTCTTGCGTGGTGCCTTGGCCATCATCCAAACATCTTTCCAGTGCCAGAATCCAACTGGATGGGAGATTTCGCGGTGAACGTCGCTGTTGCCCATCAAATCGGTTCGGCGCGCGGTGATTACTCGATACTTAGCGCGATGGACATTCGTGATGAGGAATTCTTCGCGGCATTCGGTCGAGGTATTAACGAGCTGATCATCGGGCATCGCAGAGATCTCGAAATGAATCGTGAAAACAGCAATAGCCCTTCAAAAGTTAACCTACGATGGCTCGAAGCCACGAGCATGGCGGCCGGGCCAAAGGCTCGGTGGGTCGACGGAACGCCTGAGTATTCTTTGCACATCCGCGGTCTGCGAAAGCTTTTTCCTCAAGCTCGCTTTGTCCATGTGTTTCGCGACGTCGATGCGGTAGTTCGCTCGATGGTTAACTTCGATCGCGCAACGGGAATTCAGTTGGTAGCGAACGAAGAAGACGCATATAAATATTGGCTGCGCACGGTTAAAGCATGTCTGAAGGCTGAGGAGGCTTACGGTCCGCATGTGGTTTATCGCTTGCGGTATACCGCCTTACTCGAGAACCCCGTGCCAACGCTCCGCTCGTTACTTGATTTTCTGGGCGAGCCATATTCTGCCAAATGCCTCGAGCCCCTTTCAGAGCGGATTAATAGCTCCAATGTACCGCCGGATTTTAAATCTGACGATCCTGCTACTGATCCGGCAATCGCGGAACAGGCGCGGCGACTTTCCGCTGAGATCGAGGAAAGCCCTCAAGCTACCGAACATTCACCTGCTGCAGCGGATGAGTTGGAGGCTCAGTTCGGGGCGCGAGTAAAACACATGGCGACATTTCGATAGTGCATCTTACCACAGAAATGAAGATTGGAACTGCCTGGCAGACGGACTGAAACGTTCCTTAGATGTTTTAAGAGCGGCGGCCCAGGCAGATTTGTACACCAGCATGCGAAGCAAAGAATTAAATTTGGACTCTTACAATACCGACAAGATAGCCCATCGCTATCTTGACGTGTACGACCCGCTTTTGGCGCCATGGGTCGATAAGGAGATTAAGCTTCTCGAGATCGGGGTCCGCGACGGGGGGTCACTTCAATTGTGGCGCGATTACTTCCAGCTTGGCATCATCATTGGGATCGATATTAAGCTGTCAGAGCCCTTTGTGCCTGGAGAGCGTATTCAGATTTTCGAGGGTAGCCAGTCGGATAAACAATTTCTATCTGAAATCGCTAATAAAGTTGCTCCAGAAGGGTTTGATATAATCATAGATGACGCCTCGCATATTGGCACTCTGACGAAAACAGCGTTCTGGCATTTGTTTGACAATCACCTGAAGCCGGGAGGGCTATACGCAATCGAGGATTGGGGCACGGGATATCACGACGATTTTCCAGACGGTAAGCGGCTCGATGTTATAAATCCGTCTGTGTCGCCCGTTCAGTCGCTAGCATCTGAAGCCTCTGACGACAGCCTGAAGGTGCCCTTCCCTTGTCATTCCCACGGGATGGTGGGGTTTATCAAGGAGTTGGTGGATGAGCAGGGCGCCGGCGATGTTACCATGGGGCGTCCGGCCGGCGAGAGCAGAGCCTCAAGATTCAAACAGCTGGTTATCACACCCTGCATCGTTTTCGTGAGCAAAATGACGCCCATTCTGAATGCTTCTCCGAACCCGGTACCAGCTATTGAAGGGTTGGGCAGAACAATGATTTCCTGGAACAGCGTAGATGGAAAGATCTACGTTTCGGAGAATGGGGGCGACGAGATGCTATTCGCGGATTCGCCGGGTGGCTCCCAGGAAGTGGATTGGATCGGTGAGGCTTCTAGTTACGATTTCCGTCTCTATAATTCGGATCGGTACAAAGCTCCTCGATAGGGTCATCGTTACCAAGGAAGCCGCTGTAAGTGTAAACGCTTCTCCGAATCCGGTGCCAGCCGGCGAGGGGCTGGGCAGAACAACAATTTCCTGGGACAGCGTAGATGGAAAGATCTACGTTGCGGAGAGCGGACGCGACGAGGTGTTATTCGCGGATTCGCCCCATGGTTCGCGGGAAGTCGATTGGATCGATGAGATTTCCAGTTACGATTTTCGCCTCTATAATTCGGACCGCACAAAGCTCCTCGATAGGATCATCGTCACGAAGACGACCGCAAGCAATGCCGTAGGGAGGATATCACAACTGTCGGAGCTTGCGCATACTGAAGAGCAAGAGCTTTGGAAGATAAAGTTGGCATGCCGTCCCAAACCCTTCTGGTATCCCTACTCGACACTGCAAAACGTTCCGATGCTCGAAAAGCTTTCCGACGCCGCCGGATTTCAATTGCTTGAACTTTGCCGGGGCGTGCATGGAAAGGTAGCAGACATCGGAGGCGCCGACGGAGACCTCGCGTTTTTTCTAGAACGACAGGGCTTGCTAGTGGACATGATCGATAATGAACGGACGAACTTCAACGCTTTGCAGGGAGCAAGAATTCTTAAAGATGCTTTGAAATCATCGATTGATATCCGATCGGTCGACTTAGATTCGCAGTTCTCGCTCCCTGGGGAAAGGTACGATGTCGTTTTCTTTCTTGGAATCCTCTATCACTTAAAGAATCCTTTCTTTCTCCTGGAAAGGCTGGCCCGAATCACGAAATACTGCTTCGTAAGCACGCGCATTGCCAAACAAACTGCCGACGGGCAGTCATTATCGTACCCTGTGGCTTATCTCGTCGAACCGGAAGAATGCAACAATGACGACACGAACTTCTGGATTTTCTCAGATCACGGGCTGAAGAGATTGATCGAACGTACGGGATGGAATCTCCTCTCATATCTTACGATTGGCGATACAGCGAGTTCTACCCCTGCCGATCTTGGAAGGGACGAACGCGCGTTTTGCCTGCTGGAGAAACAGCGGCCACTTCTAAGAGCCAGCCCTAATCCTGTCCCCGCCGGCAAAGGGCCAGGCAAAACGATGATTTCGTGGGACACCGCCGATGGAACCGTCGGCAGGGTCTTTGCCTCGATAAACGGAGGCGCTGAAGCGCTCTTTGCGGACGGCCGCCGTGGATCTTTTCCGGCGGATTGGATCAAAGCAGGTTCCAGCTACGAATTTCGCCTCTACAATTCAGATCAAACAGAATTGCTGGCAAAAATCGCCGTTACAAGAGCGATCCAGTAACGCTCGTTGCCAGAACTTCGAGCCACTGCCTTGTTCCGTGGGCGGTTCACATCCGCGAGTTTTGAACTGTTTTGCAATTGGGTATTATCTCATATGAGTGAGGCGACTGAAAAGGCGGCTGAATGGTGGAGTGATCCCGACCGCGATCTCCCGGGCGCACAATGGCTTGAGATACCTGGTGCTATAGAAAATATGAACCGCCGCGCTACGGGAGATCCGCAGATGGATTGGATTACTCATTCGGCGGGTCTATTGGCAAAGTTTGCAAAGCCAATCAAAGCGCTGTCGCTTGGATGTGGCTTCGGTGTCATCGAGCGAGTTTTACGCCGTTGCGACTATTGTCAGCTTATTCATGGCGTGGACGTGGCGGAGGGCGCAATTGAAGGTGCAAGGAAAGCAGCCCAGGACGAGGGGCTAGATGGTTTGACCTACGAAGTCGCCGATCTGAACACTGCCAAATTGCCGAAGGAAGCGTATGACGCCGTTTACGTGCATGCCGCGTTACATCATGTTTTTCAGCTCGAACACCTTCTTGATCAAATCAAGCAAACACTGAAACCCGGAGGATTGTTTGTTGTGTACGAGTTTATCGGGCCGTCGCAAATGCAGTTCCCACGACGCGATCTCGAACTGGCTGACGCTTTTCTTAACGCTATTCCAGAGCGTTACCGGAGCGTCCCGAGGTTCAAGGGCATTAAAAAGGAAGCTCTCCGATTCTCACTCGACGAGATGAACAGTTCGGATCCTTCCGAGAGCATACGTGCCAGCGAAATTGTAGCGTTAACCGCCAGCCGCTTTGAAGTGAGACATTTCAGGTACGTTGGCGGAACGTTGCTGTTCTTAATCTTCAGTCTAATTGGCGGTAACTTCAAAGAGAACGACGCCGAGATTATGCCATTAGTAAAGGCGCTGATTGTGCTAGACGATTTCCTGATCGATAACAAGGTCCTGCCATCTTACCATGTCTATATGGTTTGTGAAAAGACGGAGAATCCAATGCCGATGCAGGCACACAACATCCTGCCGCCATCAGCTTCAGTATTCCCGACAGATAATTTGGAAGCGCTTACTGTTAATTCGCCGCCCACGGGACTCATTATGGCCGAACCCAATCCGTTCCAACCCGATCCGGACGGACTGGGACAAACTACTCTCTCATGGCTAACTCATGGGACAAGCAAGGTTGAAGTTCGCGTCAACTCCCCCGATGGTCCCCTTTTGGCCACACTCGGTCCTGGTCGTCATTCTCAACCCACCGGTCGATGGGTCCGGGACGGCACCACATTCTATTTACAAAATGTCTCAAAGGGCTTGCCACTAGTGGCGGAGAACACGATTGCCACGGTCACTCTCAGATCAGGGTGATGATTTGAGTTTCCTTTATGTTAATCACAGTAAGGAATGAAAGCGATGCGAGAACTCATCGGATCCTAGAAAGCACGTCCCGCAAAGGTTATGAGGACGCTGTTCGTTTATTAAGGAACTTAAACGACGACGCCAAGTAAGCAGTTAGCCTTGGATACGCACGAAACTGACAATAAGCTTAGGCTATTTACCTGGCGAGGTAGTCATGGGCCGCCCGGCGAGCATTATCGGTGAGGTCTGGATCTTCGGCGAGCGCTTTCAACTTACTTTTCATCTCAGGCGAAATCGGCATCTGACCGCCAACGCTGAAAGACTTGGCAGCCCCCCTCCTGTTACGGTTGTAGTCATTGCCAATCTGTTTGATGTCGCTTAGTCCAGTACCCTGTTCCTTGTAACCGAAGTCCTGATCGTAGGAAGAGTTTCCTATAAAGATCGAGTGAGACGCAGATGTTCCCCGGGCCACGTTTATGCGCGCGTTGAACCCGGCGTATCCCTGGTGCCCGCGTCCGTTATTATATGCCTTATTACCGATGACTATGCTGTTTGGTCCGCCGATGGCGAACCCGCCGCCGTCGTTGTCATGAGCGACGTTGTTACAAATTACACAATCCGGTGCCCATACTTCAAATCCATTCACTGACCACCATTTGCCTGCCTGCGAATCATCATAACCGGAACGCCCGTCGCTACAGATGTTGCCTTTTATGGTCGCGGAGTGCGTGCTGGGCGCACCTTGTACAAAAATGCCGCTGCCATATCCCGACCTGCTTATCCGGTTACCGGCGATAATGCCATCATCCCCGGCGAACGTAATCCCAGCGCCATCACAAACGTTCTGGATAACACGCCCATGGCTAGACCAGACCTCGTCCCTCTTGGTGACAAGAATCGACCCAATTGGTGGCCTTGCTCCGGGCACCGTCCTTCTAATGTAGTTCTTCTCGATAGACCAGTTCTTGCCGCCGAACGCGATGATTGCCCACCTCCCACTTTTGATGATCGCGCAATTTGCCACTCGCCAGTTGTTACCCTTGCAACTGATAGCGGCCATACCGGCCGAAGTGTAGTCCCCCATGTCAAACGTGAGATTTTCCACGCTCCAGTTGTCTCCCTCACATTGCAGCAAGTGATACGTGGGCATACCCGTTGACCCTTAAAATGGAGTCCTTTCCTTCGCCGACCAGGCGAACACCTGATGCGACGGCCGGGATACGCGCTTGGGTAATGCCTGAAGCAGAAATGAGGTACGTTCCTTTTGGAACCAGACACACTCCGCCGCCCGCATCAGCCAGCGACTTTAGAGCCGCGTTAAACGAGGCAGTGTCATTCGTTACACCGTCACCCACAGCCCCATATGTTTTGACGTTAACTTGATCACCTTTCTCCGCAGCTGGGGGGGCAGTGCTGGCTGTCGTCGCGAGATTGCCCGCAGCAGGGCTATTACCTGTCGACGACGTTACTGCAGAAGCGAGCGTCTGCAGGACAAGAAAGACGCTTGCCGCACAACCGACGAAGAATGGCAGTCGAAGCGCTCGCCCCTTACAACACGATACCAACTTAGTTACCATTTGCTCCCTCCCTCTTTGCTTATAATTCGCTAACCCGTTAGGGCCAAACTTTCACCCGCAAGCAGCACGCCCGCAATTTGTTTTAAAGCGCCAAAAGCAACAGGCGCTTGCAGAGCACATACACGTTCTTTCCAAACCATCGACCGAACAGCTTATCCAAGAGGCGGCTTGGCGGAAATAGCCAGCGATCATAAAAGCTAATTGCGGTAGTCGTCACCGTCGACGCACTTCTATTGAGCAGCCGAAAAACAAGCGCGGCAACAAACCCTAGACAATCAGCGTATCGAACCTGTTCAATCGCGAAACCTTCTTGCGCGACAAGACGCCGAAGGGTCGTTTTCGTGTAGCGCCGATAGTGATACAGCTTCTCGTCCAGATCCGTCCAGAGACATTCAAAGGCAGGAACATAGATCAGGAGAGAGCCTCCTGGCTTTAATTTTTGGCGAACCTCCCGTAACGCGATTGCATCGTGCTCGATGTGCTCAAAAACGTTCAGCGAGAAAACGAATGACACCGAGTTATCAGGAACCGAAGCAATATTGTCCAAAGTATCAAAACCTTGTTCCTCGAGGCTTTTTCTTTGTAGGAGATCGGGTTCGATGCATTTAACCTGGTAACCGGCGCTCCGCAGCCGTTTGGAGAACGTCCCGATCCCGGCACCGAAGTCGGTCAGATCCTTTGATTCGGTTGATTCGCAGACCAACCGAGTCAAGAAATCGTTGTAGTTGTGTGCGTTCTCGAGCGCTTCGAGGACATCGACTCCTGAATATCCCTCTTCCATAAAACTTTGTTCTTTCGAAATAGGTTATGCTTAACAATCACATAAACAGCTCTCATGCCGTCACGCCATCCTATCTTTTTTCCCTCTTCGTACGTTCGGCCATTATATGAAATGCCGACCTCGTAAAGTCTGGAGCCGGCTTTCGCTACTTTCGCGGTAATCTCAGGTTCAAACCCGAACCGGCTCTCTTCGATGGTAATCCCGTCCAGGAATTCGCGGCGAAACACCTTGTAACACGTTTCCATGTCAGTGAGGTTCAAGTTTGTAAACATGTTGGAGAGCAACGTGAGAAATCGGTTTCCTACCATATGCCAGAAGTAAACGACGCGATGCGGTCTGCCGCCCAGGAACCGGGAACCGAACACAACATCGGCACGATCCTCGAGAATCGGTGCAAGAAGGATGGGGTATTCATTCGGGTCATACTCCAAGTCCGCATCTTGAACGATGACCAATTCGCCTGTCGCTGCCTGGAAACCTGCGCGCAAAGCTGCTCCTTTGCCAAAATTTCGCTCGTGTAGCACGATCTTATCGACCCATCCATGAGGTTTCGCTTTAAGAAGTTCTCTCGTTCCATCGGTCGATCCATCATCCACGACGATGATTTCAACGTCCTCGACCGGCGCTGAACGGACTGCATCTACCACAGCTTCGATAGTCGCTCGCTCATTGTAACAAGGGATAACGACAGATAACTTCATTTGTCACCACTCCGCTAAGCAAAACGCGAGTTTCAACGTCAGAGGAGAGGCATCCTTTGTCAATGTCATGATCACAGCTTTTACGTTGGACTTCTCACTCCGTTTCCAAGTGTAACCCTGGATCAACGGCAAGCGTTTAATGTCTTCTTCGACATGTTTAGAAGGCAATAGAAGAGCGTAGACGGGACTCGCGTGGGCGAGGCCATTTGCGACTAATCGAGCTGCCTCAGGTTTCCCATAGTGCCACAGCCGGCTGTAAGAGTAGTAATGATTACCGTCGATGGGGGCTGCCACGAACGGTTTCGGCAGTAGCGCATTCAAATAAGCGGGATCGATGTCGGATAAAACAATGCCTGGTCCGTCCTTGAGAGTTCGAGCAAATTCCTTTTGCGCCTCGTACCACAGCGATTTTCCCTTGCCGTCCGGGTAATGAAGAGCGTCCCAGGCTTGTGATCGACTGCTCTTGGGTTTAAAGCCTGATTGTGACGGATAACCGATAAAGCTAAGCAGAAATACCGCCAGCACTCCAACACTCCAGATCGAAAAGCGACCGTTGAAAGCCTGCCGCAGTGCCCATTCCGAAGGCAGAACGGCGAGCCCGACCAAAAGCAAAAAAACGGGTATATAGAACCGCCCGTCGACCCAGCTGAAAGTTAGGATCGCCATAATGTAGACAGTTCCGGCCAAAAATGCACTAATCTCAAACGGTCGCGGCCGGACGAACGCCAGACCAAGGGCAGAGAGAAAAATAAAAGCTGGGACTACGTAAGTTCCCGTGCCAAAGAGGTTCGCTACCCGAAATTGATCCCAGCTGGCCGTCATCTCAGACCAGATCATAGCAACCTGGGGAGGCACATTGTGCAAGGAAAAAGCGGCTTGCTTGTCCGCCAATTCCGGTACCCAGAACTCGTAACCATTCTTTAACGGATGGCCAAACTCCAGAGTGTCCAAAATAAAGTACGGGCTCGTAGCTACAGCGAATACAGCCAGAGCGAGGCAGCAATGCATAAACCATCTCACCCAGGATACGTTGGCCGGAAGAAGAGCCATAGCTATTAGTAGGGGAGCTATGAACAATAACTGTGGCCGAATGCATAAGGACAGACCAAGAACAACGGCAGCGAGGTAAATTAACCAGCGGCGGCGCCAGCGTAGTCCTAAGTATACCAGGGCAAAAGCGAGCACCGTAACAGTCCCACCGCTGAGGTCGCTTATCGACGATCGGCTAAAGGTAACGAATGCTGGTTGCGTTGCGACCAATAAGGTCGCCAGTCCGCCAGCGAGCGGCCTTCCGATCGCAAAATAAAACACGAAGCAGCCCGCCAAGAGCAATAAGCCGATCGTCTGATTTGTTCTAAATGGAGCCAGAATCCCGTTGTGGGGCAGAAATCTCAGCCAGGGGATCATCAATATTGGGTAGCCCGGCGGGTAGCGGGAGGGTAATTTGTCGTATCCAATCTGAATCGTCGGCGAGCCTTCTTTCAAGATCGACTCAGCCTGCGCGAAATATTCAACCCCATCCGTATAAGGACCAAGATCAAGGAAGTACGTCCGCTTAAAATCGATGCGAAGAACGGCACCATAGTAAAAGAGAAGCGCGATGACAAAGCAGCAAACACCGGTTGCTGCTTGAACCGAAAATTGGCGGGAGCCCGTCGGCAGAGATGGAGAAATGCTTTCTGTTGCGGCGTGTTCCAGTTTATCCGTGGCTTTCATTTCCTGGAATTGGGCTGAAGCCTAATATTCACGTGTATCATTGTCGATCCATGCCACTTACCGTTCTCGACCATTTATGGGTCTTCGCAATGGATACCGTCGATCAAAATTCGATTTCGTACATGAAATTAAGAGCCGAGCCGTGGTTGCGGCCCTTTTTCCGCTGTCTCTAATTCACAGCACTTCCAAGGGCATGCCGGTTGTGCCGCGGCATTTGGATGAGCGCACGATAAAACGAGGCCAGATCTTCCCGTTTTGTCCAGGTTGCGATCTCGCCGCGCATCTGATTCGACAAGATCGAAAATAAATGCGTTTCATCGAAATTTTTGCTGGACTCGACCCCTCCTTTTTGACACGGTCGGCGCCTTATTAGGAGGGAACTATTAAAAACAAAGGTATAATGAAAGCATACGCAATAACCGTTGTAGGCGCCGTATTCATGGTCTTCACCCAGCTTGCCGGCGCAACCGAGGCAGATGACACTACGATAACGATCACCGGGCACACTGAAGGTGCGACCCCGTTTATTAGTAAATTGAACCTGCAGGTCAGCAACACAACCGTTCTGAAGAGCATTCAGTTCGCGGTCGATCCGAAACCGGGATCGGTCACTCGTCCATTGTCAGGTACTTATTCCAACGACTACCTCGTCGGCCGGGGGCTTGAACACCCGCCAGAAATTATTTTGCCGGTCTACGGACTTTACGCTGGACGCTCGAACATCGTAAGGCTGACTTATCGCTTTCTGGATGGTTCTTCAAAGCAAGCGGTTACTTCCATCGCGACCGCCACTTTCAATGATCAAGGCTGCGGCTATAACACTCCTACGATCATTCAGCCCAGGACGAACAGCACTAACTTGAGTTATGATTATATCTTTGACAGGTCCGCTTGCGGGACTTTCTCACCTGTCATTCTCGACACTGATGGAGCATTGCGCTGGGTTAGCCCACTGACCACGGCGAGCGCTCTTTTTGCGTCTTCCACTTTCTTCGACAACGCGGTTTACATGACGCAAACCAGCAAGTTGTTCCGAATCGAGCTTGACGGGACAATCCTCATGGTTGCGGACTATAGCAACATCGGCGTAGTCAACTTGCATCATAATATTGATGCCGGTAAAACAGGGCTGCTCATTGAGCCGGATACCACCTCCTACTTCGAATCCACGCTCCTGGAAGTGGATAGCACTGACGGTCACGTGCTGAAGACGTTTAACATGGCTAACATCATCAGCGCAGCTATGATTGCTGGCGGTGACGACCCGAGCCAGTTCGTCTATCCGACGCCGACTGACTGGTTTCACAATAATGGCGCCGCATACAACCGGGCGGATGACTCCGTGGTCATTTCAAGCCGCGAAAACTTTGTCATATGTGTCGATTATAACACCGGCGCTATCAAATGGATCCTGGGAGATCCCACGAAAAAGTGGCACCAATTCGCGTCTTTGAGAAAATTTGCAATTGGGGTCGCGTCTGGCAGTCTGGCACCGATCGGGCAACACGCTCCCTCGATTACTTTCGACCAAGGTCTTCTGCTTTTTGATGACGGTCAAATGAGTCAGTTCCAGAATCCTCCGGGGGCTCAACGCAACTATGCGAGTCCGCGGAAGTATACCGTGGACCTGGTCAGAAACCTTGCGACTGAAGTGTGGAACTACCCCGCGAACGAAAACATCCACTGCCCGTTTTGCTCAAGCGTCTATGAGGATCAGCCGTTTAACTACGTGATCGATTACGCGTTTGTTAACGGCGGTGGACCGCCTAACATTCCCACATTCGCTCAATTCGTGGGCCTTGATGCTTCCGGCGAAAGGATTTTCTATTATCAATTTCCAACCCAAGGTTGTAACACTGCATACAACTCCCTTCCGATTCATCTGGAAAGCACGAAGTTCCCGACAGTGAGATCTCAATCGATCAACCTCTCTACGAGGGGGCTCGTTTCGGTTGCTGACAGTGGTGACAATGTTCTGATTGGTGGCTTCATCATCAGTGGAACCGATCCTAAGACATTAGTGCTTCGCGCGCTGGGACCATCCCTCAGTGGCTTTGGGGTTTCCGATGTGCTCGCCGATCCAGTTCTGAGGCTGTATAACTCTTCGGGCACTCTTATCGCCACTAACGACAACTGGCAAACCGATCCGGGCCGCTCCGTAATCGAAGCCAATGGGCTGGCGCCGGATAACCCTTTGGAATCAGCCACTGTGCAGACCCTGACGCCGGGTACCTATACTGTGATAATCAGGGGAAAGCAGGCGACACCGGGGATTGGTTTGGTCGAGCTTTATGATCTCTCGCCTCTGTCCAACTCCAATTTGAATAACATGAGTACCCGTAGTTCAGTTGGCACCCTGGATAACGTACTTATCACTGGCTTTATCGTTGGTGACGTAGACAGCGCGACGGTGGTCGTACGCGCCCTTGGTCCATCGCTAGCTTCTTACGGTGTAAGCAATCCGCTAAGCGACCCTGTGCTAACAATCTACGATTCGAGCGGATCTGCGATCGCTACCAACGACAACTGGCAAGACGATATTAATGCAATTCTCGTCCAGAAGAATGGACTCGCACCGCCGAATGCGTCGGAATCGGCCCTCGTGCTTCACCTGCCCGCAGGAGCTTATACTGCCATTGTGACCGGAGCTAATAACGGTACAGGTGTTGGCTTGGCCGAAGTTTACAACCTCCATTAACTCCTGGTTTTCGCTGAAACTCGAATGGGTGATCACTGATGGCCTTCGGGCGTTCTTTTCGTAGGAAAAGCCATTCAAAAGATGCGCTAAAGGCGTGCTCGCTAATCGTAGCCGCCTTGTTCGTGATCTTCAGCCATCTCGCGGATGCAACCCAGGCAGATGATACCACGATAAGAATTACTGATAACACCGCGGGTGCTACGCCTTTTATCAGCAATGTGACGCTGGAGGTCAGCAATACAGATGTTCTGAAGAACATTCAGTTCGCGATTGATCCGAAACCGGGTTCCGTCACCCGTCCACTATCAGGCACTTATTCCAACGACTACCTCGTAGGCCGGGGATTTGAACATTCGCCAGAGATTGTTTTACCGGTCTATGGACTTTATGCCGGATACACGAATATCGTAAGACTGACTTATCGCTTTCTGGACGGTTCTTCAAAGCAAACGGTCACGGCAATCACAACCGCCACTTTCAATGACCCGTGCAGATACGACAAACCAACGATCCTGCAGCAACGTACAAATGCCACCGATTTAAGCTACGACTACTTTATGGTAAAAGGGTCTTGTAGCAATTTCGAACCTGCCATTATCGATACGGACGGGGCATTGCGTTGGGTGGGCACGGGCGGATTTGCGATCGGTAGCGCCATTTTCTTTGATAACGCAATTTACCTGGGTCATGGCCACCAGCTATCTCGAATCGACCTCGATGGTGCTGTTACTCTCCTTGGTGATTATAGCAGTCTCGGAGTTAAGAATTTCCATCATAACATCGACCCTGGCAAAGTCGGAATCATCTTGGATGTGGATACTACAACAGACTACAATTCGGTGAGTATGGAAGTGGACACTTCGGGAGGCGTTTTGAAGATGTGGAACCTCGCTGATATTATCAGCGCGGCCATGAGAGCTGGCGGAGACGATCCCAGCCAGTTCGTTTATCCATCGCCGACCGATTGGTTCCATCTTAACGGCGTCGCGTACAACAGAGCTGACGATTCGGTGATTGTTTCGAGTCGGGAAAATTTTCTCATCTGCCTCGATTACCAAACAAGTGCGATCAAATGGATCCTGGGCGATTCGACGAAAAAGTGGTACCGATTCCCGTCTTTGAGGAAATTTGCGCTTACCGTCGCAACGGGCAGTCACCCTCCGATCGGGCAGCATGCGCCCTCGATCAGTTACGATCAGAATTTATTAATCTTTGATAACGGACAAAACAGCGTTTTTAACCAGCCACGCGGAGATCAGCCTGGCTATGCCAGTCCGCGTAAGCACAGCTTGGATCTGGTAAGAAACGTGGTGACTGAACTATGGAACTATCCAAGGAACGAGAGTATTTATTGCCCGTTTTGCGGAAGCATCTATGAGGATGCGCCGCTGAACTACCTCATCGACTATGCATTTGAGAGTCCCATCGCACAAAACGCGTCCGCGGAGGTCCGCGGCCTGAATGCCGCTGGTGACACCATTTTTGACTATCAGTACCCGACCATCGGCTGTACGACGGTCTATCGCGCCCTGCCGATTCATCTAGAAAATACGAAATTCCCGGCGGTGAGATCTCAAGCGCTCAACCTCTCTACAAGGGGGCTCGTTTCGGTCGGTGACAACGGTGACAATGTTCTGATTGGTGGCTTCATCATCAGTGGAACCGATCCTAAGACGTTAGTGTTTCGCGCGCTGGGACCATCGCTTAGCGCCTTCGGGCTTTCCGACGTGCTCAGCGATCCGGTTCTGAGGGTGTATAACTCTTCGGGGACTCTTATCGCCGCCAGCGATAACTGGCAGACCGACCCGAGCCACTCTGTAGTGGAAGCCAACGGACTCGCGCCCGTTAATCCATTAGAATCAGCCACTGCGCAGACCTTGGCGCCGGGCACCTACACTGTGTTAGTCAGGGGAAAGCAAGCGACGCCAGGTATCGGCTTGGTCGAGCTTTACGATCTCTCGCCGCTATCCAACTCAACGTTGAAGAACATGAGCACCCGCGGTTCTGTCGGGACTGGGGATAACGTGCTGATCAGCGGCTTTATTGTTGGAGACGTGGGGAATGCGACCGTGGTTGTGCGCGCCCTTGGTCCATCGCTCGCTTCTTTCGGTGTAGAGCATCCGCTAAGCGACCCCGTACTGACAATCTACGATTCGAGCGGAGCTGCGATCGCCACCAACGACAACTGGCACGACAATGTGAACTGGATCGATGTCCAAAGGAATGGACTCGCGCCGCCGAATGCATTGGAATCGGCACTCGTGCTCCATCTGCCCGCAGGCAGATATACCGCGACGGTGAGCGGAGCCAACGGTGCTACGGGTAATGCCTTGGTCGAGGCTTACACTCTTGATTAGTGCTTTTCAAGCACAACAAGTAACCACAGCTACACGGCTGGCGCGACGGCCTTCGGAGCAGTGCCGAACGTGCCAGAGTTGATCAATTCCCGCGTTCAAGGCTCTCGAAACATTGTGCTTGACGGGTGGAAGCGCGATTTGGTATGCAAGGCTTCGATCGCGTCCTGGGACGTTCCAACGCATCTCCCGGCTGACTGAAGTATTAGTCTGTAGGATGATCGACGGTGGAGCGGCGCTTCGCGCGATCTTAAATCCGATGGACTGGGAGTCAGCCACATGAATGAGAACGCTCCTCCACGCAGCCGCATTCCTGCGAATAATTCCCGGTTCCTTGTGAACTGGTGGGCAGTTCACACGTTCAACGGGGCAAAATTCAACGAAACAAACAAAAAACATGAAAACTCTGATAGGATCAATTAACCGCTCGTCGATGCGTTGCGGTTTTTTTACACTGGCAATTGTGCTCTGCTGTTTTGCGCTTTCGCCACCTCTCCAGGCACAATGCCCCAGCGCGTGTGGCGCAGGTGGAAACACAGGAGTGGGAGTTAACGCGCTGGACAATGTCAATCCTGGCGCTAACGGGATAAACAATACCGCCGTGGGCCTAAATGCGCTTACCGCCGATACTACCGGTCAGTATAACGTGGCCGTTGGTTCCGGGGCGCTTCAGAACAACACCACCGGAAACTTCAACATGGCCATAGGGACGGAGGCACTCCAGCAAAACAACGCCAACTTCAACCTGGCGATTGGTTTTCGAGTGCTCTTCATGAACACCACCGGCAACCATCTTACCGGAATTGGCGCTGCAGCGCTCAGGAACAATACCACTGCCGGTTTTAACACGGCCGTTGGTGCCGATGCGCTCAGAGAAACCACCATCGGCGAAGACAACACGGCCATTGGCGCCGAAGCCCTCAGCGGCAATACAAGCAGCGAGTTTAACGTAGCTGTCGGTGACTCCGCGCTGACGGCTTTCAATGGCACCACCGCTGCTGATGGCGCTAACACGGCCCTTGGTAGCATAGCGCTCGTGGCCGAAACAAGTGGGGAAGAAAACGTGGCAGTTGGCAGGCGGGCTCTCGAAAGCCTCGTCAGTGGCAGCAACAACACCGCAGTAGGGTGGAGAGCTGGCGACAATTATATTGGCGCGGAGAGTGGAAATATCTCTATCGGCTCGGACGTTACGGGGGTTGCTGGTGAGAACAACACAACCCGCATTGGAAATATTACCTCCACAACATTTACCACAGGAGGTTTTTTTCTTTACGAAGTCAACGGCGCAATTGGCGTTTTCACTTCTTCTCGGAAGTTCAAGGACGACATCAAACCAATAGATAAAGCCAGCGAAACGATCTATTCGCTCAATCCAGTTACCTTTCGTGCCAAGCCTCAGTCGGATCCATCGCGCCCGCGAGGATACGGGCTGATCGCCGAGGACGTGGAAAAAGTGAATCCCGATTTGGTGAGTCACGGCGAAAAGGACATTTTGACCGTGCGCTACGAGTCGATCAACGCGATGTTGCTCAACGAGTTCCTCAAAGAGCACAAGAAAGTCGAGGAGCAGCAGACCGGTATGGCTGACTTGAAATCGACTGTCGCCCTGCAACAGAAGGAGATGCAGGTTCTCACTGCGCAGCTCAAAGAGCAGGCGGCTCAAATACAGAAGGTGAGCGCCCAGCTCGAAGCGAGCAAGCCAGCGCCGAAAGTAGTCGCGAATAAATAAAGCTTCGACATTTGGTGGCGCTCGCCTCGGCGGGCGCCACCTTTATGCTGTTAGCTGGTGTGCCGTATCCGTCAGGCGCACTCAGGCGGAAGTTGCGTGTCCTCACGACGTCCAGGACAAATCGCGCTTGTGCGCCTCGACGTTAGTCCCGACGAAGCAACACTCTCGCGTCGGTATCTGCCAGGTTCGTTCGTGGTTCCTCTGAAAGAGCCTGATTGCGCAGGCTGACTTGTTCGTCCGATTGACTTGGGAAGAGCTGCAACTGAAAGAGGCCTATCATAGCAGAGACGAGGCAAGAGCCCTCATTTTTCAACCGAGGCAGACGCTATTTTGAGATTTCACTCAATGACGCATCGCGCATGGTTACGAGAAGCTTGGCCCGCTCGCTTGCAGCTGAGTCGGACCGGTGGCGACGTTGCGCATCCGCGCTTGCATTGATCAGCAGAAACAAATCCTCGACCCGCGCGCGTTTCGAAGTAAGTCAGACTGAAATGGAAACTGTACCGTATTTGGATCTTCGAGCGCAGTATCGGCCTTTACGCAGTGAAGTGTTGAGCGCCTTGGAGGAGATTTGTGAGTCGACGACCTTCGCTCAGGGACCAGCCACGTCAGAATTCGAAGCGAAATTCGCCGCGTATTGCGGAGTTGACCATTGTGTCAGCTTGAACAGTGGCACGAGCGCGCTGCATCTGGCTTTGCGCTGTATGAATGTTGGTCCAGGAGACGAAGTGGTAACGGTCTCAATGACGTTCATAGCAACCGCATGGGCCATCAGTTACGCGGGAGCCACGCCGGTATTCGTCGATATTGACCCTATCCGTCGCACGTTGAATCCGGACAATCTCGAGGCAGCAATCACGTCTCGCACAAAAGCAATTGTCCCGGTGCATCTGTATGGAATGCCGGCGGAGATGGATCGCATTATGGCGATTGCGGAGCGACATGGGTTGCCGGTGATCGAAGATGCTGCGCAGGCCCACGGCGCGAGATACCGTGGCAGACGCGTAGGCCAGTTTGGCCAAATTGCGTGTTTCAGTTTTTATCCGAGTAAAAACCTCGGAGCCTACGGGGAAGGCGGCGCTTTAATAACGAACGATGCATCGATAGCGCACCGCGCGCGTTCTCTCCGCGACCACGCACAAAGTCAGAAATATTTGCACGACGAAATCGGATATAACTACCGCATGGATAGTTTTCAAGCGGCTGTGCTCTCGATAAAACTCAAGCACCTCGATGAATGGAATACAGCTCGCGTTGATTGCGCGCGACAATACACGGAATTACTGAAGAACTCGTCATACCAGCTGCCTGCGCATATGTCCGATTCAGAATGCGTCTGGCATTGCTATGTGATTGAAAGTCCAGAGCGGGATCGCCTTCGCTCTCGCTTAGAGAATGCCGGGATCCAGAGTGCCGTTCATTATCCTGTGCCGATTCACCTGCAAAAAGCTTACGCAGACCTTGGCTATCGATCAGGCGACCTGCCAGTGACCGAAGCGCTGTGCAAACATTGTCTTTCGCTTCCGATTTACCCGGAACTCTCCAAAGAGAAAATCTCCCACGTCGCTTCCGTTCTACTCGACTTGGAGAATCGGTGACGCGGAAGAGACACCGGCTGCGCAAGACAAATCCCGTTTGTAATCCGGCGTCGATCAGTGACGATCAGGAATGGCAGCGGAACGCGATTATGTTCTTGGCACCCATGAAGAGGAGTTAGCCAGACTCGGTCTTCAACATCGTGTCTGGCGACCGGTTGTGTTGGATTGCTGGCAACGGGGCCGGCATCACGGTTGGCAAACGCGTGCTCGATGTCGGAGCCGGTCCCGGCTACGCATCCGTTGATCTGGCTGAGATCGTCGGGCCGACCGGTGAAGTGGTAGCAGTGGAACGTTCGCAAAACTTCATCCGCGCGCTCGAAACAACCTGTCGCGCCCGCTCGTTAGCCAACGTGCAGATGCATGAACTGGATTTGATGAAAGATGATTTGCCCAAGGGCGAATACGATTTCGCGTGGTGCCGCTGGGTTCTTTCCTTTGTTAATGATCAATCTCTGTTGATTGAAAAACTTAGCGGCGTTATGCCAAAAGGCAGCGTCGCCATTTTTCACGAGTACGGCCATTACGAGACATGGCGATTCCTTCCGCGACTGCCGATGCAGGAACGTTTCCGCGAGCACGTGATCGCTACATGGCGTGAGTCCGGCGGCGAACCAGACGGCGCCGTCCAATTACCTGGGCTGCTTGGGGAGAATGGTTTTGTGATTCGTTCCGCAAGGCCGCACATCTTTTGCCTCCGCCCGGGCGATTACATGTGGCAATGGCCTGTCACGTTCATCGAAACTTATCTCGAACGTCTGATTGAGACGGGCCGAATCGATCACAAGTTCGCTGCGCAAGTTCGCACCGCTCTCACGAACGCAGAGAAAAATCCGAATGCCCGGATGCTGACACCGCTGGTGCTGGAAATCATCGCCGAAAAATTGTAACCGCCGGTTCCGCTATCCCACTCCGACCAGACCCAGCCGCTCTGCATCACCTTTCAACGCTGCGATGACTTGCGCGATGACGTCGTCGAGCGGCATTTCCAAGTGTTCTGCACCGCGGATGATGTCCTCGCGGTTCACTGCGCGCGCGAATGCCTTGTCTTTCATTTTCTTTTTCACCGCGCGAACGTCGACGTCGTCAATGCTTTTTGTCGGGCGCACAAGCGCGACCGCCACCACGAAGCTGCTTAACTCATCCACTGCATAGAGAGTTTTCTCGAGCGTCGTTTCCCGCGAAACGCCTGAGTACTCGGCGTGCGAAAGAATCGCGCGGCACACTTCTTCGCTCCAACCGTTTTCGCGTAGCCAGGCGACTCCTACAAACGGGTGGCCTTCGGTGGCGCTGCGTTCGAGATTCGGATGCCGCTCGTAATCCATGTCGTGCAACAACCCAACGGCTTCCCAGAGATCAGCGTCTTCGCCGCGCAATTTCGCGAAATGTTTCATCGAATCAGCGACTGCATAGCAATGTTTCCGCAGACTTTCGGATTGCACCCAGTCGTGCAAGATAGCTTGTGCGCGAGCGGCTAGTGTTTCACTCATTTCAATTCAGTGAATTGAAACGTTATCGCCCGTTTTGATTTTTGTAGCAAGCCGGACCACGTCCCAGTTCGCGAGACGAATGCAGCCATGGCTCACAGCCTTTCCAATCGAATCAGGATCGTTGGTTCCGTGAAGGCCGATGCCTTTCTTGTTAAGAGCAATCCACATCACGCCTACAGGATTTCGCGGCCCGGGTGGGAGCATGTGAAAATTACCACTGCGTTCGCCGTGTTCTAGCATCTCCTTGTCGTAGCGAAACGTCGGCAACTTTGAGATGTGTCGTACCTTTCCACTCACCGATGGGTGAGGTGTTGTGGGCGGAGCCGATCGTGACAGGATAGGCGGCGATCAGCTTGTCAGCTTCGAAAACGCCGAGCATGTTTGTTTTGGTGTCCACTTTTACGAAGACGTTTCTTGGTGCTCCACTTTCGCCAGGAGTTGGCGTTTGGGTTTCAGGCTGATCTTCGACTTCGTTCGCTGCTTGCGGGGCAGTTTCGCTGCCGGGCTTAATATCTTTCACCGAAGCGAGCTCGAATGGCTCGACGTTTGGCACCTTCAGCTGATCGCCTATTTTAAGCCCTTTCATTTTGTGCGGATTAAGTTGTTCAAGAAAGTGGATGTCGCTGTGAAATTTTTCCGCAATTGCACTGGCGACGTCACGGTACGGCAGAAATTTCAATTTTGACTGCTGAGGTACGCCACTCGGCAATTGTCCAACAGTTTGAACGTCCGCTTCGGTAACGGTATATGAGGTGAACACCGGCTCTACACTGGCAAGATCGAGTCCGGAAACGTCAGGCGCGACGTTTTCGTGCCGGCCGGATTGTGACGGAGTGGGCTGCGGCTGTTCCCCTCGCGATTCGCGGTAAAGCGAAAGTGCTTTCCGCGTAAACTCGTTGTAGCGGCCATCGATTTTGCCCGGGCTGAAGTTTGCGCGATCTAGAAAGACCTGGAGTCGCGTAGCCGCCTCTATCTCAGCCGTCTTGGGCGCGTGTGTCTTTGGCGTCGCTTTCTTTCTCGCCGCTGCTGGAAGAACGCCGATTAAAACCAACAGACCGACGACTATGAAACGATTTAGAGCATTCACTCATATTCATCGTGTGGCTCAACAGTCATGGTCGTGTTTGAGCAACCAATCTCACCGCTTGTTACGAATGAAATCCGTAAGACATGCCAAGGCCAGGCGCCGATGATTTTCGACAGCGAAGCTAGATTACAGAGTTCAAAGTTGTGATATATTCTACCGATGCAAAAGCCAGAAGTTACCGCATATTTGAAAACCTATTGTGGCTGGAGCGCCGGTGTCCGCGCTGTTCTCGCCAAATACAACGTGCCCTACACCGAGAAGGACATTATTCAGAACCCGGCATTCCGCTGGGAAATGGAAACCAAGAGTGGGCAGCCGCTTTCGCCGTGTGTCGAGATCAACGGCCAAATGCTCCCCGACGTCAGCGGCGAAGAGGTCGAACATTATCTCGTCGAGAACAAACTCGTCGAAGCGAGCGATGCCGCGACCGAGGTCCCAATCAACGCGGCGTGCGCCAACGAGCAGCACGACGGCGTGGTAAAACTCAATCTCTGACGCCGTCCAGGAGGGCGTCCGCGTCGTCGGCGCCCTCAAATCTAGTGGAAAAGCGCAGACATCCAGCGCATCCGCCGGTTAGAGATAGGTTTAACGAACCTATTATTATTTTTCTCACAGCCTGTAGCAAAGATCGCAAGCCGTTGTTTGCTCATGCCGATACGGTCGGCGTGATAGTTGATGCATGGCGACGGGCCGCGTCGTGGAGCGTTGGCCGCTACGTCGTGATGCCGGATCATCTTCATCTGTTTTGTGCTCCAGCTGTGTTTCCGATCGAGCCGCTGATGCAATGGGTCCGCTACTGGAAAAGCATCGCTTCGAGAAATTGGCCGCGTCCACACGAACAGCCGATCTGGCAACGCGATTTCTGGGACACGCAGTTGCGGCGTTCGGAAAATTACGATTCAAAATGGCAGTACGTCGTGGACAACCCTATCCGCGCGGGATTAGCACAGGAGACGGATGAATGGCCGTTTCAGGGAGAATTAAGTTTCTTACCATGGTGATTAGCTTTCGGTGCGCTGACGGCGCAGCGCCCTCCAGGTTGGTCCTGCCTGCGTTTCCTTTCGCGCAACCGTATGTGCGCCTAGATTGTTTCGTTTCCTAGCCAATGAAAGTGTTCGCTCGCGTTCGACGTCCGAAGAAAACGCGCGCAAACATCCTGTTTCGTTACGGCTGGAAGATCACGCTGCTCCTTTTGTTCGCGGCAGGTGTCTTCGCCATTTTTCTATTTTACGGGACATGGGCGCAAACCTTCGACATGAAAAACGTGGGCGAAATGCCGGAGCGAAGCACCGTTTACGATGTCGATGGTAAAATTTACAGCCGTCTTGCAGGCGCGAATCGCCTCAAGGTTTCGCTGAGCGAGGTCTCACCAGAATTCATCGCGGCTGTGCTCGCGCGGGAGGACAGCAGATTCTATGAGCACAAAGGGATTGATTGGCGTGGAGTGCTACGCGCGTTGAGTCGTGACGTCGTCACGATGAAGGCCAAGGAAGGCGCTAGCAGTCTCACGATGCAACTGGCGCGCAACAGCCTTCCTCTGGGTGGCCGCTCCTTTAGCCGGAAACTGTTGGAAGCAATGGTGTCGCTGCGAATCGAACGCGAGTTTACGAAGCAACAGATTCTCGAGCTGTACGTTAACCGCATTTATTTCGGCACAGGTTGTTACGGAGTCGAGACGGCTTCACAGGCTTACTTCGGGAAGAACGCTTCAAAGCTGAATCTTTCGGAAGCTGCACTGCTGGCGGGTCTCATCCGTAGCCCGAATCGTTTCTCGCCATTGAAAAATCCCCAGGGCGCCGCAGTCCAGCGCGACGCCGTCTTGGACCGCATGGTAGCACTAAAAAAAATTACGCTTGCACAGGCCGAGCAGGCCAAAAAGACAAAATTCGTCACCCATCCGAAACGAATGCCGCAGATTCAGGAGAACTATGCGATGGACGCTGTGCAGCGGGCATTAAGCCAGATCCTCACTGAAGACCAGATGGATGATGGCGGGTTTTCCATTTACACGACGCTTGATCCAGCAGTGCAAAATTCCGCGCAGGACGCGATCGAGAAGCAACTCACGAAAATCGAGCATCAATCCAATTTTCATCATCCACTCAAAGCCGATTACAAACCGCCTGAGAACGGGGAGGGGGATGCGGCGATGCCTTATCTGGAGGGAGCAGTGGTTGTGATCGACAACGCCAGCGGCGGCATCCGCGGACTCGTCGGCGGGCGCGATTACGCGCAAAGCAAGTTCAACCGGGCGCTGGCTCCGGCAAACAGGCAGGTTGGGTCAGCGTTCAAGCCCTTTGTTTATACGGTTGCTTTTAGCCACGGGTTATTGCCGAGTTCGGCTATCAGCGATGGGCCACTTCAACCCGGTGAAATCGAAGGCGCGGGAAGTTGGTCGCCTGCAAATTCCGACGGCACCTACGGCGGCACCATGCTTTGTTCGTACGGGCTCATTCATTCACGCAACACCATGAGCGTGCGCGTCGGACAATTCGCCGGCCTGAATGCGGTGCAAAAGGTCGCGAACGACCTCGGCATTTCTCAAAACCTTCCGCATGGTCCGGCCATCTACATCGGTTCATTCGAGACAGACCTGAAAGATCTGACTGCCGCGTATTCTATTTTTCCCAATGCTGGAGCACGCAAGCAGGCTTACATCATCGAGCGCATCGATGATCAGCAGCACAAACCAATTTATCGGTCCGCGCACGTCTCGACAGCGGCGCTGGATCCTGGCGCAACGTGGATGACGTCGCGCTTGATGGAAGCAGTTCTGACCCAGGGCACCGCCGCCAGTGCGCGTTCACTCGGTTTCAAACTGCCTGCGGCAGGCAAGACCGGCACCACCAATGATTACAAAGATGCCTGGTTCCTTGGTTATACCAGCACATTGACTTGTGGCGTGTGGGTCGGGTTCGATCAGCCGACAACGATCATCCCACACGGATATGGTGCCGCGCTTGCATTGCCGGTTTGGGTTCAAGTTATGAACAAGGCGGCACAACATTATCCAGCCGAACCGTTGCAGCCCACCATGCCGTTGCAACACACGAGGGTTTGTTCGATCTCCAATCAACTTGCCACCACCGGCTGCATGGCGGCTGGTACAGCTTACGATCTTGATCTGCCTGTCGACAAGATACCAACTGGTGCCTGCCAGGTGCATGGGGGTTCACAATGGCCGTTTGCACAACAGGCGCCGAACGAGCCTCAGAAAGCGCTCACATCTCCAGGCCGATTTTTCAGATCGTTCAGGCGATTCTTTGGACGCTAACGGATGTCGCGCAAAGGATGGCCTGGCGATAGACCGAGCAACAGCGGCAGATTCGACCTCGCGCGAAAGAACAGAGGCAACAACGCACGACACACGACGCCATGTTTGAAACGCGTCCGTCGATTACGCTGAAGGTTGCGACTGGCTAGTGACCCGCAGGCCCCTGGGGAGGAGGTTCGGGTGGCGGCGGTGTCGGTGTTTCTTTTCTTTGTGCCATTCCAAATCTTTAAATGACGAGGCAGCATAGTCCAGAATAATTTCCGGTGACGTCAAAAAAAGAACTTCTTCATCAATATCAAGTTTCGGCTTAACGGATTATTCCTTGTTAGAGACGACTTCGTATCCGGACTTTGCCGTTGTGCGATACTATATTCTGATTTGCCATGTGATACACGCCAAGGCCCTGACTCAACATGTTTGTTTTAAGGAGTTATCTTCTGGGTTTGGTAGTGGCTCACTTGGCGTGATTGTTTTTGTAACCGGTCAGTTGTTAAGGAAAATACACTCTGACGATTCGCAGTCCGAAGCCAGATAGCGCCATTCCTGCAACAGAAGCGATGGCGACCGGGTGCGTGATTACCAGGCCATTGAGGCTCTTATTAATACGTTAGTTTCTGAGCATAAGCAGCAGACACACGTTCTTACGCTAGATGGGATACCTCTCCTGGTTTTCAATTCCGGAAAGACGCAAATATCATAAGCGTGGGCGACTGGTTTGGACCAGCGCGATGTTCGGAGCTCTACGCCGGATATCAAGCCTGACGCGAGCCTACAGTCAGTACCCGTGGAACGTCCGCTTAAGATACTTTTGAGATCAGTATCGGGACGAATCAGCGGGTGAGGGGAATCGAACCCCCGTGTGCAGCTTGGGAAGCTGCCGTTCTACCATTGAACTACACCCGCGAGGAGATTTGTGATTTTAGATTTTCGATTGCCGATTGCAACCGAAACAATAGCGCGGCCTCAGCACATCGATTCGCACGTTTTTTCCGCTGAGGACAGCGGACGCTACAGTAATTTATTGCCCAAAAATCACTGCCACGAAATCACGTCGTCGCTGTTGGTGTAGGTATTATTGCCGGTGCACCCCGTTGTTTTGGTCCCTAGTACTCCATCGCTACCGAGCGACCAGGCGATGACGCCGATTGTCAGTGGTTGTGGCCCAGCGCCGTTGCTCCCATAGGGATTCGTGGTGATTTGGTTATTGTAATCGCCGTCGATTTCCACGTCATAGGGTGTTCCCCAGGGATCGACGAACTCGCCGACCGCGACCGAAGAGCAATTAATCGTCGCGGCTTGCGTGGCGATTCCGGAACGCGGGTTGGTAGGAGTCTTTACAGCGGGTGGGGAGATAAAGACGATCTGTCGTGTGTTAAGCGTGCTGTTAGCTGAACATGTCGGAGGCGGAGCCCCGGTCGTAGGACACCCTTGAAGTTCGTTAAACAGAGCGTTGTTTGCAGCAGCTCCTCCCGGTCCGTAGGTGTAGTCAGACGCAGTACCGCTGGGAACCGGATATTTGCCATATTCGGTATAGAACGCGTTCACTGCGTTCACGATTTGGGTGAGATCGTTTTTCGCTTGCGCTTGTCTGGCTTGGTTTTGAACTGCTTTGAAAGCGGGGAAGAGCAGGCCGACCAAGATCGCGATGATTGCGATGACGACTAGCAGCTCGATGAGAGTGAAGGCGTTTGCGCGACGTGGTCGTTGTAAGGCGTTTCTGTGAAACGCCAAACTCGAACCAACTGGCGTCCGCCGCGGCGGACGCCCTACAGTTCTGGGGTGCATCGCGCCGACATTATGCCGCGAAAATGAGTTTGCACAATGTTTTCGTTTAAGGGTTTTACAAGGAACGACGGCTTGGGCAGCCGTCACTCCTTGAGGCGTTTGCCGCTTTAACCCTTTAACCTTTCCGCTTCAACCAATCACGACCACTTCCTCATTTGCTCCGGGAATGGACATTGCGAGCAATCGGAATTGTCCTGCAGACAAAAGTCTTCGTAGATCTGGAGCAGCCCTTGCTGGTGCGCGACCGTACGCAGAAATTCTTTCCTGCGGGCATCATTTCCAAAAAGGCGCGTCGCAGCGGTTTCGACTCGCCGGTTCGATAACTGCGCCGGCAGCTTCGCATATTCTGCCCAAAGCTGTGTGCTCGGCGAGGCGGGAGCCTGGAGCTCGTGCGCAGCCCAGAATGGAAACAGCACGTTTGCGAGAATGTCCGCGGCACGCGATTCACCGATTAACGCCATCTGCTTTGGTGACGCTTTGGAGGTAAGTGTGTAATGAAAATTCCAGAAGGGATGTTCGAGCGCTTGAAGGAAATCGTTCGCCGCTGCGACGCCGCTCTTTCCGGATGCTCGCTGAAGACGCGGCCATTCGCGCACGAGCACCGCAAGCGCGGAGAGACGCCGCTGCGGATGGTTTAACGGACGCGTGCCGCTAAAATGCCACGCTTTGGCCGGCAAAATCAATCGCTGCAAATCATCGCGATGCGGCCACCAACGATCCCACAGTTGGCGCACATATTCGCGCGCCGATTTTTTGTAGATGTCGAGGTTGGGCGCCTCGAGGAAACCCGCTGCGCCAAAGAGCAAAGCCTCGCAATCATCAAGCGTTTTCGCGCAGCAACCGCAGCGGCAAACGCTGTGTGAGAAGCGTGAACGGCAACTTGTTCTCCTTGTAACCAAGCGCGGTTGCGATCTCTTGAAAAAGCGTTTCATCGCGTCCGTGCAGGTCGATCTTGTTGCGAATCCTGCTCGTTTTTTGTCGCAAACGGAATTGCGCGGCGGCATCGAGCACACTGCGGACGCGTTCCTCGGGCAAATTCTTCAGCGGCGCCTGACAGCGCCCTGGCCGTGCGAGTGGGACGTTTGCGTTAAACGCTTCTGGCAGACTCGTTGGATCGATGCAGACCTGCGGCACGTTCCGGTTGGAGAGTGTGCGCGTGAAAAACGCACGGTCGCTCCTCTCCACGAAGACGTGAAGCGCGGTCGTTTCGAACGCCGGATTTGTCGCGTGACCATGTGATTCCCAGCTCCGATCGAGCAGATCGATTTCGATAGAACCGTGAATGGCTTCGCCGCCGTTAATCCGAATTGCAGCGTCGCGAAAATCCGGACCGGCTTCACGGTTCCAAACGCCGAACTGAACGATCTCGATCTGATCGCCATTCGTGCTGACAAATTCTTTTCCAAAATCTCCGGCGAACCAGCGTGCTTGAAGTTCCAACTCGGATGGAATTCGCGGCGCGACAAATAGCGCGTGCTCATGAACACGAGTCGCGTCGCGCATTTGCGCGTAGCGCGCGGCAGCGTCGCCACACGATGCATTCAGAACAGGCTCTTTCAACGGCCTCACGCGCAGATTATCAAAAGAGGGACGGAGAATGTCACGCTGACTTTCGAGTACCTGTCGTCTTAGCGATGAACGCAACTGTACCAGCAAAACAGCTTCCGACGCGATCATGCAACAGCATTGCCAACATCCGCTGAGCACCGGAGAATCGCGCGATGAATCAAATGAAGATTCTTACGATCCTGATCGGGGCTTTGCTTGCTCTCGTTCCAGTGCGCGGCCAGGAGAACGTTGAAGCAATTGTCGCGCAAAATATTCGACCGATTTTGCCTGCGAACGGGAAAGGAGGCGGCGTTGCGGTCGCAGTCTGCGTGAATGGTGAGACTCGTTTCTTTAATTATGGTTTCGCTAATGACGCGAGGAACGAACGAGTTACGGAAGGTTCGATCTTCAATCTCGGGTCGGTGGGGAAATTGTTCGCGACGACGACGCTCGCGGAAGCCGTGAAGCGCGGCGAGCTAAGCCTCGACGATCCGGTTGCCAAATATGTCACCGAGTTACAGCGCGGCGGTGATGTTCGTCGGATAACTCTGGGAGAGCTTGCGAGTCACACTTCTGGACTGCCAGACCACCCGGGGCAATACGAGCGGTCGCATCGAGGCAAATACACGTGGCCAGATTTCGTCCGATTTCTGAATTCCTGGAAAGCGGACCCGAAGCATGAGCCTGGGAAGCAGTATCTATATTCGGACACCGCCATGGTTCTGTTGCGAATTGCCCTCCAACGCCGCTTCAACACACCGTTCGCCCAACTGATGCACGAGCGAATAACCGGCCCGCTCGGGATGACCTCAACGGCACTGCCCTTGCCGCGCGATTTGCTTGGCCGCGCCGTGCAGGGGTACAGCCCCCAGGGTCAGCCGATTGGCAAGCCAGGCATGGAAGGGGGTACCTTCCAGTGGCGAGGCTCCGGCCAAATCTATTCGTCTTCGCGCGATATGGCCACGTTCTTGGCTGCGAATTTGGGCGAACTTGCCGACCATGGCGCAGTAGAGAGCGCAATGGCCTTTGCACAGCAACCCGTGTTCACGGTAAGTCCGCATCTCAAGATAGGCCTTGCCTGGCAGATCGTGAGCAGCGGAAATCTGAGTATCCTCGACAAGAACGGTGGACTGAACAACACATCGACTTACATCGGGTTCGCTCCGCAGAGCAAGTTAGGGGTCGTCATTCTCGTTAACCGAGGTAAACAACACGCCACCGGGATTGGCCGACAGATCCTACACGCGCTCGCGCAAGAAAATTCAGAGCCATCCAAAGAAGGCGAATCGGAACCTGATACCGACTGATGTCTCGCTGAGCGGCAGAAGAGACGGGCTTGCTACCCAGTTCGGAACCATCCACTGAAAAATCTCCTTGTGTCAGCTACCGCTTTCCACTGCGGACGGCCTCAACGACTTCGTGAATTGCATCGATCACTAGTTGCGGCTGTTCCTTGTGTATTTCATGGCCGCTATTCGTGTTGGTAATGTGCTTTGCATTTGGCACAAGCTTGGCGAGCCGTTCCTGCGCTTTCTTCTGTGCGGCATCGGTGACATAGCCGAAGTCCGATGGGATCTCGGCCGCTAGCTTGCCTTCTGCGATCATGGCCGGAACCTGAGGACCCCAGGGTCGATCTGCAGACAATACTACGAGAGGAATTGAACGCAGAGGCGGAGCGGCACGAATTTGGTTAAAACTGCGATCGACGTCGATCCGTTCAAGAGCCGGATACAAGGCAACGCCTTCATGCACGTCACCTTCAATCAGCTTTCGTTGTATGGGCCATTGTTCAGGTGTCTCTGCATCCTGAAGCCCCTCGGTAAGAGCGTCAATTAACACGAGACCAGACACCTCCTTTGGGTAAGTGCTTGCATAAAGCCTAACGATTAGACCTCCATATGAGTGCCCAACAAGCACGTAAGGTCCAGCTTCGCCAGCAGCGCTCAGCAAGGCGTGCAAATCGGCAACCGCATCCTTCGGTGTGGTCGGCTGCGGGACGGGGTCGCTGCGGCTAGGTTTCTCGCCAACCGGGGTTCCAGGGCGATCATAGGCGCACACGTGCGTGAACTTTCCAACCCCCGTGAATACCGTCGGCTTGGACTTATCGGAAATGTCCCAATCATCTGCGGAAGCCCTGAGTCCACCTACGAGCACGACCGTAGGAGATCCTTTGCCGCTACATTTCAAATACATCTTGCGGCCACCGCCAATGTCGACGAGCCCCGCAAAGTTGCCGCTGCCTTCGCCGATCGTCACAGCGAGCGGAACAACAATGATCAGCAAAATGTTTAATCGGAATAATCGTGTCATTTATTCGTTAGGCATTCTGCAGTCTTTTCGACATTATGTCACCTGGTCGCTCGTGCCAAACACAAGGAGCAAGTACTGTCCAGTCTTGTCGTGAGTTCCACGTCTGCTTGTCGAGTGTGAACAGATAAAGAGTCTGTATTCCTCGCGTTCGAGCAGCTTCCTCTACCCTGGCGCATAGAGCTGCACCGATACCGCAGCGCCGAAACTGTGATGCGACAAATACTCCGCCCAGCCAGAGCGTCAGGTCTTCGCGTCCTTCGAGATCATGCGCACGAAGGGCCGCCGTTCCGAGAAGTTGTCCATTCGCATGCGCAACCCATGCAATAGGCAACCGATCCCGATTCATGTGCGCACTCAGTTTTTTGATTCGTGCCAGGGGCGTCTTTTCGCCGAGAATGGAATCCCACTGCTCAAAGAGCCATTGCGCCAACTGCGGGATGTATTCTGGATGTTCAACCAGATAGCTGATTCGAACTCCGCGCATACCGATACCTTACGGTGCGCACTTCTCAGAAGGCACTGTCAAAGGTTCGACTACCGGCTGGAGCGCCTTGAGCACTGGGATGAAGGCCTCACCAGTTTCGCCATCGCCATTGGCCGCAGTACGCGAGCTTTCAGCGATCGAAGGCAACTCGGCTTCTGTTTCGTTACGCGCCACCTGATGGCTCCCACTCCGAACGGTCTCGACGACCTGGCGGATTGCGTTGATCACCAGTTGCGGTTGCTCCATCTGGATGG
Organism: uncultured Verrucomicrobiae bacterium; assembly: GCA_963825355.1. Classification (GTDB taxonomy): domain Bacteria; phylum Verrucomicrobiota; class Verrucomicrobiia; order Chthoniobacterales; family UBA10450; genus Udaeobacter. The sequence goes on along the minus strand of CAWGSY010000011.1, from coordinate 207,242 downwards.
CATGGCCGCTGTTCGTGTCGCTGACGTGCTTTGCGCTTGAGAAGCTTCGCAAGGCGATCCTGAGCGGTTCGCCACGCCGGCCATGTCTCCGGTCCTCCGGCGCCAAAGTCGAATCGCTTGTCTGAGGTGAGCACGACAATGGGCATTGCGCGCACCTTTGGGGTGCCGTGAAGCAGTATCAAGGTGCGCGCGTGGTCGGGCGCTTCCAAGCCGTTGGATTCGATGAGCTTTTTCGTGGCTTTGATGTATGTCGCCCACTGCACAGGCGTCAGCGAGGTCTTTAGAAATTCCGAGGCAGGGTCGACTAGTACCAGGCTAGCAACCTCATCTGGGTAGGTGCTCGCGAAGAGCCTGGCAATCAAACCACCCCAGGAGTGTCCGACAAGGACATATGGCCCCGGTTCCTTAGCTGCTGTTAGCAGGGCATGCAGGTCTGCGACGCCCTGCTGTGCTGTAGTCGGTTGTCGTACAGGCGTGGAATCGGTCACTTTGTTATCATTTCGGGTGGTTCCGGGGCGGTCGTAGGCACACACGTGGGTGAACTTGCTAACCTGCGGGAACACAGCTGACTCACCAGGCTTCATCGCGCGAGCCGGATTTTCGGGATCAATCAGATCAGTCCAGTCGTCATAAGCGCCTCGCGTTCCTGATATGAGCACCACCGTAGGAGAACCGGTGCCACGGCATTCGAGATACATTTTGCGGCCGCCACCGATGTCCACCAGCCCCGCTTTGGTCTCGGATGGTTCCACCGCTTTGGCGGTATTCGGGAGATTGAGAGTAAGCGCGACGACGATTGTCAGGGGCGAAAGGAAGACCAGCAAAACACGAAGGTAAACTTTAGCCCTGGATATTTCCGCTGCACTTTGCGGTGGAACTGGTGATGTGATGGGGCGAACGCCCATGACGGGCGAGAATACAATTCGGTGTGAACCCGACAATGCAAAACCGCTTGAAAGAACGCGTTATCCTTCGGCAGAGGAAAACAAGCATCGAGAGATTTGATTCGCTCACTGCCCGTTCGCTCAATTCTGTCTTCCCATATATGTCGCGGTTCTCCCAACTGCTCAATTCCTCGACTTCGCTCGGATTGAGAGGAAACGAGGGACGAAATGCTAGCTCGACTTTGCCATCGATAAATCTACTCTCGGAGCGCGGGAAGCTTTCAGCTTCCCCTACAGAAAAACCGATCAGGAATGTCGAACGACGAATTTCCAAAGAAGGAAGTAGAAACGCTCTGGGCTCCGTGGCGCGTGCAGTACTTCGAAAAAGAACCGCGCGACCGCGATTTTCTAGCAACGGCGGGACGTGCGAGCGATGACGCCGAGCATCTTGTGATCACGCGCCGGAAAAATGCGTTCCTGATGATGAACCGGTATCCTTACACGGTCGGACACCTGATGGCAGTGCCGTATCGGAAAGTCGCGGAACTTTCAGCGTTTGGCGAGAATGAGGTCGTTGAGCTCTGGAATTTGGTCGTCCACGCGCAAACGCTTTTGCGCGCCGCGGTAAAGGCACAGGGATTCAACATCGGTCTGAATCTCGGTGAGTGTGCGGGCGCGGGAGTGCCCGATCACTTGCACATCCACATCGTGCCGCGATGGAGCGGCGACACGAACTTTATGCCGATCATCGGAGGTGCGCGCGTGCTCTCGGACGGTTTACGCGCCTTGTACGACAAATTGATGGAAGCGCAGACGAAGATGGCTTCGCCACGTTAAAGCGTTAAAGCGATGAAACGTTGAATCGTTAACCCGACGTAACGATGTAACGATGTAACGAATTATATGTGTTAGAAATGATGGACGGCGTCTGACACAGACGCCCTACAGTTATGAATACGTGGGTTGAACCGCCCCCGCGGAGCAAAAGTCTGGGCTGTTTCGCACGGGGTTGTCTGACTCTGTCGATATTCGCGATCGTGCTGGCGATTGCTGGTTCTGCCGGATTGTATTGGGGTCTTCACCGCAACTCTGCATTGTTTTACGGCAGTTATTGGCTGGCCAAAACGCTGTCGCTTGCCCAAGCGCCAACGCCTGTTCCTGAATTCAACGCTTCGGAACAACAGATTCAACTTGTCCAGGAACGCTGGCAGGATTTCGAACAGAAAACGCGCGCAGGCCAGGCAGCGGAAATTGAATTGAGCGCGGATGATATAAACGCGTTGATCGCTACAAGCGAGGACGCGCGCGGGAAAGTGTTTGTCTCAATCGACGGGAATCAACTCCGCTTGCAGGCGAGTGTGCCGATCGGAGTATTTCTCGGCAGACCAGGCTATTATTTTAATGGCGACGTCATCATCGAACTCAAGGGCGTGCAACCCCTGGACAACCCGCGGTTCAACCGAATCACAATTAACGGCGAGCAAGTCCCGACTGATCTTCTAGGTTGGAAATATCGCTACCGGCAATTGCGCGAGTATCTCGATGATCAGGGGAATGCGTACGAGGTCGGCACGATCGAGATACGTGATGGCAAAGTGATCCTGCGCTCACGCATCAGCTAGTTCTGGGGCGGCTGGGGCTGCTTCATCGAGATGTTTGCTGCACAAATAGCGCCGAGTTTCAGCAACGATGCATAAAACCCTTGTTTGAGGCGTAAGAACTACAGAGCCGGGATAGCGAAGCCGAGAGAGAAAACGCAGCGACGCAAAAATTCTGGCGGAAGTTGTAGGGCGTTTCTGTGAAACGCCAATCTTTGTCCACGGGCGTCTGACACAGACGCCCTACAGTTGGGATCCGTAGCGCAGACAGCCGATCAATTCGGCTGCATGATCTCGCGCACGAAAACGTTCAGTTGTCCGTCTTCCTGTTTGCGAACTTCGGTGATCTCATAGGGCCGTGTCTCGTCCCGATTTACCACGGCGCCTTGGGGCGGGGGATTATAGCCACGGGGAAATTCCACTATGATTCGCGTTGATGAACCGCCACCGAAGTGGAGCACTTTGCTTGTTAATGTCGTGCGCGGACGCAGCACCGCCTTGTTAGCATCGGAGAAATTCACCACGAACTGGCCTTTCAAGTAAATGCGTTGGCCGGCGACTCCATGATCGGCTACGTCACTCAAATCGCCGGTCGCGATCAGCCTTCCGAGCGGCATCTTGCCTGGCGCAAAAGTTTTCCAGCTGCCGCCGCCGGCATTAGAAGCCAGAGCTACATTGGAAGTAGTGGGCGGAGCAGGTTGAGCAGGAAGAACAGGCACCGGTGTCGCTGCAGCAACTGGAGAACTCTGTGCCATTGATCCAGTTCCAATGTCTAAAGGTTTAGATGCTGGCATTGGCGTCGCGACAGCAAGGCTTAACGCGCTTGGAGGAGCAAGAGCTGACGCAACTGTGATCGGTGTACCGGCCGGTGCAGCTTTGTTCTGAGCGACGACTGCCTGTGCCGGGCTCGCTGCCGGCGCCGGAGACTCGAGCTTTTGTTTCTTGCCCTTTTTCCCTTTCGCCGCTGGCGTCGCTTTCGCGAGCTTGATCATTTTTTGCTACGAGTGGTGGGCTCACGGCAAGTGGCGCAACTGGCCTGGCTTGTTCGATGCGCACCAGTTCATTTTTGGCAGGCGGCGGAGTAGCACTCGCGCCAGGTATGGCGATCGGGCCCCCTTGAGCTACTGCCATTTTCTGTCGGTTTTCGGCCAGGTGTTGTTCAATGGAAGCGCGTTCCTTCGATTTAAACAGCGGCCAACCTCCAATGAGATTGAGACTAAGCGGTGGTTCGAGGCGAAAGGTGCCGAGACCGCGTGTAACCGTATAGCTTCCGTATAGCAAAGGAACCGTTGTCACCAGAATTCGACCATCGACTAATCGCTCGGCATGAATCACCGCAGAAATGTCGTGTGTGCGCTCCAATTTCAGATTCCAACCCGACGGTGAGCGTCTGCTTCATCAGAGGCAGAGCTTCGGGATTGGCGGGATAAATGTGTTCCATTAGCACCTCACCGCTGTCGACGGCGGCGGTCAGCGCTGCCATACCGGAGGTAAACACATCGTCCGGGCCTAGTTCGCGCACTCCAATAATTGTGTACCGGCCAACCACGTACGGAACCAGACCGCGCACCTGCTGAAAATTTCGAATGTAATTGCGCAACAGCTCAGCGTTCGTTCTCGCGAGCTCGGCGGCGCCCATTCCAACGTAGCGCTCGTAAAGTTCGCTGGCGTTAAGAAATTCGCCTGGTGGCGCAGCTGTCAGTTCGAAACGTTTCGGTTGCTCAATCTTGTGCAGCTTTTGCAGGATTCGATAGCTGTCTGGTCGCTCCGGTTGATTGAAGATGTAAAAACTTCCGAGCCACGCTGCGAGCGCGAATCCTGTCAAAAGCAAAATCGCAACCGACCACGCGAAATAATTGATGCGCTCCGGCGGACGTGTGTAGGACTCGTCGTACGGATCGTACGGTTGAGTGCCATAGTCCATCAGTTCAACGCGCGATGATTGCCGGTCTCAAGCTGATTGCGCCGCTTCGAACGACGAACCGCATCCGCACGTACGCGACGCGTTTGGATTGACGATTCGGAAACCCGTCCCGGTCAAACCGCCGGTGAAATCCAAAACAGCGTCCCGCAAGTAGGAGACGCTCTCGGCATCAATAAAAAATTGCACGCCATTGCGCTCGACTATTGAATCGCCTTCTTCTGGTTCGCCAAGTGTCATCTCGTAATGCAGACCGGAACAGCCGCCTTTGGCCACTTCTACACGCAAACCTTTTCGCGAGTTTTCCGGCCGCTGCGAAAGAAGACTCTGGAGCTGTCGAACCGCGTTGTCTGTGACGTTGATCATTGCGTTGAAAAATACGGCTACGAGGTATCTAAGTCAAAAAACGAAGCAACGGCGTTACGCGCTAAGGAGTTACGGCTTCCCAAGCCGTCGCTCCTTGGCAGCAACAGCGCGGAGTTCCCTGTGATTGATTTTCTTCGCAATCGGGAATCCGGAATTTACAATCGAAGATACAAGATGGGCCGGATTCGATTGCTTTCTGAGACCGTGGCCAGCCAGGTGGCGGCGGGCGAAGTGGTAGAACGCCCGGCATCAGTCGTGAAAGAACTTGTTGAAAACAGTCTCGACGCCGGTGCTCGCAGTATCGATATCGCTATTCGTCGCGGCGGAATTTCGCTGGTTCGCGTGATCGATGATGGCTGTGGCATGGACCGCGATGACGCGCTGCTTTCGCTCGAGCGACATGCGACCAGCAAGATTCGTTCTGCTGCTGATCTTCAAGCAGTCGCGACGCTGGGGTTTCGCGGCGAAGCCTTGCCTAGCATTGCCAGTGTGTCGCGATTCCGGGTGAGTACACGTGAAGCGGGCGCAATCGCCGGGACAGAGATTATTGTTAACGGCGGCAAAATCGACGTTGTGCGGGACGGCGGTGAAGCGCCAGGCACGCAAGTCGAAGTGCGATCGCTTTTTTATAATTTGCCAGCGCGCAGGAAATTTCTTCGTTCGGAGAATACCGAAAGCCGCAACATCGAACATCAGATTCATTTGCAAGCGATCGGTCATCCTGAGATTGGCTTCTCGTTGATGCGCGACGATCGGATCTTGTTTCAGTTGCCGTCTACCGCAACACTCGGTGATCGGATACGCGACTTGTACGGCGTGGAGTTGTTGCAGCGCCTGGTTGAAGTGAACGTCGCTGCTTCGCCGAAAATTCAAATCAGTGGGTTTATCGGTCAGGCAGGTCTTAGCCGGCAAACCCGCAGCCAGCAACTCGTATTCGTCAACGGACGAGCGATTGAAAACAATGTTATCACTGGAGCCGTGCGTGAGGGCTACCACACAGCTCTTATGAAAGGGCAATATCCTGTTACCTTCCTTTTTGTTGAGATCGATCCTGCGGCTGTCGATGTAAATGTGCATCCGGCAAAACGCGAAGTCCGTTTTCGCGATCCCAACGGTGTGCGCGAAGCGATGGTTCGATGCATTCAGCAAACCCTCGAACACGCTCGGGTTGACTGGCAGGAAAAATTTAATGCACCAGTCCAGCCATCCGCTGCTGTTTCTGGGAAACCGGCTCCAGATTTAACGCTGCGCCCCGAAGTATCCACTCCCGAGGAAGCGCACCGCGAGCTGCCACACCTCGGTATTGCTGTGGCCGGCATCGTTGACGCTGGACGGAACCGCGTGCCAGCTTCAGACATTGTAGGGCAGGCGCATCGCCTGCCAGCCACGCCCACCGATTCGGCAACCGACGCGATTGCCCTACAACGAGAAGCGCGGCAAACCCGCTCAGCAGAAATTCGAGATCATCGGTGTGCTCAGCAAGCTGTATGTCCTGATGGAAAATGCGAACGGCCTTGTGCTAGTGGATCAACACGCCGCGCACGAGCGAGTCCTGTTCGAAGAATTGCGGCGCAGAATGGAACAGCAGGGAGTGCCCACGCAGAAGTTGCTTTTGCCGCAAACGTTCGACGTGCCCCCTCGCGACGCCGATTGGATCGAGCAAAATCTGTCGGTTCTGCAGAGGATGGGAATCGGAATTGAGAGTTTCGGTCCGGAGACATTCAAGATCGATAGTCTCCCCAGCTTTCTCGAGGTGTCGGATGCGGCGCAATTTATGCGCAAGGTGATTGACGATCTCAAGAGCGCCAGCAACAACGCTTCAGCGATACGGTTAGGGGAAGAAATGATCGCGAAAACCGTTTGCCGTCACGCGGTCAAAGCCAACGATCCGTTGCGGTATCCTGAGGTGGAGAAATTGATCCGGGATTTACTCGATTGCGATCTGCCTTATTGCTGCCCGCACGGCCGACCCACAATGATCCAGATTTCGTTGGCCGAATTGGAGAAAAAGTTTGGCCGAAAAATCTGATGACCGCGCATTTTGATCGATCGTCCTTTGTGATTTGATCCCGCGTGCTTGCCATTTCCAACGCAGGCAGGTTTAATTTGCCGCGGTGAAGAAAATCGAGGCCATCATTAAACCATTTAAAGCCGAGCCAGTGCGAGAAGCCTTGATGGCCGCAGGCGTCGAAGGAATGACTCTCAGCGAGGTAAAAGGATTTGGCCGGCAGAAGGGCCACAGCGAGATTTATCGCGGCACGGAATATACCGTGGATTTTCTTCCGAAGATTAAATTCGAAATCGTGATTTCTGACGATCGCGCCCAGCGCGCAGTGGAAGCGATTCTGGAAAAAGCCAAAACCGGAAAAATCGGCGACGGCAAAATTTTTGTATCCGAGGTTGAAGAGGCAGTGCGCATCAGAACCGGTGAACGAGGTATGGAGGCGGTGTGAGCGCGTCGCGCTCCCGCCTTAATTGTCATGTTGAGCGAAGCGAAACATCCCGGTCTATGTCTGTTGGCGCTGGATCCATAGATGATCCGAGATTCTTCGCTTCGCTCAGAATGACAGTGGCTGATATGGTTTAGGCGAAAATATGTACGACTACTTACTCTCCGTGTTTCTCGGCGTCGTCGAGGGACTGACTGAATTTCTTCCTGTGAGTTCCACCGCGCATTTGCGCATCTGCGAAGCGCTGCTGCATATCGATCTGCATGATGGGTTCTGGAAAATGTACACGATCCTGATCCAGCTCGGAGCCATTCTCGCTTTGCCGGTTTATTTTTGGGGCCGCATTATGCGGTTTGTTCAGACGTTTCCAAAGGGCGAACGTGGCAATCGCACCATCTTGACGAATCCGTTGAGTCTCACACTCATCGCATTTGTGGTGACCGCGATTCCCGCGTGGGCGCTCACAAAAGTCATCGGCAAGAATCTCGAAAATCTTTGGGTGATGGCCTTTGCGCTTCTGATCGGCGGCATAGTCATGTGGATCGTTGACGCGGTTTTCACCCGGCCACGTACGATGCACATGGAGGAGATGACGCTGCCGCAGGCGGTTTGGATTGGCGCCGCGCAAATTCTCTCCGCTGTTTTCCCTGGCACCTCGCGGTCAATGTCCACGATTGCTGCCGGACAAACCGCAGGCATGTCACGTCCGGCGGCACTTGAATTTTCGTTTTTTCTTTCGATGCCAACAATGGTGGTCGCTGTGGGATACGATTTTCTGAAGAGCGTGATGCCACACCATCACGAAGCGGAGATCGCGCCGCTCATAATCACTCCGCATCAATGGATCGTGATCGCAATTGGATTTGTGGTTTCATTCTTCGTCGCGCTTGTGGTCGTCGCATGGTTCATGAACTGGGTTCGCGCGCGGGGATTTGTCCCATTTGCGGTTTACCGGATTGTGCTCGCTCTCGGTTTGTTGACCCTGTTGATGCGTGGGATGATTTGTCGCTAATATGGAATCCAACGTCATTCTTCCCGACCTGCAAAGCGCGGTCATTTGCGAGGACGTCCGCTGTGAAGTTAACGGCATGCAGACCCTCGTGGGCGTGCTGAGTGTGATCCCGGCGCCCTCATTACCCATCAATTATTTCCGGCTCTGCATCTGGACTCGCTGGTGCAGCGGCTCCGGCAAATTTCACCAAAAATCTCGCCTCGTGGGCGTGGACGAACAACAGGTAGTCGCGCAGGCGGAGGTCGAGTTCGTGCTCAAAGAGATGGAAGGTCATGCGACCAATGTCCATTATTTTGGCGGTGTGCAGTTTCAACAGTACGGCATGCATCACGTCGAGATTTACCTCGAAAACGAATTGCAGTTGCGGTTTCCTTTGCCGGTGATTCAGGTGCAGCAGCAGCAGCAGCGTCCGCCTGGTTGAATTCGGTAAGGTCTCATGAACCAGGGGTCGTGAATGGGCTGAATCGTTTATCAGGCGGCATCATGCTGAAACGATTTTTCCTAGCAATAATTTGTAATTTCGTTCTCATCGGGAAAATACATGCGCAGGAAGTAATCGTTGCCCGCGAAAAAAACTCCGAGCGTCCCAGGCAAACACCGCAAGCTTCTGAAGAGCTTCCTTCAGAATCCACGACACCGGCGCCACGCAAACCCAAATCGCGCGAGAAGAAGTCCGTTCCTGCAAGACTCACGCTTGAAGAAATGAGAGCCGCCGGGGAACGCGCTGCGGAAGGACCAAAAGATCGATCTGTTTCGCAATCAACCACGACGCGCGAGCCCGATGTCGAGAGCGCTCCGGTGCCCAATCGCCCCGTTGCGGAAACGCACAAGCCCGTGAAAAGAGAAACACCAGTTGAGGAAAAGAGTTCGTCTCGTCCCAAATCGCGAGGTACCAGCATCGAAGGGATGGGCCCGATTCGGCCCACAATGATGGAATCCGGCCGAGAGGCGCCGACCCCTTCTCCGTCTGGAAGATAAGCGGAAGCTCGCAGCACTGAGGCAGGGTGGGCACTCCTTTGCACGCCGTTAGCTGGCAGGTCCAGAACGGCGCGCACGGAGTGACGCGTCCCTATCTGTCGATTGCGGCTGCACGAAGTAAGACGCGCTAAATTGTAAAACCTGTTGCGCCGCGATGCGTCTAACTTAATATCTGTGGGCAAGTCCCGACTGTGTCCCGAAGGATGCGTCGGGAAAATTTTTTGCCTATTTTCGATTTCACATGGCAAACACAATTTTGATCGGAATGCAGTGGGGCGATGAGGGCAAAGGCAAAATTATCGACGTGCTTACTGCGAAGGCGGACATCGTTGTCCGCAGCCAGGGCGGCAATAATGCCGGCCATACAGTCATCCACCGCGGCGTGAAATATGTGCTGCATTTGATTCCGTCAGGAATCCTTCGGCAGCGCAAAGTCTGCGTGATCGGAAACGGCGTGGTTATCGATCCAGTCGCGCTTGTGGCCGAGATCGATGGCTTGCGACAATTGGGAGTCAACATCAACAAAAACCTGCTCATCAGCGATTGCGCGCATCTGGTTTTGCCGTATCACCGGATGCTCGATGAGCAGCGCGAGCTGCGCCGCGGACGCATCGGCACCACCAAACGCGGAATCGGCCCAGCTTACGGAGACAAGGCAGCGCGCACCGGCTTGCGCATGTCTGATCTGATGCAACCGATTGTGTTCTCGAAAAAATTGCAGGCCAAGCTCATCGAGAACAACAGAATCCTTCAAGCGCTCGGTGCGAAATCGATCAGTTTTCGTGAGGTCAACGAAACCTATCTTGCTGCCGAGCAAAAAACTGCGGCCGTATGTGACGAACACGGTGATTTACCTGCATCGGGCGATAGATCGCGGCAAGCAAATCTTATTCGAAGGCGCGCAGGGAACATTCCTCGATATCGATCACGGCACCTATCCGTATGTGACTTCCTCGAACACGACGGCGGGCGGCGCGTGCACTGGTACGGGCGTTCCGCCGCATCGGATGGATCGTGTCGTCGGCGTGATGAAGGCTTACTCGACGCGAGTAGGGGACGGCGCTTTGCCTACGGAGGATGCGCAATTGGCGCAGATGCTTCACAATCTTGGGCGCGAATTCGGCGCGACAACAGGGCGCAAACGCCGTTGCGGTTGGTTCGATGCTGTGGCGACTCGTTATGCGGGCATGATTAATGGCATCGACGAGATAGCGATCACCAATCTGGATGGATTAGATCAGGTCGATCCGATTCGCATTTGTGTTGGATATCAGCTACTCGGAAAACGGCTGGATGTTCCGCCATGTGACGCAGCTCAACTCGCGAATTGCGAGCCCGTTTACGAAGAAGTCGCTGGTTGGAACACGCCTACACACACTGCACGCAAATTTTCGCAGCTTCCTTCGGCCGCGAGAAAATATGTCAGATATATCTCCGATCTCGCCGGTGCAAAACTCTCCATGGTGAGCGTCGGTCCCACCCGCGGAGAGACGATTGTGTTGTGATGGCGCGCAGTCGGCTGTGGTTCGTCGCCCGAATATTCAAACGCGGTTTGCCCGGAGGAAATGACGAAGCACGAATATCGAATGACGAAATAAGCACGAAGCACGAATGACGAAGTAGCAACATTGCCACCCTTCGTCATTTAATCATTCGTCATTCCTTCGAGCTTCGTCATTTGTTATTCGTCATTTCCAACGTTTGCCTCCTCATGCCAAATTCCGGAAGTTGATCGGATGTCCGCGAGCACCAAATCTGTTCCCCGCCATATCGCCATAATTATGGATGGCAACGGTCGTTGGGCGAAGGGGCGCGGGCTGCCTCGCATTAAAGGGCACGAAGCGGGTGCTCAGGCAGTTCGAGAATGTGTTGAAGGTTGTGGTGACTTAAAGGTGGACTATCTCACGCTTTACGCGTTCTCCGCTGAAAACTGGCAGCGCCCCAGAGCTGAAATCATCGCGCTGATGCGTTTGCTGGAAAAATTTTTAAGGGAGAAAACGCCGGAATTGCTCGAGAAAAATGTGCGTCTTCAGGCGATTGGGCGGTTGACTGATCTGCCCCACAGCGCGCAGGAACAACTTCACAAAAGTATCGAGCAAACTTCTCGCAACACAGGTCTCATTCTCGTCCTGGCGCTCAGCTACGGTGGCCGACTTGAGATTATAGATGGCATCAAAAGTTTGCTTCGCGCCGTCGAACTGGGGCACATCGACAGGGCGATGATCGACGTCGAGATGTTCAGCAAACATCTGTACACGCGTTACTATCCCGATCCTGACCTTCTTATCCGCACGTCCGGCGAAATGCGGCTCTCGAATTTTTTGCTTTGGCAAACTTCCTACACGGAGATGTACGTCACCCCAAAGCTGTGGCCTGACTTCAAAAAGCAAGATTTATTCGCCGCAGTCGAAGAATTCGGCAGCCGCCAGCGACGTTACGGAGCGGTTGAGTGAGTTGCCGTGTTTGGTCGAACGCGCACTATTACATCTAATTAGAAAGAGACAAGCCACGGCAGGGTGTCGTGGCAAACCGACTGAGGTTGAACCGCTGCCGCATCTATTTGGGCTGCGATCGCCTAATGGCCACGCAAGTTTCAGCGCTGACGCCGTGATTTACGTTTTCGAGACTGCGATCCACGTGGCTGAGAGGCGCGGCGACGGGGCGTCGGCTTTTTAAGAGCTTTAGCCTTATTTTGCTTCGTGATGCCGTCTGTTTCGGGATTCATCTCGTTCATCATTGAACGAAACCAATCGACATATGTTTCTCGCGTGTAGTGAAACATTGTCTGGCCAATTGCTTTCCCATCGCAGGAATAACGAATGAACATGTCGTCCCCTTCGATCAGTGCAGCGTGGGTCACCGGCGACTCTTTGTCTTGTAGTTTATCAATAACCGCAGCAGGCAATTTCATGTGTCTCCCGTGCGTACACCGCCGCTATTGGTCGAACACTTTCTTTACGTCCCCGATTTTGCGCTGTATTTTTCCACCTGTTTTTTCCGCCGTTCCGCGATCGCGCAAGTCTGGATTCCCTGTCGCTTCGCCGGCCTTTTCTTTCACTTTGCCCTTCGCTTCCTCGAATCCGCCCTTAATCTTATCCTTAGTACTCGATTTCATAACAACAAGATCGTGCGTTATGAACGCGGCGGTTGTAAATAAGGCTCGACAAACTTTCGCGGATTAAGTAGAAGCTTCCTCGATTTCGTCATCCGAGAGTTTCAACTAATCTCAGGCCGCGCTGAAAACGTCGGGACGAGATCTTCGCTGAGACACCGTTTAGCGCGATCCCCAGATCCACTTGGAGTTCCGAGTCAACCGAAGTGGGGCCGCTGTTCAACGCGCCTCGTGAGCATGGTTCGTGGTTCCACGCGGAACTGCGTTTCGGTCAATGCAACTCATCAACTGGACTCATTAAGAAATGAAGACAAAAAATATAACAACCTCACAGCTAAGCAATGCAGTTAATCCTTCGCCTTTGCGGCGTAGTTTTCTGCTAATCCTGCTTGTGCTTGCATGCTTCGCGCTTTTGCCTGGAGCGCAAGCACTAACTCCGCCAGCGGATGGGGGCTATCCCGGAGGCAACACAGCAGAAGGACAGGCCGCGCTTCAAAGCCTGACCACTGGCGGTTTCAACACGGCGATCGGGTTCTTGTCACTCAGGAGCAACACCACAAACAGCTTCAACACTGCTGTCGGTGCTGGGGCGCTCCTTGCCAACACCGCGGATAACAATACGGCTACTGGCGCGGCAGCGCTTTTAAGCAACACCGTCGGGCAATATGACACTGCTAATGGAGCGGCCGCGCTCGCTAGCAACACCACGGGCATCAGCAACACGGCCAACGGTTTTCACGCGCTCTTTAGCAACACCACCGGGAGTGCCAACACGGCCACCGGTGGGTCTGCGCTCCTTGTCAACACTGGTGACTTCAACACCGCGAACGGTTTTAGTGCCCTCCAAAACAACACCACCGGTCAGCTGAATGTCGCCTTGGGCGTTGATGCTGGGTCCGCCGTTACCACGGCTAATAACGTGATCTGTATCGGGAGTCCGGGTGCGAATGTGAGCAACACTTGCTTTATTGGCAACATTTATGGGACAAATGAGGGCGGTGCGATCTCGGCAGTCTATATAAACAGCGAAGGTCAACTGGGCACTCAAGCGCCGCCGTCCGCGCGGCGTTTTAAAGGAGAGATTAAGTCGATGGAGCGGGCCAGCGAAGCGATACTGGGCCTCAAACCAGTGACGTTTCACTACAAGAGCGACAAGGCCGGCACCCCGCAGTTTGGCCTAATCGCTGAGGAAGTGGCAAAGGTGAATCCCGATCTTGTAGTGCGCGACAAGAATGGCGAGATCTACACTGTGCGTTACGACGCGGTGAACGCGATGTTGCTCAACGAGTTTCTGAAAGCACACCGTAAGATGGAGGAACAAGACAAGCGCATTGACGAACTAACGGCACACTTGAAGGAGCAGGCAGCGCAAATCCAAAAGGTGAGCGCCCAACTTGAAGCGAACAAACCTGCGCCGCGAGTAGTCAACAATCTCTAACCGGTTGGGTCCCTTGCGCACGCGCACGAGTCTTCCATAGTTGTGCGCCCAGAGTGATCGTTCCGCCAAATTGCTGTTTATTCGTGGTATTTAGCGGTTACAAGTGGACAGCGACATGAGATTTGAAGGTCAAGTTGCAGTGGTCACCGGAGCAGGCCGAGGTATCGGACGCGCAATTGCTTTGCGTTTCGCCAGTGAAGGCGCGCGTGTCGCGTGCGTGAGCCGTACGGAGGAGAACGCAAGAAAGATTGCTGATGAAATCAACGGTCTCCGGAGCGAATCGGCAAAAGCGTACGCAGTCGATGTGGGGGATCATGCAGCTGTGCAAAAAATCGGCGCTCGTATTCTGGAGGACTTTGGTCGGGCAGATATCCTGGTGAACAACGCAGGTGTGACGCGCGACGCGCTTGCGATGCGAATGTCTCTCGAAGATTGGGATACTGTCGTCAACACCAACTTGCGAGGCGCGTTTAGTTTTATCCATGTGCTGGTTCGTGCGATGACCAAGCAACGCAGTGGCCGCATCATCAATATCAGCTCTGTGATTGGTTTGATGGGCAACGCCGGGCAGACAAATTATGCGGCGAGCAAGGCAGGCTTGATCGGCCTAACGAAATCGCTCGCGCGTGAGCTGGCGAGCCGCAACATCACCGTCAATGCTGTGGCGCCGGGTTTTGTTATAACTGACATGACCGTCGGGCTCTCCGATCAAGTTAAAGATACGATTAACAGCAAAATCCCACTCGGCAGGACCGGAACGCCGGAGGAAATTGCCGCTGCGGTGGAATTCCTCGCCTCGCCAGAAGCCGCTTACGTTACGGGCCAGGTGCTGTGCGTCGATGGCGGTATCGCGATGTGAGGCTCGAATCCGCTGAGGACAGCGGACACTACAGCTTTGCTACGTGATGTAGCGTGCGCTGTCCTCAGCGTATTCTCACTCGCGTTGCACGATCGTGACCCGGCCTTCCGCTACAAGAACTGCGGCGGCCGAAAGGATAAACTCGTAAACCGTGTTCGCGCCTTCGCCATAAAGCCGTGTCGCGAAAATTCGAAGCGGCAAATGAATGTAATCCAGTCGCGTCACGTGTAACCGTCCGTTCCGCAACGCAGCCAAATATCCTGCTGGCGCGACCGCACCTGCGGCGCGCGCTCGCAAACCGCCGTGAACAGCAGCTGCTTGCGCGCCGTATTCGAAACCGTGTACCGCGGACAAACACCCCTGACGGCGCAATGGGTTTGCTGGATCACGGTGCGTATTACTGATGCACGCGATGGATCGATCGTCCCACTGCACGACTTCATCCAACAGGCACATCAGATCGGAGTGGGGGATCAGCGTGCGAATTTCCGCTTTGTTGATCGGCATGTTGTTAGGCGATGATGTCAATCGTAGCGAGTCTGTCATTCCGAGCGAAGTCGAGGAATCCCGGTGCGTTACCCGACGGTAGCGCCACGAGGTCCTTCGACTCCGCTGCGCTTCGCTCAGGATGACCGTTTTTGCGCTTCAATTCTCTCAAGCCTGCACGAGGCAAAGCCTAATCCCAGAACGAGTAAAAGTTGAACCAGTTGTAAGGCGCGAGACGCGCATAATGCTCCAGCCGCGCGACGTAGCGTTGCATCCAGGACTGAACCTCGCGCGCGCGATGCTCCCGATTCAAAACGATCTCGTCGGCGAAATGTTCGAAGTAAATGTCGTACCGATTCCCGCCGCGATACAGACCGAAGAACAAGATGACGGGGCAATGCATTACAGCACCAAGCAAAATCGGGCCGGCTGGAAACGTGGCAGGCGCGCCGAGGAAGTCACAGCGCGTTGTCTTGTCCGCGCCAAAGACGCGATCGCCTAACATCCCAATGAAGTAGCCGGCATCCAGACTCTCCCTGGCCCGGATCAAGGTATCGGGTCGATCAGGTGCGATCACAGTGTCGGCAATCACCGGATTTAAACTATCGAAAAACCGGCTGATATTCTGGTTGTGCGCAGTGTCCATTAGCACCTTGAGCGAGAAGCCTCGCTGCATAACTCCGAGCGCCCGTAACACCTCGAAACTGCCGAGGTGAGAACCTAACAAGACGCAGCCTTTTCCGTTTTCCTTTTGGCGCTGCAATAGTTCTTTCCCGTGAATTGTCACGGAGAACCGGTCGAATTCGCCGCGCAACAAATAAACGCGATCCAGAATCGTAGCGGCAAAATAATGAAAATGGCGTAACACGTGCCACCAATGGACTGAACTGTCGCGCGCGCGTTTCAGGAATTGGTAAGACGCCTTACGCGCAATGTGTGCCGTGACGAGGAAGTAAATTGTGATCGGAAATAACAACAGCCTCGCCAGCGTTCGACCGATTCGCTCCGCGATCCAGGCGATCAATCCGAGTGAAGCGGCTGTGCCGCGCTCCGGCACGCTCGCCCAGCGATCTGCTTCCGAGCGCTTGGGGCTGACAATCTCCGAAATCATTTTGCGGGTTCCCTGTTTTGTCCGCAAATGGCGCCCGTAAAAAAATGCGGGTAGATCTCGCGGATTCGCTCGATATCAGGCGCAATTTCCGTGCGCGGAAAGCCGGCTCCCGAAAAAGCGCGCCGCCACTGTTTGGCAGTCAGAAAGCCGGGGTTTGGACGAATTTCCGGATCTGTTTTCACATTCGTAAAACTGTCCAGAATTTGAAACATTAATTCCGGATACATCGGTTGGTGATCGTAAGGCCGCACGCATTCACCGATGACGAGCCAACCGCCCGGAGCAAGCGCCGAGCGCGCTTCGTTCAAACTAAACAACAGATCCTTCGAGATATGCATGACGTTAACAGCGTACACGAGATCGAATTCTCCCGGGGAAATCCCTTGCTCGCCCCACGGCAAATCGAGATCGAGGGTCGCCCATTCGAGCGGGAGATTCGGATATCGCGCCGACAATTTGCGCTGATTGCTGCGGCGGAAGTACGCGTTTGGTTCGGTAACGATGTAGCGTTCAAGTCGCGGTAAAAGGTCGCGTTCACCGAGGAGCCTTAGCAAAATCTCCGTGGCGCTGCCCGTGCCGGCGCCGATTTCAAGAACGCGTAGCATCGGCCGGGAGTAAAGACGATCTGCGGCAGCAGTACCACCTACCCAGTTGTTTACCGCGTAAGTGAGATTGTCGTTATGAAAATAGTTGAGCCACAGCGGGACGCCCTGCGATCCCAGCAGATTCTGATCGCCGCTCTTTTCGCCGGTCGCGACCATCCCATAAAGACTTGCGGCGTGGTCCAACAAATCCAAGGTCGCCGCGTTCCCGGGATCAATGTTAAGCGCGAGGGCACGCAACGATTTGAGATCAGGTTGCCATGGCGTCTTCCGCAAGCGATAGGACCGCGTCCCGCTATCGCTTTGCACCTCAACGCAGCCGGTTTCTATGAGGCGCGTGAGGATCCAATGTAAGGCAAGCCTGAAGCGCGGCTGAAAACCGAGAACGTTGCGAAGCTCATCAGCTGATCTCCACGTGCCGAGCTGATCTGCCAAATTCAATTGGCCTAACAAATCGACCGCCAGTTCGATGCTGTAGCGCTCCATCAGCTCAATGCTTTGATACAAGCGCTCGCTGAATGTCGCTGGCGGAAATTCCTTGAGACACTCGGCGAGTCGCGGGTCGCTCACACCGGTTTCGAACTTTGGCGCGTCAAGCAATGGCGCGTTCATCGATTCATTCTCCTCCCCATGCGACTTCAAGTTGGCCTTCGACTATTACGCGGTCGTCCGCGCGACAGCAGAAATTGACCTCCGCACTATGTTCGTTTCTCAGGGAAAGAGAAATCGTGAATTCCTGTTCGGGCTTGAAGTGGCGCAAGAAACTTCACCACTCGTACACCATTGAGCTGGCGAGTTCTGCTGCCATTCAGCCAGCGCTGTGATTACTTCGTCGAGGATTACAACTCCGGGCACCAGCGGCGCGTCCGGAAAATGTCCCGGCAAACTCGGATGACTCGCGTGGATCAGACGGATAGCTTCAAAAGTCATCCGCGAATTGTGTATCTGCATCGGAATCAGGCGACCGAGCGCGCTGCTTGCTTCTGCTGCACACCGCTTGGCTGAGCTAAACCAAATCGCTGGCAATACGTCTCAAACAACCTGAGCACTTCGCCGGCGGAGGAACCAAACTGCGATAGATCGTATCGGTGGTTGGCGGATTGCCTCTTGGTCTGGCTGGCAACGAGTACGCGCATGCGTCGCTCTGCTTCGTGCGACAATGACCAGCCGAAATATTCGTAGATGCGCCGAACTGCGCGAATGGGTTCGCGACGAATTTCGTCATATTGAATGTCGCAGATCCGATTGTTCGGCAGACGATCGCGTTCGCGCAAAAACTTTTTCATTGTTTCGGACCAGTAATGGATTGCCTCGCGCGATACCGTGAACGAATCGACGGCATCGCTGAAAGCGCTGCGAAGGATCGTCACCAGACTTGAGACGGAGGCCATCGAATCAACGGGCGTCCGATGAGTCTGCACGAACAGCGCATCAGGATAAACGGACAACAACGCCGGCATGGCAAACATGTGAGTAGGCGCTTTTAAGATCCAGCGTCGAGCGGCTCGCCGAAACTGCAGCTGTTGAAGAAAACGAAGGTGATATTCGTACGCCGGCCGCAAATCCTGCCGAAAAAACCAGCCGCGATATGAGGGCACGTAATACATCGCATCGAACTGATCGCTCAGAAATGTCGGAGTCATGAGGCTGACGCATTCCTGCGGAACTTCTGCGCCGATCGCGTGCGCGTAGCGGAATGTAGGAACGAGCCAGTTAAAGAAGTTACAGCTTTGCGTCGCTCGCTGAATCCGGCGTTTCTCATTGGCGTGTGTAGGTGGAGACGGCGATCTCACTTCCCACATCAACGGACATCGATGTTCCGGGTCTGCGGAGAGCAGGCGATGCAACAAGCTGGTGCCGCTGCGAGGCAGTCCCATGATGAAAATCGGTTCACGGATTTCCTGGCGTGCAATGTTTGGATACAGCTGCCGGTCCCGTTCCATTTTCAGACGCGCGCACAAAGTCTCCAGAACATCGGTCTTCAGAGCTATTTTTCCGATCAGGTTGAGCCGTGCTTCGTCCTGACATGATTCAAGCAATCGCGATAATGCTTCAAAAAAATCGCCCTCGCCAAAATCATTGAGATGGCAGCGTCGTTTTGCAGTCTCGATCAAGTCCGTCGCAACCAATCGCGTTGATGGAATTCGGCTCTTTTCCAGCAGTGCTCCAAATCCATTGAAGAGCCGTACAGGCAGTTGCGGACGAATTTGTTGAATGGTCGTGGCAGAATCGGTCATTACGGTTAAGGCATCCAATAAATCGCAGCTGCGCGGTTAGATAGGGCTATGGAAACGACCGACGCTGGCAAGTCAAGCCGCGAGTGTGTTTAGCGTCGAGGACGCGATCTCAAACTAGCCTGAGGCATCGCCCAGGAATTCAAATCGCTACGAAAACGAGCGCTTCAGCCCGGAAAGCCGTCGGGGCTGCCCGGGCTTTGAGATGAACGCCGCCCTTTTACGCCAAATGGCAATTCAAACAGCGACTGCCGACAACCATTTTGTTGCGCACGTGGTGTAATCGTTTCATCGTGTTTGCATGCAAACGGAGAAAGCTATGTTTGGTGCGGGTTGTTTCTGGGGAGTGGAAGAGACTTTTCGCAACTTAAAAGGTGTTTTGTCTACCAGCGTCGGATATGCGGGAGGAACGCAGGAAAATCCGACCTATCAGGATGTTTGTACCGACAAAACCGGACACGCCGAGGTCGTGGAAGTGGAGTTCGATCCGTCACAGGTCAGTTATGACGAACTTCTGGATGTTTTTTGGTCGAACCATAACCCTACGACACTGAACCGACAGGGCCCGGATGTTGGCACGCAGTATCGATCGGTGATTTTTTATCATTCCCCGGAACAACAGGCCGCCGCCAACGATTCGAAAGAAAAACTGGAAAAGAGCGGCCGGTTCAATCGCCCAATTGTGACCCAGGTCGAACCCGCTCCAACGTTCTGGCCCGCTGAAGAATATCATCAGCATTACCTCCAGAAACGCGGCCAGGCGCATTGCGCGGTTTGATGCGATCACTTTCGCACGAAGTGCTTTTGGACTGCGATGCGTCCTCTCATCGCTTTAGGGAAGAAAAGGTCTTTGGCGAAACAGAGGATTTCGATCACATTTCGCATTTCGCGTCCAATAGATTGGCCGCTTCCCCGAAATCGCGCTTGAGCGCCTTACTCCAAAAGTCCGGCGAATACCGGACAAAATCGAATACGGCAGGGGCCGGAGGATGAAAACGACTTACTATCTACGGTTCACCGATCACCTAATTGTAGATCTCAGGATGAACGCTGAACCTCACGTTATTCGGACGAAAAATTTCGTTGCTGACGCCGCTGCTTTGATTCTCGAGAAGGCGCGCAAAGCACTCGCGGAGCGCAACGAATTTAGGATCGCGCTCTCAGGCGGAAACACTCCGGCTCCGGTTTACGCCCGAATTGCGGCGGAAGCGCATGATCTTCCGTGGAAGTCGGTTCGATTCACGTTCGGAGATGAGCGATGCGTGCCGCCGAATGATCCGCAAAGCAACTTCGGAATGGCGCGCGAAAATCTTTTTGTGCCTGCTGCCGTTCCTGAGGAATCAATCATGCGAATGCGCGGCGAAATCGATCCGCAAATCGCAGCGCAAGAGTATGAAGACCAACTAAACGCCATCGCCGCCGCGCGCGGTGAGCCAATTTATCAACACGATCTGATTCTTCTTGGTCTCGGAGACGATGGCCATACGGCATCACTGTTTCCCGGGAACCGCCGCGTTGGACGAGATGGCGCGTCGGCGTCGTGGCAAATTTTGTTCCCAAATTGAATGCGTGGCGTTTGACGTTCACGTTTCCGCTCATCAATCATGCACGGCACATTTTGTTTCTCGTCGGCGCATCGAAAAATCCCGAGCTGATCGAGCGTGTGCTCGCGGGCGACCAGAAATTTCCTGCCGCGCGGGTAGATCCTTCAGCAGGAGAAGTGACATGGATGATCGGGGAATAGTACAGCCAAGGAATGACGGATTATCAGCCGCCATGTATCTTGTGGCGCCGATTCTCGATTTGCTCGGCGAAACTCTAAAATTGCCTGACCTCTGGAACACGACGGCTAGGAAGCCGTTGCTCCTTGTAACATGACGCGCACAATCATCGTCACAGGTTCCGCGGGATTGATTGGCTCGGAAACCGTGCGGCGTTTCATGAGAGACGGCGCGCATGTCCTCGGGATCGACAACGACATGCGCGCAAAGTTTTTTGGCGCCGAAGCTTCCACGAAAAAAACGCGGGACGACTTAATCGCGGACTTTCGCGATTACGAACATCATGACCTGGATATTCGGGACGCGGCTGGGGTAATGGATTTGTTCAAACAACATCGCGGCACGATTGAAGCGATCGTGCACACCGCATCGCAACCATCACACGATTGGGCTGCGCGAGATCCGCAGACTGATTTTACGGTGAACGCCAACGGCACGCTGAATCTGCTCGAAGCCGCGCGAATGTTTTCTCCCGAGGCGCCGTTCATTTTCACGTCGACGAACAAAGTCTATGGCGACACGCCGAACGGTCTGCCGCTGCGCGAACTCGAGAAACGCTGGGAAATAGAGCCCGGCCACGAATACGAGCGCGGTATTTCGGAGACGATGAGTATCGATTACACCAAGCATTCTCTTTTCGGCGCATCGAAAGTTGCAGCGGATGTTCTCGTCCAGGAATACGGGAAATATTTCGGAATGCCGACGGTTTCTTTCCGCGGCGGCTGTCTCACCGGGCCGGCGCACGCCGGGACCGAGCTGCATGGTTTTCTCTCCTACCTCATGATCTGCGCCGTCAGCGGCCGACCGTACAGCGTGTTCGGGTATAAAGGAAAACAGGTCCGCGACAACATTCACAGCTTCGATTTGGTCGAAGCGTTTGCGCAATTCATCCGCGCCCCTCGCGCCGGCGAGGTTTATAACATCGGGGGCAGCCGCCACAGCAATTGTTCCATGCTCGAAGCCATCGAATTGTGCGAGCAGATCAGCGGCAAAAAATTAAAATGGAGCTATGAGGAAACCAATCGCATCGGCGACCACATTTGGTGGATCAGCGACGTGCGAAAGTTCCAGGCGCATTATCCAGACTGGAAATTTCGGTTACGGCCTGCGTGATATCCTCGAAGAGATTCACGATGCGGTTGCGGGATGATTGGATCGCGGTTCCTGACTGGTTAAACGAAAAGCGGTGCGAGGACTCACCAGCACTCCAACTCCGAAAGCCTTCGCGAGACCGCACCGCGCACGAATTTTTGATGAGACGCAATTACCTTGGCGCAGCTTTAGGAGTACAACGCGTCCTCGCGTCGCTTTGATAGGGCACTCGCTCCCTAACGCGCTTCAACGCTGGAACCCTTCAAGAATCTCAATACTCCTCGCCTTCGTCCTCTTTCGGCGGTACCACGCGATCATCGATCCCGTAGGCATGAAGCATCGCCGCGGCGAGATAGAAGAAGAACAAACCGAGGCCCCACCCGGCAGAGGCAAACGCAGCAAGGAAAACAAAAATGCCCACCGGGATTGCGCCAATCATCCAGAGAAGGCCCGCGAAGATGTGTCCTTTATAGATGTGTCCCAAACCGGGAACGATACTGAACATCACTGCGACCAAATCGCTCGCTTTGCCTTCCGCGGTTTGTGTTGCGCCGCGCACCCAATCACACCGGTCGCAGCGTTCCGCGTCTTTCGGCAGAAGATGCCCGCAATACGGGCACGGCATTTTATCGCCTGTGGTTGGTTCCGGCTGGACGGCTGGCGCATCTGTGTACTCCACCTTCATACTTACCGAAAGTCACAAGCCGCACCGAATTCGTCAAGCAAACAGAATTCAGAACAACTGTCGGAGATCGGCAGCACGATAAAAATCACGTATTTGTAGGGCGTCTGTGTCAGCCCCGAACGGTTTCGGAATTCACAGAATGGAGCCGGCGGGCGCCGAACTACATCGACGGATCGCCCGAAGACGAGCTTGCTCCGAGAGCGAATCAAACGCCCTGCGGTAAGGGTAGAATCGGCACGATCTGTAGGCGCAGTCAGCTTCCGAAGCACGCGCAAACAGGTAGAGGCGATTGACCTCGCGCCAGGGCGGTTCAGGTGAACCGCCGCTACCTGGTCAAAATTTAATGCCACGTCGGTTACAAGAGCATCGAAAAGAAAAGCGGCGACGGATCACGTTACCCGTCGCCGCTTTAGCTAATTTGAGATTTACGCGATTGCTACTTTTTGTTCACCACGACTCGTTCGGCAGGCTTTTGCACTTCCAACTGGGCACTCACCTTCTCAATTTGCGCAGCCTGGTCTTTTACCATCGCCGCAAGACGCGCAACCGTACTTTCCAAGTCTGCGATCCTCTTTTGCTGCTTTTGGAATTCATTGATCTTTGCTTGCGGTAGGAATCCTTTGGGAGTGCGTAGTCTCAGCTTGTTCCCACTGGCATTGACGAGAGTCGTGCCTAAGTGGCCATCGGTATCGACGTACACGGGAAGCGCGGTGCCAGTATTAACGGACCCCCCATAGATGCCGCCGATAAACGTCATTTCATAATCGGTTCCGCTGGCGGCAATCCCGCCGATGGAAATTACATTTGTATCGCCGGCAAAACCGGGATCGCCAATATACACATTGTTACTAACGATACCTGGATCAGTACCCGTTGCGGCGCCGACGGCAGTAATGAAATCGCCAGTGCTATTTTGAAGCGCCCCGGCACCTACTGCCGTGTTGTTGCTTCCGTTAGTATTTGTTTGCAGCGCGAATGAGCCCACAGCGGTATTATTGGTACCGTTGTCGTTATTGACCATGGCGGCTGTCCCAAGGGCGCTGTTCCCTGTGCCCGCCGTGTTGAGCAAAAGAGCTGCGGCACCCACTGCAGTATTGGAATCCGCATTGTTGATTACCAGCGCTCCGGCGCCCACGCCAGTGTTGAAATTGGCGGTGCTAGTTCCAAACAGGGCATCCCAACCAAGTCCTGTATTTGCAGACCCGGTGGTGAGGTGACTCAGCGCGTTGCACCCTTCTGCCGTCGTTAAACCGGGATAGCAACCGTCCGGCGTCGGACTGAGTGCCTGCGTTCTGGGCAACAACCCAAAGCAGCCAAGCGCCAAAATTATTAATGTCGAGTGTGATGTATTGATTTTTGATACGAATGTTTCCTTTCATGGTGACGTCGAGGCTAGTGACTTTGGAAACGTGGGCGAGCAAAAACGTTGACGGTCTTACTTATGGCATCACGAAAACCGCACTGTGGTTATCTCTTTTCCATCCGCGTCGTAGGCGGTATCCGTGGCGCGTGCGTATTTTTCTTTGGCTCGCATTTTCCGCGCAAGCGTTTGGTGCCGGACTTGATCACTACGGGCAACTCGTAGTGAACGATTCGCCGGCGACGCCTCAGCACAGCGTGCGCGTGACTTATCTAGGTACGAATGGTTACGAATTCGAATTCAAAGGACACACCCTGCTGGTCGATCCTTATTTCTCGCGCGTGGACCTCTTTAGCGCAGCGCTTAATTCGCACATTGAGCCCAACATTTCGCGTATCGATGAAGCGATGCGGCGTCTCGAACAAACGGATCCCCGGAGTTCCGCCTTGAGGCGGCGGGGCGTCGCGCACGAGAGCCGCGTAAACGCGGAACTCCAAACGTCGTCGAAACTGGAAGCGATTTTGGTGACGCACGGACATTTTGATCATTTGCTGGATGTTCCGGCTGTGATGGCGAAGACCCAAACGCGTCTCATTGCGTCGGCTTCCAGCGTCGATCTCGCCAGGCGTGCCGGCGCTTCATCCGGGGACGCAGTAAAACCCGGCGACGTGCGCCGAATCGGTCCATGGAAAATTCGCGTGTTATCCGCGACACACGATCGGTTGTTCGGCAAGGTGCCATTCGATCGGCCTTCGCAAACAAGCCTGTCCGACGAAGCAGCTGCGAAGGCTGGATCAGCAAAAACGGGACCACCGCAACGCGTGGCCGACTGGATCTGCGGGCAACCGCTGGCGTTCCTGATCGAGGCGAACGGCGAGCGCATTTACATCGATTCAGGAGGCACACCGGCGCAGTTGCCGCCTAACGAGCACGTAGATCTTGCGATCCTCGGCATGGCATTGCCCGATTCGCGGGCCCGATTGCACGCCGCTCTCGAGCGGCTTCATCCGCGATACATTCTGCCGAGTCATCAGGACGATTTTTTCCGGCCATTGAGCGCAGGATTTCAATTCGGATCACTGACGGATTTTCCTTTCGTGGAACGCGAGTGTGCGCAGCAGAATCGGCAGTCGCTTAATCCTGCTGGATTATTTCAAGCCATGGACGCTGCCGGAGTCAGCAAATTCCAAATCACAAAAACCCAAATCCCAAACAAAGGGTACAGCCCACTCTCTCTGAAGATCACAACACACCGTGGCGAAGCGCCTGGGCAAGTACAATTGAGAAGTAAAAGCGATGCGAGAACGCATCGCACTTCAAAAGCACTTCGCGCCAAATCCGAGCAAGTCGACTACTTTGTTTTGCGATAGCTTTTGGAGTGCGTGTGCGTCCTCGTGCCGCTTTTTTTTCCGGGGGATGGGATTTGCCTGGGATTTGGAACTTGGGATTTGAGACTTCGCGCGAGAAACTGAATAACGATCGAATCACATCCATCTGTGACCACCGAAGTTGAACGAGGCGCGCGTCGCGCGCGTTACGGACTTTTACTTACCGCCCTTGCTCCGCTTATCCCGCAAATTCTCGGGAGCGCGTTCAACATTTGGTACAACGCGACCGTTATTGAGCCGATGTTCACACCCGCGTTACGACAACGTTTCTTCGCTACCGTGGTCGCTTATAACGCCGTTGTTTATCCGATCGGAGTCTATCTGTGGCTGAAACGAATCTTTTCGTTCCGGGATCTGTTTCATCGGCTTTCTGAGATAGGGTCGGCGCGCCGCGCGGACTCCCGAACACTTTCGGGACAGCGCGGCGTTCCTACCAGTGAATCGCTCACTCAAGCGCGTCGCCGGCTGATTCATTTGCCCTGGTTTGCAGCGGCGATTTGCGGGCTCGCATGGTTCCTTTGCATACCTGTCTTTATCGGCGCGCTGCTTCAAGTGCAGAATCCCTTGGATCCGCGCTTGCTGTGGCATCTCCCGATTTCGTTCTGCGTTTCGGGTTTCATTGCGGTTACGCACTCATTCTTCCTGGTCGAGCTCGCCAGCCAATGGGGATTGTTTCCAACGTTCTTTCGTGACGCACGCGCCGATCGCACGCCGAACATCTTCACGCTGTCACTGCGCGGCCGCGGAATCGCGTGGGCGATATCGGCGTCAATCTGTCCGATCGCGTCGCTTTTGTTGTTGGTTTTGGCGCCGCGATCACCGGCAACGAACGCTGCGTGGCTCGCAGTTTTCGTCGGCGTGATCGGAATCGCATTCGGAATTTTCACCGCGCTGATGATGAGCCGGCTCGTGGCGAAACCCATCGATGAACTACGCACCGCAGCCGATGCGGTTTCCCGTGGAAATTTGGCCGTCGATCTTAGTCATGCCGGCGCCCGGCGCGCAGATGAATTCGGCAGGTTACTATGTGAATTCGATCAGATGGTTCGTGAGCTCAGGGACAAGGAGAAATTGCGTCAAACTTTCGGCCTGCACGTCGGCAGACGCGCAGCAGAACGGATCCTTGCGCGCGACCCGGGATTGAGCGGCGTCGAAGAAGAAATCAGCGTCATGTTCGTCGACATGCGTTCCTGGACCGCGCGCGCGAGCGTGTCGCCGCCTGCCGAAATCGTGGAAATTATGAATGATTTTTTCCGCGTGAGCGTGCGCGCAGTTGAAGAAGAACATCGCGGAATGGTCAACAAATATTTGGGCGACGGTTTCATGGCGATCTTCGGTGCAGGCGACTCCGATTCGGATCACGCCTGCGATGCTGTGTCGGCAGGATGCGAAATTTTGAGTGCGGTTAAAGGTTTGAATGATGAGCTGGCAGCAAAAGAGCGCGCGCCAATTCAAATTGGAATCGGAATTCATTCCGGCCCGGCGATTGTGGGCAGCGTCGGTTCGCCGCAACGCCTGGAGTTCACTGCAATGGGCAATACGGTGAACGTGGCCTCGCGGATTCAAGGCCTAACGAAGACAGTTGGCAGACCTTTGCTCGTTACCGCGGCCGTGCGCGATCGAGCAGGGGACTCGTTCACGTTCGAGGAATTGCCGCCGCAGGAAGTTCGCGGGATCGAAGGACGCGTAATGATTTTCGCCGTGCGCGTCTAGAGGCGCTCGTCGCGCGAGCGCCTCGCGGCAGTCTTCAATCAACCGCCTCGCCCTGCTTGCGGGGAGAGGATTGAGGTGAGGGGTTCTTCAAAACGAATCAGGAAAGCAGGAACCCTTTTATCCGGAAATTACAAATCCTTTTCCTGTTTTCCTCATTTCCTGATTTAATTTTCGAGGAGAACGGATAGTTAATCATGGCGTCGCTTTCTGAGATTGTCAGTTATACGGACCGCTTTTTGCGGATTCGCGACGTGGGCGATTGGGACAATGCGCTAAACGGTTTGCAGATTGAAAATTCAGGGCGCGTTAGGCGCATCGGCGCGGCGGTTGATATTTCGACGCGCGTTTTGACGGAGGCTCAACAACATGATGTCGATCTTTTAATTGTGCATCACGGTTTGTTTTGGCCGGGATTACAGCCGATACGAGGCGCGTTGCGCCGGCAACTGCGGATCGCATTTGAAAACGACGTTGCGGTGTACAGCGCGCATTTACCTCTCGATATCCATCCGAAAGTCGGCAATAACGCACAGCTCGTCGCCGCGCTGGGCCTAACAACTGCGCAACCATTCCTGCAAGCAAAGGGCCAGCCGGTCGGGTTAAAAGTCCGCGCTTCGCTGCCGCGCAGCGAACTCGTTCGTAAATTACAAAAGGCGTTAAGCGGTCCCGTAAAAGTCTTCGGTTTCGGTCCGAAACAGACGCGCGCGATCGGCGTTGTGACTGGAGCCGCGGGCTCGGAGATTTACCGGGTCGCAGCTGAAGGAATCGACACGTTCATTACCGGTGAAGCGCCGCACTGGGCTGCCGTTGCCGCCGAGGAGCTCGGGATGAACCTTCTACTGGGTGGACATTACGCGACGGAAGTTTTCGGGGTGAAAGCGCTCGCTGCGCATTTGTCCAAACGATTTCGAATTCCATGGGAATTCATCGATTGCCCAACCGGACTCTGAGCGGGACATGTTGAATGACGAAATCCGAAACAAGAAAAGCGACGCAAGGACTCGTGCGCACTCCAAAAGCTTTCGCGAAACAGAGAACGCGTGTCGCGTGCATTTCACACGAAGTGCTTTGGAGCGCGATGCGCCCTCGCGTCGCTTTAACGTCCCGGGAGCGTGGCATGCAAACGTTAATGTTCCTGTTCCTCGCAATCGCGCCGATCTCGAATTTCGCCGCAGCCAAAGATCGCTCCGTCTCGTCACAGTTAGCCGGCTACAAAGCCGTGCGGGTTCACTACGGACCGATGAACCAGATGATCATGCCGGTCCGAATCAATGGCCAGCCGTCGAATTTGCTGGTTGATACAGGCTCAATCGAAATCATTCTGGATACAGACGCGGCCGCAACATTCGGCATAGGGCCATCGCCAAGAGGTGTGCGATATGTTGGATTCACGGAAATTAACGGCCAGCTGTTGCCTGTTGCTTTCATGCAGAGCCTCACTGCCGGAAGCATGAACTTTGGCAGCAACCCGGTTGTGTTGCGGGATTCACCGCGTTCCGTCACCGGAAAGGCTCACGTGAATGGCGTTCTTGGGCTGCAAACTTTGCTGCGTCACAAGGCGGTGATCAATTGCCGAACCCGACTTGTTTTCTTCAAAGTCGATCAGTCGCGTCACATGAATCTCAGCGCTGTGGCTTTGTCGGAAAAATTCACACGGGTCCCTGTGCATCGCGAGGCTAGCGGCGCGTTGACGGTGCCATGCTCGATTCACGGCCAATTGGGCCGATTGCTCGTCGATACCGGCGCGTTTGTTACAACTTTCTCCGACACCTTTTTTAAGTCGCTCGGCATCTCTTCTGAACCAACGCGGTTATCGGCGCGCTTCCCTGCTGGAACAACACAGCGAATCAGCGCCGCGCAAATCAATGACCTGAAGATCGGCGATTTCAAAGTGCCGGAGGCGAAGTTCGGCGTGGCTGTGTTACCTCATTTCGCCTTGTGGCAAGGCGACACGAGAATCAACGGCATTCTGGGGATGGACACGCTGTATATCTGTCATGCTATAATCGATCTCGATGGCATGAATCTCTTCCTGAAATGAGACTTAAGCAGGCAACCACGGATGAGACGGATAACACAGATAACACAGATAACACAGGTAACGGATAGGTCAGAATGGTTTCATGCATAGTAGTACGAATTACCTGGCTGCTGGGACAATTCGCTAGAGGGCATCTGGTAGGAAAATCAAAAGCGGCTTCCGTTTCCGGAAGCCGCTTTTCTTTGTTTGGACTTGCGAAATTTTCCCGGCTCAAGGAGTCGGCACGACGGAGAGCGCTCGCGTGTCGTACGTAATGCTTTGATTGCTGGGATCGTCGAACTCAAGCCTCACCGTCTTTGTTTCATGCGGATGGATCGTACCGTTGCCCTGATCGATACCGGTGTAAGGGCTGCCGAGCGGCGAAAGAACCGCCGTCGTTCCATCGGCATTGAGCTGCACAGCGTTGGCGCTTAAATTATCCAGGACAAGCCGCACTGTCGCCGGTGCGGTGCCAGTGCCGTTGTTTGTGATCTGCACCTGTTGAGAATATTGATGCGTATGCGGGTCGAACACCAGGGCGCCAGGGGTCACTGACAGATTCGCCGTCGGAATTGTTCCCGGCACAAATAAGTCGCTCAAGTCATTAACAATCGCGACATTGTTGTAGCCACCGAAGTTGTTGGTCTCAGCCGCGGGAATGGGATTGTTGACGTTCGGCAGGCCGAAAATTTCTTCCATCGTTTTGACGTCGGAAGAATGGCTCATCACAAGGCTACTGGCGTAAGCGTTGCCCTTGGCCAGTGGCGAGATCACGGCCGCCATCAAAGTGCGGCTCGCGTCGTCGCCGCCTTCGGTTTCATCCCACCAGATGATAATGACGCCGTTATGTTGGTAAGCCTGCGAAGCCATGATTTGCGGGATAACTTGCGAGAGGAAATTGTCGCCTTGCGCAATGTTGGCCGCGTCGCCGGTGTAATGCGTGCCGTGATAAGTGAACCCGCCATTCAACGCGGTGTGCGCGTCATTGAATTGGTCGGGTGTGATCCAGTTGTAACGTCCGACCCCATTGTGGTTGAGGTCGTCAAATAGTTGCGCGAGCGGATAAACGTTTTGAACCAGCGTATCCGTGAAGAATGCCATCGGGTTGTGTTTAGGGGCATAATTGTATTGCGTCGAGCCGTTATACGGATTGACCGGCCCATTGGTTCCCGATGCGCTATGGAGTGCGCTGGAGGCAAGTTGAACGTCTTCCTGATAATTATTCCACCGAACGTGCGCCGCGTTTAACTGCGCGGTCAGGTGCGGAGCGCCGAAGATATTGCCATTGGAGAAACTGGGGTCGGCGTCGGTGTGAACGTTAAACTCCGTTCCCGCTTCCGCCCAAACATAATTCGGCTCGGATGGATGGACGCCGGTGCCCGCATTGTAATACGCTGTGGCGAACGAAACTTGTGCCGCGTTGGGATTGCCTGGCGTAATGAGGCTATTCATGTACGGCGCAGCCGGGTTACCGAAGATTTGCTGCGGACTTGTCTGCGTGGGCGGTTGCGTGAAGTTGTGATTCTCCATCGCAATCACGAACACAGTACGGATTTCTTGCTGCGGATTTGCCGAAGCTGTTTGAGCCACAAACAACACTCCCGTCGCCAGGCCGGCGAGCAGTGCTTTCTTGCGCTGGAGCTTTCTCAGGAGATAACCGGCAAGTTCCGCCGCGTTGTCTGTGTGGTTGTTGTCATTTGATCCATTGATGTGGAGTTGTGTTTTCATAGTTGTTTTCAGATTGTTTTTCGACTCCAGCACTCAATCACGCCCGTCCGGATCAAGTAAACGTGACAATTGTAAGAATTCGGTTACGAACATCACGGTTGGGTAACGGCTGTGTTACACGGCCCCAAAAGTGTGTTTGAAAACTGCCCAGCTCACCCTCGGTCGGGCGAATTTTCAAGGGCGTCCGTCGCGGCAGACGCTGAGATAGAGATCTCTTTGTGTACGGAATTTAAGCAGACAACCACGGATGCAACGGATGAATCAAATGACGAAATCCGAATGTCGAACGACGAATTAATGACGAAGCGCGAAATGGCCAGAGGCGCCAGTCTCCAGTCCGCCGAGGGCGAATGACAACGGCAATTATCGAATGTCGACCGCCAACGGCGCCATTTCGCCTAGGCCGGGGCGAGCCCCAGGGAAAAAAGGCATAGCGCCCTTGGCGCTAATTAGACACTGTGCCGTCTCATCTGTGTCGATCCGTGACTGACAAATCTAAGACCGGAGCGCCTCAGGCAAGACAAGACAGGCAGTGTGCCCGCCGGTGCTAACAGCCATCGTTGGAGACGGCCCGCCCCCGGGCCGCCTGCCACGCGAGGGCGCGTCGGCTCCAAAAGATGGCTGTGCAACGGGCGCATCAAATTCCAGCATGGGCGGTCCAAAAATGCGCCAGCACGGCCTTAGAATGAAGCCGCGTCAGTAGGATCTTTAATGACATTAACTACTTATTCTGCAAGACGCCGTACCCTTGTAAATGCCTACGGATTTAGCGGTAAGCAGGGTGAATGTTCATCAAAAACGAACGTTTTCCGAAACTTGGCATGAATACTGATAACAGCGGCATTGCTGCTCCCCCCATGCTGTTCCTCCCAGAACGTCAACATGCGTTTACTGGAAGGACTTGATCTGACATTTGAAGAGACCACTCAGACTGACATGAGCGTTCCAGCGAGATCCGTCGCAACGCGAATCCTGGTACTGGAAGAGCATCCGTTGCTTCGCGACGGGATGACGGATTTTCTGAATGCACAGCGGGACATCGAAGTATCCGGTGAAGCCGACAACATTCGCGATGCACGCAATGAGATCACGAAATGCAAGCCTCACTTGTTAGTCACAGCTCTGCGTCTCGGCACGGGCGATTGTCTGGAATTCGTCAAGGCGCTCAAGGCCGAGAAACCCGCTTTGCTGATCCTTGTCTATTCTGCATTTGAGGAAGCAATCTTCGCGGAGCGCACCCTTCGCGCGGGCGCAGACGGTTACGTGATGAAAACAGCGCCAAAAGAAGAATTCCTGGCTGCGATTCGTGATGTTCTCAGCGGGAACATTTACGTCAGCCGTAACGTAGCGATGCGCGCATTCAAAAAATCGTTGGAATCGCGACCAGAAGCTCGTTCGGCGCCTTCTGCCATGGGCATTGAAAAGCTGTCCGATCGCGAGATGCACATTTTTAATTTGTTAGGCTCAGGGCTTGGCAATACTCAAATCGCCCATTCCCTCAGTCTCAGTGTAAAGACGATTGAGAGCCACCGCGAAAATATCAAGCGCAAGCTCGACCTGGGATGCAGCCGCGACCTCATAGCCTGCGCCAAGAAATACGTTGAGGAAAGCTTGTTGCCGGCGGCAAAAGGCGCGTTCGCGATCAGAGGGAAAAAGAAGGTTGTCCGCTTCCCGGCCGCGTGAGGCACGAATATTGTAGGGCGTCTGTGTCAGACGCCGAACGGTTCATACTCCGAACTCATTAGAATTGGCGTTTCACAGAAACGCCCTACAATCAAAATCTGCATGGCTCGACCGCCACGTGCTTGCCATTGGCAATGCCCTGGAAAGAGCTTGTAGGTCGGTGGAAGACGCCTATCGAGTAACGAAATTGTAGGGCGTTTGTGTCAAACGCCGGGTTGTTGGAACTGCCGGCGTTATTGAGATTGGCGTCTGACATAGACGCCCTATAAAACCCGCAGCATCCGTGTTATCCCCGGTGCCTGCTCTCACCTAAGGGAGATTTTTTGCTCGGAGAGCAGTTATTTCTTCACGCGTATTCACAGAACCCCCTAGGGAGATTGTAACTAAAAGATGGGGAGGTGTCCCCTACCCGAAACCGCATATTTTCGCGAACTTCGCCGCCGCGTTCCCGGAGGAGACGGTGGAACGATCATGCTCACGAGACTCGCGCCCATCGATATTCCTTTGTATCACGCGCCCAGTCGCATCATCTCTTTCCACTTTCTCCCGAGGACACTTAACGGCCGCGCGGCTGGTCTTTCCCAGCGACGCCCTGCAATTACCCGGAAGTATTGCAGGGCGTCCGGCGCGTCGGATGCCAAGTGTCGCTCCTTTCGACTTTTTCTCACAGGGATCAATCCGCAGTTCGCGCGGCTCCGCGGCTGTGACCACAGATGGAACCGCAGTGGCGCCCATCTGCCCAATCACGCCTAACTGATTCCCTGACGAGACCCTTTCCCCCGATTCCCCCAACCCCGTTCCTCCCAGAACACATTTTTTACCCTAACCCCTAGTTTCCCTCAGAACTCCTCTGCCGGGCGATGACCAGTCACATCCTCAAGTACAGGTGCAGATTGCCGACTGGAGCCAGAGCTGCGGCGGAGACTTGGTGCCTTTCGCCGATGTGCCGTAGTAACTAGCGCCAGAAACAATTCGAGTTGTTAGAGAGAAGAACGGCGCTGGGAGGGTAACAACTCCCGGCGCTTTCTTCTTACCGTAATTCAGTCTTCCATGGTGGGTGATTTATCGAGACCTTCCGGCTTCTTTCCCCACCGCTCACGGATGCCCGCTCGACAACACATGCAAGCAGCATGCCTGTGTTACGTCAGTTTGTGTTAGGCACGGTGTAGGACCCGCTTTCCCCAGCGGAGGTTCTGGAGGTGATGCGCTGCGGACAGCGCACGCTACAGCATGACAGCAGCGAACGCGCTCGCTTCTCACAACGGCCATTGGCGCAAAGGCCAATCCACATCGCCCTGCCATTCGCGAGAATGACTGGGTCTTATGCCACGACGCGGTCGATTATTCGTGCTGCTTTACGAAATTCCCGTTCGGGTCGATCTCGAATAGCGAATCTTTACCATCCGCTTTAACGGATACCTCGTAATTCCACTTACCATCGGGATCGTCTTCTCTGAATACCTTGACGATCTGTCCGCCTGCCGCCTTTTCGTTAACTGTCTTTTGGACGGATGCGGGCAGCGACTTTAGGTCGACCTTTTCGCCAGGATGTTTTCCAGGTTCAGCCGCCGCGCCCAAAGTAAGCCCCACGCCAATTCCCATCGCCAAAAGTGCTTTCGCAGTTTTCATAGTTTTTCACGTTACGGCCTAACCAAATTCGCGTCTAAAAGTTTAGCATTACATTGCTGTAATTGGGCGATCTCAGTCTCCCTGGGATTTGATCTTAAAACGCGCAAATCGATTCAGTTTTGCAGCAAAAATTTTCTGCTTGCCAATAATTACAAACTTGTAATGATGGCGTATTCCTTCAGGGAGGTTAGGCCCGCGTTGAACGCGGCTTCAATGAAGTGGATGAAGTGGAAAGCCGCAGCCCGGTGGAGCGGGCTGCGGCTGCTCTTTCCAACCTGCGTAGACGTTGTGTTTGGCGAACAATAATTATCGCCCAACTCTTCGCCGTGATCGGCAGCCGAGCTTAACGGGATGATACAAAACTTCCAGCGGCTTTCTTCGCACGCGCGTGGACGTCTCAATCGTCCTTATTCGTGACTCTGCTGTAGAGTCCGCTCGCCGTTCCCAGCGGAAACGTGCACGCGACGTGGTGCGAGTTCGAAAGCACTGCGCTGAGGACAGCGCAGGCTACAGGAGCGCTACACGCTAGCCGTGTGCGAGTCCTTATCTTCCCTTTCGTAAACCTACGGAAGCGCTCTTTTGGTCGCTGCCGTGGATCGGCTTCTCCTGAAGACGATGGCCAATGGTTCGCGGTACGCGCAAAAATTCAGCGGCGAAAGCCGCGTTTCTCTGCCAACGCGTTGAGGACAACGCGTTCCACCTGCGATAGCATGTGTGCGCGCGCTGACTTTCCTTTTTGTAAATCAACGGACACTCTAAAAACGGGCGCCAAGTCGCCGCACTCCAAAGCGCTGCGCGCGAAATTATCTGTGGCATCCGTGCGATCCGTGGTCTGTCTCCGATACGGCTCAACTACTCAAAGATTTAAGGCCGGGCGAAGCAATTCGTGTTCATTCGTGTGTATTCGTGGTTAACATTCGCCGATGGCTGCGGCTGATGACCGGCGAATGAGCACCCGTGCGACGGGTGTGGTCGGCGTTGCCATTCTATCGAGCCGCTTGCTGGGTTTGATTCGCGAGACGGTGTTTGCCGGGCTGTTCGGCGCCGGAAGAAATCTCGATGCGTTTCTCATGGCGTTTCGGTTGCCGAATCTGTTGCGCGATCTGTTCGCGGAGGGCGCGCTTTCGACGGCGTTCATCACCACGTTCTCGAAAAAGATCGCGGTCGAAGGCGATCAATCGGCATGGCGCCTGGCGAACAAGGTTGCCACGCTCACCGCCGTGTTCATGAGCGTGATCACGTTGCTCGGCATGGTGTTCGCGCCGCAGTTGGTAGATCTGTTGACGTGGGGAAGTTGGTCGCCGGACAAAACCGAGCTCACAATTCTGCTTACCCGGATCATGTGGCCGTTCATGCTGATGGTCTCGCTCGCGGCCCTCGTGATGGGAATGCTGAACGCGAAATATGTGTTCGGTCCGCCGGCCATGGCGTCGAGTTATTTTAATCTTGGCTCAATCATTGGCGGCGTCGCGATCGGTTATTGGATCGATCCGCATTTCGGCTCGCGCTCGCTGGTGGGTCTGGCGATCGGCACGTTGGTCGGCGGCGCGTGGCAATTGATCGGCCAATTTCCGTCGCTATGGAAAGTAGGCTACAGGTTTCATCCCGATTTTCATTGGCGCGATGAAGGTGTGCGCACCGTGCTGACGTTAATGGGACCCGCGGTCATCGCGGCGAGCGCCGTGCAGGTGAACGTGCTGATTAACAGCGGATTTGCGGCGAGTCTCGGCAACGGTCCGGTGAGCTGGCTCAACATTGCATTTCGTCTCATGCAATTGCCGCTGGGAATCTTCGGCGTTGCCATCGGCACCGTGACCTTGCCGCTGGTATCAAAGAGTGCCGCGCTCGGGAACACGGCTGAGTTTCGCGCAACGCTCGCACGGGGAATGCGGCTGGCGTTTTTGTTGACGGTTCCGTCGGCGATCGGACTGGCGATGCTGGCTTCGCCGATCATCAGCGTGATTTATCAGCACGGACGTTTCACGGCGGAGATGACGCGGCAAACTGCGGGTGCATTGCAATATTATGCGATCGGGCTGGTGGCGTATGCGGCGTTGAAAGTGTTGACGCCGGCATTTTACGCCATCGGCAAACGTAACACGCCAATGGTTGTGAGCTTTCTCGCGATCGGCGCGAATTTGTTTCTCAACTGGCTGTTCACGTTCCGGCTTGGATGGGGACACCGCGGCCTTGCATTTTCGACGGGCCTCGTTGCGACCATCAACTTTCTCTTGCTTTACGCACTGATGCGCCGCTACACACGCCGGCTCGAAACCCGCCAGATGTTAGTCGCCCTTGGCAAAATTTGTGTCGCCGGTGCGCTACTGGCGCTCATTTGTTGGGCAGCGAATTACCTCTGGCTCGATGCGTGGTCGGAGATGCGGTTCTTCCAAAAGCTGGCAGGACTGCTCGCGACGATTGCCGTTGCCGGAGCCGGATTCTTCGGCGCGGCGTTTCTTCTAGGCATCAGCGAAGTCCAAGACATCATGGATGTTTTCCGGAGGAAACTCAGGTAGGGGTGGTTCACCCGAACCGCCCGGATGCTGTAGCGTGCGCTGTCCTCAGCGCATTTAGTTTGGAACGCGCAGATCCGCTGGTGACAGCGGACACTACAACAAACGCGATTACCCCAGCGCCTGGTCGAGATCCTCGATCAGGTCATCGGCGTTTTCGAGGCCGATGGAGACGCGCAGCAATCCTTCGGGTGAGGTTGTGCCTGGCCCTTCGATGGATGCGCGATGCTCGATCAAACTCTCTACGCCACCCAGGCTTGTTGCTCGGATGAAGATTTTTGTTTTCGCTGCCACCGACATCGCCGCGTCTGAGCCATCTTTCACTTCAAGAGACAGCATCCCACCAAACCCGGACATCTGTCCGGCCGCGATCTTGTGAGCCGGATGCGATTGCAAACCGGGATAATGCACGCGCGCGACTTTCGAATGTTGCGCGAAGTGGTTCGCGACCTTCATTGCGTTCTCTGAGTGCGCGCGCATGCGCCACGGCAATGTGCGCATCCCGCGCAGGATCAACCAACAATCGAAAGGCGAGGGGACTGCGCCGCCCTCGTATTGGATACCGCGGATTCGCTGAAAAAATTCATCATCCTTTTTCGCAACGACAATTCCTCCAAGAACATCACAATGCCCGCCAAAATATTTCGTTGTGGAGTGCAAAATTAGATCGGCGCCGAGATCGAAGGGTCTTTGCAGCACGGGCGCCCACGTGTTGTCGCAAATAAAAATCGCGCCGGCATCATGTGCGATTTCAGCCAGCGCGGCGAGATCGACAACTTTCAGCAGCGGATTGGACGGCGTTTCCGCCCAGGCCAGTTTTGTGTTTGGTCGCAGAGCTTTTTTGACTGCGGCGAGATCGCTCATGTCCACGAAATCCGCTTCCAGTCCCCAGCGCATAAAAATTTCGCGGATCAACCGTGACGTGCCGTAGTACGCGTCGACGTGCGCGAGGACATGATCGCCAGGTGATAAGGCCTGCAGAATCGACATGGCTGCGCCGGTTCCAGAGGCAAAAGCAGCGGCCGCTTTGCCGCCTTCGAGCATGCTCACGCCGTGCTCGAGCGTTTTGCGATTTGGGTTGTCGTTCCGCGAGTACATGAACCCGCGCGAGTACGTGCCCTCGATGTCGCGCTCGAACGTGGTGGACAGATAAATTGGGGCGGCCACGGCTCCGGTTGCCGGATCCACCTCGTGCCCTGCGTGAACGGCTACAGTTTCGATTTTCATTTGCGGACATTAGCCAGGTTCACGCGCTCTTGTCGATGCTGTGCTGTAGTGTCCGCAGTTTGGGGAAATCGTTTAGCTGTAGCGTCCGCTGTCCTCAGCGGAGTTGCTGTAGTGTGCGCTGTCCCTAGCGCCAGAGCCCTAAGAATCCGCAGGATGAGTTGGGACAGCGCACGCTACGCACAAAGCTTGCCCGCGAGAGAAGCGGCGCGCTAAAAACATTCCTGTGCAGCGTGTGTTCAAAGATAAACCGCCGCGATTGGATCTGATTTTTCAGCGCTCCAATGCGCCGGTTTATTTCGTAACGTTCAACACTCATACTCGTGCGAGCTTGCTCGCTGCGCCCGAAGTGCACGAGGCCTTTGCCAAATATTGTCGGCGCGCGACTGACTTTCGCATCGGAGTCGGCCGATACGTGCTCATGCCCGATCACATTCATTTGTTCGTCTGTTTCGGAATCGAGTGCACGTCGACTTTGGGCGCGTGGGTTAAGGGATTGAAACGCGAGCTCGATCGCGCTCTGCTTTCCACGGTACATCAACCGGTGCAGCTAACAGGTCAGAAGCTCTCCTCCTTCTGGCAACCAGGATTTAACGACCACCTCCTGCGTAGCGACGAAAGCTACATTCAGAAGTGGAAATATGTATTTCAGAACCCAGTGCGAGGCGGACTCGTTGCTCGGGTTGAAGATTGGCCGTACGCAGGTGAAATCGTACGAATTGATCGCGCATAACTGCACGGTCCGCTGTTTCCAGCTGAGTTCGTCCCGGCGCAAAGATTGTCCGCTGGGGACAGCGGACGCTACAGTTATGCCGGGGAGAGCGCACGCTACAGCAGTTTCGGAGTTGACGACGCCACGTGCCCAGCGCAAATAGCAGCTTCCCATGGACGACCAGAGTTGCGCTGATACAGCGGCACACACGATTTACGACGACGAAGTTTTCCAGATGGCTTGCGAGCAGTTTCGCGTCATCGCGGACTACCTGAACATCGATAAAAGCGATCGCGAATGGGCGACGTACCCCAAACGCGCTATCGCCGTGACGCTGCCTGTGCACATGGATGACGGGAGCACCAGAGCTTTCCAGGGTTACCGCGTCCAACATCATATTGCGCTGGGGCCGACCAAAGGCGGCACGCGGTTCGCCCTTTCGCTTTCGATGGGCGAAACGGCAGCACTCGCGATGTGGATGAGTTGGAAATGCGCCTTGGCCCAGTTGCCTTACGGTGGCGCGAAGGGCGGCGTAGCTGTTGATCCTACGAAACTATCGCGGAGGGAACTCGAGTCCGTGTCGCGCCGTTACATGCAGGAAATGATTCCGTTCGTTGGTCCGCACACCGACATCATGGGCCCGGACATGGGCACAAATGAACAGATCATGGCGTGGTTTATGGACACCTACTCGGTCTACATGGGTTACGCTGTGAATGAGATCGTTACCGGCAAGCCAGTCGCGATTGGTGGGACCGAAGGCCGGCGTGAAGCGACTGGCCGCGGCGTGGTGTATCTGGTCGAGCGCGCGATGAACATGTTGAAGATGGATCCGGAAAAATGCACCGCGATCGTGCAAGGATTCGGCAACGTAGGGTCGGTCGCGGCTTTGTCGCTGGCTTACAAGAGCGGCGTCAAAGTCGTCGGGATCAGCGATCACACCGCGGCGATTTACAATCCGAAAGGGATCGACGTTAAAGCGGCCGAGCAACACATGATCAAGAAAGGGAACCTGCGGGCGTTCGCTCAAGATGATCATGTGAACCCTAACGAGTTTCTCACATTGCCCTGCGATATTCTTGCTCCGTGCGCGGTTGATCGCGTGATTACCGCGAAAAATGCGGGCCAACTCAAGTGCCGTATCCTTGCCGAAGGCGCAAACGGCCCGACCACGCCCGATGCGGATCTGCTTCTCGACCAGCGCTGGGACGAAGTCTTCGTGATCCCGGACATTCTCTGCAACGCTGGCGGCGTGATCGTTTCATACTTCGAGTGGGTCCAAGGTCTGCAGGCTTTTCTATGGTCGGAGTCAGAAGTGACCGACAAACTTTTCCGCATTCTCGAGCATTCGTTTGTGCAAGTAATCAGACGCGCGAAAGATCACAGGGTATCGCATCGCACAGCCGCGATGGCGATCGGCGTTGAGCGCGTCATTAAGGCCAAACAAGTGCGCGGCCTGTTCCCATGAGCAGTTGGGAAATTTTCTTAGGTACGGGCGATTGACCTCAATCGCCTGCTGCCACCCCATGCGATTACGCACAGGAAGGCGGTTCGGTGAACCGCCCCTACCATCAGATTGCGCAAAGGCGCTTCGGTGAATCGCGGCTACCAACTCGATGAAGTTTTCGCACACAGAAGAAAACCGGGACGGTCGCCATCTCGATGTTTTAACGGATGAAGATGACGGGCTTCGCATCGTCGTGTCGCGTCTCGGTGCGGAACTGATCAGCATGTCGCGAATCAATGAAGCCGGCGAGTGGATTGGGTTTCTTTATCGGGACAACGACGTGACGGCTCCGGCTGAAGGCTGGGCAAATCACGCCACGGTCATGGGTTATTATCTGCACCGATTGAAGAATGGCAGCACTCTGTATCGCGGACACGAAATTAAGGGTGGAACGCACGGTTTTCTTCGCGGGAAAACATGGAATTTCGCCGGATCTCTGACTAACGAGAGTAGCGCTTCGCTGAGATACCGAATCACACCGGATGATTTTTCACCAATCGAATATCCGCTCAAGGTGAGTGTGGATCTCACTTACGAGATTGGGGCTAACGGCGTGGGTGTACTCTTCGAGTTTCGGAACCATGAAACGGAGCTGACGGCACACGTGTCGTTCGGACTGCATCCAGGGTTCGGTGCGACTTCCTTCGAGACCTTTCATTTACAAATGCCGCGTGGATTGTATCGACGATATTTTTCGCCGGATAATTACTTGTCGGGCGAAACGCGCGAGATTGAATTTCGCGGTGGCGAAATGCCGTTTCCAAGGAACGAGTTACCTGGTTCGGTGATTCTCGAACTAGCCGATGTGCCGCGACGACTGTTTTCCTATGTTGATCCGCCAAGCGGTCGATGGGTAACTCTGGATCTGACCGGCGTGCCGTACGTAACGCTGTGGTCGGACGGCGGGCCATTTCTCTGCGTCGAGCCGTGCTGGGGATTGACTGACAATCACGAACAGCGCGCATTCGAGAAGAAACAAGGTATCCAAACCATTCCCGCCGGCGGCGAATTGCGCGCCTCGTTTACCATGGCTCCGCAATTTGCCTCGTGCGATTAGAATTGGACTAAACCTTCTATCGGAGAGCTCGCTGTAGCGTCCGCTGTCCCAGCGGAGTTTCTGGCGGATCAAATGCGAGGACATCGCACACTACAGCGCCGCCGCCTCCAATCAGAGGGCAAAGGGAATGATGCGTTTTGTACGTTGTTGATAAGCCCTGTATCGCTCGGGAAATTGTTGGAGCATCAGTTTTTCCTCGTCGCGAAGTTTGATCCAGAAACTCGCAAACATTAGGAGTGTGCCTACGAATCCGGGCAAGTATCCTCGCGAGAGCGCAGTGGCAAAGAACATGGTGAGTATCCCGGTGTAAATGGGATGACGCACGAACCGGTACGGTCCGCGCTCTACAAGTTCGTGTTCTTCTTTCAATGTCACCACGCCGCTCCAGTTGCGTCCGAGAGTAATTCTTGCCCAAATCGCGAGCGCCAGCCCCGCGACGCACAAGGCCGCAGCCGCGCATGCGATCGGTGCCGCATGTGGAATGATGCGGAGACTCAGGGGGTACGGCAATTCCCGCCCATAGACGAGCAAAAGGCAAGCGATGACGAGCAACACCCAATAGCGCAGCCGCTGCGCCTGTGTCTCGCGATACACCGTGCGCTTGGTTGATCCGGCGGCTATTAACCAGACTGCAACAAATACCAGCCAGCAACCACTGATGATATCGACGCCTAACGAATACGCCTGCACAAGTAATAGTTTACCCTGAAAATCTTCATGTCGACGTGTCTCGCGTAGCCTTGGCGAACAGGGATTCGTGGTTGAATGTCTCGGTCATGGCTGTTTCCGCTTCGCTTCGTGCTTTTCTCAATCAAACAATTGACTACGCGGGAATGTTCCCGCCTTGCGCCCTGCTGCTCGAACCAGCGTTGCGGAACCTGGCAGGCTACGTGCATTCGCCCGACACCTGGATACTGAATGGCTTTGTTCTGCCCGTCGGACAATTCAACGCCGCCGCAAAATTTGTTTCACAGTTCGATGCTTCGCATCCGCTCCGCGTCGCCGCGCTCGGACCGAAGACCGCAAACATTGAGGCCTTTCTTGAGGCGCTGAACGATGCGAGCGCGGCGGTTCGCTCATTCTCACAATCCGAGGGCAACCTGATTTCGGTCAGGCACCTTGAAATGTTTTTGGCGGACGATGTCGATTCTGTTTCTCTCAGAGAAGCGAGGGCAACTGTGGATGAGTTGCCGGTGTTTTGGGAAGCGCTGCCTGAGAAAGCAGAGAAAACCATCGCAATGATCGCCGGGCACAACTCCAAACAGGCCACGGCAACGTTCGGTTACAAATTGCGAACCGGCGGAGTGACGGCGGATGCATTTCCCACTTCGGCGCAGATCGCACGTGCGCTGGTAGCTGCAGCGACACACCAGCTCCCGATGAAGTTTACGGCTGGGCTGCATCATCCAATCCGGCAATTTCGAGACGAAGTGAACACGAAGATGCACGGATTTCTCAATGTGCTGGGAGCCGCAGTCCTTGCGGCGGAACATCAATGGGACGCCGATCAAGCCGTGACGATGCTTGAGGACGAAGATCCGCGCTCGTTCTCGTTCACCGACGATTTCTTCGCGTGGCGGGATTGGAAAATCGATACGGAACGTCTGCAACGGAGACGCAAATTCGTGAAGTCTTTCGGCAGTTGCAGCTTCGACGAGCCTCGCGACGATTTGCGCGCGCTCGGCTTATTGTAAGGTAGCGGCGGTTCACCTGAACCGCCCAGACAGCGAAAACAAATATATTCAGGCGACTGAGGTCAATCGCCCCTACCATTTATGGCGCTCAAATCGTTCATCGACGTTTCACCGGATTCGCATTTTCCCTTGGAGAATCTTCCGTTCGGCATTTTCCAACCGCGACAAGGCAAAGCGCGTATCGGCGTTGCGATCGGAGATTTGATTCTTGATCTCTCCGCGTTGGAAGAACTCGGTCATTTTCGATCCCCGGAATTTCAGAACCAAACAGTATTCTCAGAGGATTCGTTGAATTCATTTCTTGCGCTGGGCCGACCAGCATGGCGAGCAACGCGCGAAATCCTTCAACATCTTCTCTCGGCTGAGACCGCGACGTTGCGCGATGACGCGCGGCTGCGCGACAAAATTTTTCATGCGCAAAAGGATGTGGCGATGAAACTGCCGGTGCGCATAGGCAATTACACTGATTTCTATTCGTCATATCATCACGCGCATAACGTCGGCACGATGTTGCGCGGTCCTGAGAACGCGCTGATGCCTAACTGGAAATGGTTGCCAGTCGCATATCATGGACGCGCCAGTTCGGTGGTCGTGAGCGGGACCGAAGTGCGCCGGCCGAACGGACAGACTAAGCCGCCGGACGCAGCGGCACCTACATTCGGCCCGAGCAAGAGCTTCGATTTCGAATTGGAAATGGCGTTTCTCATTGGGCCGGGCAACTCGTTAGGCGAACCGATGCAGATCGATCGCGCTGCCGATCACATTTTCGGGCTGGTCCTGATGAACGACTGGAGCGCGCGCGACATTCAGGCGTGGGAATATCAGCCGCTGGGCCCGTTCCTGGCGAAGAATTTCGCGACGAGCATTTCGCCATGGGTGGTGACGCTCGATGCGCTCGAAGCGTTCAGGAAACCACTCCCGCCACAGGATCCCGGTCCTCTTCCATATTTGCGGGCAAAGAACGATTTCACATTCGATATTCAGCTCGAAGCGCAGCTCCAAACGTCATCGATGAATGCGCGGCATGTCATCACGCGCACGAATTTCCAAAATCTTTACTGGAGTATTTCGCAGCAGCTTGCCCATCACACGGTGAACGGGTGCAATCTTGAACCTGGCGATTTACTCGCAAGCGGCACCATCAGCGGAGCTACTGAAGAATCGCGTGGCTGCATGTTGGAGTTGACCTGGCGCGGAGCGAAGCCCCTGAGCCTGCCGAACGGCGAAACGCGCAAATGGCTCGACGACGGTGATCGCCTAACGATCACTGGCTGGTGCCAGGGCGATGGTTACCGCGTTGGTTTCGGCGAAGTGAGCGGCCGCATTGTGCCGGCGGCGTGAGTTCGACGGCGAACGCTGTCCGAACCCGGATGATTGAAGGTAGGGGCGATTCACTCAATCGCCCAGGCGGTTCGGGTGAACCGCCCCTACTTGCTGCCGGGTTTAACGGCGGGAATTTTGGTGAGATCGGCGGGGAGATTGTCTGCGGGGAACGTCTCGACGTTCATTTCGACTAAGCTCACGAATGGGCAGCCGAAGTCCGGCTTGGCTGCACCGCTTCGATCGACAATCACGCCGACTGCCGAGACGATGCCGTCGTGCGCACGCACAATATCGATCGTCTCCTGCACGCGTCCGCCGCGCGTGACGACGTCTTCGACCACAACGAATTTCTCGTTCGGCGAAATTTGAAAACCGCGGCGCAAAACGAGTTTGCCTTCCTCTTTTTCGACAAAAATATGACGTTTGCCTAACGAGCGGCCGACCTCCTGGCCAACAATGATTCCGCCGAGAGCAGGGGAGATAACTGAGTCGCAATCAAACTGGCGCACTTTATCCGCAAGCCATCCGCACACCTTTGCGGCAATCTCAGTGTGCTGAAGAAGCAGCGCGCATTGAAAATATTCGCGGCTGTGCAAACCCGAGCGCAAAACGAAGTGGCCGTCCAACAGCGCGCCGGTTTTGCGGAAAAGTGCTAGCAGATCTTCGCTCATCTGGGGAGCGCACGCGCCCTCGCGTGCCCGTTTCGGCGTCCTCGCCGAAACACCTCGGGAGTAGCTATGCGCATGAATATG
Organism: uncultured Verrucomicrobiae bacterium; assembly: GCA_963825355.1. Lineage (GTDB taxonomy): Bacteria > Verrucomicrobiota > Verrucomicrobiia > Chthoniobacterales > UBA10450 > Udaeobacter. The sequence goes on along the minus strand of CAWGSY010000011.1, from coordinate 162,330 downwards.
GTTGACCAGAAAAAGTCCGCGATGGCGAGGGCGCTCCCCGGAAGCGGAACTATCTTACCCAGATGTATCATAGGCGGTTTGGTCAGTCTCAGCTGCGGCGGCAATTATCTCAATTTCCACATTAGCTCCCCTCGGCAACCCAGAAACCTGGACGGTGGAACGCGCTGGGGGATCTTGTTCAAAGTATGAGCCGTATATCTCGTTTACGATCTGGAAATCACCGAGACTCGTTAAGAAAATGGTTGTCTTAACGATGTGATCGAAAGTGAGTCCTTCGGTTCGTAAAAGAGCCGCGATGTTGTCCATCACTCGCCGGGTCTGCGTCGCAATGTCGCCGGAAACAATTTCGCCGGACTTTGGGTCGAGTGGAATTTGGCCGCTACAAAACAGGAAACGTCCGCTGCGCATCGCTTGCGAATAAGGGCCAATTGCCGCCGGCGCTTCGCTGGTGAAAATGGGCTTCTTCATGTGGCCGAGTGTAACTGGAAAGCGCAATCCAACAATTAGAGAATCCTCGACTTGGCTCGGAATGTTTGTAAGGCAGGCGCATCGCCTGCCGAGCCAAAATGGCAAGCGGAGCGCTTGCCCTACAATCGGATTGTTGCATAGTGAAAACCCGCGGCGCCGACACCATCGGCGCCATCTCGGCTGGGTAGCTCAGTTGGCAGAGCAGTGGACTGAAAATCCACGTGTCGGCGGTTCGATTCCGCCCCCAGCCACACCTCTGAAAGAGTACCGACTGCAGCAGATTTTGCAGCAAAACCTCTCCACGGACGAGTGTATCAGCTGCGTGCAGACGATTCTGCATCTCACGGATTGGCTCTCCGACCGATTGCCGGCGCGGCCGCGCCGGCTCCGGCTGCGGGCTTGTCAAAGAGCCATATCAGACCTTCACCGACAGTGATACTCTACGTCGGCGGGAGTTTGGTACGGTTTGATAGTCGCGAGTCCGGGAGCATAAGGAAGCATGTCCGAAACGGTCAGAAATTTCGGAATTCTCCGAGAAGAGCAGGCAACGTCTTCGGCTGTCACCGGCAAAGGTTGATCAAAGCAAGTGCGGCCGTCCGATTTTCGGGACACTGACGTACTCGACGGATTCCCCTTGGATCAAAAGACATTCAAGAGGCATCTGAAAATCTTCTCTCAGCGTTTTCTAAGGTCTTTTCCGTCTGCAGGGTTTCACTGGAAGCTGGAGTTTAAGGCCAGGGGCGCGGCGCACTTTCATCCATCTTCTGGAACCTCAGCGGCGATGATGGAGGGTTTCTGAGGAGTTCGGCGGTTGGCTTGCACAGAATCGGTCCGAAGTCGTACACAGCGGGGATGAAAAGCATCTCTTGGCAGGCACTTCGGCGGATCCGATCAAATCACAGTTCGGAATCATCCGATAGGTGAGTGGTTACGCGTCGAAGTCGGATCAGACAAAGCCAGGGTGCAAGGTCGGTCGATACTGGGGAATCGTCGGTCGAACAAACATTCCTTGGGCGAAAGAACAGGTGATTGAACTTTATGCGGCTCAAGCGAAACTCGTTAGGCGAACTGCACGGCGGTACATGCGGGCGATGAACCGGGTGCGACGGATCGGACGTTTGGAAGCATTGTTGCCTATGCAGATGTGCGACGCGTTCATGCTTAACGGGGATCTCCGCAGGTTTCGAAAGCGATGCCCTGACGCAAAAATATTTCAGCAGTTGCCTCGGAAGCTTCGGCTAAAGAATAATCGTAACGTACACCTGTTCTGTGACGCCAGATTTTGGGAGCAAGGATTGGTGAAACTCTTATATCAGACGCCAGGACCTCACTCAACTCTCGCGTGGCATTGCTCGAAGCACAGGATGTCGTGCCCAAGGATCGAGCAGCAGGTCTCTACGCACTGGTAGCTCAAGCCATCGGCGGGCGCCGGTCCGGACGAGAATTTGGGACGGAGCGATACCCTGGCGACGCCGGTCAGTTCCGCCGAGCCGTCTGCGCCGACCAGGTCGGCGTGCTGCGAAAGGATACCCAGCACCGAATTCATGAGGATGATGCCCGCCTCCATCGGCGAGTCGACCCGCAGCAGGGACGTAGCAAGGCGTTGCTCGACCAGCTCGGGTTTGGGCAGAGGCGGGCCAGGCGTGACCAGGCCCCTTAGGGTCTGATCGTCCGGAGGCGTGCGCCCTGGCGACACCTGTGGGTAAGTTTTCGTGCATTTGGTAATGCAGAACACCTCTTGCCCCAGAACCTTCCAGCAATTCTTAGTACAATCGATGGTTTCCTCGGGTTTTCTCAAGCCCCCGGCTGATGCTGGCGTAACTGTAACGGCAAAGGGAACGACCAAACTCTTGCCGTCCGCAGAAGTAATCTTGTTATCAGACGCGCTGCGCAAGATCCTCTTCATGAAGAGCACGCCGAATTCCTCCGGCGTACTAGCAACAGACGCAAGTTCTGCGAACGGTTTCTGCTGTCGGTGCGATGGCATTCGGCATTAGTTACCAACAATCAGGAAAGTTCAAGCCGAAAGTTATGGCGCCGCCGGCGCGGCCGACAGGTGCTCCATAGAGGGAGTTTGCCGGAAAAGATTGCATGATGCCACGTTCATGCTCAATGGGATCTCGCCGTTTTCGAAAAAGATGCCCAGATGCAAAGATATTTCAGCAGCTGCCACGCAAACTACGGGTGAAAAACAATCGGAACGCGAATATTTTTTATGCAGCCGACTTTTGGCGCGAAGCATTCGCTAGATTATTTGCGGCGGATTACGCCTTGAGAAATGCAGCCAGACCATCTATTGCCGGGCGTCATCAAGCTCAAGCGCGCGGCTGTAGTCGACGTTGGAGCCGTCAATATCACCTTTGGCGCGCTTAGCAACGCTGCGGTTCTGCCAGGCGTTCGAGTATGTTGGATTAAAATTCTGGCGTAACCGCAGACGTCGGGTGAGAGCTGTTTCCCCTTAGCCGCCGCGGCAATGAGCGGTGCCCGTAGGCGAGAAACCTTAACATTTTGTATCTCGTTTGTTGGTACCTCAAACGATCAGAGATTCTTCGCTTCGCTCAGAATGACATGTATGAGATCGTCGTTTTTACGCATTCGATGAAGTACGATTGGAAAGAGGCGGGCGAGGAATGGTCACAACCGTGGGGCACCTCTGCTGCGCAGTGGACTGGCACAATTTTTCCGCGGATTCGCGAGTGTCTGCCGGTCGGCACGATTTTGGAAATCGCACCCGGGTTCGGTCGGTGGACGCATTATCTGAAGGATTACTGCAACGAACTATGGGCCGTTGATAAGTCGGGCGATTGTATCCAAGCGTGTCAGCAGCGGTTCGCGAGTGTTTCGCATGTCCGCTGTTTACTGAATGACGGGCGCTCGTTGTCGATGATTCCCGACTCGTCAGTGGATTTTGTTTTCAGTTTCGATTCCTTTGTGCATCCCGACCGGGAAGTGGTCGAAGCGTATCTGTGCCAACTTGGAGCGAAGCTGAAAATCGGCGGCAAAGGTTTCATTCATCATTCGAACTTTGGCGAATACGTTAATTCGCCACGGGAACGCCTTCCGGAGGCGCTCGCGAAGCCGTTGATCAAGGCGAAGATTCTCGATTGGGCGCATCATCGAAACCCCGGGATGACCGCCGAGTTATTTCGCGCGCTGTCGGCGCAGAGCGGACTGCATTGCGTGAGTCAGGAGTTGGTGAACTGGCGTGGGAGACGCTTGATCGATTGTCTTTCGCTGTTCGTGCGAAGTGATTCAGTGCCTGAAAATCCTACAAAAATAATCCGGAACCCGAATTTCATGCGCGAGGCGGCCGAAATTCGGCGGCACTGGCAAACGCAGCACTGACTATTGTAAGAATATCCAGCTGTACCGTCCGCTATCCCGAGCGGAGAAAAGGCGAGAATGTGATTCGCTCATCCCAATCGTTTGGATTAGCGCACACTACGACGCTTGGATTCTGATGTTGTATTGTGGCAGCGTCTGTGACGATTACGCTTCGTGGAGCAACCATCGCCGTGCTGGCCTTTGCGCTGTGCCTCGGTGTATATCTGCTCTGGCTTTGGCGACCCGAGCATCAGGTTCGCCTTCATACAGAACATTTCTTTCACGCAATCGACGGCAGAAATTGGGAGAGTGTTGCCGATTTCATTGGCGAAGACTATCGCGACCAATGGGACCACGATCGTGCGCGGCTTCTTGAACGGATGCGGGAAGGTTTTCGATGGGTCCGCGGCTCAAGGATTACTGCGCCCGACGCCGCGGTGCGAGTTGAACCATCGCGTGCGATGTGGATTGGCAAAATTAACGTCTATAGCAGCGACGACGGCGTGGTGCAGTTGTTGGATGAACGCGTGAACAGATTGCCTACGCCTTTCGAGCTGGAGTGGCGTCACGTCTCAGGAAAGCCGTGGGATTGGAAGCTGGTGCGCGTGAGCAATCCGGCATTCCAAATCCCGGCAGACGTGTATTAAGTCGTAGTGCTGTCATGTTGAGCGGAGCGAAACATCTCTGGCTATGTCCGCCAAGAGCATCGATCCAAAGCTGATCCGAGATTCTTCGCTTCGCTAAGAATGACAGATCTTATTTGCCCTGGGCTTGCCGCAACTGGCTTTTGGCTGCGTCAACTTCGCGTTGCGTTTGCTGGCAAAGAAGAATTCCGCGGAGCTTTTCGCCTTGATAAAATCGGGCAATGAATCTTTTCTTCGGGTACGTTCCATCAAGATTCACGCGTGTAGGCGGCAGCGTGAAATCGCCCACAAAATCCATCCGCAAATCGAACATCTCCGTCCAAAAATAAGGGACCTGCTCGTAACGGATCCTCTTTTTGCCGGTCATATTAGCCCCCGCAACCAGACCTTGTTCCCGCGCGTTTTCCCAGTGAGTCTGACGCCGCATTCCGCCCATGACTCTGTCCGGATAGAAGGCGAGATCGCCGATGGCGTAAATTCCTTTTTCCTCGGTCTCGAGATATTCGGTGACCGGTGACCCGTGTGGTCCCGCTAATGGAGTGTTGCGTACGAGATCGAGATTCGGTTCTGCGCCGCATGCAACGACGGCAAGACCAACCGGGAAACGGTTACCGCTCTTGGTTTGAATGTTGCGAAGGACGGTTTTGCCTTCGAAACCGTTGAGGGCTTCTCCCATCGAGAGCACCACGCCGTGCTTTGCAAAGTAATCAGTTAACCACGCGCCGGTCTCAGGGTCGACGTAGCGATTTAGCAAGTAACCGTCGCGATGCATCAAGCCGACTTTCATTTTCATCATGCGCAGGCTTGCGGCCGACTCGCATGCCAGCAAACCACCTCCGATGACCATGATCGTTTTTTCCAAGTTGGCCATTTCGCGTAACGCGAGCGCGTCACGGATCGTTCGCAAATAAATCACGTTGCCAAGATTTGTTCCTGCCATGGCAGGGCGTCCTGGCCGGCTGCCCATCGCCAGACATGCCTTCGTAAATTCGATGCTTTCGCCATTGGCCAGTACAGCCAGGCGCCGCTCGATGTTGAATTGCGTCACTACCGTGCCGAAGCGTGCCTCGATCTTATTCGCATCGAACCAGCGCTCGTCGAACTCTTGAAGTTTCTTCAGATTCGATTCCTTTTCTCGCAAAAAGCTCTTTGAAATGATCCAGCGCTTGTAAGGCGCGAACGGTTCCGCGCCGACCAGCGTGACGGAACCGCGCTTGTCGTATTTGCGAATGCCTTCGCATGCACTCGCTCCTCCGATGCCTCCACCGACGACCAAATAATCGCGCCGAATCATATATCAGACGACGACAATAATTTCATTGCACATGTGCCGACAAGCGAAATCGTGCAAAGCGTCAATGATTTAGCGTGGTCGAGCCATTCCTTCTTGCCTTATCGCGCTTTCCTTAGGCACACTGCGATCGCCATGAACGAATCCACTACTCAGCTCAAGGATACGACAGCGAATCCGGCGCCCCTCGGGCTACTTGGCTTTGGCATGACCACCGTGTTGCTAAACCTCCACAATGCTGGGTTTTACGAACTTAACAGCATGATCCTGGCGATGGGGATGTGCTATGGCGGCGCGGCTCAGATTATGGCTGGGATTATGGAATGGCGGAAAGGCAACACTTTCGCCACGACCGCATTTCTTTCATACGGCTTGTTCTGGTTCTCGCTCGTCGCGTTGATTATTTTACCGAAATTAGGATGGGCCAATGCTTCCAACGAGACTGCAATGGCGGCTTATCTTTTCATGTGGGGTCTGTTCACCGCAGTGATGTTCATTGGCACCTTCCGGTTGCATGTCGCCGGGCAAGTCGTTTTCGGTTCGTTGACGATTCTTTTCTTTCTTCTCGCGATTGGCGATTTCATTAACGCGGGTCCCGGTTTCAAACAGTTCACCGGCTACGAAGGAATTTTTTGTGGACTCTCCGCGATCTACGCCGGGCTCGCGCAGGTGCTCAACGAAGTCTACGGCAAGATCATCCTGCCACTCGGTCCGGTGATGAAGTAGTTGGGAATTGCATTCAGGTAGGGGCGATTGACCTCAATCGCCCGAGCGGTTCGGGTGAACCGCCCCTACCTTGCTTGCTGTTCAGATTCTTTGAGTAAGCTCGCCGCGAGTTTAAGCGCTGAGTCGCTTTTGTCGCCAAGCATTCGCGCGACTTCTTCCTGGCGCGCTTTGCCCGTCACTTCATGCAGATTGGAAAACGTGCGATCGCGCGTCACGTCCTTCGTCACGACAAAATGCGACGACGCGGTTGCCGCGACTTGTGGCAAATGCGTGATGCAGATTACCTGATGATCGCGTCCCAAGGTTTGCATCTTGGCGCCAACGGCATGCGCGATTTCGCCGCCGACGTTCGTGTCGATCTCGTCGAATACCAACAATGGAATTGCGTCATGAGCAGCGAGCGCGGATTTGATTGCGAGCATCAGGCGTGAAATTTCGCCGCTCGACGCGATCGTGCGAAGCGGTTTCAACGGTTCGCCCGGATTTGGCGAGAACAGCAATTCTACCGAATCAAATCCGTTCGGGCGAGGCGCGTCGAGCGGAGTGAGTTTTGCTTCGAATTCTGATTGACGAAACCCAAGGTCGCGCAAATTTCGTCGAATATTCTCGGAAAGTTTCGGCGCAACTTTTCGGCGCGCTTTGCGCAGCGCTTCGCCGGCACGGTTCATTTCCGCGCGAACATCTTCGATGTCCTTGGTGAGTCGCTCCAACTCTGCGTCCCGACCTTCAATCTTGCGCATCCGCTCAGTCGCGCGTTCGCCGAAGGCGATCACGTCGGCAATTGAAGCACCGTATTTGCGCTTGAGAGTTTCAAACAGCGAAACGCGTTGCTCAACTGCGGCGAGTTGTTCCGGATCGAGATCAAAATTTTCGGCGTACGCCGAAAGAGTGCGGGCGATTTCGGAAAGCTCGACCACAGCGGCGGCGTGCGCCGACGAGAATTGGGCGATCGAGCTGTCGATCTTTTCCAATTCTCGAAGGAGCCGTTGCGTTTCCGCGAGCTGCGACAAGGACGGAATCCTCTGCCTCGGAAAGTCTGTTTGCGATTCCGTTGGCGAGCTCAATGAGCCTTTTGCTGTTGCTGGCGAGTTTGTAGCGATTTTCGATTTCTTCTTCTTCGCCGGCGACGAGTTTCGCCGACTCGATCTCGGTGATTTGGTGCCGAAGCAAATCCAGCTCCTGTTCGCGCGCGGTTTCCGCCGTGTTGAGCTCGGCATGTTCGGCGAGCAACGTCTGCAATCGTCCGTGGAGCCGTCGATATTCCTCGAGCTGTTGTTCGGCGCGCGCGAACGCATCGAGCAAGCTCAATTGCCTCTCTGGTGCGAGCAACGACTGATGATCGTGAGGTCCGTGAAGGTCCACGAGTTCATCGCCAAGATTTTTCAACACCGACAATGTCGTGGGCGACCCGTTGATGAACTGCCGATTAGTCCCGGTGGAGGAGAGAGTCCGCTTCAGGATCAAATCGTCTTCGCATGGCTCTACGCCCGCTTCGGCAAGCTGCGGATTGAGCTTACGCACGTCAGTGCCCGTAAAAACTGCTTCGACCGTGCAGAAATCAGTACCAGTGCGAATCAGCGATTTGTCGGCGCGCTCACCCAGCAAAAGTTGCAGCGCGCCAATAACGATGGATTTCCCTGCGCCTGTTTCTCCCGTGACCGCGACAAACCCCGGCCCCGATCTGCCACTCGAGTTCTTCCACGAGCGCTAGATTTTTTATTCGCAATAACGTGAGCGTTACAGGCATTGGAACGTCGAAAATTCTTCGTTGTTTATCGGGACACGAGAAATGCTTTGTGGAATTTCAAACTTTCACGAGTCAATATTCAGTCGTTAGGAAATGGCGGCGTTTTTGGACTGACTCCTGCTGAAGCCGGAGTGCAGCCGCATGATGTTCATCGCCCCCAAAGCCGCGCGATTCAAATATTCCACGCGATTTACCCGCGCAATCCGCAGTTACAAATCTCACCTGGTGATTCCGCGTTCGCTCTTTTCGATGAATTCGATGAGTTCGGTTAGCTCTTCTGTCTGGGGCAGTTCTTTCCGCATCGCTTCGATTGCCTGACGTCGGTTGTATTTGGAGCGATAAATCAGGCGAAAGGCTTCTTTGATCAGCTTAACGCTTTCAGGCGGATAATTTTTCCGTTCTAAACCAATAAGATTAACGCCGCGAATTTCGGCCGGGTTGCCGTCGGCGATCATGAACGGTGGAACGTCCTGGACAATTTTCGAGCAACCGCCGGTGATGGCGAAGCGTCCGATCCGGCAAAATTGATGAACGGCCGTGAGCCCGCCCATTACGGCATGGTTTCCCACCTGAACGTGGCCGGCTAATGTTCCGTTATTGGAGAAAACGACGTGATCTCCAACAGTGCAATCGTGTCCGATATGACTGTAAGCGAGAAAATTTCCGGAGTTGCCGATCCGCGTTTTGCCTTCGCTGGTCGTGCTGCGATTCACGGTGACGAATTCGCGAAACGTGTTTTCGTCGCCGATTTCCAGATAGGTCGGTTCGCCGCGATATTTTAAATCCTGTGTCTGCTGGCCGATCGAGCAGTAGGCGTAAAACTTGTTATTCGCGCCAGCCTTCATCGGTCCGCAAAGTGTGACGTGATGTTGCAGCCAACAATCCGGACCGATGACCACATCTGGTTCGATGACGCAATACGGCCCGACGATTGTTCCCGTCCCTAGTTCCGCGGCAGGATCAACAATTGCCGTCGGATGAATCTGCACGTCAGGCATAATGACGAATGACCAATGACGAATGACGAATCAATGACGAAACTCGAAGCTCAAATGTGTGCGGCGAAAGATTTTTGCCATTCGCCTTTCGGAATTCCTTCGTCATTTGTCATTCGTGCTTCGTCATTGCGTCATTTATCCAAGAACGTGAACATCAACTCGCCTTCGGAGACGACTGCGTCGTTGACTACGCAATAGCATTTCGTTTTCGCCATGCGATTGCCACGCGCTCTCGTCAGCTCGGCGTGAATGAAAATCGTGTCGCCCGGAAATACCGGCTTGCGAAATTTCACCTCGTCCGCGCTCATGAAATAGCCGACACGACTCGAAGTCTTCGTCAATTTGAACAAAAGAATGCTGGCCACTTGGGCCATCGCTTCTATTTGCATTACGCCAGGCATGACGGGATGACCGGGGAAATGCCCCTGGAAAAACGGCTCGTTAATCGTGATGGATTTTATGGCCGTAATTTTGTTGTCACCCTCGAACCCGATGACCCGGTCAACCATCAAAAAAGGATAGCGGTGCGGAAGGATCTTCATCACTTCGCCAGTGTCCAGACCGGAATCGCCTATTGGAATCGCACGCGGTGCGCTCATCGCACTTCTCCGCGTATGCTCGCGAGCGAGCGCGCGAGCCAATTCCGCATTCGCAGAATGTCCGGGCTTCACCGCCACCACGTGACCGCGGATACGTCGACCGACGAGCGCGAGATCGCCGATAATATCGAGGATTTTGTGCCGTACGAATTCGTCTGAGAAACGTAATGGTTCCTTGCTTAAAACCGCCTCGCCGCGCACGACAATCGCATTTTCGAGGCTGCCGCCCTTGATCAGATTTTTATCCATGAGTGGCTCAACATCCTCGTAGTAAACAAATGTGCGTGCCGGAGCGATCTCACTCTCGAAAGCCGCTGGCGTAACTTCCATCGACAAGAACTGCGTGAATTTGTTGTCTGGTCCGGCTTGCGTGCACGAGATGCGAAATTTGTCGTCTGGCAGTAAAACGAGCAGCGCACCTGTTTTCGTTTCCACGTGCATCGGTTCGCGCACGTCGAAAAATTTGCGCGGCTCCTCTTGAGCTGTTACGCCAGCTTTCTTGATGAGATCGACATACGGTTGCGCGCTTCCGTCTCCGATTGGCGGCTCGTTTGCGTCCATTTCCACAATGGCGTTGTCGACGCCCATTGCCGAAAGCGCGGCGAACACGTGCTCGACGGTGTGCACACGCACCGAACCTTCGCCAATCGTTGTGGCGCGCTCGACTGTCTTCAGGTTCTCGATTTTGGCGTCGATCGTCGGCTCATCCTGCAAATCCTTACGCTTGAATTTAATTCCGTGATCCACCGGCGCGGGATGCAGCTTAAGCGTAGCTTTTTCACCGGTGTGCAGCGCAGTGCCGGTAAAACCGGCAGTCTTGCCAACTGTTTGCTGAAGCTCGGGAGCGGCCATTGCGCGCTTAAGTAACAGAGATTTCGCATCGTGACCAGCAGTGTTGTAGGCGCCGGAACGCTGCACAGAATCTCATTAACACCCTGCTTTAGCTGGGTGATACGGGCCAATGCAAAGTCTTAGAACCGCTTCAGCCGTTTTGGTTCAGTTTGGGAAACCGCTAAAGCGGTTCTTCTGGTCATCGGAAATATCCCGCTGAAGCGAGGTGTTTATAAAAACGCTTCATTTCAATTCGAACTCACCGCAGTCGAACGCCATCATTTGGTCAACATTCGAGATCTCGGTATTGATGCACTTTCGTGCCGTCATCCTGCCAAATATCGATGCCGTTCTCACCTTTGGCTGCGATCCCTGCGCGTGTCACATTCGGCGTTTCACTGACTTTGAACAGCGGCAGGCCATCGCTGGTTTTCAGGTAAGTTCCCTCGCTATTGAATCCAATACCGAGTTCAACGACCGGTCTTTTGTCTTTCCGCAAAGGATTGCGGATAAGTCGGACCCTGACCACGTTCGCTTCGATTTGCGTTGAAGGCGATGAAGTCTCGCCCAGATCTTCGCGTTTTAGCGGACCGACCACGTAACCGCGCGCGTGATATCGTCCAGAAGGCAAATCCTGATTTCCATCATCCTTTCCATCCCATCGTGTCACGAGCGCATCAGGTCCGATCGTGAAATCGCTTAGTTGCGCATTCTGATGGAGGACGCGCACCAATTTGCCCGCTTGATCGTAAATCCCAAGGCTGATCGTGCCCTCCATGGGTGGAGGAATGAAACTGATCCGGACGCTTCTGGTAGTCGAGGGTAAAGGCGTTTGTTCGGGCGTTGCCGGGGACGGCATAGTTTGTTCCGGCGAAATCGAGGGAGAATAAGACTCTTCCGGCGTCGGCGAAGGAGTCGGAGTCGGCGATTCTTGTGCGAGTGCCAAAGAAGACAAGATGGCGATCGCAACCGCGAGATTAAAAAGAGCCGAGCGAAGTCGAGACATCTCTAACTGTTTAAATGAGGCGCGCTCTACCAGCAAGATCGAGAGATTTGATTCGCTCGCTTCCCACTCGCTCAGCCTTTGGCCTTCCCGTCCATCTCGCGGCTTCCCAGCCGCTCGATTCTTCGACTTCGTTCGGAATGACAGAGGCTAAGCATAGTAGCGCCAATTCACGTTCGGAAAAATGTTGTCTCGCCATTCGCAGTCCCGCAGAAATTCGTCATCGAGATTATTTGCGACAAACTCATCGTGCAGACGGTTGAAGCGGGCAAGGTGATCGATCGTACGTTGGGTAGCGTATTCCCGCGCAGTTCCGGTTTTCATTAGAAAGGCCCAGTCACTTGATTGCGCGAGCAAAAGTTCGCGGGCGAGTTGTTTCAAAACACGGTCGGTAAATTGTAGGGCAGGCGCTCCGCCTGACGATATTTCGCCTGGCAACCTGTGCGGTTGCCCTACGGCAGAAGCTTGTTCCGCGAGTTCGGTCATCGTTTGTGCTGCCGCGTTGAGTTGCGGATAAATCCAGGCGTTACTCGGATCGAGCCATACGGCGAGATGACCGTTCTCACCCCAGGTGGAAGGAGCGGGCTCAACGATCTGCTGCGTCGGATACGCCGCTAAATATTCACTCGGCGTTGTGAGTTGAAAATCTGGTTCGTTTACCGCGCGGCGAATGAATTGTTCGAGGAAAATTGGTCCTTCAAACCACCAGTGCCCGAATAATTCCGCATCGAACGGAGCGACAATGATCGGATCGAAACCAATTTCGCTGATTTCGCGAATCTGCTGATCCATTTCTTTCAGAAAGTGAGCTGCATGTTGCGCTGCCGTATTTTCCGCTGCCGTTCGGTCATACAGCTGTTTCTCATCGCCGCGTCCGGTGATCCGATAGTATTTTATGCCAGAGAATTTTCTGGTTCCGCGCGCGATCGATTCCAAGTGTTCCATGGGCAGGTCGAAACCAATGTCGCGATAAAATTCGCGGTAAGCCGGATGGCCGGGATAGCCTTCGTGCGCACTCCAGACCTGGCGGCTCGCAGCAGGATCACGTGCAAAGGCAGCTGGCCCTGCTGGTGTATAATAGGGCGCATAAATGGAGCAGCACGGACGCGGCGTTCCAAAGAGCAACCCGTGAGCGTCGATAACGAACCAGCGGAGATTCGCTTGCTGGAAAATCGATTCCAGACCGGGAGCGTAACCGCATTCGGGTAACCAGAATCCCGCGGGTTCCCGGCCGAAAATTTCGACGTAAGCGTCGCGTCCGATCAAAATTTGTGCGCGCGCTGCGCGAGGCGATTGCTGCTGAAGGATCGGCAGCAAGCCATGTGTTGCCCCGCTGGCGATGATTTCTAGCGCGCCCGTTTGTCGCAACTCACGAACGACCGAGAGCAGATCACATTTCCATTCATCCACGAAGTAGCTGCGAGTTTCTGAAAACAGATCAACGTAAAATTCAGCCAACTCACGGAGCTGTGGATGTTTGCGATTTCGCGTTCGTTCGCACGCAGCAAGGTCAATCAAAAGATCCAGATGTCGGACGTAGCGCTCGCGCAACAGCTGGTCCTCAAGCATCGCGCAGAGCGTTGGCGTAATCGACATCGTGAGTTTAAACGGCACACAATCGTCGATGAGTCGCTGCATCATGCGCAGCAATGGGATGTATGTTTCGGTAATCGCTTCAAACAACCACTCTTCCTCGAGGAAATGCTCGTGTTCCGGATGACGAACGAATGGAAGATGGGCGTGAAGAATTAGGGCGAAATGGCCGGGCATTGCGGAACACTAAAAGAGCGGCAAACGACAGGGAAGGTGGATCGGCTTCTCCGAAGACGATGTCAATTTCGCGCTGAACGCGAAATTACTTTGGCAACGCGTGGGGGACAACGCGTTCCACCTAGAGCGTCCGGCAAAAGTCCTGGAAGCGATCCAGACCTTTTTTGATCACGTCAAGGCTGGTAGCGTAGCTGAAACGAACAGTGCGATCGTCGCCAAATGCAGCTCCCGGTACGACAGCGACATTGGCTTTGCTCAGCAAACGGTCCGCGAAATTCTGAGACGTGAGTCCAAGCTGGCTGATGTTTACCAAGATATAAAACGCGCCCTGCGGTTTCACCGCAGTGATATTGTTGATCTTCGAAAGGCGATCGAACATGTAGTTGCGACGCATATCGAATTCCTCTCGCATATCGGAGAGCGGTTGTTGATCGCCTTTGAGCGCGGCAAGCGCGCCGTATTGCGAAAAGGATGATGGATTCGAACTGGTATGGCTCTGGATTGAATCGACGGCTCTCGTGACCGCATCTGGCGCGGCGAGATAACCGAGTCGCCAGCCAGTCATCGCGTAGGATTTGCTAAATCCATTGACCGTGATTGTGAGGTCGTACGCTTCTTTCGACAGAGATGCGATGCTCACATGCTTGACGTCATCGTAAACGAGCTTCTCGTAAATCTCGTCGGACAACACATAAATGTCTTCTTCCGCGGCGACGCTGACGATCGCCTCCAATTCTTCGCGCGTATAAACAGACCCCGTTGGGTTGCCGGGGCTGTTCATGATCAACATCTTCGTGCGCGGCGTCATCGCGTTTTCGAAATCTTCCGGCCGCATTTTCCAACCGTTACGCTCGCTGGTGGGCACTATCACAGGCTCAGCACCCACTAACCGCACCATGTCAGGATAGCTTACCCAATATGGCGCTGGGATGACGACTTCATCGCCGGGCTGACAAGTCGCAAGGATCGCGTTGTAGCATGCGTGCTTCGCGCCATTACTCACGACGATCTGACCGGCGCGATAAGTTAATCCGTTGTCAGCTGCCAATTTATCTGAGATCGCCTGGCGCAGTTCGGGGATCCCAGCGTTTGGCGTGTATTTCGTGAAACCTGCTTCGAGAGCCTCGATTGCGGCCCTCTTTATGTGCTCTGGTGTATCGAAATCGGGTTCGCCTGCACCGAAGCCGCAGACGTCGATGCCTTCGGCTTTCATTGCTTTCGCCTTGCTATCGATTGAGAGAGTCAACGACGGAGTCAGTTGAGCGGCGCGTTCAGAAATTTCCATGGCAATTAAGTGATCCACAAATGGGAGCGCATACTATTGGCGACGGTAGAAGTTTTCAATCAGAGGTTTGAAATTATTTTCTTCGACTCGAATGATCGCCATTTCGCGTTTCGCGTTCTCGACCGAGTCCGATGCATGGGCGGCGTTAACCATGATCGTTTGTCCGAACTCCTTTCGAATCGACCCCGGCGGCGCTTTTGCCGGATCAGTAGGACCCAGGACGTCGCGAATTTTGCGCACTGCGTCCACGCCCTGGTAAACAATGGCAATCGATTTCTCTGTTCCCGACGCATCGCGTTCGTCTTGATGACATTCGCTGGGCCTTTTGCCGGCCATAAACTCGACGATGCTCTCCCAGTTTTCGCGGCCGCTTTTCGGTCCGAGCTTTTTCTCAAGGACCGGCAGCACGGGCCCGTAAAACTCCTCCGCCTGTGCCACGCTCATTTGGTGAACTTTGAAGCCAATGATTGAGAGGCCAGTGCGGGAAAATACTTCGATCACGCCGCCTGGACGCAAATTGGGGAACCGGAAATTGTCTGGCTTGATAAGGACAAGCGTTTTTTCGATTTGCGCGCCGCTCGGAGACGGCACTGCGTAATCCACAATTCCACCATCCGAATCAGAAAATTCCGACCACAGTTTTAAATCGCGTTCGACGGCGTCCGGTTCGAATTCGGTGATCACTCCTGGTTCGAAGTAAACAACATTCTCTGAATCATCGGTGATGTAATCACCATAGGTGTCACGGATCGTTTCGCCGCTGGTGCGCTCGTGCAGAATGTGACCCACCACGTGGTGAATCTTTTCCGCAGCGTCCGGTCCGCGGAAGATCAGAAACAAAACACGCGCATGTTCACCGTTTTTCTCTCCGGTAAAATTTTTCAGCACGTATTCGCGAATCAATTGCTGCGTCGCACGATGGCTCGGGTCCGTTTCCGTAACAATCGTGTCGGCGTAGCGTTTGGCTAGCTCCGCGCCCGGAGCGAACATTCGGCCTCCAACCAAATCGAGGCCGGTGCGCGAAATCAACCGGCCAACGATGCCGCCGGTGCGCGATTTCCGCATCGAATAGGGTGTGACAATGGCATAAGCAAGCTGTTCGGATTGCATCGTTTTACTGTAGCGGCGGTCTATGATCGCCGCAAAAATTTGCCGTCGCGAGATTCTGCGGTCGCAGAGCGCCGCAAAATTCGTCTGCGATACTGTAGGTCCGCTGTCCCCAGCGGATCGCGGTGGCGGCTTTGGTCCTGCGCTCAGCACAGCGCGCGCTACAACTGGCGGCTACGTGCCAGGAAGGCCATCCATTTTCCCCGACGCTTCGTGCTGATGATGCCGACGCGGTTCCGCTGCAGTGCACGAATCAATTCGGCTTGCTGGCTATGCAAAATGCCTGAGAGAATTAGCCACGCGCCGCTGCGTAGGTTTGGCAGGATTTCGATAAGCAAATCGCTGTATAAATTTGCCGTAATCACATCGACCTTCTGTGCCGGATTCCGTTTGTGCACGTCGCCTAATTGAAAAGTGGCGCCGCGAATCTTGTTCAATCGGGCGTTTGATTTGGCCACCGAAATCGCTGCGGGATCGTTGTCGATCCCAATGACTTGACCGGCTCCGAAACATTTTGCCGCCAAAGCAAGAATACCGCTACCAGTCCCCAAATCGACAAACGACCAACCCGGGTTCCAGCAGCGAGTCAATTGTTCCAAAAAACGAAGCGACATTGCGGTCGTGGCATGCTCGCCAGTTCCAAATGCCAACGAAGCTGGGATGATAATGTGGGAGGGGCCTTTGTGCCGCGACAGTCGGGACGAGGTCCCTCCCACACTCGAAATGATCAATCGTTTCCCGATCTTGATTGGCTTCGAGTCCGAACGCGCAAATCGCTTCAGCCAATTGCGCGGCAAAGCGTCGATTCGGCCGCCAAATTCCTTCAGTAGCGCAGACGAGTCGTTTCGCCAGCGGCATACAATTTCAAGTTCGAGACGCTTGCGCTCGGGTCTGCGCACCATCACGAGCTGGCCGTTAGCGCGCGCTTGAAGGAGATCTTCGTGCGCGTTAACCCAGTGTAGTTCGGCTCTTTTGCGCCACAGATACACAGAGAAGATCCTACACAAAATGCCGGCTAATGAACGCGCGTCCCGAACCGGACTTGGGGTATCTTTCGAATGCGATCGCTGTCTTTTCTTCTGCGAAGGCGAAGTAGACGATGAGAGGCCAGGAGCGAAGCTTGGCGGTGTGGGGAACGACTTTCGTTGTGGGCTTTAAGCCGCTGGCGTAGATCACGCGTCGAGCCGACGTATTGTTTTCTTGGAGACGATTTCGACTTGAACAACTAAACGTAGTCCATCACAAGAGCTGGCCTGCCAGCCGTAGCTTGGAGCGTTTGGGCGGCTCCGCCTTCGCCAAAGCTACGGCGCGCTCGCTGCAGCCTTCGATTTGCGCTCCGCTCCAAGCGAAGGCTGGAGCGGGTGACGAGGCTCGAACTCGCGACGTCCACCTTGGCAAGGTGGTGCTCTACCAACTGAGCTACACCCGCAGTTTTGAGAGGGACAATAATGTCCAGCCAACCGCGCCACGCAACCTTTTAATTGCCCCCGAAAGCCTAAAATCGTTGAATCCAAATCGGACGTTCACTGCATCCTATGATCAAACACTCTATGAAAAAATTATTTGTCCTCTGTATGTGCTCCCTCGGGTTGTACGGCACCTTATTTCCTCAGTCTCCAACCGGAACTGCGATTGCTAGCCCGACAGTAACCGACGGCAGTAACAGCGGCAACGGCGTCAGCATCAATGCCAACGGCGGTTCCGAGTGCGAGGTCTACTTCCACTTCATCCGATCTCGCTGACAGAATTCACCGGAAGCTGGAGAAAAAGCTTGGCCACAAGCATGGAATTACCATTGACACCGGTGACAAGGACGAAGACCCCGATCTCGAAAAAATGCGCGACTTCATCGCCATTCCCATCGTGGCGATTGTGTTTTTGTCCATATTTGGCGCACCCGTGGCAATCGTGGTGATGGTTGGGATATTTTCCATGATCGCGACTCGAATGAGGCAGCGGACCATCCGGATGATGGTGGAAAAAGGGCAGCCCGTTCCCGTAGAACTGCTGGCTCCTGCCACGCGAGGCATCCGCCGGCGATCGGATGCGAGGCGTGGGGTCGTTTGGACGATGGTGGGCCTTGGTTTGATGATATGGCTCGCAGCGGTGAACGATTGGGAAGGCGGCGCGTGGTCGTTCGGACTGATTCCGTTCCTGATCGGGCTTGGTTATTTGATTGTATGGAAATTGGAACACAAAAAGGACATTCCGCCTCCGCCGCCGGCACCGTAATATTGCGGCCGTGGAGCTCACTGATGCGGACCTTGTTACGCGAGTTCTTGCCGATGACGATCAGCACGCCTTCGGCGAACTCGTGCGGCGGCATCAATCGAGTGTGCGCGGTCTGCTGCGGCAACTCACCCGCACGGACCTTGCTTTGGCAGATGACCTTGCCCAGGAAGCTTTTCTTCGGGCGTACAAAAACATTCGCAGTTTTCGCGGTGAAGCGCGATTTTCCACATGGCTTTATCGAATCGCTTACAATTGCTTTCGCGAGGACGCGCGCCGTCGCAAGGAGTTGGTGGGCGTGGATGAAGAACAATGGCAGGCAGAACAGGACCCGCACACTGTCGATCCCGGTTTGAGACACGATCTTATGCACGCTCTTAGTTTGCTTCCGTTACACGAGCGCACCGCAGTCGTACTTTGCTGCCAGAACGGTCTGTCGCATGATGAAGCTTCGCGTGTTCTTGACATTCCGCTTGGCACGGTCAAAACGAACGTTCTGCGCGGTCGCGAAAAGTTGAAACGAACACTAGCGGCGTGGGGACCGAATTGATAAAGTGAATCCAATGATTGACGACGAGACGCTGGACAGACAACTCCGCGAAGCCGTGCCGTACATTAACGACGACGGATTCACCGCGCGCGTTATAGCCAGTCTGCCGGCAGAGCGCCGTGAGCCGCAATGGCTGCGTGCAATGATTGTCGTTGGCCTGGCATTAATCGGAACCGGAATGGCCTACTTCCTTTCCGGTGGCGGCAGCCTGGTTCGCCAAGGCGTGATTCAGATGGCTGATTTCCCGATCTGGCTGTTGTTAGTGTTCGCGTTTGGTTGCGGCCTGGTGGTCGGCTCGTTCGCTGTGATCTTCGCCATTCGCAAGACTCCTGAAGTTCGCGATCTGACCCGGCTGGATTTTTGAAACGCCGGGTTGATTACACCGCGGCCAATTCGCGCGCCTGCTGCACATCGCATTCGATTTGCCGGACGAGCGCATCGACGTTCTCGAATTTCTTCTCCGGCCTGAGATAACGGACGAAGCGCAGCTCAAGATCCTTGCCGTAAACGTCGCGATCGAAATCGAAGAGGTAAACTTCGAGGATGCGGTTCGACCCGCTGCTCATCGTCGGTCGATAACCGAGATTTACCACGCCAGGATAGGCAACACCATCGAGGCTTGCTTCAGCGAAATAAACGCCGTTGGGCGGAAATTGCTCGCTGTGGGCACTCAGGTTTGCGGTCGGAAATCCGATTTTCTTTCCCAGATCATCGCCGTGCACAACTGTTCCCAGGATCGTGTATTCGCGGCCAAGCATGGTCGCGGCTTTTTTTAGATCGCCTGCTTCGATGGCGCGACGAATCGTTGTGCTACTTGCAATTTCGCCATTAACACTCACCGGCGGAATTCCCACGACGTTGAAATCAAATTGCGCGCCGAGTTTTTTAAGCAACTGGAGATTGCCACGGCGATTTCTTCCAAACGACCATTCGTGCCCGACGCAAATTTCACGCAGCGGTTTCGAATGCCGCACCAATTGCTGCACGAAATCCTCGGGTTCGGTCGCGGCAAAATGTTTATCGAACGAAATGATCAGCAGATGTCGCACACCAAGCTCGCGAATGAGAGCGATCTTGTGAGGCGTAGCGGTGAGTAAATGCGGCGCTTTGTCAGGCCGCAGTATTTTTTCCGGATGCGGATCAAACGTGACTACCACAGGCGTTCCGTTCACGGCTCGAGCGTGCTCCGCAGAAGTCGAAATGACTGCCTGATGACCGAGATGCACACCGTCGAAAACACCAATGGCCAGACAAAGCGGGCCTTGTAACCGCGATAATTCGGAGATGGATTGAAGCGTTTCCATCAGGCAAATGACGAATGACGAATGACAAATGACGAATGACGAATAAAAGCAAATGCTCGTCATTCCGAGCGAAGTCGAGGAATCCCGTCGCGAAAGCTTTGATGTAATTCCACGGGATCCTTCGACTTCGCTCAGGATGACGACTGTGTGATGCGAACTTCGTCATCAATTAGTTATTCGACATTCGGATTTCCTCATTCTCATCACGCTCCGCGCATCCTGGAAACCTCCGGCAGACTTAGCATTCGTTTGAGAATTTGGTCCGGCATCGCGTTTTTGAGCTCCTCGACAGTCATCGAATTAGCGACGTCGAACCGGCCGGATTTTGTTCGGCGCAGGGATTTCAAATGCGCGCCGCAACCGAGCACTTCGCCGATGTCGTGAGCATACGTGCGGACATAGAACCCTTTGCTGCACAACACGGTGAAATCGATTCCGGGCAATGCGATCTGGTCGATTGTATAGCGATAGACGTGGACAAGCCGCGGCTCGCGCTCCACGACTTTTCCTTCGCGCGCCAGCTTATACAACGGCACGCCGCCATGTTTTTTTGCAGAAACCATCGGTGGCAACTGGTAAAAATCGCCACGGAATTTTTCGAACGCGGCCCGAATTTCATTTTCATCCAACTGAGGCACCGGACGTTGCTGAATCATTGCGCCTTCACGGTCCTGCGTGTCGGTCGTTACGCCGAGCACGAATGTGCCCACGTATTCCTTGTCCTCGCTCATGAGTAAATCCTGAACCTTTGTGCCACGTCCGACAGTGAGCAGAAGCAAGCCCGTAGCGATTGGATCCAGCGTGCCGCAATGGCCGATCTTTTTCGTTCCAATTTGTCGTCTCGCCAGCGCGACCACGTCGTGCGACGTCATCCCTTCGGCTTTGTCAACGAGCAGAACGCCGTCAGGAGATGCGGGCGCGCTTAACGGCTTCACGAGTTTCCTCCAAAACTTTTTCTTCGATTTCCGCTAACGTGCCTCGCACGCGCGCACCGGCAGCGAGTGTATGGCCGCCGCCGCCAAATTTGTGGCAAATCGCGCACACATCTACGCGTTCGTCCTTGGAACGCATGCTGACGCGCACCTTTCCCTCGGAGAGCTCTTCGAAAAATATAGCGACGATGACACCGTGAACTGCGCGGAGATGATCGATTAATCCTTCGTTGTCCTCGGGAATCACACCGAGTTCTGCTGCATTCTTCAGACTGAGGCCAAACGATGCGATTTGGCCGCATTCGCTAAACCGCATCGTTCGCAACAGCTCGCGCAAGAGTTCGAGTCGGCGGCGAGGATAGTTCTGGTACAGTTGCTGGCTGATTTTCCCCACGTCGAGTTGTCCGTCGCGCACCAACCCGGCAGCAATTTCAAAAGTGCGCGCACTGGTTTTTGGATATTGAAATGATCCGGTATCCGTTGAAATGGCAGCAAAAAGATTTTCCGCAATATCGTGGTCGAACGGCAGGCCCTGGCTCTTGATTAGATTGAAAATGATTTCTCCCGTTGCGGGGGCACTTGGATCAATGATCACCAAGTCCCCGTAACCTGGATTACTGACGTGATGATCGATATTGATCCAGACTTTTGCTGATCCGATGGCTGCCAGCGTTGTGCCCAATCGGTTTTGAATTGCGGTGTCGAGCGCAATGGCAATATCCACGTGCTCGGCTGTTGCCGGTGGTTTCGTCAGCAATTCAGCACGCGGAAGGAACGAATATTTCTCGAGCATCCCTTCCTGGTTCCAGATGCGTACGCTCTTACCAAGTTTCTGGAGCGAGAGGCCAAGCGCGAGCTGGCTGCCAAGTGCATCGCCATCGGGGCGAACATGACCGAGCACAGCGAACTCGTGATGTTCGCGCAGGACGCGGCCGATCTCTTCGAATGTCGTGTTACTCACTCGTCTTGGCCGTCGGATTGCCGAGGTCATCCAAAATTTCAAGCACCCTCGAACCGCGTTTTATGGAATCGTCGAGATGAAAAATCAGAAGCGGCGTGTATTTCAACACGACGTGCTTGGACAGTTCCGCCTGCAATGATGCGCGATGCGCCTCCAGCTTGTCGATTACAGTTTTACCATTATCGGTGCCGAGGGTGCTTACGAAAACGTGCGCACTCTTAAGATCGGGGGTGACATCGACAGCATTAATGCTGACCAGAGCGCCTTGGAAATTAATTTCGCGCGCAATAATGCTGCTTAGCTCGCGTTTCACCAATTTGTTTACGCGCAGTTGCCGATGTTTCATGATTTTTTGTCATCCTGAGCGGAGCGAAGCGGAGTCGAAGGATCCCGTGAAATCAGATTTCGTTTTCGCAACGGGATTCCTCGACTTCGCTCGGAATGGCTAGCATCACAATTTCTGGGCGACCTGTTCGAGCTGATAACACTCAATCACGTCACCCACCTGATATTCGCTGAAGTCGCCCAGCCTGATTCCGCATTCCAGACCGGATCGAACTTCTTTCACGTCGTCTTGGAAACGGCGCAATGTCGAAATACCGCCGTCGTAAACCGGTTGGCGCCTTCGCAGGATGCGAGCGCGCGCCGAACGGGCGATACGGCCATCTGTTACAAGACAACCAGCAACGATGCCTCTGCTTAAGTTGAAAATCTGTTTTACCTCCGCGTGTCCAATGACAGTTTCGCGCAGTTCCGGGTCCAGCAGACCGGCCATGGCGTCTTTCATTTGATCGAGCAGCTCATAAATAATGCTGTAAAGCTTGACCTGCACGCCTTCCCGTTTTGCAGCCGGAACCGCCATGCTCTCGACCTTCACGTTAAACCCGACGACCACCGCGTTAGACGCACTCGCCAGCAAAATATCCGATTCCGAAATCGGCCCGACGGCAGAGTGAATAATGTCCAGGTCGACTTTTTTGGTTTCGATCTGCTTCAAGGCGTTGACGATTGCTTCAACGGAACCTTGCGTGTCGGCTTTCAAAACGAGCCGCAGCACTTTTACGCCTTCGGCGGTTTCGAGCAGGGTCTCGAGCGTGGCGCGTTGCGGTACGAAGAGTTTGTTCGTGCGCTTCGTTTCAAGTCGCTCGTCGCTTAGTTGCTTGGCGGCGCGCTCCGATTCCATAACCAGGAATTCGTCGCCCGCATTGGGCAGCCCGATGAACCCGAGAACCTTTACTGGCGTCGAAGGGCCGACTTGTTTGACCGGTTTGCCTTGATCGTCGAGGAGGGATTTTACCTTTCCGCTGTAGTCGCCACAGATAAAGGGGTCGCCGATTTTCAATGTGCCCATTTGCACGATCACGGTGGCGGTAGGCCCTCGGCCTGCTTCCACTTGTGCTTCGATGACGGTGCCCCGCGGTCTGGCCGTTGGCGAAGCCTTCAATTCCATTACCTCTGCTTGCAGCGACATCATCTCGAGCAGATGATCGATTCCAGTGCCTTTGGTTGCCGAGACGGGGCAAATAATCGTTTCTCCTCCCCAATCTTCCGGAGTAAGACTGCGCTCTTGCAGTTGTTTCTTCACGCGATCGAGGTTTGCACCCGGGAGATCAATCTTGTTGACGGCGACCATGATCTTTACATGCGGCGCGGCTTTGGCGTGATTTATCGCTTCGATCGTTTGAGGCATAAGGCCGTCGTCGGCTGCAACCACGAGCACAACGATGTCGGTGACATTGGCGCCGCGCGCGCGCATAGAGGTGAATGCGGCGTGCCCCGGCGTATCGATAAACGTAATCTTGTGTCCGTTGTGATCGACGCTGTACGCGCCGATGTGCTGCGTAATCCCGCCGGCTTCGCCAGCCGCGACGCGCGTCTTTCGAATCGCGTCTAACAAACTGGTTTTACCGTGATCGACGTGCCCCATGAAAGTGATGATCGGCGCGCGAGCCTTGAGTTCCTCCTTCTTCTCGATCACCGGAGGAGGCGGCGCGACTACCTGCTGTTCCACCTTGTGAACACCGCCGCCTTTTTCCCGCCGCTCTTTTTCCAGAATGAAGCCGTGCTTTTCCGCAATTTTGGCAGCGATATCCGGCTCGATTGTCTGATTGATGTTGGCAAAAATATTATGCGTCATCAGCTCCGCAATTAGCTGATGCGGTTTCAGCGCGAGCTCGTTTGCGAAGTGTTTCACAACAATCGGAGGCTTCATCAAAAGCACCTTCTGCTGCGGCCCGGCTTCAACTTCATCAGGAGTCGAAGTCACTTCGGCAGGGGGTTGCTCCGGCGGCTCAGGGGGCGGGGGTTCCGCTGAAGGTACCTGTGCAGGCGGCGGCTTGGAAGTAGCCTCAAGCGACGCGCGGATACGCGAGATCGGCGGTAGAACGGTGCGTTTTGTTTTCGTCTCGCTGTCTTGAGATTTTTTTGCCGGCCGCTTCCGATCAATCAGCGACACAGTTTCCTGGTGCGGGGGGGCGTGTTCCGGTTGGCTCTGCTGCGTCGCGGATGCGGCCGGCTCCGCGGCTGCCCCCTTTTTCGGTAGCTTGGCTTTTGGTGCTACGTCGCTTGGCTTCTCAGGAGCAGTGGGCTTGCGTCCTGCCGCGCTCGGCGCTGCCTTGCGCGTTGCAGTTTTGCTGCTCGTCTTCGTTGCCATTTTTTTCCTTTAAAATTTCGCTCATGGCTCAAGCGTCCTCAAACGGAGCCATGTTAGTGTACAACTTCCTGCCGGTGCACCGCATCGTGAATCTCGCGCGCCTTCGCTTCGTCGACCGCGAGAATATCCACCAAATCCTGCACATCTGCATCGCCCAATCCTTCAAGATTAGTAAAGCCGGATTTTACCAATGTAAGCGCCTGTTCCTGGGTAATGGGGAGCGCGCCGGCCAGCGTTTGTGCAGCTTGAGCCACCTTTTGTTCCACGACCGTCGTCGCAGACGTATCCTTGCCGATGTTGATTTCCCAGCCTGTGAGCCGCGAAGTCAACCGCGCGTTTTGTCCTTTTTTCCCGATGGCGAGCGAAAGCTGATCTTCATCCACGGAGATTTGCACATTCTTTTTTTCTGTGTCGAAAAGCAGATTCTTTATTTTCGCCGGCTTGAGCGCTTCCAGAATGTATTCCTTTGGATCTGAGCTCCAGCGAATGATATCCACCTTTTCGTTGTTGAGCTCGCGCACAATGTTTTTCACCCGAGAGCCGCGCATACCTACGCATGCGCCGACTGGATCCACTTTTTCATTCGCGCTCCACACTGCGATCTTCGTCCGATAACCAGCTTCGCGCGCAATGCCACGAATCTCGACTGTGCCGTCTGCAATCTCGCTCACTTCCAATTCAAACAGGCGCCGTACGAAATTCGGATGGCTCCGGGAGACAATTATCTCAGGGCCGCGAACACCATTTTCCACCGCTACGACGTACGCGCGGAGACGATCACCAACATTGTAATCTTCCACCGCAACTCGTTCGCGCTGGGGCATGACTGCTTCAAATTTTCCGAGGTCGAGAATGACATCCGAACGGTCGAACCGGCGCACGGTGCCACTGACAATTTCGCCCGCGCGATCTTTAAATTCCTCGTAAATCATCTCCTTCTCAGCCTGCCGAATCCGCTGCATCATCGCTTGCTTTGCGGTCTGCGCTGCGATGCGTCCGAAATTTTTCGGTGTGACTTCGACTTCTACAATCTCGCCAACGTTTGCGTCCGCCTTGATCTTACGCGCTTTCGAGAGCTCGATTTCATCCTGCGGATTGGTGACTTGATCAACGACAACCAAATTCGCGAGCGCGCGAATTTCGCCGGTTTTACGGTTGATGTCGATGCGTAAATCGCGGGAGGCGCCAACGCTCTTTTTCGAGGCAGAGAGAAGGGCATTAGACACCGCCTCGAGCAGGATTTCGCGCTTGATCCCGCGCTCCCGCTCGAGGTAATCGAGCATGGCGATAAATTCGGCGTTCATATAAAACATGCAGCCCGCAGACTAAAAAGAGTGGGACACCAGTTCCCACTCCCATCAGCGCGCGGACTAGGGCTACAGGTTACGTTTGCGAACCGTTCGCGTCAAGCTGCGGATCGGTTTGATTTGACGTCCGGGGCTCAGGTTCGCATAAATCGCGAGCAACAATTGAGCATTGACGATTTAATCAAGTCGCCGCTTCGAGCTGTCGCTGCGGTGGCGCTCGTATGGGCTGTTATCTATTTGCCCGCGCTCGGCTCGATCGCCATCAAGGGAGAAGAGGGTCGCCGAATTTTGCCGGCTGTTCGGATGCTTGAGACGGGGAACTACATCGTCCCGCAAGTCGGCAGCAATCCATATTATCGCAAGCCACCACTGGTGAATTGGCTCGTAGCGGCATCTTTCAAGTTGTTCGGCGTGCGCAACGAGTGGACGGCGCGGCTGCCGTCGGCTCTTTCGGTGCTTGCCGTAGCCATCGCGTTCGTCACTGTCGCGCGTGCAACCCTCGGCGCGAGAGGATCGATCATCGCGGCTATGATCTGGCTGACAAATATCGGCATCATTGAGAAAGGCCGTTTGATTGAAATCGAAGCGCTGTATGTCTCTCTTTGCGGCCTGGCGATTATTCCTTGGCTGAGCCTCTTTCTTCAAAAAAAGTCGCCCTGGCTCACGTGGATTCCATCATCTGTTTTTCTAGGGCTCGGTCTGCTGGCAAAAGGCCCGACGCACCTCATATTTTTCTACGGCATTGTCATCGCCGTAGTGGCCTATTGGAAAGACTGGCGAATTCTTGTTCACCCTGCACATTTTGTCGGGCTAGCCGTCATGATCGCGATCGCGGCGGCATGGGCAATTCCATTCGTCTATGCCACGACAGGGCAGGTTGTGATCGATAAGTGGTCGGGTCAGTACACCGGACGGCTCAAAGGCAGCGATTTTAAATTTTTAGATTGGATCCAAAACGTCCCGCGTGGCCTGATCTACTTTCTCCCTTGGGTTCTCCTGTTTCCGTTTGCACGATTTTCAAAATTGCAGGAGGAAAACGAACAGCGGCTGGCACGCGCGTTATCATGGGGAATCGCAGTACCGTTTCTGGCGATCAATCTTGTTCCCGGCGGGCTCGCCCGGTACAGCATGCCGGCAATCGTTCCAGCCTCGTGCCTACTGGGCTTGATCTGTGCCGGCAACGCGTTGCAATGGCCGGGACGCTGGAAAGACGAGCGCGTTTGGACAAAGATCGTCGCCGCGTTCGTTGGATTGGGAATTGTGATTGGTGTGATCGGTTATCCGATAACCGCGTTTGTTTTAAGAGACAGACAGCAGGTAAAGAAAGCCGCCGCGGAAATTAACGCCCTCGTCCCCCGAAACGAGACGCTCTATGCCGTGAATCCGGATTATCAGCCCGTATTTTTTTATGTGAAAGCACCGATACAATATGTGAGCGATGTGGAAAATCTGCCGGACAGCGTGCGGTACTTTGTCGTGCGACATAATAATGAAGCGAAAGCATTAGCGGCACAAAAATGGGCGCCGCTGCGGCCGCGGCCGATTGCGCGCGTGCGAGATTACAGCAAACGCGAAATGGTTCTCTTTGAAGTCGCGCTCGCGAACGAGCATTGACAGCCTCTCGGATTGGAATTGGTTAGCATACTAACCAATTTTAGTTTTGAGAGTTATGTCCCCGGACGACACCACGGAAATATTTGGCCAACTGCTCCACGGCACAGCGCGTGCATGGCGGCAAAAGCTGGACGAGCGTCTGAAGCCGATGGGCCTGAGCCAGGCGAAATGGCGCACGCTAATGCATTTGTCGCTTGCCGGAGACGCGCTCACCCAGGCCGAGATTGCCGCGCGGCTCGGTGTGGAAGAGCCGACTATGGTAACACTGTTGCATCGCCTAGAGCGTGAAGACTGGATTACACGCACCAATTCAGCACAGGATCGCCGATGTAAGATGGTGCTGTTAGGCCCGCGCGCGCAGCGGGTGATTGCCCGAATCAATTCAAGCGCCAACACACTTCGGAACGAACTCTTGGCAGATATATCGAACCCCTGACCTTCAAATGTGCATGGAAGTGTTGACGCGTATCAGAGATCGCGCGGAGAAAGGCGACAAGCTCCGCGCGAGGGGCGAAAGATCTGTGGCGCGCCGCTTGGCGAGGCGCAACGGTCAGGCTAAACGAGGAGATTCGAGTCTAAGAAAAGGGGCAATTCGCAGGGGGTCCAAATGAAAGCTAATCCGCCGATAAGCGATCAAAGAGTCATGGATTACAGCATTCCCAAGCGCTCAAGCAAGCCTGAGACGAAGCGAGCACGCACTGCGAATCACAAAATTCCAAAATGGGCGTATTTGCTGTTCATCCTGCTGGCAGGATTTGTGACTTATCGCATCTTTCAACATAGGGCCAGCGAGGCTAAGGGTGCTCAACCACCGGTGCGCCCGGTGTTGGTGGCGAAAGTAATCACAAAGGATGCGCCCATTTACCTGGATGAGATCGGGACATGCGCAGCGTACGAGACCGTGCAGGTGCAGGCGCAGGTGAGCGGCAAGATCATCGAGCGCCAGTTTCAAGACGGCTCGGACGTGAAGAAAGGAGATCCCCTTTTTACAATCGACCCGCGTCCGTATCAGGCCGTTCTCGACCAGGCAAAAGCGCAAGCCGCGCTAGACCAGGCGACGCTAAAGCGACAAGAGGATTTGCGTGCGAGAAAGGTTATCGCGCAGCAAGACTACGACATTGCTGTCGCGAACGCCCAAAAATCGAAGGCAGCGGCCGAAGCCGCTCAGGTAAACCTGGATTATTGCTACATCAAGTCGCCGATCAATGGACGGGCGGGACTGCGACAGGTTGATGTCGGCAACGTCGTCACCGGAATCGCCGGGACCGGCGGCGCAGTGCTGCTCACGATTCAGGGACTCGATCCCATTTATACCGACTTCACCGTTGCCGAAACCGATCTCGGTTTAGTGCGGAAATACCTCGGCGGACCGAATATTAAAGTGGAAACCTGGTCGCCCGACGAAAATATTCCGCACCGCACTGGCGACTTGTATTTCATCGACACTGCGGTCCAGCCCGGCTCCGGCACCGTGAAAGCGCGCGCAGTTACGCCGAATCCCGATCGCGCGTTGTGGCCGTCGGAGTTTGTGCGGGTTCGTTTCATTCTCGACATAATCAAGGACGCGAAGCTGGTTCCTTCCCAAGCAGTTCAGATCAGTCAAAACGGTCCGTTCGTTTTTGTGCTCAAGCCGGACAACACCGTCGATCTTCGTCCAGTCAAACCGGGACAACGTCAGGATGGAGATCTGACCGTTGTGGAAAGCGGTGTCCAGCCGGGCGAGACCGTTGTTGTGACTGGACAGCTTGCGCTCGCGCCCGGGTCAAAAGTTGATCCGAAACCGTACGATCCTTCGCAAACTGCGACCGAAGCCAATGCTGCCGCGGCCAAGAGCGCGCCGTAATTTTGCCAATGGACCACGCGGACGAACACGACGGTGCCGGTAATGGCGAACGCGAATCGCGAGACCACAATCGTTTAGGCGATGCCAGCACGCCGCAATCGCCAAAGTTAGTTCCCGTTAAAGGCACCGGACTTTCCGGGCCTTTCATCCGCAGGCCGGTGATGACGATTTTGTTGACATTGTCGGTGATCGTTGCGGGCATTGCGACTTACAACAAGCTCGCGGTAAACGATCTTCCGGCGGTCGATTATCCGATTATTCAGGTTACGTGCGCTTATCCGGGCGCGGATCCGGTCACGATGGCGAACAACATCGCAACACCGCTTGAGAAACAATTTCTCCAGATTCCCGGTCTCGACATCATCACCAGCCAAAGCACGCAGAGTAACACTTCGCTGACGTTGCAATTTAATCTCAGTAAAAGCATTACCGACGCTGCCACGGATGTGCAGGCCGCGATCCAGCGCGCAACCGGTAAATTGCCGGTCGATTTGCCGAGTCCGCCCACCTTTACCAAAACGAATCCAAACGATCAGGCAGTTTATCTGGTCGGATTCATGTCGGACACGATGACCGACGGCGATCTATATAAGTACGCATCCACCGTAGTGGCCCAGCGCATGTCGATTCTTCCCGGCGTTTCGCAGGTGAATATCTATGGCGTTCAAGGCGCGATCCGAATCAAAGCCGACCCGGCCGCTCTCGCTGCGCGCGGATTGACCATGGATGATCTCGCTAATGCGATTCAAGCGGGAACTGTTTACTCGGGCGCAGGCCAATTCGATGGCCCCCATCGCACGTTTGTCCTTCAACCGAACGGGCAGATCGACAAGGCGGAAGGTTATCGCAATTTGATCGTCGCTCGGAACAACGACCGTTCGCCGGTCTACTTGCGCGACATTGCCGAAGTAAAACAAAGTGTGCAGGACGAGCGCACTTCCCGCTTCTTCTGGGTGCGCGGATTCAAGCGGCCGCCCGGATCCACCGTTGTCCTCGCGGTTTCGCGGCAGGCGGGCGCGAATGCGGTCGAAGTTGCGAATTCAGTGAAAGCTCTTTTTCCCGAGCTGCGCGCGAGTCTGCCGGGTTCGATTTCTTTCCTTCCGGTGTTCGATCGTTCGCAAACAATCGTGAATTCGGTGCACGACGTGCGGGCGACCCTGATGATCGCATTCGTGCTGGTCGTGATGGTGATTTACGTTTTTCTCGGCCGCGCGACCGACACGCTGATTCCGGCCGTCGCCCTGCCGCTTTCGTTGCTGCTTACCTTTGCCGTGATATACATGCTCGGCTTCTCCATCAACAACCTGACTTTGATGGCGCTCACTCTGGCCATCGGATTTTTGGTCGACGACGCGATCGTCTTTTTAGAAAACGTGATTCGCCGCGCCGAGCACGGAGAATCAATTCTACAAGCCTCCTATAACACCGCCGGGGAAATTTCCTTCACGATTCTATCGATGACACTTTCGCTGGCCGCGGTGTTTATTCCGCTGGTTTTTTTGCCGGGCCTGCTCGGGCGTATTTTTCAGGAATTTTCGATTACGATCATTGTGGCGATTCTCGCCTCCGGTCTTGTCTCGCTGACCCTCACACCCTTGATGTGCGCGCGCATTCTGGGTGAACGCAAGGCCGGACACAAACGCGCCCGAATGGAAAAATGGACCGGCGATTTCATCCAGCGCGTGATTGGCGCATACGGCCGGGCTCTCGACAAATTTCTCGACCGCGCCTGGCTGACAATTCCGATTTTGATCGGCTGCATTATCGGCCTTTTCTTTTTCTTCACCCACTTGCCTTTTACCCTGCTACCGGTCGGAGACAGCGGTTTTGCTCGCGGTGTTTTCATTGCCCAGGAGGGTGCCTCGCCCGCGCAGATGCGCGCGTTTCAAAAACAGGTGAACGAGAAAGTCCAGGCGGACCCGAGCATTGCGCAATTTTTCACGAACGTTGGAACCGGATCGCGGACCGCATTGTCGCAGGGAATTGTCTTTTGCGTTTTCAAACCGCGCGAGGAGCGCGATCCGATCGAGCAGTGTCTGCTGCGACTGCAAAAATCGATCAGCACCATTCCCGGACTGACCGCGGTTATCTCTCCGAGTCCGGTTTTGCAAATCAATGTCGGTGCGACCAACCAAACCCAGGGACAGTACGCCTACACTATCAGTGGAATCGTTCCGGAGGATGTTTACAAGGCAGCCGACGAAATGATGGCAAAGTTGCGCGGGTTCAAGGGATTCGCATCGGTGCGTTCCGACTACTACAACAGCACGCCGAATCTCACCGTCAACATCGATCGCGAGCGCGCAGCGACCTACGGCGTTTCAACCTCGGCAATTCAAAGTATATTAAAAAACGCTTACTCCCAGAACTATGTCTATTTGATCAAGGAGCCTGACGATCAATATCAGGTAATCCTCGAAGTGAAGGACAACGAGCGCGCAACCCCAGGCGACCTCAACAATCTCTACGTTCGCGGTAACAGCGCGAACGCTGTAGCTCAATCCGGTCCCGGGAGTGGCGGCGTTACCACGACGACAGGAATCGCTGCCGATCTCGTTCCGCTGCGCGCGGTAACCTCGACTAGTCAGGTGCTTGGACCTCAGGCGGTCAATCACTTCGATCAGTTCACCAGCGTCAGCATCAACTTCAATTTGTTGCCCGGCGTAGCGATTGGCGACGCGACGAAATTCATTGAGGATTCCTTTGCGCAAGTGCGTGAGGAATTGCCGAGCGTGCAATCGACTTTCCAGGGTGAAGCGCTCGTGTTCCGGCAATTGTTCCGTGCTCTGCCGCTGCTTTTGATCGGCGCTATCTTCGTCATGTACGTGATCCTCGGAATTCTTTACGAAAGTTACGTCCATCCGATCACGGTTCTGTTTCCGGCAATTGTGCCCGCCCTTGTCGGCGGTCTCGCCACGCTCTGGCTTTT
This sequence comes from uncultured Verrucomicrobiae bacterium, assembly GCA_963825355.1. GTDB lineage: Bacteria > Verrucomicrobiota > Verrucomicrobiia > Chthoniobacterales > UBA10450 > Udaeobacter. Next base: position 130,215 of record CAWGSY010000011.1, on the reverse strand, counting down.
TGGGTCGACATTGTCGCTCTACAGCGTGATCGGCCTGTTCCTGCTGCTCGGCATTGTGAAGAAGAACGGAATCATGGTGGTCGATTTTGCATTGCAGCGAATTGATGAGGGCTGGGACCTGCGTTCGGCAATTCACGAAGCGAGCGTGGAACGGTTTCGCCCAATCATGATGACGACGCTCGCTGCTCTGATGGGCGCGGTGCCGCTGGCTCTTGGCTTCGGTCAGGATGCTTCGTCGCGTCGCCCGCTTGGGCTGGTGATCGTGGGCGGTCTGATTTTCTCGCAATTGATCACGCTGTTTGTCACACCAGTCATCTATCTCTGGCTAGAATGGTTCCAGGAGCACGTGCTCGATAAGGTACCGTTCCTGCGTAGCGCGCACACTCACCACGAGGGGGAGCTGGTGCCAGCGACGGATGATGGCGAGGTTGAGCCGGAACCAGCTACCGTCCACTGATTCCGTGGTGCTCTAGCGTGCGCTGTCCTCAGCGCATCAACTCAACCAAAAAATCCGCTGAGGACAGCGGACGCTACAGCCATTTGCCTCTGGGGATTCGTTATCGACTTCCGGCTTCGCGATTCCTCATCCGTAATTTATCTTAGAGTATGAAAGCGATGGTTCTGGATAACCCAAGAAAGTCGCTGCAATTGCGCGATGTTCCAAGACCCAAGCCGGGGAGGGGACAATTGCTAGTGCGCGTTGCGACATGCGCAGTGTGCCGGACTGATCTTCATGTCGTCGATGGCGAATTGCCGGACCCAAAGCTGCCCCTGATTCTGGGCCATCAAATTGTCGGGCGAGTACAAGAGATCGGCGAGGAAACAGATTCGAAATTCCAGGCCGGAGATCGCGTGGGAATCCCGTGGCTTGGCTGGACCGATGGCGATTGCTCCTATTGCCGATCCGGCAGAGAGAATCTTTGCGATAACGCGCGCTTTACCGGTTACACGATCGACGGCGGTTACGCCGAGTTCACTGTCGCGGATGCGCGATACTGTTTCCATTTGCCTGAGCGTTACGCGACGTCGAGGTTGCGCCGCTGCTTTGCGCGGGACTGATCGGTTACCGATCGTATCGCAAAACGGGCGATGCGCAGCGTGTTGGCATTTACGGGTTCGGCAATGCTGCGCATTTGATCGCGCAAATTGCGATTTACGAAGGGCGCGACCTATTCGCGTTTACTCGCCCGGGCGACAAAGCAACACAGCAAGAAGCGAAAGAACTTGGCGCGGTTTGGGCTGGCGGTTCCGACGAAATGCCGCCGGAAAAACTCGATGCGGCGATTATTTTTGCATCTGTAGGTCTGCTTGTCCCGACGGCGCTTCGCGCGCTCACCAAAGGTGGTGTCGTTGTGTGCGGCGGAATTCACATGACCGACATCCCTTCATTTCCCTACGTCGATTTATGGGAGGAACGTGTCATTACCTCAGTGGCAAACCTGACCCGCCGAGATGCCGAGGAGTTTTTCGAAATTGCGCCGCGCGTTCCCGTTCGAACCCACACGGAAACCTTCGCATTGGAAGAAGCCAATACTGCGCTGGACTTATTTCGTTCCGGCAAACTCAGCGCGACCGCAGTGCTCACCGTTGCCCGGTGACAGATGAGTTGAAGCATTGAGCCGCTTAGCGAATCCGCTGAGGACAGCGGACGCTTCAGTGTGACCACCGCGTGGCTCGAACCGTTTGTAACGGCTACCGTGTTCCCGCGCGCGAACGGGTGGCGAACTGCTTAGCTAGATTTCCCGGAGGGCGCCTTTCTTCGTTGCGGATGCCACCGGCGGCGTCGGCGAGGGCTTCTTCCTCGGCCGGGAGAAACGGTTTGAAGCGGCTCTTGTCGATCGCTTTCATGAATGCTTCATGCGGGGACACAATGCCTTTCTCCAGCAGCGCCCAGATCGCGTCATCCATGAACTGCATTCCCTGTGCTCTACCTGAAACGATTATATCCTGCAGCTTGTGCGTAGCGCCTTCGCGGATGATCGCAGCGACCGCAGGGTTGGCGATCAGAATTTCGTTCACCGCAATGCGCCCGGGACGATCCGATCTTTTCAAAAGCAATTGCGCTACTACGCCGCGAAGTGAATTCGCCAGCATCGCGCGGGCCTGTGGTTGTCGATCGGCGGGAAAAGCATCCACCATGCGATCCACGGTTTTGCGCGCGTTGTTTGTGTGCAGAGTGCCGAACACGAGAAGGCCGGTCTCGGCTGCGGTTAAAGCAAGTGCGATTGTCTCCAGATCACGCATCTCGCCAACGAGCACGATGTCGGTGTCCTGTCGCAGCGAAGCCTTCAGGCCGGCAGCAAACGACTCTGAATCCGCAGGCACTTCACGTTGTGTAATGATGCTGCGCTTGTTGTTGTGCACGAATTCGATCGGCTCCTCGATCGTCACTACGTGTCTGGCAAAATTTTCGTTGATGAAGTCGACCAGCGCAGCCTGCGTTGTTGTTTTGCCAGAACCAGTTGGCCCGGTAACGAGCACGAGCCCGCCGCGCAAATCAGCAAAGTTCTTTACGACTGCCGGAATGCCCAATTCCTCGAGTGTCGAAATCTTCGTGGGAATTAGTCGAAATGCCGCCGCGTATCCCTCGGACTGCTTAAAGTAGTTGCTGCGAAATCGAGAGTGCTCATCCATCTGGTAGGCGAAATCGAGATCGCCGTGTTGCTCAAAAAGCTCCCAGTTACGCGGGCCGCAAGCTTCGCTCAACATCCGCTTGGCTTCATCGTGCGAAATCGGCTCGTCTCGAATCGGTGTTATGTCGCCATGTATGCGTATCTTTGGCGGTTCGCCCTCTGCGATATGCAAATCCGACGCCTCCTGTCGCACTACGATCTGCAGAAATTCGTCAAGATAAGCCATGGGAAAACCGCGGATTACGCTGATGTCGCGGATAAACGAAGTCTAGCATGAAGATCGATTCGTGAATGCGTGACTTATTTGCGTAGTTCGCGTCATGTTTTCACGTGTTGCCGCACGACATCTTTCTGCTCGGCGCGTGCGTAAGCTTCCTCTGCGCTGATTAAGTCGCGCTGGTAAAGATCAATCAAAGTATCGTCCATTAACCGCATGCCTTGCTTCTTTCCGGTCTGAATAATACCGGGCAACATGAACGTTTTGTTTTCGCGAATCACGTTGGCGACAGCGGGTGTATTGGTGAGAATCTCCAGCGCGAGCACGCGACCCTTTCCATCTTTCCGCGGTATCAACTGATGACTGATAATGCCGCGCAGCGATTCAGCGACCATAACGCGGACGTGTTCCTGTTGTTCCGGCGGAAACACATCGAGTAACCTATCAAGTGTGCGCGATGCATTCGAGGTGTGAAGGGTTGCTAGAACAAGGTGTCCGGTCTCGGCGGCGGTGATCGCGAGAGAAATCGTTTCCAAGTCGCGCATTTCGCCCACCATGATTACGTCGGGATCTTCCCGCAGCGCGGCACGGAGCGCTGTGGCAAACGACTCAGTGTGCGTGAAAACCTCGCGCTGGCTAACGTGACAATTCTTTGAGTGGATGACGTATTCAATTGGATCCTCGAGGGTGATGATGTGATCGTGGCGTTCGGTGTTGATTTGCTGAACCAGCGCGGCAAGTGTCGTTGATTTGCCGGTGCCAACCGAACCGGTCGCGAGGATAAGACCATTCTGATAGCGAGTAAGTAACTTAAGCTGTTCTGGCAATCCGAGATCGTCCATTGTCCGGACGTAGGAATTGATTACCCGAAACACAATCTCAACTCCCAACCGCTGGCGAACGACACTCACTCGATAGCGAGCGTGTTCGTTCTCATAGGCGAAGTCAGAGTCGCCGCGGGTGTTGAGCTCCTCCTTGTAAGCTTCGGGCATAAACGTTTCTGCCAGCGCAACGGTTTGTTCGCTGGTCAGAACAGGCGCGTCAGACCACATGGGCTGCAACGTTCCATGCACTCGCCAGATCGGGGGTGCGGCCACGCCAAGGTGAACGTCGGACGCGCCGGCTTTTTGGCCAACCTCGAGATAATTATCGACGTGCGGCAGGGGGTGCGATTCCGATGAGGGAGCTGAAATTTGTGGCGTCATGAGGGGAAACACCGAACTGTCTCACGGACACACACGGCCCGACCAACAGACGACGCATTATTTCCTGCCGCGTGAAGGTTCGCCAGAATAAAAAAACCGATTTTTCACGAACTCCATGACAACCGGTCGCGCGATATTCCCAACAAGCTTCATCGCCGCTAGCGCAAGCCCCGATTCCACCAGCTTTTTATCGCTCTTACGGCGAGTCCTTGCGTCGACGTACACTTTTTTCTTCCGCATCGGCGCCAACGCGATCACCGCTCCCACTGCTGCCGCCGCGCCGACCCAAGAACCCGTCTGTTTTCGGAATGACCGCCGGAATTTCGCCGGGAAATCCAGTTCGTAACGCAAGCCGCGCAATTCGTTCGTCACGCGCTGACGCGAGCCTGCTATTTCTCCTTTTAGCTCGTTGATTGACTCAGAGTTTTCAGCCATTCGCGATCTTTCTTTAATTCATCAATGCTATCCCGGAACATCGGCTTGGTAATCCGGCTGTGTGCCACCACCAACAGCACTCCTGCGATAATAAAATGTAATAGCGCAACAACCAGCGCTACCACTGGCCATGAGGTCCCGAGCAAATGTGCAAGGCCAACAACAGCACTCACGATGAGGAAAACATAGCCCATCACGCAGAGCGCCAGCGCCGCTATGACGCAACCCACCAATATCAGCACTTGCACCGCGGCCGATTTGGATTCCTGCGCAAGCAGACCAAACCGGCTCTCAAAAAATCCTACAAGCGCACTGACCAGTCCCAGTGCGTTATCAAGCAAACCGGAATGGCCCGCAGGATTGCGAGAGGGAAGGGTCCCGCTGCTCATTTCCGGCGCTTTCGAAACTAACGCCGGAAGATCAGACCCAACACGAATCCAATTCCGAGCGCCGTGAATACTGCTTTTGTTGGATTTTCACGGACGTAGTCCTCGGCGTCTTCCTGGAATGTCCGGACGCGGCTTGTGGCATCGCCCCAGGCTTGTTCCGCTTTGCCCCGCGCATCGCCCCAAGCCTGCTCCGCTTTTCCGCGGTACTCTTCGGCGAAAGCGCCTGCGGCTGATTTTAAATCTTCCGCTGCTTTACGAGCATGGTCCTTGCTGCTTTGCAATTTATCCTGCGGATCGGCGCTGGCCGGTGTTGTCGGTTCTCCTGGTCTGTTTTGTTCTGCCATTGGTAATCTCCAGTTAATTTGTTCGCTGCGACTATCCGCGCGCTTTGCTAAAGGGGCAAACGCCGACTTGTCTCAAATCATAAACGTGTCGCACGCTTCAAGCGGACTTCTTTTGCCTTAGAAACGTTTGACCCTTAAACGCCTACCGTCCTCAAAGAGAGAAAACTGAAAGTTACTGTTCGCGAAAAATGATTCGTGCCTTTGTCAGATCGTATGGCGAAAGCTCCACCGAAACTTTATCGCCGGGCACGATCCGGATGAAATGCTTGCGCATTTTGCCTGAAATATGTGCAAGGACGTTGCGTTCACCGGGAAGGTCGACGCGAAACATTGTTCCAGGCAAAACCTGCGTCACGGTGCCTTCGGTGATGATCTGTTCTTCCTTCGCCATTGCGCGGCGAATATACCGCGCCAGCTCTCCTCGCTCAAGACTGGCGTGCGCCAAGAAGCGGCGGTCTCTAGTCCGCCGCTGTTAGTGAGTTGGAGATCGTTTCCGCTTCAGAAAGTTGAGACGATTCTCTTGATCACGCCTACCGGAACTGTTCCAGGGAAAGCGCTGGCAAGTATTCGCGAAGCTCCTCACGTTTCCACCACGTGCCCGAGTGGCGAAGCTCATCCAGCGTTGTGAACCGATACCGATAAAACGTCGCGCGAACATAACGCGGCGGTTCGTCTGGGAATGGGTTGTTTGTGAGTAACTCATTCACTTCATGCGAACCTTGGAGCAATCGGTAAATCAATGCCACCAACCACGGATTTTCGCGGGGCGTTCCTAAAGCGGCAAACCACATCTGCCAGTCGAGTCTCGGCTGGTGCGGCGCACACCAACCGGGCGCGCGCTTTACGTCGCCGGGCTTCCATTTGAATTCGTAAGGCAGCCAATCAATCCCATCAGAGCTGCCTTCAAGGATGATTTCGTCGCGGTCTTTCGTCATCTCGCGGAAAAGTCCATAACCGTTGACGACGCGAAATGCTTCGATCCTTCCATTAAGATTCGCCAGCACGCGCGGTGGTCGACTCGCTGGTTTAAAAGCGCTGAAGATTAACCATGCATTGATCGGCAACGTCACGATGATCACGAACATCCCAGTGTAGACGCACAATCGCTGTGGTAGGGCGTGACCGCCGGGCGCGCCGACGCTTTGGTCACGGACGGCCCGGCGGTCCGTCCCTACCACCGAATCATCGATCAGCAGTAAGCACAGCGCGATCGTGAGCAGATTAAAAAAGCAATAGTTTCCAGTGATCGCGATCGCGAGTTGAAGAAGAATCAGCAGTCCAGCAGCTATCAATCTCAAACGGCGCGGAGCCCAGATGAAAAACGGCGCGATGATTTCCACTACCAGGCAAAACGCCACGGAAAAATGCTTGAACCATTCGGGACTCTTGTCCGCCCACCAGCCGAATACTGTCGGCAGCGGTTGCGACCAATAGTGGTAATCGAGCGCTGTCAGATTCCACCAGCTGTCATCGCCGCTGGTTAACTTCACCACGCCTGACATCAGCATCAATTTGAACAAAAGAAGCTTGAGCAAAAACAAACCGACGCGCGATACCTGCGCCGTAGTCGACGGCGATGATCGTGGCCACAACAGCAATTCCCGCGGCCACAGCCGCCACGGCGCAAAAAAGATCGACAAAAACCCCGTCTCCAACAAAAGCACGTCCCATTGAAAACTGAAAAAATCCTGGCCTGCGATTGTGAGTGACAGGTACAAAACAAAAAGCCCAGCGAGTAAAAGCGCCGGAGCGATTCCAAAAATCAACAGCAACGAACAGAAAACGCCGCTGCCACAAAGAAAGTGAAGAAACGCATCACTTGAATTAAACCAGCATAGGGTGGGGAACAGACCGTAAGCATTTGGCCCAACTTGACCCCGAGCTGCTGAGAGGAATTGAGCGACGGGCGACATCCCAGTGCTGCCGACAAGTCCGTCCACTTGAACCCAAAGGGATACGAAGGCGATCAAATAGATGACGCCGAGTGCGCGCAGGAACCAGCGCCGCGCCCAAAGATACGTCGGCCGTCGTACATCTTCGCCCCAAAGCAATCGAGTGATCGCTGAGGCAAATTTTCGTTGACGAGCGATGAAGCCGTAGCCGGTTTCAGAAACAGCGGCGAACCCGGGGATATGATCATAACTCCACGCCAGCCATCCTCGCGAACGTCGATACGCCAGGGAGCGATACGCCGCTTCCGCGGCAAAAATCGCTGTGCCGTCCGGCTGGATCAAAACCAGCGAACGGTTGAATTCTTCCGGTGGAATTTCAGGGAAGTCGTTACCTGCTTCTTGATAAGTGGTGTAATCGATCTTACCCGCCGTCATTTCCCGCCAGCGCTCGATCCACAATCGGCAAAAATCACACTCGCCGTCCCAGATCAGCAGCGGCTTTGGCGGCGGATTGGAAACGCGCAGATGTTCAGTTCGCTTCACCGGTATTTACTGATTAGCCGGCATTCTGAGCGAAGTGAAGCGGAGCCGAAGAATCCCGCGATGTTTGCTTAAAGTAATTCCACGGGGTCCCTCGACTTCGCTCGGGATGACACGTCATTTTGTAAACTCCGCCCAAACGGGCGCGTGATCGGAAGGATCTTTTCCAGTGCGCATTTCGCGATCGATCCCGGAGGCGATGCATCTTTTCGCCAGCGATTCGCTTGCCAGAACAGCGTCTATGCGCAGGCCGCGGTTTTTTTCGAAGGCGCGCATTTGATAATCCCACCAACTGAAAAGTTCTCCTTCCTTGTGGTGAATTCGAAGCGTGTCGAGCAGGCCCAGGCTGCACAACTCATGAAAAGCGGCCCGTTCGCCGTCGGAAGCCATAATGGCTCCGTGCCAAAGCTTGGCGTCGTAAACATCGATGTCTTCGGGAGCGACATTGAAATCGCCACACACAACTAGGTTGGGCGATTCTTCTTTCGCGAGGCAGTTTAGAAGCCGCCGATACCATTGCAGTTTATATTCATACGCCGGCGAACCGACGGCTTGTCCGTTAGGCGCGTAAATTGAAAATACGCGCAACTGGTTGACGGTCGCCGCGATTACGCGCGCCTGCGGATCGACCACTTGATCGCAAAGCGACCCGCGAACCTCGTGCAGTTCGTCCTTCGCGAGAATCGCAACGCCGTTGTACGATTTCTCTCCGTGATAGACCGATCTATAGCCTGCTGCTTGCAAAGCGAGGGCCGGAAATCGTTCGTCCGGGCATTTGGTCTCCTGCAAGCAAACGATGTCTGGTTGAGTTTCCTCAAGCCATGCAAATAACCGGTCCTGCCGTTTGCGCAGTGAATTAATGTTCCAGGAAGCAATGCGCATAGCTGTAGTGGCGATCTATGGCCGCAGTCACCAATTTAACACCAACTGGCGCTCATAGAGCGCCGCTACAGCTCTAACTCCACTCCTGGCGCGGGCACAATGATTTCCGAGCCGGAAAGTTCGTTCGATAGTGTAGCGCGCATCCACTCGACTGCCGGCGGGTCACCGTGCACCAGAAGAATTTTTTTCGGTGAAATCTTTTTGGCATAATCGATCAGCGACTCGCGTGTCGCGTGTGCGCTAAACTGGAACTGTTCGATGTTGCAGCGAATGGGTTGCGGCGGTTTATCGGGGTCGAGCGCTATTTCGCCGCCGTGGCCCGCCTCCCGCAGAAGACCGGCTGGCGACTCTGGATTGGCGTAGCCGACAAAAAAGATGGAGTGCTGAGGGTTCTCGATAATTCGCCGTGCGAAAACATTCGATAGCGTTTTGGGAATCATCATCCCACTGGAGAGAACGTACACGCGACCGCCTCGCGCGGCGGTGTCGCGCACCGTTTCATCATTTAAAATGAAAGGCGCTACTTCCCTCATCAATTTCAGACGCGGCAATTGCCGCCGGCTCGTGTGGGTGCGGCGATCATAGATATCTGTGAATTTCGAGCTGAGACCGCCTATATAAATTGGGAATTCTGGCAGCAGCCGTTGTCGGCGAAACTTGTAGAGCATCGCGAGGACCTCCTGCGTCTTACCTAACGCGAACACTGGTATCAGCACGCACGCGTCACGCTCAAAAGCGGCTGCGAGCGCCTCCACCAAGCGTTGCTCTTCACCGGCGCGGGTCCAGCCTTCAGATTTTGCGTGATCGCCGCGAGTGCATTCCATGATCAGCACATCAGGTTTCTCCTCTGGATAAGCCGCCGCTTGCATGATCGTTTGATCGTCGAAATTGACGTCGCCGGTATAAAAAACAGTTTGGCCTTCAGTGCGCAGCATGACTCCGGTCGAGCCAAGCACATGTCCTGCATCGAAGAACTCAAACGTTAACGTATCCTTCTCGCGGGAAGCTGCCCGTTCGCCGGCAACGGAAATCCGCTGCCGCATCGGACACCAGCGCCAGCGTTCCGATGCGCGGTCGATTTCACGATGCGTGAAAAGAGGATATGTCATTTCTCCGATCTCCTCACGTTGCCGCGTCATCACATTGACTGAGTTGTGCAAAAGCACACTGCCGACTTCGGCCGTTGCCTCGGTCATGAAAACGCGTGCGCGCGGAAAGCGTCGCATGGCCAAAGGCAGCGTACCGATGTGGTCTTGATGGGCGTGCGACATCAGAATCGCTTCGACCTCGCGGTCGCCGATTGCTTTGAAATTAGGCAGCGCATCATCTCCCGTGTTTTTCGGATGCATTCCGCAATCGAGCAGGAGACGGTGTCGGCCAATCTCAAGATGATACGAATTGGCCCCGATCTCCGTGTGCCGTGTGAGATTTGTAAATTTCAAATGCGACTCCAGTGACGTCCTGAGCTCTTCCTATCAGAGCGGTTATTATCTGAACAGTCGCTTTCGCGATTGGTCTAAGGACTGGTTGCCATGGAAGGAGAAACGAACAGGCACCGCGCCCCGGGCACGAATCTGGAGCAGGATATCTCCATCCACATTTTCACAGTCTCCTCCGCCATGGTGGGAGTTTGTCTGACTGTCATCGGATTAATTCGTGTCGTAATTACGCTTGGACGTGCGGATACGCTGGCGGATGATTTTCTCGCCGGCGACGCACTTCTGTTTCTGATTTCCTGTCTGCTTTCTTATTGGGCGCTGCGTTCGCGCTCGCTGCGCCGAATGCATCGTCTGGAAAAGATCGCAGATGTAATCTTCATCCTCGCCATGATTGGCATGGTGATCATTTGTGCCTTGATCACTTACACCATCTCTGTTCCAGCCCGACCAGTCACTGGCTAAAGCAGTGATTGTAGGGCGTCTGTGTCAGACGCCAATCATTACAAGGCGTTTCGCAGAAGCGCCCTACAAAATTTGTTCAAAAATCCTCAGCCAATTGCCGCGCAGAATTTTTTCGATGGCAGCGTCGCTGAATCCGCGTTCGATTAATCTGCGGGTAAGATTGCGAGCATGCGAGTGGTTCGTTAGGTCAGGAATAAAGTGCGGCGTTGTAAGTTTTGCAGCGAGCTCCTTCTGCCTGGATTCGGGCCACTGCCGGTAAATAAATTCGAAGAAATCGAAGCCGACGCCGACGCTATCGATTCCGATCAAATTCGCTATGTGCTCGATGTGATCGATGTACTTGTCGAGTGTGCTCTCTTGTTCTCGCGGGCTCACGAGGATGGAGTTGACGCCGATCACCCCGCGCCGTTCACCAATCATCTTGATTTGTTCATCACTAATGTTGCGCTCGATGTCGTAGTACTGGCGGACGTTCGTGTGCGACACGATCGGCGGCTTGGTTGTCATCGAGAGAATCTCTTCAAACCCAGCCGGGTTGATGTGCGCAAGATCAATAATCACGCCCGAGCGCTTCGCACTCACGCACGACTTCGCGACCGAACGATGTCAACCCTTCAGCCGCCGAGCCGCTCGCCGCGAAAACTCCGCCGTGTCCAGCCGCATTGGGTCGGGCGTGCGTGAGTCCGATTGCGCGCACACCGAGTTCGTAAAACACGCGCAATTGATTTAGATCAGTGCCCAACGGTTCCACGCCCTCCATCGTGATGAGAAACGCAATCCTGCCCGTTTCCCGCGCCGCCTGAATTTCGCGATAATTTTTGCAAATCGCGAAGCGGCTCGGATGCCGCTGTTTCGGCGTACAGCCGTGCAATTTGATCGAGTGCCACGCGCAGACCGGCTTCCGAGGCAGATAGCGGTCTTCAATGTAAATCGCTGCGCCGACAACAGAGACGTTGCCCGCTTCGAATTCCGGCAAAAATTCTGTTTCAAGAACATCTCTGCGCTGGCGTTTTTCGTACAAATCCATCGGCAAATCGAAATGCATGTCGATGATTCCGCCGGTCTGCAGCCGGTCGATTCGTTCTTCGATGGAATCTTCATAGCGTTGCTCTATTGCATGGCGAGTTCGCGTACGGCGAGACTGGAATCGCACGTCGAGCGCTGAATCGACCGCAAACAGCGATAGCTACGACCAGGTGATTAGGCGCAGTTCGTGCGCTTGCATTAGGCAGGGATGCGTGGGCACGACCCGGACGCTAAAGCCGTAGGTGCCGCTTTCGGTTGCGGGAATGCTGCCCTGGTAAATGTAATCGCCATTGCCCATTCCCGACCTGGTCGGCTTTGATTTAGCACCGTCGCGGTGGGATTGCGAAGGTCGCCGTTGTCCACTTCGCCGTGATACGCTTCGACGCGCACATGCTGGGGATCAACGCGCACCCAGATGCACGCGCGCGCTAATCTGCAAGGGATTCGCCAACCGAAATACTTTGCCGATCTTTGTTGGTTAGCTGGACGTCAGACACCTGCACCTGCGCCCAATCTTTGCGCATCTGCGTTTTCCATTGGCTGAGATGCGTCGCGGCGCCGCAGCTGTCCCTGGAGAGATTTTCGTGTGCCCGCGCAGCGCGAACATAAAGTTGTTCCGTGTATTCCTTCACCATCCGTTGCGTGTTGAACACAGGCGTGACGCTCCGAATTGATTCGCGCATTAATTGCAGCCACGCCAGGGGAAGTTTGCCGTCGGGTTTGGCGTAATAAAGCGGAACGATCTGGTTTTCGAGCAATTGATAAAGGCTGCTTGCGTCCACTTCGTTTTGAAATTCCGTACTACCGTCATCGATGTCGCCGCCGATAGCCCATCCGTTGCTCCCGTTAAAACCTTCACGCCACCAGCCATCGAGCACGCTGAGATTGATTCCTCCGTTAGGCGCCGATTTCATTCCGCTGGTGCCGCTTGCTTCCAACGGACGCAGCGGATGGTTCAGCCAGAGGTCAACTCCTTGCACGAGGCGTCGCGCGATGTAGCTGTCATAGTCCTCCACGAAAATGATCCGAGTTTCGAGACCTGATTCGCGGCTGAATTTGTAAACTTCCTTGATCAGCGCCTTGCCTGCTTCATCGCGGGGATGCGCTTTGCCTGCAAAAATGAATTGCACCGGGCGCGTCGCATCGTTCACCAGTCGCTTCAATCTTTCCTTGTCGCTGAACAAAAGTGCGCCGCGCTTGTAAGTCGCGAACCGCCGGGCGAAACCGACAGTCAAAATTTCCGGATCAAGGATGCGATTAACTCTGCGGATCGACTCTGGCGATTCGCCCAGTCGTTCGCGGCGTTGTCGCTCGCGATCGCGAACAAAATCGATGAGGCGACGTTTAAGTTGTTGATGCGTGTCCCAAAGTTGCGTGCCCGGGATGTCGATGACACCACGCCAAAAATCAGGTTCAGTCAGGTGCTCCTCCCAATCGCCGAGATGCTTGCGATAAAGCGCCGCAAATTCGGGTGCCATCCATGTCTTGGTATGCACGCCATTGGTGATACTGGTGATCGGCACCTCGTGCATGGGAACGCCCGACCAAACGTCTTTCCACAGCGATCGGCTCACTTTACCGTGCAATTCACTGACGCCATTCGCGTGTCTGCTGAGCCGCAATGCCAGGATAGTCATACTGAATGGCTCGTCGGGGTTGAGACGCGTGTGGCCGAATGAGAACAGCTCCTCGAATGGAATGTTTAGTTCCTTTGCGAATTTCCCGAAATATTTTTGCATCATCTCGCGCGAGAAGGAGTCGTTGCCGGCGGGAACCGGCGTGTGCGTGGTGAAGACATTGGCCGCCGCCACGACTTGCAGCGCCGAATAAAAATTCAGCTTCTTCTCGACGACGTTCAGGCGGATCCGCTCCAGCGCGAGGAAGGCTGAGTGTCCTTCATTCATGTGGAACACGTCCGGCTGGATCCCCAGCGCGGTGAGAGCTTTCACGCCGCCGATCCCGAGCATGATTTCCTGGCGCATGCGCATCTCGAGATCGCCGCCATAAAGCTCTGCGGTGATGCGTCTGTCCTCCGGGTTGTTCTCAGGAATGTCGGTGTCGAGGAGATAGACGTTCACGCGTCCGACGCGCAATTCCCAAACCCTCGCGAAAACTTCCCGATCGAGAATCGAGACCGAAATGAGAAGTTTCATTTCGCCGCGGCGAGCTTCGCGGATCGGCAGGTGGTAAAAATTTTGGTTCAGGTTAATTGCTGCCTGAACGCCGTCCTTATCGATCTGTTGCCGGAAATAGCCGTGGCGATAGAGCAGACCAATCGCAACAAAATTCAGATCAAGATCGCTCGCCGATTTGCAATGATCGCCAGCCAGAATGCCGAGGCCGCCAGAGTAATTCGGAATTGATTCGTGAAAACCGAACTCGGCGGAAAAGTAGGCGATCGGATTGTTGATCGCGGCGGCGGGCCCGGTCTTTCCGTACGTGTCCTGGCGTCCGAGATATTTCTCAAAATCCTGGAAGACCTGTTTGAGTTCCCTGCAAAAAATTCGTTGTCCTGTGCGAGCTCTTCAAGGCGGGATTGCCGCGAAAGCTGCAGCATCCGCACTGGATTATGATTGGTCTGGTTCCAAAGTTCGGGGTCGAGTTCCCGGAACAATCGGCGAGCCGCTGGTTCCCATGTCCACCAGAGATTGAAGCTCAGTTCCCGTAGCGGCTCGAGCGTTGCCGGCAGGATCGGGGTGACATTGTAAGTTTGAAAAGTCGGCATGTGTTCTAACCAGTTCTCTAGCCGCGGGCGTTAAAACAGCACTGCGAGGAAGCAGATTTGATGAATTACCATTCAAATACCAAGGCGGACAGAGCCGCAGTTAATCAAGAAAACTTCATACGGCAAGTAGTGGTCATTTCACTCTCGAGATTTTAGAATCGGACACTAGTAGCTCCAGCCGGGGCCACCGCCCCCGGCTACAGCACGCGGTGCGAGCAGGAGCCCGAGAAAAAACCCGGCAACCAATCCGCACATGTGCGCGGCCATGCTGACCTGCGGCGTGGAAAGATCGAATGCGATTTGGATCGCGACGATCAGGCCGATGTTTGCGAGCCGCTGTTTCGCGAATGGCGCATGACGATGTCGCATTAAGAGTCCCGCCCATGCACCGACCGCGCCCATGATGCAGCCTGAAGCGCCTACGAGTTGACTCGGATTGAATCAGCCCGATCTCAGTTAAAGCAACTACCCCTGCGCTGGAGGCGACCCCGGAAATTAGATAGCACGCGAGAAATCGTATCGTGCCGATGGAGCGCTCGAGCGGCGGACCCAGAACGTAAAGAGCAAAAAGGTTAAATCCGAGATGCAAAAAGCCAGCATGTAGAAAAAGCGCCGTGAACAGCCTCCAGTATTCGGCCTGCGCAACAACCGCGTCTGACTCGACCGCACCAATCCGATGCAAAACGTCTGGATCGTTCCAACCTCCAGCATAAATCTCGTATAGGAAAGCAAGCACGTTGGCCACGATCAAAACGAAAACCGCCGGCGCGCTTCGAAGCTGACTGCGCCGAGCAGAAGTGGCCATATCGTTATCGGACGAAACGGAATGGAACGTGCGCGAATCTGTGGCGTGTAGATTTCAAATTCCGAAATAACCGGACTTGCTCGCGCAGTTCGGCAGTGGGGTGCAAAATTTGGATAGCAGCCCCAAGTCTGGCAGCCGATTCATAATCTCCTTGCGCAGCGAGTTGCGTTATTTTTCGCAGCGCGATAGTCGGCAGAAACAGCAGAAGGAACCATGCCGCGCCTCCGATGTACCCGCTGACATCAGGCCAGAGAAACCATGCGACAGCAGTAACTGCCAGCACAACGACCGCCGCGAGCCGCCAGCCGTGATAGGGCGCGTTCGGGCGCCACGCACGAGCCAGAACGAGCAGCGGCGAAACGATTGCAAGGAAAAGTAAGATGTGATTGAGATTCAACCGTGAGATGCGGAAACCGTCGTAATTCGTTAAAGCAATCGAGCGTTAAATGAAAACGACATTGTTGTCATTCTGAGTGAAGCGAAGAATCTCTGATTGTCTTCCGGCAGCGGTGCTAAAAAATAAAATCAGAGATGTTTCGCTTCGCTCAACATGACAAGGATAGACATGGCCTGTTCGATGCTTCAACGTGGTGACTTTTGGATCTTGTAACTCCTGTAACCTTTCTAAGATTAAGCATGACCATCACTGTCACTGATTATCTTGATGTGGTTTCAAGCTGGTGTTTCTGGTCCGAGCCGACATGGGCGGAATTGAAAAGACGATATGACGGACGGGTTCAGTTTCAGTGGAAAATCGCGCTGATGGATCCCACTGGTTTGCCGACTTCACGCGAACAAGAGCAATGGTTTTATCGACGTAGCGGAATGATGATGCGTTCCGCGTTCATGCTCAACACTGACTGGTACGAGCCGAATCTTCCAGAGTGGCTCGCGCCGAATTGTGTAGCCGAAGCGGCGAAGGATTTTGGTTTCACGGACGATCGCGTCCGGCTCGCGCTTGCTCGCGTCAGCGCTGCGGGAAGGCAAAAACGTCGCTGATTGGAATATTGCGGCTGAAATCGGGGCGGAAGCGGCCGGCATCGAAACCAGCAAATTGCTCGAGCTCGCGAAATCGTCAGCGATTGAAAAGCGCGTTCGAACGTCGACCGCGGAATTCCGCGCATTACAGATCACGCAACGACCGGCATTCGTGATTGATACTGAAATCGGGGATCGCGCCATTTTTTCTGGAGTGGTCAAACTCGAGCCATTGGCAGCGACAATCGATTCAATGCTAGACGATGCGGCTGCGTACGCGGCGCACAAAGCGCACTTTGGCGACCCGCCGGTAAAGTGATGTCGCGGGGGATCGCCACCTAATCGTCACGACTTTGGCCTTGCCAGTGTGAAATTGTTGCCTACAACTTCTCTTCTGCTTGCGAACTTTAATGTGAGCACTTCGTTGCGGTTAATCGCAGCCGTGGCGAAGAAAGGGTGCCCTGGCGTTTGCGGATGCTGATGCCTGAAATTGCGATAAATGTAACACGGCGGCGCGGTGCACTCCCGTTTCGCCGCTGAGGAGATCGATCTAATCTGCAACCACAAATTCGTGTAAACGGCCGGATTCGCGCTCGCGAAGTCCGAGTCATTATAGCGTCCTCCGGTGAACAGCTTGGCGTCATGCGCTTAACCGACGCCTTGCGTAAAGCTCAAACTCTCGGCCAGGATTTGGTCGAAGTCGCGCCTACGGCGAATCCGCCGGTGTGCAAGATTGTCGATTTCGGAAAGTTCCGATACGACATTTCCAAACACTCGAAAGATAAAAAGCCGTCCGGCTCGAAACTGAAGGAAATTAAGTTCCGCGTTAACATCGACGAGCACGATTACGTGACGAAAGTCCGGCACGCCGAAGAATTTCTGGACCGCGGCAACAAGGTGCGTGTTCAGCTGCAATTCCGGGGCCGTGAAATGGCGCACCAGGAGCTGGGGACTCATCTGGTGGAAAAAGTTCGCGACGATCTTTCAAGCATGTCGCAGGTCGAAACCGACCCGAAGATCGCCGGTCGTAATATCACCATGACCCTCGCGCCTTTGCCGGCAAACCGCCGGAAACGAAAATTCTCGGCGCCGGAAACTGCTGAGGAAAGCGAAGAAGCCGCTGAATTGACCGAGCCGTAATTACGCGGTCGGAGAGGGCGCAGCGGGAGTCAGCTGTCGAGAACGCTTTCTCAGGGCTTCTTTTTGCCTGCTGGTGAAGGCGTGGGCGTTCGCGGTGGAGGAGTCAGCGGCGTCCTTTCGGCAATTTTTTGTTCAAGCCGTTGCTTACGCGCCTTCGCCTCCTGATTATTGGGGTCCGCCTTCAAGATCGTTTCGTTGTCGGCCATTGAATTTTGAAGATCGTTTTTTAGCTCGTAAATGTACGCGCGGTAACTGACGTATTTAATCTCGTTCGGCTTCAACTTGATAAGTTCGGAATAGTCTGCGAGGGCTTTTTCGTAGTCCTGTATCTTCATTTCGACCGCCGCACGCTGTTCATGGATGCGCGGCGCTTCCTGCGGGGTAAGTTTGAGCGCTTCGTCGTAGTCGTTGATGGCGTCCCCATATCTCTGCTCGTTTGCAGCGGCATATCCGCGCCGCTGATAGACCGCCGAAAGCTCGTCGATATATTTGTGATCCATGGCGGCTGGCCTTCTTAAGGAGGTCAACCGCTTTGTTCCAGTCTTGCTTTTTAGCGGCCTCAGCGCCCTCGAGGGCCAGCTTGTTCGCTTCGGGATTCTTTTTGTTCGCTTCGGCATTCTGTTTTTTTGCTGCCGGGCATACCTGTGAACCGCACAGGGCCAACGATGTCATTAAAATAAAAGCAAAGGATCTGTTCATAGATTTCTGTTGGACGTTAATACTCTTTAGACAATTCGAACCTAGAGGCGTGAATAGTTGGCTGTAAGTTCAACAGTTTCAAGTCTGTTCGGATGACGAAGAATTCTCGATATTTGGCTTTGGCTCGTGCTCTGACGCGCCGAATGCATGCGGCACTGGCCTCATCCACCCGCGTAATGCTCTCCGCGCGACCGGTCGTCTCATCAATCTGAACGACGGCGCCGCGCAAGCGTACTTCGCCGCCGGCTACCGGAAATGATGACGGCAGATTTGAGATAAACCGATTCAGGATCGGCTCCACGGCGCGTCCCAGGATAGAATTCACGGGGCCGCACATTCCAGCGTCGCATAAAAAAGCCGTGCCACCCGGGAAGATCTGGTCGTCCGCCGTTTGAACGTGAGTGTGAGTGCCGAAGACAGCGGACACTTTGCCGTCGAGAAATCGGCCAAGCGCAATTTTTTCGCTCGTCGTCTCGCCATGTGCATCGACGATAATGTTTGGCGTCTCGTTGCGCATTTTTGTGACTGCTGCTTCGACTGAACGAAATGGATTGTCCAGGATCGGCTGCATGAATGTGCGCGCCTGTACGTTGATAACGCCGATTTTTCCTTTGGCCGTTTCAAGAATGATCGATCCATTACCGGGCGTACCCTTAGGATAATTCACCGGGCGCAACAAGCGGGGTTCGGTGTCAATGAACGATAAAATCTCTTTCTGGTCCCAGATATGGTCGCCACTTGTGATGACTGAGACGCCGGCGCGCAAAAGATCGATGGTGATTTTGCCAGTGATACCGCGACCCCCCGCAGCGTTCTCGCCGTTGACGATAACGAAATCCAACGCGTATTTCGCCTTCAGATCCGGCAACCGGGCGATTACCGCGGTGCGACCTGGCTGGCCAACAATGTCGCCGAGAAAAAGAACCGTTAACATGCGTGGGGTAATTCGTTGAATCGTTACACAGTTACATCGGATTTGCGATTCAACGAAACAAGCGTTCACCGATTCAGCACGCCGAAGCGATTCGCTTGGGTCGCCATAAAGTGGCGAACGCACGTCATCGGGGCTTCGACTTGGTTATTTGCAGCGATCCTTGCGGCAAATCTCCAGGCCGCGGACAACGTTAGCGTTCTTGGAAATAAGCCGCGGTGGGATGTTCTCGAACATTACCAACAGACAATCACGCGTGATGAGTTTGCGCACCTGATCAATGATGTCTACGGCACTCACGGTTTCGCGCCCGATTTAATCGAGATAAAAGACGATACGGCGCGGATCCTCATGAATCGCGACGCGCACACATTTTTCACCCTGCGGTTTGCCGATGGCGTGGAAGAGCGGAAACAAGTGCCGCGACTTTGGCGTCCGGCGAAGTCTTTACCATCGGTGGAACGAAACAAGCCGCTCTCAGGTTTAAAAATCGCGCTCGACCCCGGGCATCTCGGAGGCAGCTGGGCGAAGATGGAGGAACGTTGGTTTCAGGTCGGCGACAGCAAGCCGGTTCAAGAGGGCGATCTGACGTTGCGCGTGGCGCGATTGTTGGCGGCGCGATTGCGCGATCTCGGTGCGAAAGTTTCGTTTGTTCGAAGTAATGATGAGCCGATAACCGGCAAGCGTCCGGATGATTTCCGCGAATTGGCCAGAAAGATTCTAATTAGAAATGGCGTTCCGCAGCCGCGCGCCGAAGTTCTTGATTCGACTGATCCGGAGAAGGAGAACACTATCCGCTGGCAAAGCGAAATTTTGTTCTACCGCTATAGCGAGATTCGGCGTCGTGCGAGCACTGGTGAATTTCAAACTGCATCCTGATCTTGTGCTGTGTTTGCATTTCAACGCTGAAGCATGGGGCGACCCGACGAGTCCGATACTGACCGACACGAATCATCTTCACCTGCTGGTCAACGGATCGTATTTGGCGGAGGAGCTGGAATTCGATGATCAACGCTTCGAAATGATCCGGCGCCTCCTGAGTCGCGCGTACGACGAGGAGTTACCGCTGGCCGATACGATTGCTCTCGCGATGTTGCGCGAGACTGGTCTGCCGCCGTACGCGTATCCAACGACTAACAGCACAACCAAAGTCGGTGCCAGCGGTTATGTGTACGCGCGCAATTTGCTGGCGACACGTCTTTACCGTTGTCCGGTCGTGTACTGCGAGCCGTATGTCATGAACAGCAAAGATGTGTTCGCCCGCATTGAGGCCGGCGATTACGAAGGCACGCGCAACATCAACGGCGTTGAACGTAAAAGCATCTACCGTGAATACGCCGACAGCGTGGCGAACGGATTAGTCGAGTATTATTCCAAAGCGCGCGGCAGTGGCGATTGAACTCAATCGCCCGATTTGTAGAGCGTTTCTCTGAAACGCCGTGGCGTCTGACATAGACGCCCTACAGTTGTTTCACTGCCTCACGAATGTCATTGAGAGTCACGTCGTTCGTGATACGTGCAGTGCCGATGCGTGGTGTCACAACGAACCGGATTTTTCCGCTTTCGAATTTTTTGTCGAACTTTATTGCGTCGAGAATCTTCTTACGCGGAAATTTACGTGGCAACTGCGTTGGTAACTCGAATCGCTCAAGAAGATCAACAATTGCGGCGCGCTGATCCGCCGGCAGCCCAGCTCGTTTTACGGAGATCGAGCAGGCGGCGACAATTCCAAGGCTCACTGCCTCGCCATGCAAAAATTTCCGGTAATTTCCGGCACGCTCGATCCCATGGCCAATGGTATGGCCGAAATTCAAAAGAGCGCGCTCGCCGGTCCGGTCGTGCTCGTCTTTAGCCACGATTCTGGATTTGATCTGGATATTGCGCTTGATGAGTGATTGTAGCGCATGCGTCCCGCTTGCGCGGCGCAAGCCGGAGGCTCGTGCTACTTTCAGCGTCTGGAACATTTTTGCATCTGCGATCATGGCGTGCTTGATCATCTCAGCGAATCCTTGATTGAATTGCCGACGCGGCAGCGTTTTCAAAACATCGAGATCATCAATGACCAGCGAGGGCTGGTGGAAGGCGCCGATCAAATTTTTCCCGCGCAGATGTATCAACACCGGTTTTGCCACCGATCGAGCTGTCCACCATTGCGAGCAGCGTTGTTGGAATTTGAACATGCGGAATGCCGCGGTGATAAATCGCCGCCACGAATCCAGAAAGGTCGCCAATCATTCCGCCGCCAAGACCCACGACAAACGATTGACGATCAAGTCCCGCTGCGATCATCCGGTCGCAAATCGCGCCGGCTTGCTGAAGCGTTTTCGATTTCTCGCCTGCCGGAATTGTGATCAGAGTCGGACGAAATCCGCGCTGACATCAGACTTTTCTTTACCTCGATTGGCGAAAAGTGGCGCGACATTGCTATCTGAAATGAGGGCACACTGGCCGCATAAGCGCGAGCGCATGACATTTTTTTACCGGTTAGCGGCAAGTAACTGCTTGCCGAATTAGGATGCGGCCGATGCTCGGCACGCATGGAGATCATGCGAGCGCGCTCGTTACTTCGTTGGGTCCCAATGTTTCTAACCGAGCGGAAGCATTGTATCTTGAAATGTCCCTTCTGTGCTTGCCGGGCCGAATGTCACGGTTTCTGTGTGCCAATCGCAGAATAGGACGTTGATCTTCTTGCCACTGCGATGAGTTCCCGTTGTTTCCCCAGTACCGCCTACTGGCAAATCGGGTGCGCTGGTAGGCAGTGCCCGTCCACGAGAGAGCTGCTGGATTTCCGGTGTATGTAGGTGCCATAAAAAATGTCGAAGCGGGTGACGCCACTTTTAGCATGTTGCCATTTACCGCGGCTACTGCATACATGTTGTGGTTGATGCTGTAGCTGACCGGTGCCAGATCGGTTTCCAAACTTGGCCGCTTATCGAAAGGCGATTGGAAAATGCGTCTGGTTCCAACGTATTTGGGATAAAGCACGGGCGTGCAGCGCTTCGTCCCCGGCCAAGTGCGCTGTAACGGGAAGAATCTGTCCTTGTCGTTGAGGTAAGTCTGCATCAAGGCTCCGATCTGCCGCAGGTTGCTCAAGTCTTTTGTGGCTTTTGCGCTCTCAAGAGCACTATTGAGGCTTGGAATGAGGATCGCGGCGAGTATGACGATAATCGCGATTACAACCAGCACCTCGATCAGGGTGAAAGCGCGTTCGAAAGGGGGAGGGGAACTTTTGGCCATGGATATTGGGGGTTTTACGAGCGCATCATATTGCGCATGGGGGGCGAGCGAAAGCGAAAAGGAAGCGTTAAAGCAAGATTGCTTGACAACGGATTTTGCATTCGGTGTATGTAGATCATGCCCGATCAAGAGCCTACTCCAGCTCCGCCTCCATCAGGTCCAGCCCCTGAGCTCGGGCCAAAATCAACGTCGACCGGTTTACCTTCAAACGTGGCTGCGGCACTCGCCTGTATTCCATTAATTGGCGGGATCATTTTTTACATTGTCGAGAAGCACGACAGCTTTGTGCGCTTTTACGCGATGCAATCGATCATCTTCGGCGGCGCGTGGCTTTTGTTTAACATCGTCTCTAAAATTCTCTTCCTGATCCTTTGGTCGATTCCGGCGATTGGTGGAATTCTGGTATTTTTTTGGGGAATCATACAGGCGCTTGTTCACATAGCGTTTTTGGTTGTGTGGATTGTCGCCACCGTGAAAGCGTTTACAGGCGTGCGCTGGGACATTCCGTATATCGGGCCGGTGGCACGACGCCAAGAAGGCACTGTGTGAGCTATTCAAGGAGCGACGGTTGGGCACCGGACGAACTCAATGTGACGACTGGGAAGCCATCACTCCTTGTCTCGAAGTAATTTCACGACTACTTCCGTCAGAATCAGCTCGTGATCTAGCTGTGTGGTCACGAGTTTGACATTTGCATCGAGGCAGGCGCGCATCGCCTCGATTAGTTGATTGCTATTGAACTGATTCGCGTGTTGCGCGGCGATGGCCAGACCGTAGGCGTTGATTGAGCCATCTTTTTTGCGTGGCAAATGCTCCGTTGCTTTTGCGGGCAACCGGTTCATGGCAGCAATGAATTGAAACGGCGACTGCGAACGCCGAATCCCATGCTGCTCCATCAGATCTTTTGCCAGCAACAAATTGCGGATCGTCGGCACGATTGCGGCCAGCAAAATACCCACGGCGCTTTCACCTTGCTCGAGCAAACGTCGCACGAGCATCAGCGCCAGTTCCAGATCCCGGGCGCTCAGCGCGTTGCTCAATTCGAAAATTACTCCGGCACGCGAGAGCGGAACCAACTCACGAACAAGCTCGACACGCACGGCGCGATCCTTCCCGAGGAACGTGTCAATCTTTTCCAACTCGTTATCGATCTGTCGCGTATCGCCTCCGGTCAGCAAAACGAACAGTTCCAGCGCAGCCTCATCGAATTCCAATTTTCGCTTTTCTGCGCGGCCCAGAACGATTTCAGTTGCCTGTTCTTCCCAGCCGGCCCGTGCCGAATCGAGCCGGTCGAAAACCTGAATCTCCGCGCGTTTAACCAACGTCTTGTAAAATGAGCGCCGCTTATCCACTTCTGTAGCGCTGATCAAAAGCGTGACTTCGGCACCGAATACCGCCGTCGATCAACGCAGACAATTCTTCGAGCGCAGTTTGCACGGCGTTTGAGCGCGCCTTTACGTCGTCGCCGAGGAAGTTCGCGTTTTTCAGCCAGACCACTTTTGTGCTGCCGAAGAAAGGCAAGGTTTGCAACGCCTCGATCGCCGATCGAATTCGACCGGCGGCTTGATCGGCGTTATCTGCGACGCCATCGATTACTTCCAGGCCGAAATCGCCGGCGTCGTCAGGCACGAGTTTCTGCGCCAGCTCCGCGGCAAAGTGTTTTACTTCAGCCTCATCCGAACCGACGACCGCGTATATGTTTGCGGTTTTCGATTTGGTTTTCGTCTTCGGCATCGGCGATTTCTCGCACGTGCGGCGAAAATCGACAAGGTGGATCGTCTTGTCCTCAAGACGATGGTAGAGCCGGCGCGCCCTCGCGCCGTCACCTATACGGCCCGAGGGCGGGCCGTCTCCATTTACCACGCGTTGAGGACAACGCGTTCCACCTACACGCGCGAGCGGCGCCGGCCGGCAGTTGCGTGAGTATTTTATGGGTCGGCGCTTCGGTTCAATTTTCGCCAAACCCGTGATCCGCTTTTTACTTCCATAATCTGGTCGCGCAACAGCGCGGCCCGCTCGAATTCGAGATTTGCCGAAGCCTCCTGCATTTCCTGCTCCAATTCGCGCAGCAGTTCCGAGAGGTTGAAGTCGCCACCGGTTTCGCGGATCACCGACGACTCGATTTCGCGTCCGCGCAAAATTGTATGCAGACTTTCCTGGACGGCGCGCCGGACAGTTTGCGGCGTGATGCCGTGCGTTTCGTTGTACTCCATCTGCTTGGCTCGCCGGTATTCGGAAATCGAAATGAGCGCTTCCATGCTTTGCGTGATCGTGTCGGCGAAGAGCACCACTTCGCCGTTGATGTGGCGCGCCGCTCGGCCGGCTGTCTGGATGAGCGAAGTCTGGCTGCGCAAAAATCCTTCCTTGTCCGCGTCCAGAATGCACACCAGCGAAACCTCGGGTAGATCGAGGCCTTCGCGCAGCAGATTGATGCCGACGAGAATGTCGAATTCCGCCGCGCGCAAACCGCGCAAAATTTCCACGCGCTCGATCGCATCGATATCGCTATGCAGATAGCGCACCTTCAATCCCACATCCCGTAAATAGTCAGCCAGATCTTCCGCTGTTCGCTTGGTCAGCGTCGTCACCAGAACGCGCTCGTCTTTTTCCACGCGCTGACGGCAAAGCTCCATCGTTTCGTCGATCTGATTCTTAAGCGGCTTCATCGTAATTTTCGGATCGAGAAGTCCGGTAGGCCGAATGATCTGCTCGACTACGAGCGGCGCGCCCGGCGTGTGCGTATCGAATTTTTCCGGTGGCTCATCGGTTCGAGAAACCGGTAGGGCGCGCTCGCCGAGTGCGCCGCCGACCGCTCTCCCCGGCGCGCTGGGCGAGCGCGCTCTACCGGCGACCTCGAACGGAACTAATTCTGCCTCTCCGATGCGCTGCCGTTTATGCGGAATGTATCCTTTGTTGCCGACGACGCTGTTTTGAATTTCGAATTCTGCCGGCGTCGCGCTCACATAAATTGTCTGGTCCGTCAACTTCATGAATTCATCGAAATTCAAGCGGGCGATTGTCGAGTGCGCTCGGCAGACGAAACCCGTAATTTACGAGCACAGTTTTGCGCGACCGATCGCCTTCGTACATCCCGCCGATCTGCGGGATCGTGGCGTGCGATTCGTCGATCACGGTGAGAAAATCGTCCGGAAAAAAATCGATGATCGTGTAAGGCCGCGAGCCGGGAGAACGGCCGGACAAATGGCGCGAATAATTTTCAATCCCGTTGCAAAAACCCATTTCCTGCAACATCTCCAAATCGTATTCGGTGCGCATGCGCAGCCGTTGCGCCTCGAGCAGTTTGTTTTGCGATTCGAGCTCAATGATCCGCTGCTCAAGCTCGTCACGGATGGTGCGCAGCGCACGATTCAGCTTGTCCGCCGGTGTCACGAACTGTTTCGCTGGAAAAAATGTGATGACGTTTAACGATTCGCGCGTGTGACCTGTCAGCGGATCAAATCGCCGGATCGCATCAATCTCGTCACCGAAAAATTCGAGGCGGATTCCTTCTTCATCCGCGGTTGCGGGATAAACCTCAACCACGTCACCGCGCACACGGAACCTGCCGCGCGAGAAATTCATGTCG
Source organism: uncultured Verrucomicrobiae bacterium (assembly GCA_963825355.1). GTDB lineage: Bacteria > Verrucomicrobiota > Verrucomicrobiia > Chthoniobacterales > UBA10450 > Udaeobacter. The sequence continues at coordinate 104,650 of CAWGSY010000011.1, read as the reverse complement.
TTACGCTCGTAAAGCATATCGATCAGCCGACCGAGCACCGCTTCGCGGCTGATGCGCTGTCCATATTTCACAGTGAGCAACATCTGTGCATAATCCTCGGGCGACGTGACTCCGTAGATGCACGACACGCTTGCCACTACGATGACATCGCGTCGTGAAAGCAGCGCGCTAGCGGTCGACAGGCGCAACCGCTCAATCTCTTCGTTGATGGAGGAATCCTTCTCGATGTAGGTGTCGGAGCGCGGGATGTAAGCTTCTGGCTGGTAATAATCGAAATAGCTAACGAAATATTCGACGGCGTTATGCGGGAAGAATTGCTTGAACTCCGAGTAAAGTTGCGCGGCCAGTGTTTTATTGTGCGAAATGACCAGCGTCGGCCTATCCAGCTTTTGGATGACATTGGCGACGGTGAATGTCTTGCCTGAGCCGGTCACGCCGAGCAGTGTCTGATGGCGGTTTCCCGCCTCGATCAGACTTCAACAGTTTGGCGATCGCCTGTCCCTGGTCGCCGCGGGGTTTAAAGTTGGATTCAAGCTGAAACGGCATCCGATAATTTTAGCACAACATGGTGAGCAGCGTCGGGCTGATGTGGGCAGCCGTTTCGCGGAATTACATTTCAGAAATCGGAAACATCGCGCAAGATTGCGGTGCAACCCATGCCCTCTGAGTCAGGAACGTCAGTCCGATTACAGATTGGCCACATCCTGTTTATGGATCTGGTCGCTTATTCTACTCAGCTTCTCGATGAGCAGAGTCAATATCAGGAGCAGCTGAATGAAATTGTCCGTGGGACCGAGCAGGTCCGCAGTGCCAAAGAAGCGGGGAAGCTAATTCGACTTCCCGCGGGCGATGGAATGGCACTCGTATTCTTTGACAGTCTGGAAGCGCCGGTGCGGTGTGCGATCGAGATCAGCAAAAAGTTGAAAGAATATCCGCAACTGAAGCTTCGGATGGGTATTCACAGCGGGCCAATTGATGAAGTTCGCGACGTAAATGATCGGATAAACGTCGCAGGCGCTGGAATCAATCTTGCCCGGCGAGTGATGGATTGGGGAGATGCGAGGCCATATCCTGTTGTCCAAAAGAGTGGCCGAAGATCTTGCCCATTCACGACAATGGGGTCACTACTTGCATGACTTGGGAGAATGCGCCGGAAAGCACGGCGTTCCCATCTTCCTTGTCAATTTTCACGGAGACGGTGTCGGAAATCCCGAACTGCCGAAAGCGATTCGGCAAGCCCGCCTGGAACAGGCGGCCAAAGCTGCAGCAACCGGCGCTCCACGAGCGTTTCGACGCGTTTATCTGGCAATCGTAGCCGCAGTCGCTTCGATTGGTCTCATCGCTCTGTGCCTCTGGTTTTATTGGAGGCAAAACCAGCCATCGTTACTACCCGAAGAGAAAAGCATCGCGGTGTTGCCTTTCGAGAACTTCAGTCCGGCAAAAGACAACGCGTTTTTCGCCGACGGCATTCAGGATGACATCCTAACGAGTTTGGCAAAGATCAAGGATCTTAGAGTGATCAGTCGGTCGTCGGTAATGGCGTTTCGTGACGCGGCAGGTCAGAACCTGCACGACATCGGCAGGAAGCTTGCCGTGGCGAACATTCTCGAGGGCAGCGTGCGCAAGGAAGGCGATCGAGTGGTGGTGAATGTGCAATTGATCGATACACAAAATAATCGGCAGATTTGGGCAAACCGCTACGACCGTACTCTGGTGGATTCGCTCGGATTGCAGGGAGAATTGGCCAGCGAAATTGCCGATACACTTCGCGCAACGCTTAGCGACGATGAAAAAGCACAGGCAGCAGCGAAACCGACACAAAATGCCGATGCGTACGTTTTTTATCTTCGCGCGAACCAGATTTCGCGCAATCCGGACACGTTGCTCGAGGATTACAAGACCGCGGAGCAGCTTTACATGCAGGCGATCGAGCTCGATCCAAATTTCGCGCTCGCTCACGCGCGGCTCGCATCTGTGTGTGCTGAAGTCTTCCGTTATTATGAACCGACCGACAGTTGGAGAACGAAAGCCTTCGCTGAAGCGGAAACTGCGCTTCGACTGCAACCTAATCTTGCCGAAGGCCACTTCGCGCTCGGCCAGTGCATTTACTGGATGGACAAAGACTACGACAAGGCGCTGGAGCAATTTGAGATCGCATCTCGTTTATCGCCGAGCAATGCGGATACGCGCCGGTTGATCGCGGCGATTGAGCGCCGGCAGGGCAAATGGCAGGAGGCACTTGAGGCCTACGAACGAGTTGCGAAGCTCGATCCGCAAAATCCGAACACTGCGCGCGAACTTATGTACACAAACTCGTCAATACGGCGATGGCCGGAAGCGGCGCGTTGGGCCGACCAAATGCGCACCCTCGCTCCGTCATCCCTTGTGGCCAAAATCCAAAACGGCTACATCCATTTTCAATGGAAAGGAGACACTCGTCTACTGAAGTCGATGCTGGAAGAGATTCCAGCCGGTGTTGACCCAGACGGCAGTATCACCGCAGCCCGATGGGATGTGGCCATGTTGCAACGCGATTATTCCGCGGCCAAAAAGATTTTGGAGACATCATCGGTCAGCGAAATTTCTTATAGCAATGCGGGATTGACGCCGAAAATCTTCCTGGAGGGTTGCACATATCTTGCCCAGGGAGATAATGCGAACGCTCAAAAGGCATTCGAACAAGCAAGACCAGCTTTTGAAGCAGCGGTGAGAGAAGCTCCGGATAGCGCCGATCGGCATGCGAGTCTCGGCTGGCTTTACGCGTTGACCGGGCGGAAGAACGAAGCGATCGCAGAGGGGCAGCGAGCAGTTGAGCTTAAACCGGAGTCGAAAGATGCTGTCGACGGTTCATTAATGAATGGCTATCTCGCGCTCATCTACGCTCGGATCGGTGAAAATGATTTGGCTATTCCGTTGATCGAGCGTCTGCTCGCAACGCCAGGGGCAGTTGATAGCACCGATTACAGCATCACCGTCAACGATCTGAAACATCGCTGGGAATGGGATCCGGTGCGCAACGATCCGCGTTTTCAAAAGTTGATCGAGAATGACGCGCCGTCGGAGTCCAATCGCTAACGAATCCGACTGAGATTGGGTAGCGAATCTCAAAGTTCCCATTGCGAACCGAGAAGCAAATAGGAGGCTTGCTGCCAAGCCCAATCAACCCGTGGATCTGAAAGACTTTTTTGCGGAACTGAAGCGACGAAGAGTTTATAGCGTCGCAGTCGCGTATGTTGTGGGCGGCTGGGCGCTGGCTCAAGGCATCGCCCAGGTTTTTCCGGTATTCGACATTCCCATTTGGGCGGTCCGTCTCATCGTGGTGCTGATCGTGCTGGGTTTTCCCGTGGCGCTCACGCTATCCTGGTTTTTCGACCTCACGCGATACGGGATTGTGCGCACTCCCGATCGCGCACTGGAAGACCGTGTCGAAGTTGTCGGATCGAACGTTTCATCGGAGAAATCTATCGCCGTTTTGCCTTTCACCGATTTAAGTCCTGGGAAGGATCACGCGTATTTCAGCGACGGAGTTGCTGAGGAGATACTGACAGCGCTGGCAAAAGTCGATGGCCTGCGAGTAGCGGCACGGCGCTCTTCGTTTTGGTTCAGGGGGAAAGAAGCCGAATTGCCGGAGATTGCGCAGAGGCTCAATGTGCATCACGTGCTCGAGGGAAGCGTGCGGCGTGATGGCAATCTTGTTCGGGTCGCCGCCGAACTGATTGATGCCCGAAACGGGTTCACGATCTGGTCGGAGACGTACGAGCGCGAAATGCATGGAATCTTCGCCCTACAAGATGAGATCACGTGTTCAATCGTCGATGCGCTGAAACTCAAGCTCGAAATTTCACCTCCGCCACGGTCTCGCAGCACAGATGCCTATGACCTGTATTTGCAGGGCTTGTTTTTGTCCGACAAAAGCACGGAGCAAGCGCTGCGGACGAGTTTGGAGTTCTTCGGGCAAGCGCTCGACAAAGATCCGCGGTTCGCACGCGCGTGGACGGGAATTGCAAAGTCGTGGCTCTGGCTGGCGGATGCCTATGTAAAACCGATCGAAGCCTATTCTAATGTCCGCGCAGGCCGCGCTGAATGCGATCAACATCGACGATCGTGAAGCCGAGGCGCATGTTTATCTGGCGGAAGCGAAACGGATCCTCGATTGGGACCTGCCGCGGTGCCGAAGCCGAATACCTCCGCGCGTTGGAAATCGATTCCAATTCAACGCCCTCGAATTATTTCATCGCTGCATTTTATGCCGCGATCGGTGAGCGCGAGAAAACTCTCACGTATCTAAGCCGCACGGCGAAAATTGATCCTGCCTCGTTGTGGGTTAGCAATTTCGCCTGCGAGATCTACCGATACTTTGGATTAATCGATGAAGCGATGGCCGCTGGCGAGCGCTCCTTGCAGCTTGATCCGACGTTTCTTTATAGTGAACCGCTACTGGCCGCTCTTTACAGGGAAATGGGACGCTTCGATGACGCGATCGCGTTATACAAAAAGTCGCAAGACGTCAGTGGGCGAGTGCCTTTTGGTCTTGCGATCACCTACGCGAAGATGAACCGCCGACAGGAAGCGAAGGAGATTCTCAAGGCCGCTTGCGCGAGTCGCGGGGGTTACACGCCTGGGGATGCGATCGCGCATGTGCACGTGGTGTTAAAGAACATGAGGACGCTATGCGCGAATTGCAACGTGCATACGAGGAACATTCCTCATCATTGCACTTCATCGGCATCGCTCCCGAATTTGTTCCTCTCCGATCGGACAAACGTTTTACGTCGATCTAAAGGAAATCGGGCTCGAACCGCAAAAGGTCTTCGCGGCGGAATAGTCCAGGATGCGACGGATTCCTACCGTCGAAAGGTGACAGCAATTCGAAAACCCGCTGGGCACACAGGCCGCAGTCATGTTCCGTCCAGCAGTCGCGCTATTGGATGATGACGTCGCGCCCGTGGCCGTGGGAGCGAACGTTGTATTTGTTTAGATCCTGCTGTGCCACGTGCATGCCGAACAGCAAAACTGCAATCAGACCAAAGTATAGCACTGACATTATCCCACGCTGGGATGGCGTGACTTCGAAATAGCGCTGTTCTTCTTCGGTCCTTTTACGGAAGAGCGAATAGACCCTTGGCACCGAGAGAATGATAATCAGCCAGATAACGAAGTTTGGATATTTCCATCCAAACCAGATGAGCAATGCAAAGCCAGGCAACCATAACCAGCGGGATAATGCTGTCACGATGCGTCCGCCGTCGAGCATCCCTACTGGCGTGAGGTTGAAGAGATTCAGAAAATATCCGAACCACGCCAGAGCGATGAAAATCGGCGCGTTGAAGAATTCGCCCAACGCGTTGCAAGCCAATGCACCCAAGCTTCCGAGCAACGGCCCACCAATACCTACACACGCTTCCATCCACGCATTGCGTGGCGCTTCCTTAAGTGCAATGAACGCGCCCATAAACGGAATGAAAACAGGCGCGCCGACTTTGAGTCCAAATTTTCTGGCGACAATCAAATGGCCCTGTTTCGTGGACGAGTAAAAGAAGGACAAAACCCACCCCGAACTGCCATCCCCATATTTGCATGTAAACCAGGATCATCAGCAGCATGGTGCCGCCGGACTTCAACAGGATGGGCAGGATGAATTTGACTTTCGCAAGAAATTTTGCGATCACCACACCCACAACCGCAAACGGACCTAGCGCCTTTTTTATCCGGCTCCAAGTAGTCTCCTCAGGTGGCGCCTTGTACTCCCTCAGTCCTTTCGGTCTGAACGTTTGCGTCTTGCACTTTAGAAATGTGCATGGCGTTTATGTGAAACGCCAATTTTCAAGTGGCAGCGCTGTGCCTCTGACGAATGCTGCGCAGTCGAACGATTCAGCGAGACGCGCTGGCTGGTTTCGGCTTCTCCTCGGCCGTTTCGTAAGACTGCAGCCACGCGCTCCATTTCATGTTTTCTCTCCACATCGTGATGCCGGAATGGCCGTAATGCTGTTCCTTTTCGTACTCATCGTCCTTTATCACCGGACACCAGAATAACCGACCGGCCCTGCGCCAGCCATCGATAAGGATCCCATCTTCGAACCGCTGATTACGCGCGGTCACGACCAGCGCGTTGTTTTCGCTCGTTGTGTTAGGATAAGCTTCACCCCAGTGAAGCACGAGCGTCTTGGGCTCGAGTTTTATCAATTCCGTCCCGATGTCCTGAGCCCAATGCCCGCACCAGCCGCGCTTTCGCAAGCCGACATTGTACAGGAAGACCGTAAACTCCGGGTTGAGCGCGACACGATATTCTTTTTTGAGCCGGCGTGCGGTGGTATGCGCGGTGTAAGACAACGCCTGGGCCTCAGCTGGATCGACATCCGACGAAAGTTCTGTGAGAGCTTTGGCCAGGTCTTTGATTGATCTTTCATCACTGGCGTGCGCCAGACTGACCACAATCAGGAATGCGAAAACGAAAAGCAATGTGCGCTTTACCATGTTATTTCCTCAGGTTTCTGCATTTCGCACTCCGCTCTCAACAGTGCAATAGGAAAAATATTCTCCCTGACCCGAGCTATCGCCTTCTGAGTTCGCGAAAATAATCAGCGACATTTCGTTTGAAGTAGAAATACCACCCACTCGCACAACCAAAGAAAGAGGCGTTAACGATGGCACGCCACATAATCGTGTGTCGAAGCACGTTCAGTGCGCCGAGTGCGGACGCATACACGATTATCAACACAAATATCGCCATCACTAAATGGCGCGACCACGCTTTCCGCGCGGCAACCCCGTACGCAATCAAAGCCATCAGGCAGCCGATCACCGCAACGAGCGGCGCGGCGATGTGCAACCATTCCGAGCGAGTCACTTTCTCGCCGCCCATGAGGTGCGGCCCGATGTCGAGAATCGCGAGCGCGATCGAGACAAACATTCCAGCGGATCCCAGTGCCGCGAACCAACTCAAGAGTCGAATGCCCAATGGTCGCTTCATTTGAACCGTTGAACATGTGTTGTAGAGGCGCTTGTGCCAAGCTCCTGAGGCGTTTGACACAAACCCCCTACAAGGACAGGGCTAATCCTTGTGGCGAATTGAGCCGGCGCCAGTGATTTGCTTCTTAATCGTCGGCGGATTGCCGGAATAGGTGACTTTGCCGGCGCCAGTGATCACAACTTTCAGAGTATCGCTGACTGCAACCTCCGCGTCGCCAGCGCCGGTGGTGGAGATTTCGGCTGTCTTAGCTTGCAGTCCAGCCGCCGCCAACTGACTCGCGCCGGTCATGTCGACCAGGAGTTGATCAATGTTACCATCAAGTGACGACCTCTGACGCTCCCTTGGATTCCAAAGCAAAGATTGGCCCGCTCAACTGGTTCGCGGTTAACTTGACGGCGCCCCTGATTTTTCCACCTGCCCGTGTTGGACTTTGGATAACGACTTTGATTCCGTGGGTAGGCCAAACGTGCTTCCGCGTGCTCAGATGCAGTGTATCGCCGGAAACATTGTTCTCAACGTAAGACAGCAGATTTTCGTCCGTCGTGATTCGAAGAGCGGGCGCTCCATTTTGCCACTCAATCTCAAAGGCGCCGCCAGCGTCGAGATTAACAAAAGCGGTAATTGGTCGTTCCTCAGTTTTGATGTGGCCATTGCCTCGGATGCCGGGCAAATGGCAGCCGGCAACCAAAAGGACACACCCAGCGAACAAAACGATCAGGATCTTTCTCATGGACAATAGGTCTTCTCCGTTATGATGCGGCGACTTCGCGCTTTGGATTCAACGTTTTACTGCACGATCTTTATCTTCACCTCGTCGACGAGGACTTCGTCGACATAAAATTCGACGCGGTAATCGCCTGGCGTCCACCCATCTTCTGGCCTCGCGAGCGTGAATGCGCCGCGTGTGGTCGGGCTTACAGCGACAGCAGACGCCTCGTCGACTTTATAGTCGGGAGGAAAATCTTCGCCGAGATTTTCAGCGATCCAAACAGCTTTCACCGTTGCGCCTTGTCGCAAACGCTGACCTTGCCAGCGCGCGTAAATTTCCGGCGTGTTCGACGAGAATGTCGTCATCGGTTTTCCGAAGCCATCTTTCGCAAGACTCACCGTGAGCCGTTTCGGTGCGGCGTCTGATTTCACTTCCGGGCGCTCGACAATTTTGGGCGCTTCCACCAATTCAAGCGAAATGCGCTGGAGCAAATCGCCTTTCGGGTCCTGCATTGTCGTAATGTCTTTCACAATTCCCACGCCGGGTACAAACCAGCGCTCGATCATCATCCGGCTGGGCGTCGTTTGCTCGCCGTGAATGCGGAACGCTTGAAATTCTCCCGCGGGCACATCGATTTTTTCTTCGCCTTCGACGTCATAGTGCTGTTTCACCTTCAGGTCGCCGGCGTTGCCATCAAAGTCCCAGGCGGCGCCCTTTTTCAGTGGAGCGGCAATCATCGTCTGCGGCGGATTAAACTTAACGAATTCGCCGTCGAGATTCACCCGAGCCCAGCAGATAATCCCATGTTCGTCTACCGTGAGCAGATCGGTATTGGTAATCGTGCCCGCCCGGTGCATTTCAAACTTGAGAAGATCTTTCCCATCGACGTCCTCCGTTCCCTCGAGACGATACAAGACTGGCGTACGGATTTTTCCATCCGCATCCGTTTTTAGGTTCGAAACATTCAATCCCTTTCCGACCTCCTCGGTCATGTTGTAGCGCCAGGTTGTACCCGGTGCGATAGGAATGACGGGAGCAGCGAAAACGGAACTCAGGCTGAAACAACAAACGGCGTACACAAACATTTCTCACAATGTTAATTCGCATGCTTACCAGTTACGCTCAACGAGGAGCGGTCGATCGTCACGGGCGGAAACAACGTTTGGCTACAAGGCAACGCGCGCTAAGTTTTTAGGTCTTCGAGGTGAAATCGATGATTTTTAAGCTGTCTTATAAATATCATTCTGATCCCGCGGTCGCGGGAGAAGATCTCGATCAATTCTCGAGCGATTCTTCCCGTGGCAAATGAACAGAGATGTTTCGCTTCGCTCAACATGACAGCGCTATTTACAGGATGAGTTCTGGATAATGAAAGCGTTCGAGATTGCTGATGTTCCACGCGACGAGCTCTACAGATTTGTCAGAGGCCTTCATTCTGATCCTTTCAGCGTATTAGGTCCGCACAAGGTCGGCGATGACGTGGAGATCCGGGTCTTTCGTCCAGACGCGCACGCGGTCGAAGTCGTGCTCGATCGAGAACCAGACAAACCGATCGCTGCGGAACGGAGCGACGAGCAAGGTTTTTTTTGCGCCAGCGTTCCCGGCGCGGAGCGCGACGTTCCGTACCGTTTGCGCATCGTAAAGCTGGATGGGTCAGAAGAGCTCATCCGGGATGCGTATCAGTACGGTCCGATCATGGGCGACGTCGATCTGCACCTGTTCAGCGAAGGACAACACTGGGAAATTTATGAAAAATTTGGCGCGCATTTGCGGACGATCGGCGATGCGACTGGCGTTTATTTCGCCGTCTGGGCGCCGAACGCGCAACGCGTCAGCGTAGTTGGCGACTTCAACGACTGGGATGGCCGCATCAATCCGATGCGCAGATTGTTAAGCGCAGGCGTGTGGGAACTTTTTTTGCCGGGTATCAAACAAGGCGTGCACTACAAGTTTGAAATCCGCACTCAGACCGGCGCGGTGCTGCTAAAGAGCGATCCATTCGCTTTCTTTAATCAGCCCGGCAAATCGACAGCGTCTCTCGTTTACGATTTGGAACGATACACATGGAATGACGCTGAATGGATGGACGGCCGTCAGAAAAAGAACTGGCCGCAAAGTCCAATCAGCATTTACGAGGTACACCTCGGCTCATGGCGCCGAAAGGAGGGAAATCGGCAGCTCACTTATCTCGAACTAGCCGACACGTTGTTGCCGTACGTGTTGGAATTGGGTTACACCCATATCGAACTGTTGCCGGTCGCGGAGCATCCGTTCGAAGGCTCGTGGGGTTATCAGGTCACAAATTATTTCGCGCCCACGAGCCGCTTCGGTCCACCCGACGATTTCCGTCATTTCATCGACAAATGTCATCAGGCTGGCATCGGCGTGATCATGGACTGGGTGCCGGCGCACTTTCCGAAAGACGCACATGCGCTCGCCGAGTTCGACGGCACCCATCTGTTTGAGCACAAGGATCCTCGCCAGGGCGAGCACCAGGATTGGGGCACGCTTATTTTTAATTATGGCCGCAACGAGGTGCGCAATTTTCTAATCGGCAATGCGCTGTTCTGGCTCGACAAATATCACATCGACGGCCTGCGCGTGGATGCAGTGGCCTCGATGCTTTACCTCGATTACTCGCGCCAGCCCGGGCAATGGATCCCTAACGTTTACGGCGGCCGCGAAAACCTGGACGCCATCTATTTTCTCAAACGATTCAACGAAGTTTGCTACGAGCACTTCCCCGGGATCATCACGATTGCTGAGGAATCAACAGCGTGGCCTGGTGTGACACGGCCAACCTATCTCGGCGGCCTGGGGTTCGGCTTCAAATGGAACATGGGTTGGATGCACGATTTCCTGCATTACATGAGCATCGATCCGATTTACCGGCGATATCACCACGGCAATATCACTTTCTCGCTGCTCTACGCGTTCCAGGAAAATTTTATTCTCGTGCTCAGCCACGATGAAGTCGTGTACGGCAAACGCTCGCTGTTATCCAAAATGCCGGGCGACGACTGGCAGAAATTCGCGAATCTCCGGATGTTTCTGGCGTGGATGTACGGCCACCCGGGAAAAAAGTTGGTGTTCATGGGCAGCGAATTCGGCCAACCTAACGAGTGGAACCACGACACCCAGCTCGACTGGGAACTGCTGAAGTTGCCGCGCCACGACGGACTCCGACGGCTGGTTCAACATTTAAATTACACTTACAAGAATGAGTCCGCACTTTGGCAACTGGACGACACTTACGACGGATTCGACTGGATCGATTTTCACGACGCCGATCACAGCGTCGTTTCGTTCCTGCGAAAATCGCGAGACGGCGACTTGGTCGCATTTGTCGTGAACGCCACCCCGGTGGTGCATTACAACTACCGGTTAGGCATTCCCGAGGACGGCTTCTATCGCGAGATCATCAATACCGACAGTGAAACCTACGGCGGCAGCAACGTAGGAAATTTAGGTGGCGTTCAGAGCGAACCCCGCGAATGGATGGGCCGCGAACATTCCATTCTCATTCATTTGCCGCCGTTGGCGACCGTGGCCTTGAAGCTGGAAAAATAATTCGTTACGTCGGAGGTGTTGCCGGCAGCGCCAAACAAACTGATTTGTTCGTTAGCTGATCGGGTTTTTCGGTACGATCACTCTTACCGCATGAGGCACGAAACTGATTTCTGCTTCTGTGCCGACTTTTATCCGTTCTCCATCGAGGAACAGAGGAATGTCCTTCTTCGATTGCACAGTGACCTGATGCGTCTTGGTCAGCGTTACGCTTTCGTTATCGGCGCCATTTTCCAAACGCTGCCGCGGTCGCGAGCCCGAGTAATTCGGTGGCGTTTTCCACATCGATAGCTGCAGCTTCAAGAGCCTGCTCTGAATCGGACATTTGTTCCGAAACAAGAGGACAGATAACGGCTACGACTTCAGCTTCACCATTCACTTCTGGCGAAATAAAATATTCTATTTTCGTGTCGAACATCGCTTGGAAGGCCACGCCAGCTTTCCCGACCGCGTTAAGAATGTCGCCTTTACGGATGGCTTCGCGGGCTTCCATCCACAATCCGGGCGCGCCGACAATGGCTGCAACAAAAAACAGTTTGTCTCCGACGCGGCCTCCTGAAAGCTCCTTTGTTAAAGGATTAGCGAGTGTTTTTTTAAGCGCTTCTTGCCAGGATGAATTGCCGTATAGCGCTCGAGGAAGCACGTTCAGCGTGCCGCCTGGCAGCGGGAGAAGATAAGTGGCGGTTCCGGTGCACGCTTCCGCGGCAGTACGGATGGTGCCATCTCCACCGAGCACTACGAGCACTTCGGGTTTGTGTGCCGCGACTTCCGAAAACGCCTTCTCAATTTCGTCCGGTTCTCCGCACCACGTTTTGCAATTGCTAACGTTCGCGCCTTTAAATATGTCGAGCATCTCCGCCTCAGATTCTGCGTCACAGCCGCCGCTTGAAGTGTTGATTATGGCTCGAACTTTCATGTGTGATACCGGGATGCCTGCTGGTTTCATGTCAGAGATAATCGAGACATCAACATACTAAGGTTGAGCATTCTGCCGTGGGGCCGGACTGACACCTTCTTGCGCAAACACGCTGACGCTCGGAACGTACCGCGCTTTTTGTTGCCTGAGAATTGAAACGAAAGAAACCAACGCGTCAGACGGCAGAGAACTTTCATCACAACGTGTATGTGGTTCTGCTGAGCGACGCCGTCGCAAAGCATCCTTCGATTTTGCGCCTCAATCCGGAACGCGATCCGCTGAAGCCGTGTGTATATGTGGGGATGACAGGAATTCCCGTCGATCACCGATTCGAAAATCACAGGAACGGTTACAAATCATCCTGGGTAGTCAGGAAATATGGCGTGCGACTGATCCCAGAGCTCTACGAGCATTTGAACCCGATGCCATTTGAAGCCGCAGTCCAAATGGAAACAGAACTGGCCGAGGACTTGCGCGCTGCCGGATATACCGTCACGGGCGGACACTAAGACTCGCGCGCGTGAAGCAAAGTGTTCACGCGCGCGACAGTTAGTAGCTTCTGCAAAGCTAGCTGCCCTGTTCCAGGCGGCGCCGCAATCAATGGCGACGCATGAGGCTGAGCACAAAACCTATCGCAAGCGCAGTCAACACAGCCTTGGTCGGATTCTTTCGAACGTACTCGTCAGTATTTTCTTTTAATGTCCGAATGCCGGCTGTTGCCTCGTCCCAGATTTGACCGCCCTCGCCAGCAGCGCTTCTCGTAGCTTTCGTTCGTTTCGAAGTGCCACTGCTTTGAAGGTTCCCTCCTGAGCCCGACGAACCAGATCCGGTTTGTTGTCGTTTGTTTTGTTCCCCCTGGCCTCCCCCCTGCGGTGAAACCGCAGGGCCTTTATTCATGTGATGTTCTTCAGCCATATCTCCCCTTTTGATTTTTACTTCTTCGGCGCTGATGCTTCGCTGACAGTGCTGATATCTTCAGCCCCGGCATTTTTGAAAATGTCCTTCGCGCGATCGACGTCCTCGCTTTCGTCTGCGTGGACGGCGACGAGATAGTTACCCTTCTTCAGCTTTTCATCGTAACGCTTTGCCTCGATTTCCGGAATACCGAGTCCAATTAGACCGCCTACGACACCGCCAGTCGTTGCACCGACGGCCGCTCCACTAAGCGCTGCCATGATTGGACCCGCGGCAATAAATGGCCCCAGACCGGGAATGGCTAAAGCACCGATCCCTGCAAGTAACCCGAGCACGCCACCAGTCACGCCACCTGTCGCTGCACCGGTGGTGGCGCCTTCCGGCGCTTTCGTGGCTTTAACGTGACCGATATCACGTGTGCCGCCTGTGTCGGGCATTAGCACTGAAATTTCCGAAGTTGCGAAGCCTTGAGCCTGAAGTTGCTGAACAATCCGCTCAGCTTGACCTTGTGTAGTTGCAATACCGAATACTGATTTAGACATAATAATCTTTCTTTTAAGTTAAGGTTTTATTTGTTGGTTTACTTTTTGACGTCGAGTTCATCGACAATCTTCGCTCCGCCTCCAGCGGAGTGCGCGATTTGATCGACCTTTGCTTTCTCCTGCGCATTATTCACTGGACCACGAAGGGTAACTTGCCCATTCGCGGTAATGACTTTGATGTTTTTGGCAGTAGTTGAAAGCTCGCCGTCCTTCATCAGCGCCTGACGAATAGCCTGTGTTATTTTTAAATCTCCAGAAGTGTTTGACTGGTCGCCGGACGTGGCTGTTTCACCAGAGCGATCGCGCTGGTTTAAAGCCGTGTTATCTGCGTTTGCCTTTTCATCGGCAGCCATTGCCGACAGGCTAATTATGCTAAAACTAGCTAAGGCTAGTGAAGCTTGTTTGATCGTTCGTGTTAGTTTCATAGGTTGCTTAAGTATAGGAAGTGTCGCGGTATAATCGCAGCCGCTTCGCGCGGCGGTCTTGTTTCTGCCGAGATTGTTGAACTCATAGAGGCAAGTTGTGCGGAACGTGCGTGTTCTGGATGGAAACACCATCGGGCTTTTGGAAGAAGGAGCATCAGGCGAAGTCCTATCGCCCATCTTTGATATGATTAGGGACTTAATGCCAGAGCGATGTGCCTGTACCAACAAGATGCCGATTATCTGCTGGGAGCAGTGGATCAAAGGTTTAACGCTATCTGAGATAATTTGGGTGGCGGATCAGTGATCGACAATTCAGAATCAACACGCACATCCAAAGCTTGATGCGATTCCTGCCACGGAGGCGGTGAGACAATTGTTAGCTTGCGCGGACCAACCGCTATAATAGGGATGCATGTGGCTCGCAGTCATGGCGGATTGGGTTGATTCAGGTAACATTGGCTCCGGCCAACTGGCTTGTTTGAAGAATGCGAACGCGAATTACAACACTGACGCCTGCTGCTGCGCTGACTGGGATCTGGGGACTTCTATCGCTAACCTTTGTCATTACTGCACTCTATTTCGGGCGCACCGTGCTTGTCCCAATCGCTTTGGCGACGCTGATCACCTTTCTACTGTCGCGTCTCGTGACTCGCCTGGAACGCTGGATAGGACGGATCGCCGCTGTTTTGGTCACGGTGATTGCAATGTTCGCAGTCTTCGCCGGCGCGAGCTGGGTAATCGGGCGTCAAGTCATCGATCTCGCTGAGAAATTGCCTGAGTACCAAGCAAACATCACCACCAAAATCCGTTCACTGAGACTTCCTGCTGCCGGCCCGCTGGCGCGACTTTCCTCGAGTGTGCGTGCGCTGCAAAAAGAAGTCGTTGCGCCGAGTCCCGCGCCGCCAATGGAACGAGCTCCCGATGGTTCTTCAGCAAAGACGGCTCCGCCGGGGTCAACTCCGATCCCGGTCAGGGTGATCGAAGAACGGAACGCAATTCCGCAACTAATGCAGGAGACGCTTGGCGCGGTCCTCAGCCCGCTTGGCACCGCTGCCCTGGTGCTGTTGCTGGTAATCTTCATGTTGTTCAAGAGGGAAGACATTCGCGGCAGATTGATTCGGCTAATGGGCCAGGGGCGTATCAGCACGACAACGCGCGCGATGGAAGACGCCGGCCATCGTGTCTCGCGTTACCTTTCCACACAATTTCTAGTGAACACCTGTTACGGAATCTGTGTTGCTACTGGCTTGTATTTTATCGGGGTTCCGAATGCTGCGCTCTGGGGATTGTTATCCGGGGTGCTGCGGTTCATTCCGTACGTCGGCGCGTGGGCGGGCGCGCTTTTGCCGGTTTTGCTGTCGTTTGCGATTTCAACCAGCTGGCTCACACCGCTCATCACAATTGGTTTGTTTGTCCTGCTGGAAGCGATCGTATCGAACTTTGTCGAACCGTGGGTTTACGGAGCTAACACAGGCGTTTCTCCGATTGCATTAATCATCTCGGCGGTGTTCTGGACATGGCTCTGGGGCCCGGTTGGTCTCGTGCTATCTACTCCTTTAACCGTGTGTCTGGCGGTGATGGGGCGACACGTTCCGCGTCTCGAGTTTCTCGGCATTTTGCTAAGCGAGGATCAAGCATTGGCACCTCATGAGGAGTTTTACCATCGGCTTTTGTCTTTCTCGATGGACAGTGCAGAAGAGTTTGCCACTAAATATGTGGAGGCGGAGTCACTGACTGCGTTCTATGATAACGTTTTAATTCCGGCGATCGGAGCAGTCGAAATCGACGGGCACAGGGGTTCGATCACCGCGGAACAACGAACTTCTGCTTTGCAGCGAGTTCATGAAATCATAGATGACTTCAGCGGTTCGGAGGCTTCACGCAACGACGCGCAGGAACAAAAAATCGACCTCGCTAAAGCCGCTTCTGCGACTGGCAGCCGTGTTGTTTGTCTTCCCGCGAGCGCATATTGCGACGAACTCGCCGGTGAAATGCTTGCACAGCTACTTCGAAACCAGGGATTCGAATGTGAAAATGTGCCCGCGCGTCTTAAACACGAGGAGTTAGTTGATCGCGCCGTTGAACTTCAACCCGAATGCATCTGCGTCTCTGTAGTCCCGCCCACAAGCATAGCCCAGGCTCGCCATCTGGCTTCAGCAATTCGGGAGCGGCTTAAAAACGTAACGATCCTGATTGGCGTGTGGAGTGCCAGATTCGATGCACAGAAGCTCAGGGAACGTTTGCGTGGAGCGCACGTAAGTGATGTAGCCGTTTCTCTGGAGGACGCCGTCCAACGGATTTACAAAATGACCGCCGCAATTACCGACGCAATGTTGCCCGCGCCTACGCCGCCTAACGAGGAAGAGCGCTTGGCCGAACTCGAGGGCTTAAATCTTTTGGATACGGCCAGCGAAGCAGATTTTGATCAAGTTACGGCGCGCCTAACGAGACTTTTCAACGTGCCGATGGCGCTTGTAACTCTGGTCGACAAGAATCGGCAGTGGTTCAAATCTCATGCCGGATTGCCGGCCGATCTCGCGGAGACCCGGTCAACTTCGCGCGACGTTTCCCTTTGCGGGCACGTTATTGCTAAAGATGAGGTATTGATTGTGCGCGACCTGCTGCGAGATCCCCGCTTCGCAAACAACCCTTTTGTGAAAGAACATGGCCTTCGGTTTTATGCTGGGGTTCCTTTACGCGGACCTAATGGTTTCCCGATTGGGTCGCTTTGTATTCTCGATACCAAACCACGGGACATGACAAGGCAGGAACAGGAACTCCTTAAGATGATCGCCGGAGACGTGATGGAACAAATAAAGCGCCGCCCCGTCGCCGAAACACCAAAGACTCACCTATCTGAAAAGACATAAACGGTGATTTCAGTCCGTTTGTCGTAGATGCCGACGAGAGCCGGGCGGTCAGATAAAACGGCACTTCTGTGAATCCGTCGGCTGCCCGGTATCCTCAGCGGGCTTTCTGGTGTGAGGTTGCACAAACGCGAGCAAGCCGATCGCACCTGCACTTAGTCAACGGCCTCGTTGCCTGGCGTAATACGATCCGAAGGCGTGGGTTGGCCAGGCTCGTGATCCCGCAACGCGTTGCTCGCAGCATCCGCGTCGAGGAGCGCGCTATTGATCGCAAAGGCTGCCTGCATACCTTCGGCTGCCGCCGCGATGACGAGCTGGACGCCACGACTGGCATTTCCCGCAGCATACACGCCGGGGATGTTCGTAGCGGCATTTTCGCCGCACTGAATACAATTCGAATCCTCGCAAAATTCGCAGCCGAGCTGTTCCGCTAGATGCGATCGCTGATACTGCCCCGGTGAGAAAAAGAGCGCGCTTCGCCGGAGGAAGTTGCCGTCGGTGAACCGGATTCCTTCCAGCCTGTCACCCTCTCCCTCGAGCCGAGAAATAGGCGTCTCAATGACCCGAATGTCCAGTCGCCTAACAGTTTCCACCGTTTTACGATCACACGTGAGAGGGCCATTCGTGCAGAGCACCAAGTCCTTGCTCCAAAGCAACAGCTCAATCGCGAGATCTACCGAATCCTGATTGCCGCCCGTCACTGCAATCGGCTGATTGCGACACTCCCAGCCATCGCAGTATGGACAATTATGCACGGTGCTGCCAAAAAACCGCCGGAAGTTTTCGATCTGCGGCAATTCATCGACAAGTCCTGTCGCGAGCAAAAGCATGCGACCAGCAACACGCTCGCCGGTTTCCAGGATCACGGTAAACTGGCAATCCCCACGCTCGACATCCACGACTTTCACTTTTCGAAATTCAATCGTCTCGTAGCGCCGCAACTGATCGCGGCAGATTTGCAGGAACTCCGCGGGCGTCGAACCATCGCGGGAGAGGAACCCGTTGAAGACGCGGGCCGGTTCGTTGCGCGGATGCCCCGCATCGCAGACAAGCACCCGGCGCAGACATCGACCGAGCACCAGCGCCGCGCTCAGGCCCGCCGGGCCGCCGCCGATGACGATGGCGTCAAGAAGTTCCGCGTCGGAAAAGCGGGATGGCTGGGGTGCGACCATAACGGCGATTCTAAAAAGCTGCGCCACCGCGCAGAACGAGAGTTAACACGAGCGATCCGGCTACGGAAACAATCAAGGAACCGATGCACCCGAGGCGGTTGGAGAAGAACGCGAACATTTACCCCTTAAAACGGCGCTGCTCCCGCAAACGGTTTTCACATCGTGAAGAAGAGCGGCCGATGCTCAATTCGGCGCGGACGCCGCGATAATGTTATACGCTACATGGTTCACCTATAGTTTCATCTGTTGGGAAAAAAGAAGCGCGGTTCAAGTCTTCGGACTGGAGCGCCCGCAAAGGTGAGAATCCGGCACTAGGATCCGAAAAGCTTAATTCCCCACAAGCCTAGGAACTGCATGAGCAACATAATCGCTACGGCAAGCGTGATGATGGCGAACGTGGCCCATCCTAGTACGTTGTAAAGACGAGTATTCTTGAGCTCCTTGGTCAAGCGTTGATCATTGATAAGCAGGAGAATGAATACCAGGAAGATTGGCAGCAAGACGCCATTTAGCACTTGAATCCACACTAACAGTTTGATCACCGGGAGGTTTGGGATGAGCGCAGCGGCGGCCCCGAAAATTATCAGGCAAGTGAATAAAGTGAAGAAAAGCGGCGCTCTGCGAAAATCGAGGCCAACTCCTTTGGAAAAACCAAACGCTTCGCTGACCGCATAACTCGTTGCCAGCGGTAACACTGCCGCGGCCAAGAGAGATGCTCCCACAAGACCGATCGCAAAGATAACGCCAGCAAAGTGCCCTGCCACCGGCTCAAGAGCACGTGCCGCGTCCGCTGCGGTATTGATGTTATTTTTGCCGATCGCATGGAGGGTTGCGGCAGTGGCGATAATGATGAAGATCGACATGAGGTTCGAGAATATTACGCCCGCATACACGTCGACCCGCTCCGGTCCGTACCGGACGCGGTCGCCACCTCTTTCTACGACGGAGCTCTGCTGGAAAAGCTGCATGTATGGCGTGATCGTCAGTACCAATCAGACCTACGAGTAGGAAAACGTAATTCGGATCTCGGTGTAGCTTGGGGACGAAAGCGCCTCTCGCTACTTCTCCCCAATGAGGATGAGCGATAAAGGCCGCAACGGGGTAGGCAAAAAACACGAGCGTCATAAGAAGAAATATCTTTTCTACGCGCCAATAGTTACCAAACACGACGAGATAGAAAATCAGCGCCGCAGCCGTGGGGACCGTGAAAAGCTTACTAACTCCAAGGAGCTCTGTCGCCGCGCCGATGCCGACAAATTCACTAACAATCAGGCCTCCGTTGGCGATCAGGATCACTCCAACCGCAAAAACCGCCCAATTAACGCCGAAGCGTTCACGAATGAGATCCAACAACCCGCGCCCTGTTACAGCTCCAAGTCGCGCACACATTTCCTGAACGACGGACAGAGAGACAGTGATGAGTAACATTACCCAAATCAGTTCGTAGCCGTCCTCCGCTCCGGTGGAACTGTAGGTAGCGATACCTCCTGCATCATTCCCAGCGGAGCTTGCGATTAAGCCAGGACCCAAGATCGCCAGCCAGCGCCAGATACCTTTAGGAGGAAGACGCAAACCCCGCAGTCGAACGCTCCGGCCACGAATGTTCATCCGCACCGCAGTGCGGAGGGTTTGCGGACGAGAGGTGGGGGCTGATGCTTCAACCCGAGCGAGAGGCTCAAGCCCTGATCGGGCGGGTCCTTCGTTCATGAGAAGATCTTCGGAGCTTGGACGGTCCAGCTCTGTGGAGCTACCTGCATTACCGCCGCATCGACAGTGACAATTCCAAGTAGCTGCTTTTCGCGCCCAATTACGGGCATCGCTGCCAAGTGACTATTGAGCACTCGATAGGCTCCGGCATGGGCAGGTTCCAAAGGGTCGAGGGTCATCACGTAAACGTTCATGATTTCGTTCAATGTACGTTCATCATCAGCCACAATTAGATCCTGCAAAGTGGTCGTTCCTCGCAGCAATCGGCTCGCTTCACTTTCCACGACATAGAGAAAATGGGTGAAATCGGTTTGTTTGAGGTGGTCACGTAATCTCAGAAGTGCTTCCCGGACCGTTTGATTCAAAGTCAGGGTCACCATGTCGTTGGTCATGATGCCGCCAACCGTAGCTTCGGGATAACGCAATAAGTCGACAAGTTTCTCGCTCCGCGCTTTAGGTAATCCTTCAAGAAAGCGTTTCGTTGACTCGGCCGTTAAGCGCCGTAAGAGATTCACGGCATCATTTGCCTTTATTCTTGCTAGCAGGCCAACGGCCTGCTCGTGTTCGAGCTCGCCGAACACTTGAACCTGTCTATCGGCAGGCATCGCAGCCAGCGTTTCAGCCGCAACTGCGTCTGGAAGCAGGGTAAGAAGTTCCGCGGCATGAAGGTATGGTAGTGAACTGCATAAACCGGCGATGTCCCCGGGCGGTAACCTTTTAATTCGCATGTGATAGCCGGCACCCCTCCCTACTGCATGAGGGTCGCCGCGCAGAAACTCGATATATTTCCAGTCATAGGGCGCGCGGCTAGGTCCGCTGCCAAACAACCCATGGCTTAGCCTCCGTAGAATCGCTAACGAACTTGTGTCGGCAGCTTTCAGCAACAGTGTGCCGTTTTCCTCCTCGAGCGAAAGATCATTCGCGCGGGTAACCCGAAGGTTATGCAAATCGAGCACAAGCGCGTCGAGCACGTCTCGCCTTAGCAGAACCACTTTTCGCAATGACTGCTCGGTTACCGATTGCGCAGACTCGAAGCTGCTCACGTTGATTTGAGCGTGACGCCAGTCAATGCCCTTAACTGCCTGCCATGGTAACATCATCTGTTGACCCTTGGAATTCCGATAGAGAAGGTGCGTGACGGCGGGGTAGTCACTTTTTAGCAATGCAACGGCGATATCAGCTAAGGCATATCGCCGTCCACCATCATCGAGCAGACGGAAATACCAAAGCTTGGAAAGCATAGCCATATCAACAGCGATGAGAATTTGTCGACTGGACATACCAGTAGCACGTCGAGACTTTACGGCAATGCTTGGCTGCGCCGCTCCCATCACGACCCGCAACCCTGGTTGCGTTGTTTAACACAACTGTAGCAGCGTTTCTCTGTTCACAGGAACCTTGCTCCAAAAAAAGCGTCACCTGGCGTAGGGTTTTGTCTGACCAGGCAACCATCCGCTAGCCCGATTGTGTTTCATAAAACGAGCAGGTTCTAGGCACACGAAGAGTTCATTCCATTTTCCCTAACTCTTCGGGGCTGCACATAAAAGATCTTGGAACGAACTGCTTTAGAAAACAAAGACCAGGTCGAACAAGACCAACAATATTAAATCCACATTATGAAACTAGACTATACATTCAAGAACTCAAAGACCTCCACAGCGCTGAGAAACAGATTATGAAATCGCTACCTGAAATGGTTAGCGCCGCTACTAACAAAAAGCTTGCAGCGGGGTTTGAAGAACATTTGAAGCAGATTAAGCAACACGCGACGCGTCTCAAAAAGATTTTAACGAGCCACGACGAGTGAACCCGCGGCGCGAAATGTGAAGGCATGTAGGGTGTGCTTAAAGAGGGGAACGAAATGATCAAAGAAGATGCTGAAGAGGCAGTGCGCGATGACGGGCTAATTGCCGCGGCGCAGCGGGTTGAGCACTATGAAATGGCCGGTTACGGCTGCGCTCGGACATACGCCCAGTTGCTAGGGGATTCGGATGGCGCGCAGTTACTTCAGACTACCTTGACCTAAGAATCCGATACAGACAAAAAGCTTACCAAGTTAGCCAATTCCGTAGTCAACATCGCGGCTCAAGTAAATAAACTAAATAGAACAGATGGCGGATACCAGTTACGATCACTAGTACCGCCTATCCCCCACAAACCCAAACGAAAGGAGCCATGAAACGAACCGTACTAGCTTTAGCCTGTCTTACCGCAGTTAGCCTGAGCGGCATTGGCTGCTGACAATGAGAAGACGAAACCCGATAACACAGCAACAAACGAGCGCGATCGCTCCGGTGAAACCCAGAATCTGGCGGCCAGTCAAACAGTCCGCCGGATTTAAAAATCACGCAGGCTATCCGGCAGGCGCTAATGAAAGGCGGCGAGCTTTCAACGACTGCGAAAAACATCATAGTCATTACTGCTAATGGCCACGTTACACTCCGCGGACCCGTTAAGACTGCTCAGGAGAAAGCAAAAATCGATCAGCTTGCAAAATCAGCGGCTGGCAATACATGGGTCGCGCGGAAGAGGTATGGGAGGATGCGCTCCATAGTGTCCGCAGTTTTCAGGCCGACAGCAAGCAATGGGTCCGCGAGAACCCGACGAAGGCGGTCTTTACCGCGCTCGGAGCCAGATGGTGGCTTTTCCTGCGACGGCATGGTCGTCGATCGATTCGGAGACTTCTACGGCGCTACAGTTGACGGCGGCGAAGCCGACGACGGTTGCGACAAGTTCACGCCTTGAAAGGGGCAGCAACTTCGGAAATTCATTCGGTGCTGTTGAATCCTGGAAAATATCGATTTGTAATCGTGTCTAAAGTGATACTCTAGACCGCGAAACGCGACGTAAGCCTTCGGGGCTTAATGAAGCGTTCAGATGGGAACCGAAAGAAACGATGGGGAAACGCTACGCACTTGTCCTTTTTTGGCTTGCTATCTTCATCGCCATTCCGGCATTCGCTCAAATCGCAGTGGTCAGTGACAAGGACACGCCCCGCGTCAGAAAATCGTCAGCTTCTCGGGGTGCTCAGCCGTTTCCGTGGAAGACAAATATCGTCACAACCGTCTTTTGGATCGGCGAACAGCCAGGTGGAAATAATCTCGTCCCGAATCGCACAAGTGCCTGGGACAAACAATGGACAAAAAGCTATGGGGGTTTTGACGACCCAAATCCTGCCCATCGGCGTAATTACGTTCCGATAAAATTTACACCGCAGCAGAACCCTTTTTACTGCGCACTTCCTTACAACGACAAAGCACATACTGGCCACCGGCCGGAGGCGCCTCGTGTTGTTCCGTGGTTTCAAGAGGCGTACCAAGGTCCGGCAGTTTCCACCTGCAAGGACCGATGGGTCGCGATCCGCAAAGGCGACCGAGTCGCTTATGCACAGTGGGAGGACGCAGGACCATTCCGAACGGACCATTGGCAATACGTGTTTGGTAATGAACGCCCTAAACCCAATTTGAATCAGGGTGCTGGGCTCGATGTCTCACCTGCCGTACGCGATTATCTCGGGCTGAAACAAACAGACGTTACCGACTGGAGATTTGTGGAGCTTGGCGAAGTGTCACATGGGCCATGGGCCAGTTTGGGAGAAAACAACACGTTTGTTATCAACAGTCGCAAAAAAAGCGTGAAGGTCACTGAACGGGTAAGACGCAACGAAGTAGACGTGATCACTCGATAAGCGTGGGACGGATGAAGTACCTGGGAAACCATTGCTGACAATCTCGGTGATTCCGCTGACAGGGCTGCCTTTACAAAATTTCAGAACTGAATTCGCCGTCAGTTACGCGCGTGCGGATCGGCATTTTTGAGCGGACTTCCGAAGTTGCGCGAATGATTTGTCCGCGATCATTCATGGTGATGGAGTAGCCGCGGCGCAGCGTCGCGTCGGGTCCTAGCACACGCAGAATTCCTTCGATGCTAGCGAAACGGTGTCTTGCACTTTCAACCAAGCGACCGGGGCAGGCGATCAATCGTCGATGAAGATCGGCAAAATGGTTGCGGCGCATCATCAGTTCGCGCACGGGACTGCGCGCTTGCATGACACGTAGCGCATGTTCCAGACCGCGCTTGTAGTCCTCGACCTTATGGCCGAGACAACGCTGCAAGGTGTCTCGCGCGTGATCCAGCCGTTGCTGCGCATCGCGTACACGAATCAGCAAGTGGCGGCCCAGCGCGCGAGCGCAACGATCGATCTGCCGCTGGAGGTCGATGACATCAGGGACAATCAATTCAGCCGCGGCGCTTGGGGTAGGCGCGCGCAGATCTGCGACAAAGTCGCAAATGGTGAAATCGATTTCGTGACCGATTGCCGAGACGATTGGCACGGCAGAATGGAATATCGCGCGCGAGACGATCTCTTCATTGAACTCCCACAAATCCTCAATGCTCCCGCCACCGCGCGTGACCACGATGAGATCGACAGACGGAAATAACTCGTTAGGCGTGGCGAGCTCTCGAATGGCCACTGCAATTTCCTGCGCTGCGCCGGTTCCCTGCACCCGCACCGGGTTAATCAGAATCTGCAACCATGGCGCGCGACGACGAAGCACGTTAAGCATGTCGCGGACAGCTGCGCCGCTTGATGAAGTCACAATCCCGATCCGGCGCGGAAATTTCGGCAACGGCCGTTTCCGTTCCGCAGCAAATAATCCTTCTGCCTCGAGTTTGCGCTTCAGCGCTTCAAACCTTCCCTGGAGCATGCCGGCTCCGCGTGGCTGAATGATTTGGACGTTGAGCTGGTATTGCCCGCGCGCTTCGAAAACGGTGACCGTGCCGAAGGCTTGCACTTGTGCGCCATCGGCCAGCCCCGAATGCTTTCGGGGCGGCGCCAGCATCGTATCTCGCCAGATCACGCAGGAGATTTGTGCGCGTTGATCTTTGAGCGTGAAATACTGATGACCGCTCGGGTGCAGCTTGTAGTTTGAGATTTCTCCTTGTACCCAGACCGCACCGAATCTTGTCTCAAGCGTGCCACGGATGCTTCGCGTCAGCTCGGAGACAGTGAGAACCTTCGATGTTTGCGGGAAGAGATCGCTGGTTAGCTGCATCGAAGAAAACGTCCAACGTCCAACGCTCAACGTCCAACGCCGAATGCAGAATTGTAGGGCGTCTGTGTTAGACGCCAATCTTCTGGCAATCGGGCCGATGATAGGGCGGTTCACCCGAACCGCCCGGGCGATTGAGGTCAATCGCCCCTATCGAACAGTTCGCTCTGCGCGCCGGTGGGCGGTTTTAGTCCGAGCTTGCGATAGGCGTTTGCAGTGGCAACCCGGCCTTGAGGGGTGCGTTTGATGTAGCCTTCCATGATCAAATAGGGCTCGTTGACTTCCTCGATTGTGCCGGCTTCTTCGCCCACTGCGACCGCGAGCGACGTCAGTCCAACAGGTCCGCCGTTGAATTTATGGATCAAGGTTTCGATAATGCGTTTGTCCCATTGATCAAATCCGTCGCGATCGATTTCGAGCATCGCCAGCGCGTGATCTGCCAATTCGGCGGTGATTTTCCCGTCGGCTTTGACCTGCACGTAATCGCGCGCCCAACGCAACAGATTGTTTGCCGTGCGCGGGGTACCGCGTGAGCGGGCGGCGATCTCGGCTGCGCCCGCCGCGTCGATTTCCACGCCTAACAACTGGGCGCTGCGCACAATGATTTTCTGCATTTCCTCGGCATTGTAGTAATCGAGTCGCGCCGTCATTCCGAAACGCGAACGAAGTGGCGCGCTTACCATTCCCGCGCGCGTCGTCGCGCCGACCAACGTGAACTTTGGCAAATTGAGACGCAGACTGCGCGCCTGCGGCCCCTGATCAATGATGATGTCGAGCCGGTAATCTTCCATTGCAGGGTAGAGATATTCTTCGATTGCCGGCTGCAGGCGGTGAATCTCGTCAATGAAGAGCACATCGCCTTTTTCAAGACTGGTGAGAAGTCCTGCGAGCTCGCCCGCCTTTTCAATCACCGGGCCGCTGGTGTTTTTGATATTCACGGCCATCGCGTTGGCGATGATGTAGGCAAGTGTCGTCTTTCCTAGCCCGGACGGTCCGCTCAAGAGAATATGCTCGAGCACATCGCCGCGCTTTTTAGCCGCCGCTACCATCAGTTCCAGCCGTTCACGCACTTTTACCTGGCCTGTGAACTCGCTGAACGCAGGTGGTCGCAGCGAAATTTCAAAAGCAATGTCTGGCTCCGGCGGTTTTATCGGCATTGGAGTGTGGGAGTAGTGGAGTAATGGAGTAATGGAGTAATGGCCGGAAGATATCAACACTCCAACGCTCCATTACTCCATCACTCCAATTTTTTGGTCAGCACCAACTCCGTCCCACGGCGCTTGTGGACGTAAGAGACCTCGTCAAACGCGTAGCGAATCAAGTGAAGCCCGAGCCCGCCTGGTTTGACCAGATCGGGGGAGCGGCCTTTCATTTCGTGCGGGAAAACTTGCTCGCCATAATCCCGCAAGCGCATGCGCACGCACGTGCGTAATCCTTCCATCCGCAATGAGATGAGTCGATCGTCGCGCAATCCATATGCGTAGCGGATGACGTTCGTGCATGCTTCGTCGACGCCGAGCACCATGAACATTCTCTCCTTCTCTGAGAACGGATAGCCGTTGAGGAAATCGCGAACGCATTTCCTCAGTAACGCCAGGTTCGCAGTGTGACTGCTAAATTCGACTTTGCTTTTTTTCATCGCAGCCTGCAAAGACGTGAGCAGATTTCAGGGACTGATTCAAGGGCGAGGATGTTTTGAAATGCGCTGAGATGTTGCTGCAACGCAAAAAGCCGATGGACAGTCGATCAAAGCGCTGTTCAATTTTGCCGGATGTGGCGAGCGTGGGTTGGGCTTCTGCTTTTGGCAACGCCGGTCTGGGCCGAGGAAAACGCCACTGCGTACGAAGCGTTGCGTGTGTTCGGCAGCGAATTTGGCCGCGACGCGTTACACGAAATTGTTTCGATTCGTGGCATCAAGGGCGATCCGGAGCCGGAGAGATGGAGAATTGCTGTGGAAGATCCCCGCGTTGGCGGTGTGCGCGAAGTGGAAATTGCCGATGGCAAAATTGATTCCGACAACCAGGCAGAGCGCGACGTAGCAGGTTCCGCCGAAGGAGCGACGATCGATGTCTCGCAGTTAAACCTGGATTCCAGCGGCGCGTACGCGGTGGCGAGTCATACGGCCGAGGCGTCGCACATCAGTTTTGCAACGGCGGATTACACATTGCGCACAGACGAGCGCGGTGAACCGATGTGGATTGTGACTCTCCGAAACAGGTCGTCACGTCCTGTTGGCACGATTTACATCGGCGGGACGCGAGGTACGGTGAGGCGAACGGAGGGTATGTTTGCTGGCGCCACGATGGAGGATGTCGAAGGCGATTACGATCAGGGAGAGGTGACGGGCGTCATTAAGAACGCGAAGCGATCGATCAAGCACGGTTTCAACAGAGCACAGGAAGAAGCCCGCGGAATGTTCGGGAAAGTGAAGCGGTCGTTTTCCGATTTTATTAACCGGGAGTAAAGAGCGAAAAATGAATGACGCATCCAACCCATGGCCGCCTCTGCCATTTGCAGAGTGGCAGAATACCGCGACTACGCTGCACATGTGGACCCAAATTGTGGGCAAAATTCGGCTGACGCTGAGTCCATGGATAAATCACTCATGGCACGTGACGCTCTACGTGACTTCGCGTGGCCTAACGACTTCGCCAATCCCGCACGGCACATCGACATTCGAAATTCGTTTCGATTTCATCGATCACGAATTGCGCATCCTCAAGAGCGATGGTGCGGCACGAGTGTTGAAACTGCGCCCGCAGTCGGTGGCGAAATTTTATCGTGAAGTGATGAATGCGCTAGCCGAGATGGAATTGCCTGTGACCGTCAATATAACGCCTAACGAGATTGAGAACCCGATTCCGTTTGATCAAGATGAAGAGCACCGGTCTTACGATCGGGAATACGCCAATCGGTTTTGGCGCGTTCTCGTTCAGAGCGATCGGGTGTTCCAGGCATTCCGATCGCGCTTTTGTGGCAAATGCAGTCCCGTGCATTTCTTCTGGGGCAGCTTCGACCTGGCTGTGACGCGCTTTTCCGGGCGAGCGGCGCCACCGCATCCTGGCGGCATCCCACATCTGCCTGATGCAATTACACGAGAGGCGTACTCGCAGGAGGTGAGTAGTCTCGGTTTCTGGCCTGGCAATGCCGCGGCGCCGACACCGATTTTTTATTCCTATGCGTATCCGGAGCCCACCGGATTTGGAGAAGCGAAGATTCAACCAGAGGCAGCGTTTTACCAGCCGAAGCTACGCGAGTTCGTGTTGCCTTACGACTCGGTGCGCACGGCTGAAAAGCCGGATGAAGTCCTGCTGGATTTCGCGCAGAGCACTTACGATGCTGCGTCAGAGCTGGGAAAGTGGGACCGCGATGTGTTACAAGAAGTCAAACCTTCCTTGCATTCTACCCACCTACATCCGTAATTGACGCACGATGAATCCTGGTTGCGCTGCCGAACAAGCTGCATGGCGCGAAGTGAAAGGCGGATGGCGTCCTCTGTACGGAGACGTCGATAAGATCGGTGTCGCGATCGAGTGGCATGATTTTCGTATCGAGCGTTCCTTTAACTGGGGACGCACGTTTCATCCGAACAGCCTGGAGTTTTGCCTGAACCTCAACGGACATGGAGCGGTTGGGGGAGCCGGCGGCACGCGCAGCGATTATTTGCCAGGCAATTGTGGCTATTATGCTGTCGCCAATGGGCCGTTGCCTGCGTCAAGGCGCGCACACGATCATCACCAATTCGTGACACTTGAATTTTCGCGCGAGCATTTGCGCAACCAGCTTGCGCAGAACGAAGCCCATCTTGAACCGGAGATTCGCCGCATCCTTTTCGGAAAGAAAGAAGAGAACATGGTTGCTCCCGCTCGACCGATGACGCTGCAGCAACGCAGTGTCGTGGCGAGCCTGACAGAGCCTCCGGTCACCAAAGCGGCGCGGGTGCTTTGGTACCAAGGAAAAGCCTTGGAACTTATGGCGCAGTTTTTCTTTGCATCGAAGGATCCCGAATTTTTTTGCATGCGCCAGAAGCGGCTGGCCCGTGAGCGAGTGGACCGGGTGAAGGAGATTCTCACGCGCGATCTGGTGGACCCGCCAACGCTGGAAATATTGGGGCAAGAAGTAGGTTGCAGCCCGTTTTACTTGAGTAGAATTTTCTCGCGCGAAGTTGGTCACACGATCCCGCAATACTTGCGGAACGTTCGCATGGAACGCGCGGCCGAGTTATTGCGCACCGGCCGCTATAACGTAACCGAAGCCGCGACAGAAGTGGGCTATTCGAGCCTGAGTCATTTCAGCAAAGCATTCTGCGAAACGATCGGCTGTTGCCCGGTGCTGTATCCTGTGGCCAAGAACGTCCTTCTTGACCGTTGAAGTGTTGAAGCGTCCAACGCTCTGCTTGTCATGGTGAGCGAAGCGAAACATCTCTGATTGTTATTTCAGCTTCGGGATAAGGAATTGGGTCGAGAGATTCTTCGCTTCGCTCAGAATGACAATGATGCTTTGATTGATTTTTGCCATGCCGCTTCAACTGTTTAACCCTTTAACGTCTTCATGAAAATCCGCCGCGCTCTCGTTTCCGTCTCTGACAAGACCGGTGTCGCTGCGTTTGCTCGCGCGCTAGAAGGCCAGGGCGTGGACATCATTTCCACGGGCGGAACAGCGGTCCTGCTAAAGAATGAAAAAATCCCGGTGCGCGAAATCTCCAGTTTCACTGCATTCCCTGAAGTGCTCGATGGCCGGGTAAAAACTTTGCATCCTCGCGTCCATGGCGGGCTTCTTTACAAGCGCGGCAACACCAAACATGAAGCAGAAGCACGTGAATGCGGTTTTGATCCGATCGATCTGGTCGCGGTCAATCTTTATCCTTTCGAAGCCACGGTCGCGAAGCATGGCGTAACTCTCGCGGACGCAATTGAGGACATCGACATCGGTGGCCCTTCAATGATTCGAAGCGCTGCGAAGAATTATGAATCGGTCACGGTCGTCATTGATCCTGAAGACTACAACATCGTGCTTGAAAACATGGGCAAACACGACGGCGAAACGACCTTAAAACTTCGAGAGCACCTCGCCATCAAAGCTTTTAACAGGACCGCGGAATATGATCGGGTGATTGCCAACTACCTGAACAAACAGCAGAAAACCGATGCCTCGTTTTCACTTTCTCTGCCGTTGGCGATGCGATTGCGTTACGGCGAAAATCCCCACCAGGAGGGTGCGCTCTACGGTGATTTCGAAAAATACTTCGAGAAACTTCAGGGTAAGGAACTTTCGTTTAACAACATTCTCGATATAAGCGCGGCGACGAATTTGATTGCCGAATTTGAAGCGCCGACTGTCGCGATCTTGAAGCATACCAACCCCTGTGGCGTCGGCTCCGATGCAGATCTGCGCAAGGCGTGGGAGAAAGCGTTTGCAACGGATAAGCAGGCGCCATTTGGCGGAATTATCGTTTGCAACCGGCCGGTGACCGAGTCGGTGGCAAAAGTGATCAGCGAAATTTTTAGCGAAGTGATCATCGCGCCTGATTTTGAGATTGAAGCGCGCGCCGTTCTGCAAAAGAAAAAAAATCTCCGACTGATTCGCTTGCTGACCCCGCCAAAGGAAGCGAGGCCAACGACCGACATGCGTTCGGTCTGCGGCGGTGTGTTGGTTCAAGACGCGGATGTCGATGGAGAGATAACGACGAACGTCGTGACTAAGCGGCGGCCGACCAAGGCTGAACTGACCGCGATGTTGTTCGGCTGGCGCGTCGTCAAACACGTGAAATCAAACGCGATCGTGTACGCAAAGGCGGACCGGACACTTGGGATCGGCGCAGGCCAGATGTCGCGCGTCGACGCTTCGCGGATCGCGGTTTGGAAAGCGAATGAAGGCGGCCTTTCGCTCAAAGGCAGCGCAGTCGCGAGCGACGCTTTCTTTCCGTTCCCCGATGGATTGCTGGCCGCGGCCGACGCTGGCGCAACGTGCGCGATTCAGCCGGGCGGCTCGGTTCGTGACGAAGAAGTGATTACCGCCGCTAACGAGAGAAAGATGGCAATGATTTTCACAGGAGTACGGCATTTTCGGCATTAAATCGTCTCGCGGATCTATTGCGCGCAAGTTTGTTTGTCCCGTTCTTATTAACACCCGGCTTCAGCCGGGTGCACCGGCGCCCCTGGAGCGCGAGCCGTTTCAACGGCTTCCCTTAGAGTAAAACCGTTGAAACGGTTTTCTTCGGCTTGCGAGATTGCACCGGGCTGAAGCCCGGTGTTAATAAAAATCCCGTTATGCACCCCGAAGCCTTATGAATCGTCTGTCTAGATCGGTCCAATCGCCGCGCGTTTTGAACATTGAGGACCTGCGGCGCAAGGCGAAGCGTCGTCTGCCTCGTGTGGTGTTCGACTACATTGATGGCGGCGCTGAGGACGAATCGACGTTGCGCGTAAACTCCCGTGCGTTCGAAACGATGACATTGCGACCGCGCTGTGCGATCGCAACGCCGGTGTGCGAACTGCGCACGACCGTGCTTGGCACGTCGATTAGCATGCCGCTGATCCTCGCGCCGGTAGGCAGCTGTCGCCTCATGTTTCCGCGCGGCGAAGAAGCAGCCGCGCGCGCCGCCGGCGACGCAGGAATCATTTGTACACTTTCAACGCTTTCGGGGTGTCGACTTGAAGACGTCGCAGCTGCATCGGCAGGACCGCTCTGGTATCAGCTCTATCTTGTCGGCGGTCGCGACTGTGCTTTGGGGGGCATCGACCGTGCGCGCACGGCTGGGTTTTCCGCCTTGGTGGTCACGATCGACACGCCAGTCGCAGGTTTGAGAGAACGCGATCTTCGCAATGGCGTTAAAGAACTTCTTAGTGGAAACCTGGGACAAATGTTGCCGTTCATAAATCAGCTTCTCGTTAGGCCAAGCTGGCTGGCAGCTTTCTTTGCCGATGGCGGTTTAATGAAATTTCAGAATGTCGTTATCCCGGGAAGCGGGCCGATGTTGTACGCCGATGTTACTGCTGCTCTTGAGCAATCCGTTGTGACCTGGGACGATCTTAAATGGATTCGCCAGGCATGGGGGAACAGGCCCATCGTGATTAAAGGCATTCACACGGCCGAGGATGCGAGACGCGCAGTGGACATGGGAGCAGACGCGCTGGTCGTGTCTAATCACGGTGGCCGGCAACTCGACGGCGTCGCGCCGACTTTGCGCGTTTTGCCTGAAGTTGTAACGGCGGTAGACGATCGCATTGAGGTCCTGTTGGATGGTGGCATCCGCCGCGGCAGCGATATTGTTAAAGCGCTTTGTTTAGGAGCACGCGCCGTAATGGCCGGACGCGCTTACGCTTACGGACTCGGCGCGGCGGGTGGCGCGGGTGTTTCGCGCGCGATTGAGATTTTTCGCACAGATCTCCTGCGCACACTCAAGCTGCTTGGGTGTGCGTCAGTGGCAGAACTGGATGAATCGTACGTCGATGTTCCGCGAAATTGGCTTGCGAATGACGAAGTAACGAGCGGCTGAGTGATTCGTTAAATCACCACTACATCGAATTTCCGATCTAACGATTCAATGCGGCGACGCCGACGTAATGATCAGCGCGTTTATATCGCAGTTCTGCGGAACGATACTGCCTGCACGAATATGCCCAGGATTGCGAGGCCAATGAACACGAGCGTTAAGCCAGTCGGCGGCAAGACGATTGCGCTTTGAATCAAATACGCGCCGATAAACGAGGACACAACGATCAGTGCCCAACCAAATACGGCCAGCAGTAGAATTGCTCCAACAACGCCGCCGATGACGAAGATGATGGTTGAGTACTGCGCGTGCTGCACGAAAAACGCCGCGGCGATTGCGGTGGCGAGCTTTCCGCCCGCTAAAAAACCGAGCAGCGCAATTGCAACTTTCTGAATGAACAGTGCGAGCAACGCTCCTAGCACGCCGAAGACGAGAGCGATAACTAGCGCCAGCAATGACGACGCCTCGTTAACCAGCATCGGCGCAATCTCCAGGCCGACAGCGAATCCGACTGCAGCAACACACAGCCAGAACAGCTTTCGTCCAAAGAACAAAATCACCACGCCAATGACTACGCCTATGATCGTGGCAGATGAATGCATGGGAAAAGCGGGGATTTTGATAATTACAGTGTACAGGCGTTTATGCCAAACGCCGTTTTTTTGGATTCCGGTGCCAGATGCAAGGATCGAGGCCGAGCACTTTGGCGTCCGCTGTTCTCAGCGGAGTAAATGATTGGCTGCGCACAAGCCAATGCGCTGAGGACAGCGCACACTACAGCAGAAGTGCTATCGAATTGGTCGGACTTGAAGGAAGGGCCTGCCGCCGCGGCGACCCCTGGACAATTACAGTTTATCAAAATCGGGCTGGTGGGATTTGAACCCACGGCCTCCTGGTCCCGAACCAGGCGCTCTACCAAGCTGAGCCACAGCCCGTCTTTGTCACGCAAAGCGGTTGAGAATCTCACCGCCAACACCTGTTGTCCACCAACTTCGTGAAAGCATTCGTCCGAAAGGACTGCTCCATGAATCCGATGCATGTGATGATTGAGCAAAACCATCGATTGGCAAGATTCGGCCGAGGCAACCAGATGCTTGTGCCGCTACGTTTTAATCGTGAATGCCAGCAGTTTGTGCTCGCCCGGACAAAAAGCGTTGACAACGAGCCGCTTCGTCTGGAAAGTCAACACTCATTTTACCATGCTCGCACCGCAGCTTATTCCCTGCACGCTTACAAGTAGCGTGTCGAGTATCCTTCAATTCCCGACCGAGGCATTCCGCCCGGTTCGTTCCTTGCGCCATATGACGACTCAACTTCTTCAGGAAGCAGCACAGGTTATCCCGAATCAGCAAACTCTGATCAATGTTGTCTCCAAGCGTGTGCGTCAGCTTGGCTTAGGACATCGACCGTTGGTAGAGACGACACCACGAATGTCGTTAACGGACATTGCGTTGAAGGAAATCATCGCCGGCAAACTGACTTACGAGTCACTCGAACCGGACGGCGCATAGACATTGCACGGCTGTTGTAGCGTGCGCTGTCCTCACCGCAGGAAGGTTAAAGTCATTACGCTGGATTTCCGCTGAGGACAGCGGACGCTACAACGAACGGGGACCGGTGCGAGAATGCCGGAATCGTTGGCAATATGGCAGCCGAGTCCATCATTAATCGAAAAGCCCTGCGCGATTACAACATCGTTGACCGTTACGAAGCGGGCATTGAGTTGAAGGGCAGCGAGGTCAAATCGATCCGCGCTGGCAAAGCCAATATCGGTGACGCGTTCGCACGAATCGAGAAGGGCGAAGCGTTCCTTTACAATGCCGATATTCAGCCATACGAGCGCGCGAGCCACGAAATCCCGATCGCAAAACGCATTCGAAAATTGTTGCTCCACCGCGAGGAGATCGACAGGCTTTATGGCGAAACGCAAGTGAAAGGCCACACGCTCGTCGTGCTAAAGTTGTATTGGAAAAACGGAAATGTGAAAGCCGAAGTTGGTGTGGGCATAGGCAAGGATGCGCGCGACAAGCGCGCTGACTTGAAGAAACGCGCGGTTGATCGCGAGACAGCGCGTGAAGTTGCGCGCTTCAACCGCAAACACGCGTAACTGCACAAGGAGTGACGGCTTCCCAGCCGTCGTTCCTTGGCTCACGGCCGTTTGCTTCTAACCTTTCGTATCTGATTATGACGTTGTGCGAATGAATAGTCGTTTTTGGCTCAGAACAGGCGCTCTTTTGGTCGGTGGTTGGATAATCGCGCGCGTTATTCGCACGGCGCAGTACACGTTGCGTGACAAGGTTGTCCTTATCAGCGGCGGTTCGCGCGGACTCGGTCTCGTGCTGGCGCGACATATTTGCGATCAAGGCGGGAAGGTTGCCCTCCTCGCGCGTGATTCAGAAGAACTCGCGCGGGCGAAAGCCGACCTCACTGCACGCGGCGGAAGAGTTCTCACTGTCGAATGTGATCTGTTCGATCGCGATCAGATTCACGCTGCTGTTCGAAAAGTCATCGATCATTTCGACAGGATTGACATTCTGATCAATAACGCGGGCATCATCGAAGTCGGTCCGCTCGATCACATGACCCGCGAAGATTATGACCGCGCGATGAGACTTCATTTTTGGGCGCCGTACGAATTGATTTCGCAGATCGCGCCAGAGATGCGTCTTTCGGGCGGGGGGCGGATCGTAAACATCACTTCTATTGGCGGCAAAGTTGCCGTGCCGCATCTCGCGCCGTACAACGCCAGCAAGTTTGCGCTGACCGGTTTCTCCGATGCGATTCGTGCTGAGTTGGCGCGCGACAATATTCAAGTCACAACGGTGGCGCCTGGACTCATGCGGACCGGCTCACATGTGAACGCAAAGTTCAAAGGCAACCACAACGCTGAATTCGCCTGGTTCTCCGCCGGCTCGGGCACGCCGCTGATCTCAATGGCCGCGGATCGCGCAGCGCGGAAAATCGTTGCAGCATTCAGACGTGGTCAGCCATCGCTTACCATTACGTTTGCTGCGCGCGGCGCGATCGTCGGCAACGCGCTGTTTCCAAATTTCACGGGATACGCCATGAAAATTGTGAATCGATTTCTCCCTGATGTGTCTGACGAAAACGGGGAGCAGTCCCGGGCTGGTTCGGAGCTTCCGCGACTAATGCCGGAATGGATGACACGCCTGGCCGACCGCGCGACGACAGAGAACAACGAAGACGCGACGTCGTCCGTGAATCGTTAAAACGTTGCATCGTTACTCGATTCCGAGCCAACGATTGACGATTTCACGAGTAACGTTGCGAAGCCATGAGCAAACGGCTCTTCGTCGCCATCGATCTGCCGAATTCAACCCGGCAATTGCTTGCAGGCCTTGATCCGCAGATTCGCGGGGTGCGTTGGACGCTAACCGACCAGATGCATTTGACGCTCGGTTTTTTCGGGGACGTATCAGAAAACGTTGAACTCAAGGTGCGAGAAAAACTTAGCGCGATCGGGTTCGGCGCATTCTTTCTAAACGTCAATGGCGTTGGTGTCTTCTCCTCAAAAGGCGCGCCGAAAATTATCTGGATCGGCATCGGCAAAGCGCACCCGCACCTGTTCCAAATTCACAAGCGCGTACAGGAAGCCGCGCTAGCCGCCGGTATCGAACCGGAGCTTCATCCATGGCATCCGCACATCACGATGGCGCGTTGCCGCGATGTCTCCGCTCAAGCGCTGCGGAAATTCTTACAATCGAACGCTCAGTTCGATGCTGGAATGATCCGTATCGAGGCGTTCCATCTTTATTCCAGCAACCTGACGCCTGTGGGGCCAATTCATACTCGCGAATTAACGGTCCACTGCCGCGAATAGCAGTGGTAGCCGCTTCGCTGTGCGAAGCGCGGAACGACATGTGTTTTGCCCGGCCAATGTAACGCGTCTCACAGGGACGCGGCTGCAGATTACAGCCCTCTGCTCGACAAAGGTGCGGCGATATCCTCGAGCGAGCGGCGCTCGGCCGCTACGCCGATCCATGCTTCCGTCGCCGCCGCAAAAATCATCAACGACGCAGCCACCAAATATCCTACGAATAATGCTGTACTCGATCCCGTGCCGATGATCCAACCAAACAGCAGCGGCGCGGCGACGCCGCCAACCAGTGTTCCAAGTGCAAAGAAAATCGCGATCGCCATTCCGCGAATTTCCAAGGGAAAAATCTCGCTCACGGTCAGGTACGCGGAACTGGCGGCTGCCGAAGCGACGAAAAAAATGATTGTCCATGCAAACGTTTGCGTTTGTGCGGTGAGCAGTCCGGCGTGAAAAAGCCAGCCAGTCACCGCGAGCAACACTCCTGCCAGCGCATATGTCAGAGTAATCATTCGTTTGCGCCCGATCGTGTCGAACAGATGCCCAAGCAGCAGCGGTCCGAGCACATTTCCAAGCGCGAACGGCAGAAGGTACCCACCGACAGCTTGTTCCGGCACGCCATAGAACCGCATCAACACGAGCGCATAGGTGAAGAAGATTGCGTTATAGAAAAATGCCTGCGTTGACATCAGCACGAAACCAAGAAACGAACGTCGCCGGTGTTCGTGCACAATCGCGTTCCAAATCTCGTGCCAGGGCGTATGCGTGCGAGTGCGTATCCGTGTGATCGGTGGCGAAACAGATCCAATACTCCCAGACTCCATCGCTCCCTTACTCCGCCTCGCACCGATCTTTCGTTCCACGTCCGCGACGATTTCTTCCGCCTCGTGATTCCGTCCGTGGATCATCAACCAGCGCGGACTCTCCGGAATCCAGCGGCGAAAAAAAATCACGATTAATCCCAGAGCGGCGCCGATTCCGAATGCGCATCGCCATCCGAGCCAGATCGGAATGCGGCGTGGATCGAGCAGCACGAGGGTCGCGCTCGCGCCCATCGCAGCTCCGACCCAGTAGGAGCCGTTGATGATCAAATCAACGCGGCCACGCACGCGCGCTGGAATCAATTCGTCAATCGCCGAATTGATCGCCGCATATTCGCCGCCAATGCCCGCTCCGGTGATTGCGCGAAACAGTGCGTAGCTCCAGAAATTCCAGGAGAAACCAGACAGCGCCGTTCCGATCAGATAAACCGCGACCGTGATGAAGAACAATTTCTTGCGGCCGAATCGATCGGTTCCGTAGCCGAAAAATAGCGCGCCGATCACTGCGCCCGCCAAATAGCACGTCGCGCTCGCACCGACCTGGGCATCGCTCAATCCGAGCGTCTCGTGACGTGTTAAAACTCCACCTAACGCTCCGGCCAATGTGACTTCCAGACCATCCAGGATCCATGTCGCACCGAGCGAAATCACGATAAGCCAATGCCACGAGCTCCACGGCAAAGCATCTAACCGCGCCGGAACATAGGATTCAATCGTCTGATCGTGTCGCATCCACGACTCTTTTCGCGCAAAGAAACGAGCGATGCAAAGCAGGCCGAGGGCGGCCTGGCTCCATCGGCGAATATGGAGACGGCCTGCCCTCAGGCCGTTTTTGGATTTGAAGAAGGTTTCTATTCCAGCAGTTCGACTGAATCGCCTTTGTGCAGCATCCCTTCGACGATGATTGCACCGTATACACCAGCAGTGCCCTCGTGCGCTTGCGCGACTTTTTTCAGTATCGCCGGGGTTCTCTCTGACGTGTCGGGATCCAGCGTGATCATTACGCAGCGCGAATCACGTTCCAAAACTCTGACGATTACTTTGGGCCCGATCTTCAACGACCGGCCGACAAGTTCGTTTTCACCAAAGCCGTTGTCAGAGGCCAGATCCAAATAGACGTTTGCTCTGAAACGCCGCTTGTCGATCGGCGTTTCTGTCTCTTCAGAGAGTTGCCGCGCTGATTGTAAGCTAAAGATCGACATGGGACGGCAATCGGTCATGGCCCGCTGCGATCGCAGCAATGTGAGTTGATGCTTCTCGTCGATCTCGCCGCGCAGAGCGTCGATCAGAGCCGGGTCATCGATCGCAAGCGTTTTTCCATCCGGAGTTTCAATATCGACCATTAGCTCTGAAATGTCGGCCGAGAGAGGACCCGCGCCCATCTTGTCCGCTTCGGCTAGATTCACGGGTCGCGCGGCTTTGTCAGGATAACGAAACCGGGGTCGATATAGCAGAAGTCTCCGCTGCTCGCGCGCCGTGAAATACGGAAACCCCCTCGGGCTTGCCGAACTTGTGAAGGCGAAGACGCGGTCGCCATAAACTCCGGGATAACCTGCAAACGCTTCCTCCAACTCCTCGCCACGCATGCTCTTGACGGGATAGCGCCAGAGGCTGTCCACTTTCCCAACGATGCTCATGAATTAAATTCTCTTCCAAATCAGTTAGCAGCAGGCCGGTCAAGCCCACCGCTACTTCAGCCGCCGCCACAGTGATGACGAAAAAGACGAACAAGCGATCCAGGTAATTTCGTATTGCGATGTCATTCTGAGCGAAGCGAAGAATCTCTGATCATTTCTGGAACGAAGCGCTGCGCGAATATCCGCAAACATGCAACTACCGTGTGCGATCGACGCGCTTCATCAGTTCGTTTGCAGGTAAACTGGGATCAAGAACTTTCTTTGCGCTCTCAACGCCCACTACGGGCAGGTTGGCGGGATCGAGCAATCCGATCTGCACAAGCACGCTCGCCTGATCCCAATAAATGTGCTCGTGAGCCAGTTTGCCGTCTCTGACTCGAACGATTGCGACTAACGGAACCTCCACGCGCTTTCCCGTCGGAGGAATACCCGGTAGTATCCAGTCCATCGGGATCGTGTGTGTGAACTTGAATACCATTTCGTCCACTATTTGATCCTCACCGATTGTTCGCGAGACAGGCGCCATCTCCGTATCCGGCGGCATCTGCGGAATGAAATGTTTCGAGTAGAACTCGTGCAACTCATCCTGGCCCGAACCGCCGGTCAACACAGGTATGTGATTGACGTACGCGTCCTCTACCATCGTGGCGAGAGTGTCATCGGCGTTGCGCGTAGAAAACTCGTACCGCACATGCTCTTCCCAGAGCTCGCTGAGACGTTCTTGCGCAGGCGTGAGATGTGTATCTGCGCTTTTCTTTTCGGGTCCAGCCATGAACCAGTCTACTTCTCGTCGAGAAAAGTGACTGCGCCCGTATCTAGACTGTAATAGCCACCGACTACCTGAATCTTTCCGGAATCAACTTCGGCCTTGAGAATTGGCGTCGATGAACGCAGTGCTTGCACGACGTTTTTAACGTTCGCTTTTATCGTTGTGTCGAGGTCGTCCTTTGCTGTGGCTTCGACGGCGGGCTTGATAGCCATGACTAACGACTCGATATGCCCCGGGGCTTTGCCCTTGGCGGCGATCGTTTGCTTTGCTGCGTCAACCGCGCCGCAACGCTGATGTCCCAGGACCAATATCAGGCGGCTACCCAAATGATCGACCGCGTATTCGATGCTACCCAAGCCCTCATTATTCATTACGTTTCCCGCCACTCGAACGATGAACAAATCGCCGAGCCCTTGGTCGAAGACGATCTCGGGTGGAACGCGAGAGTCAGAGCAACTGACAACGACGGCGAACGGATGCTGAACGTTTGCCAGTTCTGTGCGCCTGTCCGTCGTTTGACCGGGATGCTCCAGACTGCCGCTGGTGTAGCGGCTATTACCTTCTTTGAGCTTCGAGATTGCGTCCGCTGGAGCTACTGACGGCTGATCCGGATGCGCCGGATCGGCACCTTGGGAAATTTGGTTCATACCAAACAAACTAACGAGGGCGAAACAGGACGCGAGATGTGCTTTTTTCATACGGTGATTTATGAAGGAACTGACCTGTTTGTCCAATTCGAAAATCAGATGAGCCGGTTCGGCTGCAACGACAGCTCTACAGCCGCCGTGTCTCACTGCGCGATTTACCTTCGACTCAGCCGCGCCCGCTTATGGGCGTCGGCTGGACTGAATTAGTTAGTCGGCGACGTTCTGTGGCTCGCCACGATGTCCTCGCACCTCGTAACAAAGCTCCACCATGCCGCTCTTATAGGCTTTCACTTCCGCTAAATGGAGGATGATGTCTGTGTCGAGCTTCTCGAAGAACGGTATCCCATTGCCAATCAAGATCGGCAGGATCGAATAACGAACTTCGTCGGCCAGCCCCAGCCGAAGGCATTCGCCGGAAACTGCGCCGCCTCCAACAAACCAGATGGTACGGAACGCGGACCGCAAGTGCCCTTTTACGAACTGGGCAAGATCGCCTGAGTAGAACTCGACGGTATCCCGGGTTCGCGGAAGATCCCGACTAGTGAGGACGAAGGTGGGTTTGTCGCCGTACGGCCACCCCAACCCTTTGGTTTCAAGGCTCAATGCGGTCTCATACGTTCGCGAACCCATGACATAGCAGTCGATCGTCTTGAGGAACGCCTCGACAAATGCTGAGTCGAGGGTCTCCCCGCCTGGGAATTCGTCTGAAGTCTCGAGCCAATCGACGCTCCCGTCCTTTCGAGCAATGAAGCCGTCGAGGCTCGCCGCCATGTGAATCGTTACGCGAGAATCAGTGTTTGCTATCATGTTGCCCTGTCATCGAGTGCCAAGGCTCGCAGCACTTCTGGCCGCCGCCACTTGAGTCCACCTAATTAGAATTAGACGAAAGTTCGTAATTCAAGGCGCACTTTTTTTCGTCTAACCCGTTTGCAAGCAAACGCCGCCGCCGTGGACGCCCTCGCCGCGGCGAGCAGGCTGTGGTCGCGCCCTACCGTCACACGTCGTAATACATCGCGAACTCGTACGGATGGGGGCGAAGACGCAGCGCGTCGTATTCCTTTTGTTTCATGTCG
Organism: uncultured Verrucomicrobiae bacterium; assembly: GCA_963825355.1. Lineage (GTDB taxonomy): Bacteria > Verrucomicrobiota > Verrucomicrobiia > Chthoniobacterales > UBA10450 > Udaeobacter. The sequence continues at coordinate 63,529 of CAWGSY010000011.1, read as the reverse complement.
ATCCAATTGGCGATGAAGTTTTCGTTGAAGACGTCGCCGCGTAGCAGGAATGAATGATCGGCCTGGAGCGCTTCGATTGCGCCGCGGAGCGAATCTGGCACGCTGGCGACTTGAGCGAGTTCTTCGGGTGGCAACTCGTAAAGGTTTTTATCCAGCGGATCGCCGGGGTCCATGCGGTTTTGGATTCCATCGAGTCCTGCAAGCAGCATCGCCGAGAAAGCGAGATATGGATTAGCGGCGGCGTCGGGGGTGCGGAACTCGATGCGCTTTGCCTTGGGGCTGGGTGAATAGGTCGGAATTCGAATGGCGGCGGAGCGATTGCGGGCAGAGTAGGCGAGATTGACAGGCGCTTCGAATCCCGGCACCAGCCGTTTATAGCTGTTGGTAGTTGGATTCGTCAAACACGTGAGCGCCGGCGCATGTTTCAGGATTCCGCCAATGAAGAACAGAGCAATGTCACTGAGCCCGGCGTAGCCGTTCCCGGCGAAGAGTGGCTTTTCATCTTTCCAAAGCGAAATGTGAGTGTGCATGCCGCTGCCGTTGTCACCGAAGATTGGTTTCGGCATGAAGGTCACCGTTCTATTGTGCCGTTTGGCGACATTCCGCAGGATGTATTTGTAATACTGCATGCTATCGCCCATGCGCTTGAGCGGCGCGTAACGAATGTCGATCTCTGCCTGGCCGGCAGTCGCGACTTCGTGATGTTGGCGCTCGATCGCCACGCCTGCTTTCTCGAGCTCCAAACACATTTCATTGCGAATGTCCTGCAACGTGTCCATCGGCGAGACAGGAAAATAGCCTTCCTTCGGTCGGATCTTGTAACCGAGATTTGGAAATTCCTCGCGCGCGCTGTTCCAATGTCCTTCGGCGCTATCGACGACGTATGACGCTGCGTTGCCGCTATTGGCAAATCGCACGTCGTCGAAAATGAAAAATTCTGCCTCCGGTCCAATGAACGCCGTGTCCGCGATTCCAGTCGATTTGAGGTAAGCCTCTGCTTTTTCCGCAACCCCGCGCGGATCCCGATCGTATGGCTCGCGGGTGATTGGGTCGACAATGGTGCAGATTAGACTCAGCGTCGGTTCGGCGTTGAAGACATCGATCCACGCCGTCGTCGCGTCCGGAATGACAAGCATGTCCGAGGCATTGATTACCCGCCAACCGCGGATGCTCGATCCGTCAAATCCGAGCCCATCGGTGAAGATCTCCTCATTGTATTCGGTGAGCGTGGTGGTGAAATGCTGCCAGGTGCCGAGCAAATCCGTGAACTTGAAATCGATCAATTTCACGTTGCTGTCTTTGATCATTTTGCTGACGTCGGACGGAGTTTTATCTTTGGCCATTGTTTTGCCTTGAGCGGTTAAAAGGTTGAAGGGTTGAAGCGTTAAAAGCGTTAAAGCCTTAGATTGTTAAAACGTTACATGCCATGCCGTCAAATTCTTGAACCGCTTCAACGTTTCAGCGGTTTAACGAACAACGGCGCGCCAGCGCCGTCACACCGCTTTTTCGCCGATCTCTTCGGTCCGGATCCGCACCGCGTGTTCGACCGGGAGCACGAACACTTTTCCGTCGCCGATCTTTCCGGTTTTCGCTGCGGCTACCACGACATTGACCGCCTTTTCAATCAAGTCGTCCGCCATCACCACTTCTACTTTCACCTTCGGCAGAAAATCCACCGTGTATTCGCTTCCGCGGTAAATTTCGGTGTGCCCTTTTTGCCGGCCAAAACCTTTGACCTCGGTGACGGTCATCCCTTCAATGCCGAGCTCTGCAAGCGCTTCCTTAACCTCTTCCAGCTTGAAAGGTTTAATGATGGCCTCCAATTTTTTCATGTCGCAGTAATGTTGGCATCGTGCGGAGCTTTCCCATCGAAAGCCAACCGCAGCACGCGCTCTCATAGCAATTGCTCAACACGAATGCAATGACGAATTTTTGAAATCGCGCTGTCATCTTGACCGGAGCGGAGGGAAGTCGAAAGATCCCGTGGAATTGTGTTTGGTTCCGCCGCGGGATTGAAAGCCCTGGCCTCGTCTCGAAAGGCTTTCGGGCCTGCGTTGCAGCGTCGATTTCGCTCGAAATGACAGGTCAAATGCGTGGCAAATTTGCCAACTGTTTCTGACGTTTCATACTCAAACTGATGTCTCGCGACTCTTTCGTTCACCTTCATCTGCATACCGAATATTCGCTGCTCGATGGAAGTATCCGAATGAAGGAGGTGATGAAAAAAGCCTCGGAATTCGGGATGCCCGCAGTGGCGATGACCGACCACGGCAATTTATTTGGCGCGATTGAATTCTACCAGGAAGCGCAGCGTGCCGGGGTGAAACCGATCATTGGCTGTGAGGTTTACGTGGCGCCCGGATCGCACAAGGATCGGCCGCCATCGCGTCGAGAATCGGCGTATCACTTCACGTTGTTATCTGAAAACGAAACTGGCTACCGCAATCTGGTGAAACTAGTGACGGCAGCGCATCTGGATGGTTTTCATTATGCGCCGCGTATTGACAAGGAGATGCTTGCCGCTCGCTCGGAGGGTTTGATCGGATTGAGCGGCTGTCTTGCAGGCGAGATCAACAACGCGATCCAGGCAAACAACATCGAGAAAGCAAAACAAAGCGCCGCCGATTATCGGGATATTCTCGGCGCAGGGAATTTCTTCCTGGAATTGCACGACCACGGGATGGCCGAGCAAAAAATGTGCAACGCAGTACTCGTGCAAATGGCCCGGGACTTGGGGGTTGGTCTGGTCGCGGCGAATGACGTCCATTTTCTCCGCCGAAGCGATCACGAAGCGCATGACGTAATGCTTTGCATCGGCACCGGCAAAATGGTGCAAGACGAAAGCCGAATGCGTTATCTGCCGGAATTATATTTTAAATCGCCGGATGAAATGAGGGAGCTGTTTCGCGATTCTCCTGAAGCGATCACGAATACACTCGCTATTGGCGAACGTTGCCGTCTCGACCTTGAGTTTGGGAGTTCAAAATATCCAGAATATACGGCACCAGCCGGAAAAACACGGGAAGGCTATTTGCGCGAGCTTTGCTACCACGGTTTGCGCGCGCGCTACGGCGAACGGGCGGCATCCGATGTGGAATTAACGAGACGGCTCGAGTACGAACTGGGCGTTCTGGAAAAAACAGGGTTCGTCAGTTATCTCCTCATCGTCTGGGATTTCATTCATTTCGCGAAGGAAAAGGGGATCCCGGTTGGCCCCGGGCGCGGCTCAGCCGCGGGCTCGATCGTTGCGTTTGCCCTCGGTATCACAGACATCGACCCGCTTCAGTTCGGCCTGATTTTCGAGCGGTTTTTAAATCCAGATCGCGTTTCGCCTCCGGATATCGACGTCGATTTCTGCGAATCGCGCCGCGGCGAGGTCCTCGAATACGTGCGACAAAAATACGGCGAGCGTCGCGTCGCACAGATCATTACGTTCGGCAAGCTCAAGGCAAAAAGCGTCGTTCGCGACGTCGCCCGGGTGCTGGGATGGAGCTATCGCGATGCAGATCGCATCGCGAAAATGATTCCCAACGAGCTGAACATTACGCTTGAAACAGCAGCGGGAAAAAATGCGGAGCTGAAACGGGCAATTGTCACCGAAGCGCCGACACGTCAGCTATTTGAGCATGCGAAACTTCTCGAAGGTTTGTCGCGCAATGCTGGCGTGCACGCGGCAGGTGTGGTCATCGCAGATCGGGATTTGTCGGATTACATCCCGCTTTGCCACGACGTCAAAGGCAATGACGTGATCAGCCAATACGCCATGGGACCGCTGAACGATCTGGGACTCCTGAAAATGGATTTCCTCGGGTTGAAAACACTGACCGTTATCGAGGATACGCTGACGTTGATTCGGAAACGCGCCCCAAACTTTTCGCTAAAAGATATTCCGCTGAATGATGCCGCTGCCTTCGCGCTCTACAACCGCGGGGAAACCATCGGCCTTTTCCAGATGGAATCCGGCGGGATGACCAGTCTCTCGAAGCAATTCGACGTTAAAAAGCTCGATGACATCATCGCATTGATCGCGCTGTATCGGCCCGGCCCGATGGAGTTGATCCCGGAATACGTGAAAGCGAAAAAGGGGATCACGCCGATAAAATATTTGCATCCGCTGCTAGAGGACATCTGCGCCGACACCTATGGCGTGATGATCTACCAGGAACAGGTGATGGCTGCTGCGAGCAAACTTGCCGGCTATTCGCTTGCGCAGGCCGACCTTCTCCGGCGGGCCATGGGTAAGAAAGACAAGGAGAAGATGGCGAAAGAACGCAGAAACTTCATCGAGGGCTGCGCGCGCACGAACAAAATTCCTGAGAAAAAAGCGAACGCCATTTTCGATTTGCTGGAAAAATTTGCCGGGTACGGATTCAACAAAAGTCACAGCGCGGCATATGGCGTGATCAGTTACCAAACTGCGTTCCTCAAGGCGCATTATCCGGTGGAATTCATGGCCGGTTTACTGAGTAACGAAATCAATAACACGGAAAAAATTTCGGTTTTCGTCGGCGAATGCAAACGAATGGGGATCTCAATTCTGCCGCCGGACGTTAACAAGAGCCGTTTGAAATTCACGCCGGAAACGTGCGAGGGCCCTCAGCGTTCCGACGATCGCGGCGCTGAGGTCGCTCCCACATTGAATGCAATACGTTACGGTTTGGCTGCGATCAAAAATGTCGGCGAGGCAGCCATGGCGATCGTCATTAACGAGCGAGATCAACGCGGCGAATTCAGTTCGCTCGAGGATTTTTGTGCGCGACTCGATTCGCGCGTGGCCAATCGTAAAATGCTGGAAAGTCTCATCAAGGCCGGCGCGTTTGATTTCACGCGACGCGATCGAGCGGAGCTCTTCGCCTGTATCGATGAATCGTTGAACGCGTCGGCAATAGCGCAGCGTGATCGGGCAGCCGGGCAGGTTTCGCTTTTTGATGAGCAGACGCACGCTGCCACGGCAGTAAGACGGCAACCAATCAAACCGTGGGACGAGCATGAAAAACTCTCGTACGAGAAGGAGCTTCTCGGGTTTTATGTCAGCGGTCATCCGCTGGACGCATATGCCGAAGTCTTGGCAGCAAAAAAATATCGGCCGATTGCCTCGTTAGGGGAACTGGACGATCGCGCGCAATTCAAGGTCGCCGGGGCGATTGTGGAGGTAGAAAAAAAGTTTACGAAGAAAGAGGGCAAGCCATTTGCGGTTGTCTGGGTCGAAGATCTTATGAACGTGCTCGAGGTGGTGGTGTGGAACGAAGTTTATCTGAAGGTCTCAGATGTTCTCGTGCCCGGGCGCGTTGTTGAATTGAAAGCAACGTTGGACAGACGCGACGAAATGGTTCGCGCTACGGCTGTGGAAATTAGGCCGCTGCCACCGGCGCGATCCAATGGCGCAAGCGAAAGATCGGAAGGCACGTCACAGGTATGCGCGATTTGTCTGCGGTTTTCTTCGGCGACGACCGGCGATGAGTTGCGTCAGGTTCGCAACATCCTGGTCAGCTCACCTGGACGTCATCCAGTTCAACTGCTGTTTGATCGAGGCAACGGCAATTCATTGCGGTTGGACGCTGGCATGGAATTCAGAGTGGATGTTACCGCGGACTTGGCGGAGAAGCTTTCCCGTTGGCTTATGACCGGGCAACATCAGTAGGTGAGCGTTACGGTTTCTCGCGATTTTTCGGATTTACCTTGGGGGAAGCTTCAGCGCGCGGGACGGCGCCGAGTAATAATGTTTTTTCCTCCGGGCCTGCTCCAAAGCAAATAGGAAAGATGCGCTCGGCAGCGTCCGACCTCGGAACAATGGAAAACTCGCTACCGATTTCTTCTTTCAAGCTGACGCTCCAGCCAGCTTCAAGAAGAGGACCGCGAAACTCGAGTTCCGTGGCGCCAGGAGCAAGTGGCATGGGGATCAGGACCTTCCAGAGCGCGAAGAAGATGATGCCGAACGTGACGGCGCCAACGATGAGCTCGGTCAGGTTCGGGACCAGTGGGTTCTGCAGTTGCTCGGCCGCTAGATCAAACATGGCGGCTACCTCTCGGTCTGGCGTGCTACTTGATGAAGAACGGGACGGCGATGCCGATCAGCGCCAGCGCCTCGGTCAGCGCGAAACCGATCCACATGTACGTGGTGATCCGGCCCAGGCCTCCGGTCCGCGCCATGGCCTCGATGGCGTGCCCGAAGACCAGGCCGATGCCGATGCCTGGCCCGATCGCGGCCAGGCCATAGGTCAGCGCCCCCAGGTTGATGATGTGGATGGTTTGGGTTGCCGCGAGCACGGCGCGAGAGCCAGCGGGTGCATTTCTTCCTCCTTTCCGGCCGGCGATCCCCCCGCCGGGGGTTGGCTAGTCGGGTTAGTGCGACGTCTCCATCGCGTCGGCGATGTAGAACGAGGTGAGCGTGGCGAAGATGAACGCCTGGAGCCCCGTGATCAGTACTTCGAGGCCGGTCAGGATGATCGTCAGCAGGAACGACGTCGCCGCGAAGAGCAGGCCGATCGACAGGCTGAACAGGTACCAGGACGCCAGCCCGAACACCAGCAGCAGCAGGTGCCCGGCGAGCATGTTGGCGAAGAGCCGGATCGCGAGCGTGAACGGCCGGACAAGGATGTTGGAGAGCAGCTCGACCGGGGCCAGGAGCGGCAGGATCCACCAGGGCGCCCCCTCGGGCACCGCCATTCTCTTGAAGTATCCGATCGGCCCCTTGCTCTTGATCCCGATCGTGATGTAGGTAACCCACACGATGAGGGCGAGCGCGACCGGGAATGCGAACCTGGACGTCGCCGGAAACTGGATCAGTGGGATGAGGCTGAACACGTTCATGATCCAGACGAAGAAGAAGATCGAGACGATGAAGGCCAGGTACTTGTCGCCCTTCTTGCCCAGCTGCTGCCGCAGGATCTGGTCCCGGACGAACAGCACCCCCATCTCGCCGAGATTCTGCGTGCCCCGGGGGACGAGCTTCGGCTTCCGGAACGCCACGTAGAAGAAGGTCAGGATGATCACGGCGGTCAGCACCGCGAGCACGATGGGCTTGGTGATCTGGATGCCCGCGACGGTGAAGATCGGCTTGAAGTAGAAGTCCGATATCGACGGCGCCGGGTAGCCACAGCCGCTGAAGATGTGGCATCCGCTTGCCGTCGTCATTACGGACACGTTACTCACCGTTGGCTCCTTGCGGCAGCCGCCCGGGCGTGCCCGGGTGGCAGGTCAACGCGGTCACGATCGGGTGACCCGGAAGATGACAAGGGCGATCGCGCTGGCCAGGCCGGCCAGCATCCCGATCGGGAACAGCACCGGCCAGCCGGTCCAGCGGGCGGCCAGCCAGCCCACGAAGCCGTACAGGGCCATGCCGCCGATCATGTAGGACAGGATCGCCCAGCCCTCGCTCGGCGGGCTTGGCTGCGACGGATCCCGGCCGCCCGGCGACGGATCCCGGCCGCTCTCCGGCGACCCGCGGCCGTTCACCGGGCATCCCATCTGGCCTGCTGCCTGCGCATGCGGATGCGCCGGCCATGGGCCGCGGTCCCCCGCCCTGCGGTCCGGTCTGTCTCACGGGTCACCGGTCTTTGTCCGGCTCGACGTACAGCATCTTCAGCCGCATCGACGACACCATCTGCGCCGCGCTGTAGACCAGCACGCAGACGATGACGGTCAGGCCGAAGAACTTGCCGTTGAAGGCGGTCGAGTTCTGGAAGGTACCGAGCAAGATGATCAGGACGAGGATCTTGACCAGGAAGGTGCCGACCGCGGCCGCCATCATCGCCTGTGGGCTCACCCTCGCCGCCCGCGACACCACCAGCACGCTGATCCCGAAGAACGCGATCACCAGCCCGACGCCGATGATGGCCCCGAGCAGTCCCTTGCTGCCGCCAAAGACGGCGCCGAGCACGATCATGAGCAGCGCGACAGGAGCTGTGAGCATGGCGGAACGCCGCAGGATCACGGCATAGTTCGCCGGCATCTACCAGACTCCGGGGTCTCGATGGTCGCACTGATGGCCTGCACGCGCGCCAAGCCATTCCCGCCGCACGCGCCGCGCGGGGCAGCCACGAGACGGGAGTGGCGCATGTGCGCCGCCACGTGTGCGAAACGTATCACGGACCCCTCACTCGGCTTCGAGTGGCTGCTCGTGAAAGATATCACAAGCTCCCCTGCGCAAGCTTCGGCAGGTCACCCCGGGTGGCTGAGACGGGTTTCAGCGGTCAGGCGGGCCGTGCGAAGCCGGCCGCGATACCGCCAGCGCCGATCACGCCGGCGGCGCCGGCCGGTCGCGGCCGGGCCGGGCGGACGGCGAGGGCGGGGCCGGCTGTGTGGGCGGCCACGGCGCGGACGGCGAGGGCCCCGGTGGCCACGGCGAGACCGGCGGCCCGGGCGGCCCGTCCAGCTGCGGCGGGGACGGCTCCGGCCGCCCATCCGGCCACCGCGGGGACGGCTCCGGCAGCCCGTCCGGCCACAGCGGGGAGGCCGGCGACCGCCCCGGTGACCGCGGGAACGCCGCGGCGGCCCCTGGCCTGCTCCACGGCGGGCCGGCCCGGGTGGCTCGTCATGCGGTGGGGCGGGATCGAACGCCGCTTGTGGCGCCGGCGGGGTCGGCCGCCAGGACGGCGGTCCGGGACGCGAGGTGGCGGCCGGGGCCGTGGGGCGGGCAGGCCGGTGGTGAACCGGTCCGGGCCGGGCCGGGCCGGGGTCGGGTGGCGCCGGCCCGGGCGTCGCGGACGGTGAGGTGTGGGCAGCAGACGGTGCGGCGTGGGCAGCGGCCGGTGCGGCGGGGGACGGCGCCGCCCCCTTGTCCACGACGGGCGTCCCCGCGGCGTGGGCCCCGGCGGGCGCCCGGGAGGAGGGCGCCCCAGCGGCGGGCCGGGCCCATGGGCGGAACCGTGGCATCGACACGAGCAGCAGCGCCAGCATGCCGCCCACGGCGACGCTGGCCAGCACGAACAGGGGGGTCCGGACGATCGACAGCCATACCACGCTGCCCGCGAACAGGGCCGCCCACAGGTACATGATCAGGACGCTGCTCCGGTGCGAGTGCCCGATGTCGAGCATGCGGTGATGCAGGTGCTTGCGGTCCGGCGCGAACGGTGACATGCCCGCCCGGGTCCGGCGGAACACCGCCATGAGCAGGTCGGTATAGGGGATGAGCAAGATCGCGGCCGGGAGCAGCAGGGGCAGGATCTCGCCGAACCGGTTGACCGTGCCGGCGTGGCGGGCGGCCCGGGTGGTGAGCGATACCGGGTCGAGTGAGGCCAGGCTGGAGATCGGCACGTAGGCGAGCAGCAGGCCGATCAGCATGGCGCCGGTGTCGCCCATGAAGATGCGCGCCGGGTGGTAGTTGTGGGGCAGGAACCCCAGGCAGATTCCGGCCAGGACCGCGGACGCCAGCGCGGGCCGGTCTGTTCCGGCAGGCCCAGCCGGTGGGTGAGCGTGTAGTAGTAGGCGAAGAAGGCGACGGCCCCGATGCCGACGATCCCGGCGGCCAGCCCGTCCAGGCCGTCGATGAAGTTAACCGCGTTGATGGTGACCACCACGACCAGGATCGTGAGGGCGACCTGCTGATCGCTGGTGAGGCCCAGCGTGCCCGAGTTGGGTGCCGGCAGCCAGGTCACCTCGGCACCGCTCCAGACCAGGATCACGCCCGCCGCCACCTGGCCGGCCAGCTTGCTGATCACGCCAATTCCCCAGCGGTCGTTGACGAAGCCCATGACCACGACCAGGCCCCCGGCCAGCAGGAGTCCCTTGGCCATGTTCGTCTCCGCGAACACGCTGTTCAGGGCGGGCAGCTGGCTCGCCACCAACAGCCCCGCGCCCAGGCCCGCGTACATGGCGAACCCCCCGAGCAGGGGGGTGGGGACCATGTGAACGTCACGGTCGCGGGCGGCATGCATCGCGCCGACCGCGATCGCGAACCGCCGCACGAGCGGCGTCAGCAGGTAGGTTACGGCCGCCGCCGCCAGCAAGGTCAGAACGTATTCACGCATGGCCTCACCGCGGCCCGGCTGGGGCTGCGCGCATCAGCATCCACTCTAGGGCACCCCGGCCCAGACCGTATGCCTGTGGCCACCGTCCGTCTCCCCGCTTCCGGGATCCCGGCCCGGCGGCACCGGGCGGTGGCCCGTGTCACCCGCCCCGCCGCATCACCTGCTGCGCCGCGGTGTCAGCTACCCGCCGCGGTGCCATCCCCGGCCGGCGGCGCGGCCTCCCCGGCCCCCGGCGCCCCATCCCCGGCCGCCGGCGCAGCATCCGCGGCCGACGGCGCAGCATCCCCGGCCGTGGCCGCGCGCCATCCCCGGCCGGCGACGCGTCGTCGGCGGGAACCGGCGCGCCGTCCTGGTCGAGCAGCGCGTCATCGTCAACCGCCAGGGTGACGACCTGCCGGAGGCGCTCGACCGAGATCACCCCCGCCCGCACCAGCCGGGGGACCGGGCTGGTCAGGTCGACGATCGTGGACGGAAGTTCGCCGAGGCAGGGCCCGCCGTCCAGGTAGACGGCGACCGCGTCGCCCAGTTGCTCCTGCGCCGCGGCGGCCGTGGTCGCGGGCGGGGCGCCGGAGCGGTTGGCGCTGCTCACCGCCAGCGGGCCTACCTCCTTGAGCAGCTCAAGCGCGATCTCATGCAGGGGCATCCGGACCGCGACCGTGCCCTTGGTGTCGCCCAGATCCCAGATCAGGTTCCGGTTGGCCCGCAGGATCAGGGTGAGACCGCCCGGCCAGAATTCCTCGATGAGATCCTTGCCGGACTCGTTCAGGCCCTCGACCAGGGCGGTCGCCGCGCGCACGGTGCCGACCAGCACCGGCGGCGGCATCTGGCGGCCCCGGCCCTTGGCCGCGAGCAGGCCGGCCACGGCGGGCGGGGAGAAGGCGTCGGCGGCCAGCCCGTACACCGTGTCTGTCGGCATCACGACAAGGTCGCCCTTGCGCAGCGAGGTGGCCGCCTCGACAATGCCGGTCGCCCGCTGTGCCGCGTCCGTGCAGTCATACCGTTCACTCATGCCAGCCCATCTTTCCACTCATCGGGTGCCCGCCGACCCAGGACCGCCTGCCCCGGATCTCCCCTCCCGCCCAGCCGTAGCCGTCAGCTGGGTGCTGCTGGATCGCGGCTAGCGCCGGGCGGTGACGAAACGGTCCCGCCCGGCCAGGTCCTTGTGGTTGCGGGTGTCCCGCCAGCCCCGTTCCTCCGCGAAGATCCAGTAGACCGCCGCGCCCTGCGGTGCGCCATGCTCGACCGCGACCAGCCCGTCGGGCCGCAGCAGCCGCCGGGCAACGCCTTCGATGACCCGGACGGCGCCCAGCCCATCCTCGCCGCCCCAGAGCGCCCCGGCGGGGTCGTACTCCCCGACCTCGGGGGGAACGGTGGCACCGACCGGTATATATGGCGGGTTGCTGATCACCAGGTCCACGGCCCCGCTCAACGACGGCAGGGCGCTGGCGAAGTCGCCCCCGTCGAGTGTTACCCGGCCGCGGGTGTGCGGGGCGCTGCCCGCACACCTCGCGATGTTGCGTTCCGCCCATCGCCGCGCCAGCGGGTCGGCTTCCACCGCGTACACCCGTGCGCGGGGCACCTCCTGCGCGATCGCCAGCGCGATCGCCGCGCTGCCGGTGCCCAGGTCCGCCACCACCGGCTCGGCCACGTCCATGTCCCTGAGCGCCCCGATCGCCCAGCCGGTCATCACCTCGGTTTCGGGACGGGGCACGAACACCCCGGGTCCCACCTGGAGTTCCAGGTAACGGAAGTAAGCGAGGCCGGTGATGTGCTGAAGTGGCTCCCGCGCCTCCCGGCGGGCGATCTCGTTCCAGAACCGCGGGTCGAACTCGCCGTCGGGCACCCGGTGCAGTTCGCCGCGGCCGACCCCGTGCACGTGCGCGGCGATCGTCTCCGCGTCGGCCCGCGGCGAGTCAACGCCCGCCTCGGCCAGCCTGATGGTGGCGGCCGCGATCTCGTCAAGCAGCAGGGTCACTCGTTGCCTCCCTCGCGGTGCGTCGCGCCGGAGGCGGTCAGGCCCCATCCTCGCCGGCCGCACGGCTGGACCGGTCGCCCTCAGCCAGCGCCCTGATGACGGCGTCCAGGTCTCCGTCGATCACCTGGTCGAGGTTATGGGCTTTGTAGCCGACCCGGTGGTCGGAGACGCGGTTCTCGGGGAAGTTGTAGGTGCGCACCCGCTGGGAACGGTCCACGGTCCGGACCTGGCTGCGCCGCTCGGCCGCCGCCCGGGCCTCCGCGTCCGCCTGCGCCTGTGCGAGCAGCCGGGCCCGCAGGATCCTCATCGCCTGCTCCTTGTTCTGGAGCTGGCTCTTCTCGTTCTGGCAGGAGACCACGATCCCGGTCGGCAGGTGGGTGATGCGGACCGCCGAGTCGGTCGTGTTCACGCTCTGGCCGCCGGGCCCGGACGAGCGGAACACGTCGATCCGCAGGTCGGAGGGGTCGATGGTGACCTCGACGGGATCGGCCTCCGGCATCACCAGCACCCCGGCGGCCGACGTGTGGACGCGGCCCTGAGATTCGGTCACCGGCACCCGCTGGACCCGGTGCACGCCACCTTCGTACTTGAGGCTGGCCCACACGCCATCGGTGGCCGCCCGCGGCGCCTTGACGGCTACGGTCGCGTCCTTGTAACCACCCAGGCCGGTCATGGTCGCGTCGAGGATCTCCGTCTTCCACCCCCGGCGCTCGGCATAGCGCAGGTACATGCGCAGCAGATCACCGGCGAACAGCGCGGACTCCTCGCCGCCCTCCCCCGCCTTCACCTCGAGGATGACGTCTTTGCTGTCATTGGCGTCGCGGGGAACAAGCAGCCCCCGCAGCCGCTCTTCGAGCTCGGCGCGGCGGCCGGCGATCTGCTCGGCCTCCGCCGCGAAGGAGACGTCCTCACTGCCGAGCTCACGGGCGGTTTCCTCGTCGGCGGTCGCATGCTGCCACTCCCGGTAGGCGTTCATGATGGGGGTGAGCTCGCCGTAGCGGCGCCCGAGCGCCCTCGACCGTTCGGGGCGGGAGTGCACGGCAGCGTCGGCGAGGTCACGCTCCACCCTGGCGTACTCGTCCGCCAGTTCAGCAAGCCTCTCGAACACCGTGCCTCCTCGCTGGGCGCCTCTCATAGCTCTCCCGCCTGCCGACGGCAGGGGCCAGCCGCGCGGGCGCAGTTCTGCCGTCAACAGCCAGGATCACCGCGCGAGAACGGCTGGCGCCGTCCGGGCGCGGTGATCCGCGGGAGCTACTTGCTGCCGGCTGCCTTCTTGCCGAACCGGCGCTCGAAGCGGGCCACGCGCCCGCCGGTGTCGAGGATCTTCTGCTTGCCGGTGTAGAAGGGATGGCAGTTCGAGCAGACATCGGCGTGGATGACGCCGTTGCCCGATGTGGACCGCGTTGTGAAGGTGTTCCCGCAGGTGCAGGTCACCGTGGTCTCCACGTAGTCCGGGTGAATGCCTGGCTTCACGTCACTACTCCTGCCTAGTCGGCCGCCGGGTCGCCGCGGCGGATGCCGCCGGGCGTGAACCGGTACCGCGCTGTGTCGGCCTTTCAGTGTGCCAGACCCCAGAACGCGTTCCGGGGGCTGGAGATTCCCGTCGCAATCAGGTGCTGACCGTGGTCTTCTGCACCTGGAGCAGGAACTCGGCGTTGCTCTTGGTGCCCTTCATCCGCTCCATGAGCACTTCCAGTGCCTGCTGTGGCTCGAGCGCGTGCAGCACCCGGCGGAGCTGCCAGACGATCTTCAGCTCGTCGGGGCTCAGCAGCAGCTCTTCCTTGCGGGTGCCGGACGCGTCCACGTCGATGGCGGGGAAGATCCGCTTCTCGGCGAGCTCCCGGCGGAGCCGCAGCTCCATGTTGCCGGTGCCCTTGAACTCCTCGAAGATCACCTCGTCGGCGCGGGAGCCGGTCTCGATCAGGGCGGTGGCGAGGATCGTCACCGAGCCGCCATGTTCGATGTTGCGCGCCGCGCCGAAGAACCGCTTGGGTGGGTAGAGCGCGGTGGAGTCCACGCCACCGGACATGATCCGCCCGCTGGCGGGGGCGGACAGGTTGTAGGCGCGGCCGAGCCTGGTGATCGAGTCGAGCAGGACGACAACGTCATGGCCCATCTCGGCCAGGCGCTTGGCCCGCTCGATAGCAAGCTCCGCAACGGTGGTGTGGTCCTCGGACGGCCGGTCGAAGGTCGAGTAGACGACCTCGCCCTTGACCGTGCGCTGCATGTCGGTGACTTCCTCAGGCCGCTCGTCCACCAGCACGACCATGAGGTGGCATTCCGGGTTGTTCTTGGTGATCGCGTTGGCGATGGCCTGCATGATCAGCGTCTTGCCCGCCTTCGACGGCGACACGATCAGGCCGCGCTGGCCCTTGCCGATCGGGGCGAACAGGTCGATGATCCGCGTCGTCATGTTGCCCGGGTCGCTCTCCAGCCGCAGCCGCTCCTGCGGGTACAGCGGGACGAGCTTGGCGAACTCCGGCCGGGCCCGTGACTGCTCCGGGTCGAGCCCGTTGACCTTGTCGAGCCGGACCAGGGCGTTGAACTTCTCCCGCCGCTCGCCTTCACGGGGCTGGCGGACCGCCCCCTCGATGACGTCTCCCTTGCGCAGGCCGTGCTTGCGCACCTGCGACAGCGAGACGTACACGTCGTTGGGTCCCGGCAGGTAGCCGGTGGTGCGGATGAACGCGTAGTTGTCAAGCACGTCCAGGATGCCAGCGATCGGGATGAGGATGTCGTCCTCGGTGATCACGGGCTCGGCCTCGCTGCCGCGCTCGCCGCGGCGCCGGTTGCGGTTGCGGAACCGGTCCCGGTTGCGGCGCCCGCCCCGGCCGTCGGAGTCGTCGTCGCCGCGGCCGCCCTGGTCCTGCTGCTGGGCCGCCTGGCCGCCTCGCTGGCCGCCCTGGTCCTGCTGCTGGCCCGCCTGGCCGCCACGCTGGCCGCCCTGATCCTGGCGCTGCTCGGCCGCCTCGCTGCCGCGTGGCTGGTCATCGCGCCTGCCGTTGTTGCGCCGCCGCCGGTCGCCACGCTGGCCGTCGCCGCCCTGGTGGCCCTCTGCGCGCTGGCCATCACCATGCTGGTCGTCGCTGGCGGTCCCGGCGGGTGCGCCCGCCGCGGCGGGTGCGGCATCGGCCGCCGTTCCCCGGTCGGCCCGCGCCGGGTGCTCAAAGGCCAGCTGGCTGTCGGCGCCGCCGGCAGCATCCTCCCGCGGCGCACCCGCTGGCGCTTCCCGGCTGGAAGTCGCTGGATAGGTGCCCTCCCCCAGGCCCGGCTGAGTGGATCTGTCTGGTTCCATGGCGTCCTGCTCACGGTGGCGAGGCGCGTCGGCTCCCGCAGACGCGGCCCGCTGGGTGGAATTATCGAGTGACGCACCCCGGCGGGTGGTGTGCGGGGCGGCCGTCCGGCCGCCTTGCTTGTCCTGAATTGCCTCAACGAGCTGGCCCTTGCGCATCCGGCCGGTCCCGGTGATTCCCAGGGACTGTGCCATCCGCTGCAGTTCAGGCAGGAGCATGGCAGACAGGCCGGTGGTAGCGCCACGGTCTGCCCGGCCGGTCATCGGCTCAGCGGCCGGCCCTGCCATCCCGACCGGGCCTGATGATCCGCCCGCCGGGGCCGCGGACTCGCGCGTCACCGGATCCGGGGAGCCGACGGTGGTCGCGGCGGCGGGCTGAGGACCAGGGGTCTCCGGCTGCGTGGTGGTTTCCCCGGGCACAGCCGGGGAGCCGGGGATGAGGTCGGTGGGTTCGCTGCTCACAAGGGTCCTTCCCAGAGCGCGGGTGCCGGCCGTAGATTGACCGGTCAACCCGATGTCACGGCCCGGTGAACTGGCCGGGCCAGGTTGTGCACCAGCTGCCTTATCGTGCCGCCTCGTGTTCGGCGGGCTCCCGTCCGCCTAGCCCGGTGTCTGCGGGCGAAGCAGAAGAGCCGAAACGATCCCAGGCGGCCGGGGCGGCAACCCGGATCTCCGTTCCTTTCCCGGTTCTCCGTGCCGCTTTCGCGGTTGGCGTACGCGGCGAGGAGGAGGTGGCCCGTGGAAGTTGGCGGAGAATCACCAGCTGCGGCCGGCCGTGTGACCGACGGCGCAGCAAATGACAGGCGAGCACCTGTCCCCTCGACGGGGCACCTGGTGCGGCATTCAGCTTAACACCAAGAGAGCACACGGCATTCCCTCGACTGCTGTCTGTGTGTCGCGCGGGAAACTGGCCTGGTCGCGCGGGAATCCTCCCGTGCGACCTGCGCCCGGCCCCTGGACCTGGTCCTGCGAGGGTTCTCGCCGTGCGCTGACTGGTGGATGCACGCCCAGCCCGCCTTGCTGTACGTGGGCACCCTGCTGATCGATATGCAGGGGGGTTACATGCCAAGCGATACCCGTTTCGCGGGCGATTGAATCCACCGCCTCCGCTGACGGGCCCTGCCCGTCGAGCGACAGGACCAGCACGGCCGGTCCCGCTCCCGACACCACCGCGGCCGCCCCGGCCCGCCGGAGCGCCGCGAGCAGGGCGGCGGTCTCCGGCATGATGGCAGCCCGGTACGGCTGGTGCAGGAAATCCTCGGTCGCATCGAACAGCATCTGCGGCGCGCCGGTGAGGGCCGCGATCAGCAGCGCGCTGCGTGCGGCGTTCGCCGCCGCGTCGGCGTGCGGGACCACCGGGGGCAGTGCCTGCCGGGCCGCCTCGGTGGCCAGCGGCGCCGGCGGCACGCACGCCATCGCGCGCAGGGAGGCGGGCACCGGCACCTTCACCAGCCGGGCGCCGGGCGCGGCGCCGCCGGGCACACCAGCACCGGCACCACCGGGCGCAGTCCAGGCACCACCGGGCGCAGCGGTGCCGGCCGGGGCAGGCCGTGGCGTCCAGGCGATGATGAGCCCGCCGGCCAGGCAGGCCGCCACGTTGTCGGGATGGCCTTCCAGCGCCACCGCAAGCTGGAAGACCGCCTCATCCGACAGCCGCGTCTCACCTGGGCCGGCCAGGGCGCGGGCCGCCAGCACGCCGGAGCAGATCGCCGCCGCCGAGGAGCCCAGGCCCCCCGTGTGCGGTATCGCGTTCACACAGCGCAGGGCGATCCCCGGCGGCTGGCCGCCCATGGCGCCGAAGGCCGCGCGCATGGCCCTGACCACCAGGTGCTGCTCGCCGTCCACCGCGGTGCCGCCGCCCTCGCCGGACACCTCGATGACCAGCCCGCCGGCCGTGACGCGGGCCTCGACCTCGTCATAGAGCGCCAGCGCCAGGCCCAGTGCGTCAAACCCGGGCCCCAGGTTGGCGCTGGTGGCGGGCGCGCGTACCCGGGCAGGCCCCGGCGACCAGATCACGCTGCGCTCATCTCATGGTCTCCCTCGCGGTTGGTCTCCCTCGCGGTGCGTCGCGCCGGGGGCGCGCCGGCCAGCACTTCGCCCGGTCGCGCCGAGGGCGCGCCAAGTGGCACGGCGGCAGGCCGGCCCAGCGTGACAGCGGATGTCATGCCAGTCCCAGCGCGGCCGCCGCAGCGGCGGGATCCGCCGGGACCGTCACCGGGGCGGGGGCAGCCGACACCGCCCAGTCCGGGTCCTTCAGCCCGTTGCCGGTGATCGTACAGACCACCCGCGAACCCGCGTCAAGCTGCCTGTTCTCGCAGGCCTGGATCAGCCCGGCGACTCCTGCCGCCGACGCCAGCTCGCCGAACACCGCCTCCTTGGCGGCCAGCATCCGGTAGGCGGCGAGAATCTGGCGGTCGGTCACCACGTCGATGAGGCCGCCCGACTCGTCACGCGCCTCCTCGGCCCGGCGCCAGGAGGCCGGGTTGCCGATCCTGATCGCGGTGGCGATCGTGTGCGGGGCCAGCACGGGCTCGCCGCGCACGATGGGCGCCGCGCCGCTGGCCTGGAAACCGAACATCCGGGGCGCGTGGGTGGCCAGCCCGGCCTCAGCGTACTCGCGGTAGCCCATCCAGTAGGCGGTGATGTTGCCGGCGTTCCCGACCGGCAGGCAGTGCACGTCGGGGGCATCGCCGAGGGCCTCGACGATCTCGAAGGCCGCGGTCTTCTGGCCTTCCAGCCGGTCTGGGTTCACCGAGTTGACCAGCGCGACCGGGTAGTCGTTGGCGAGCTTGCGGGCGAGCTCCAGGCAGTCGTCGAAATTGCCGTCCACTTGGAGCAGCTTCGCCCCGTGCACCAGCGCCTGGGCCAGCTTGCCCAGTGCGATCTTGCCGCGCGGGACCAGCACCGCACAGGTGAGGCCAGCCCGGGCCGCGTAGGCGGCGGCACTCGCGCTGGTGTTGCCGGTGGATGCGCAGATGACGGCGGTGGCGCCGCGTGCTGCGGCCATGCTCACGGCGACCGTCATGCCCCGGTCCTTGAACGACCCGGTCGGGTTCGCGCCCTCCACCTTCAGATACACCTCGCACCCGGTGCGGGCGGACACCACCGGGGCCGGGACCAGCGGGGTCGCGCCCTCGCCGAGCGTGATCACTGGGGCGTCGGCGGGGACCGGCAGCCGGTCCCGGTACTGCCTGATCAGGCCCGGCCAGCTCACCCGGGCCGCGAGGTCGGCGTGGCCGGCCGGGGCACGCGCTCGCTGGCTCACTCCTCGCCCTCCCCCTCCACGCGCATCACGCTGGCGACCGCGCGCACCACGTCCATCGCGCCGAGGTCGTGCACACAGCCGGCGAGCGCGGCGTCCGGCGCCGAATGGGTGACGATGACCAGCTGGGCGTCGTCGCCGCGACCCTCCTGCCGGACCGCCCTGATCGACACCTCGTGCCGGGCGAACGCCTCCGCGACCCGGGCCAGCACGCCCGGCCGGTCGGCGACGTCGAGCGCGATGTGGTAGCGGGTCATCGCCTGCCCCATGGGCAGCACCGGCAGGCCCGCGTAGGCGGTGGCGTCCGGGCCCGGGGTCCCGGCGAGCCGGTTGCGCGCGACGGCGACGACGTCGCCGAGCACCGCGCTCGCGGTCGGCACGCCGCCGGCGCCCGCGCCGTAGAACATCAGCCGCCCGGCCGACTCGGCCTCCACGAACACCGCGTTGTAGGCCTCGCGCACGCCGGCCAGCGGATGCGAGCGCGGGATCATCGCCGGGTGCACGCGGACCGACACCCCCGCTTCGTTGCGCTCGCAGATCGCGAGCAGCTTGACCACGTGGCCGAGCACGCGGGCGCTGGCGATATCGGCCTGGGTCACCTGGGTGATCCCCTCCCGGTACACCCCGGCGGCGGTGACCCGGGTGTGGAAGGCGAGGCTGGCCAGGATCGCGCCCTTGGCGGCCGCGTCGAACCCCTCGATGTCCGCGGTCGGGTCGGGCTCGGCATAACCCAGTGCCTGCGCCTCTTCGAGCGCGTCGGCGAAGCCGGCCCGGAGGTGTCCATCCGGTCCAGGATGTAGTTGGTGGTGCCGTTGACGATCCCCAGCACCCGCCGCACCTCGTCGCCGGCCAGTGACTCGCGCAGCGGGCGCAGCAGCGGGATCGCGCCGCCCACGGCTGCCTCGTAGTACAGGTCGGTGCGGTCGTCACGCGCGGCCTGGTGCAGCGTGGCGCCGTCCTCGGCCAGCAGCGCCTTGTTGGCCGAGACCACTGACTTGCCGTTCTTCATGGCGGCCAGCAGCAGCGACCGTGCGGGCTCGATGCCCCCGATGACCTCGACCACGATGTGCACGCCGGGTCTGGTGGCCAGCTCCATGGCGTCGCTGGTGAGCAGGGCCGGGTCCACGTCGACGCTGCGCGGCCGGCCGGGCCGGCGCACCGCCACCCCGGCTATTTCCAGCGGGGCGCCGATCCGCGCCTCCAGGTCGGCCGCCTGCCGGCCGAGCAGCCGGTACACCTCGGAGCCGACTCCGCCGCAACCCAGCAGCGCCACCTTCAGCGGCTGCACCCCGGCCCCTTCCCTCGCGTGTTGGCTGTGGCTGTCCACCCGGCGCTCACCCCTCGTCCAGCGCCAGCAGGTCGGCGGCGCTCTCCCGCCGCAGCAGGACCCTGGCCGAGCCGCCGCTGACCGCCACCACCGGCGGCCGCGGGACGTGGTTGTAGTTGCTGGCCATCGAGCGGCAGTAGGCGCCGGTAGCCGCCACCGCCACCAGATCCCCCGGCACCAGGTCGGCGGGCAGGTAGGCATCTCTCACCACGATGTCCCCGCTCTCACAGTGCCTGCCGACCAGCCGTGACAGCATGGGCGGCGCCGCGGACTCGCGTGAGGCCAGGACACAGGTGTACTCCGCGCCGTATAGCGCGGTGCGGATGTTGTCGCTCATCCCGCCGTCCACGCTCACGTAGGTGCGCAGCCCGTCCACGTCCTTGACCGTTCCGACCTCGTACAGCGTAACGGTGCCCGGCCCGGCGATCGCCCGCCCCGGCTCGACCGTCAGGCGGGGCACCGCCAGGCCCGCCGCGGCGCACTGGGCGCGGACGATCTCGTGCAGGTTCTGCGCGATGATCTTGATGTCGGCGGGGTCGTCGCCAGCGGCGTAGGCGATGCCGAACCCGCCGCCCAGGTTCAGCTCGGCCATCTGCTCCCCGTGCTCGGCCGCGATCCGCGCCGCCAGCTCCAGCACCCGGTGCGCGGCCACCTCGAACCCCGCCGTGTCGAAGATCTGCGACCCGATGTGAGAGTGCAGGCCGGCCAGGTCCAGGCCGGGCGCGGCCAGCACCCGCCGGACCGCCTCGTCGGCCGCGCCGGAGGACAGCGAGAAGCCGAACTTCTGGTCGTCGTGGGCGGTGGCCACGAACTCGTGGGTGTGCGCCTCCACGCCGCTGGTCACCCGCACCAGGATCTGCGGCCGCTGCGTGGCGTCCGCCGGCGCGCAGCCAGCGGACCCCGGCTCGGCCATTTCCTCGGTGAGGTGGGCCAGGCGCGCGATCTCCTCGAAGGAGTCCGCCACGATGTGCACGACGCCGGCGCCGATCGCGCGCTCGAGCTCGCTGGTGAATTTGTTGCTGCCGTGCAGGGTGATCATCGCCGGGTCCACCCCGGCCTGCAGCGCGACGTCGAGCTCACCGTCGGTGCACACGTCCACGCCCAGGCCCTCCTGGGCGACCCAGCGCAGCACCCCCCGGCAGCAGAACGCCTTGGCGGCGTAGAACACCCGGCTGCCGGTGCCGAACGCCTGCCGGAAGTCGCGGCAGCGGCTGCGGAAATCCTCCTCGTCCAGGACGAACAGCGGCGTGCCGTACTCGGCCGCCAGATCACGGACGTCCGCGCCGGCCAGGGTGAGCACGCCCCAGGCCCGCCGCGCGCCGCGCGGCCAGATCGCCGCGTCGAGCGCGTTGAGGTCCGCTGGCGGCAGCGGGGGGTGCTCGGCCGGCAGCACGTCGGCGTGGCGCGGGCCGGCTGGGTGGGCAACACGGCTCATGGCACTTCCCTGTTCGTCGGCTTCCTGTTACTGGTTGTCGGCTTGATCGTGGTGGTCGGTGGCTGGCTGCTGGCCCGGCCGGGCCCTGGCGATCCATCCCTGCTCACAGCCGGTCCGGCGCGCTCACGCCGAGCAGGCCGAGCCCGGTACCCAGCGCCGTCCGCGCCGCCGCCGCCAGCCACAGCCGCGCGGCGCCTGCCTGTCTGGCGGCCCGCTCCCCCGGTGACACGCCCGGCACGGCCATGCCCGGCCGCGCTGCCGGGCATGCTTCCTGGCAGTCGAAGTACGCCCGGGCCAGGCCCTCCAGGTAGTGCGCAAGGACGTCCGGCCGTGCGCGCCGCGCCGCCCCGGCGGCCCGTTCGGGCAGCCAGGACAGCTCGTAGAGCAGCGCCTGCTCGCTGGGGTGGGCCAGCAGCCGCGGCCGGAACTGGGCCGCTTCCCCCCGGTCCAGGCCGAGGTCAGCGGCCTGGCGCAGGGCAGACGCGGCATGCGCGTGCGCGTACCGAACAGCATAGGCGGGGTTGCCCGGGTGTTGCGTGGCCGCGAGGCGGGCGTCCACCAGCGCCGGGCCCCGGGGCGGCAGGCGGGCCAATGCGCAGGTGATGGCATCCACCCCGGCGTAGGCGATCGCCTCAGCCGCCACGGATGGCGCTGTCACCTGGGATGCCACTGTCATCGGGGCAGGCGAGCCGGGGGCAGCGATCCGTTCTGCATTGTGCTGGTGTTCCACGCGGGCACCGGCGGCCTCGGCCAGGCGCGCGGTGACCGCGGCGTGGACGCGCTGGCGCGCCTCCTCCCAGGTCCGGGCGGAGGTCAGGTCGACGGCTGCGGGCCCGGTCAGGTCGGTCCCGGCCAGGGCACTGCTGCGGGCGCAGCCGGGTCCGGCCTGGGTGATGCGGACGGCGAGACCGGCCAGCGCGCTGGCGGTGACGGTGGCCACGAGATATCCGCCGCCGGTCACGGTCACCGCCTCCACCCAGCCCAGTCCGCGGAGCCGGGCGGCGAGCCTGGCCGCGACGGCACCTGGGCCGCCGGCGTCGCGGCCGGCCAGCCGGAACGCGATCGTGGTCGCGTAGGTGCGAGGGCCACAGGCGGTGCCGGGCGGAGCGGGCCGCCATGTGCCAGCGGAGCTGATCGCGGTCGCGAGGGCCCGGTCCAGGTCGCCGGTCATCACGCGTCGCAGCGTATATCCGGGCCGGACGGGGCCCGGGATCAGTCGGGTGTCAGGGTGTCCGGGACGAGCCTGGAGCAGTACGTTTTGCCAGGTAGACGACATCTGGCTGGCCGCGGCTCACCGGCACCCGGTGCGTATGGACGCTGGTGAAATGACGCCGCAGACGGCCGGAGAAGGCTGGCGCTTCCGCCGCGCTCCACACCGAGATCACGCCGCCCGGGCGCAGGCTGTCCCGGATGCGGCGCAGTCCCTCGTCGCCGTAGAGGACCTGGTTCGCGTCCCAGACGGTCCATTCCGGCCCGTTGTCGACGTCAAGACAGATGACGTCATAAGGGCCCCGCTGCCGGGCCAGCCAGGCCGCCACATCGGCGTTGATCACGTTCACCCGGCTGTCGTCCCAGGCCGGCGCGGCCAGGTGGCGCAGATAGGTGGCGTGCCAGCCGATGATCTCGGCTGAGATCTCGACCACGTCCACCCGCGCCACCCGGGGCTTGCTCACCGCCTCGGCCAGCGCGAAGCCGACGCCCAGGCCACAGATCAGGACCCGCGGCGCGGTGGCGGGACAGCGGTGGAGCGCCGCCGTGACCATGAGCCGTTCCGACCGGCCGTCCCGGGTGTCCATGAGGAACACGCCGTTGCTGATGATCTCGAACTCGGAGCCTGACCGCCGCAGGACGAGTTCTCCCCGGCGGGTGGCGATCCGCTCCAGCACCCGGGGACCGCCGCCGGCCTCGCCCGGCCCCGCTCCGTCCAGGCCCAGGCCGCCCAACGCTAAGACGCCTGTTCCCCGCTCGGCCCGTGGCCAGCAAGCTCGCGGACAACCCGGATCATCTCCAGCGGATCGAACGGCTTGGTCAGATACGCGTCCACACCTATCTGCCGGCCGCGCGTCTTGTCGTCCTCCTGGGCGCGGGCGGTAATGAGGACCACCTTGATCTCGCTGGTCTCCGGGTTGCGCCGCAGCTGGCTCGCGGTCACCCACCCGTCCAGCCTGGGCATCATGACGTCCAGGGTGATGACGTCCGGGTCGATCGCCACCACCTTGTCCAGGCAGTCCTGCCCATCGACGGCGGTGGCGACATCGAATCCCTCCAGGGTGAGGTTGACGGCGATGAGCTGACGGATCACCTCATCGTCGTCCACCACCAGCACGCGTCCCAGTCCCTGCGCCACGGGCGCGAGGTTAGCGTCTCCCGGCAAGTTCTCGCCACGACTTGACCGAGGTGATCTTGATCCGGACGTCAGACCGGGCGCCGCGCGCCGCTCGTGATGTGCCCCGCGGCTGGTACCCTTGCTGCGGTCCTTGAGCCCCCGTAGCTCAGGGGAGAGAGCAACGGCCTCCGGAGCCGTGAGCGCAGGTTCGAATCCTGTCGGGGGCACTGTTCAAAGGCGTAAATTCGAACACTCTGACAATCTTGGGCCGATTGAGTGCCAGGCCTGTGACCTGCGGCAACGTGGAGCTGTCCCAGATCTGGTGTCCAATACGTACCCGGATTTCACCGCCTGATCGGCGAGTTTCCCTGCTCAGCGGCGGCTCGCACTCACGGTCTCCGGGCCGTTCGGTGACGGCAGGCCGTTGCTCCTGGCACTTGTGCTGCAGTTACGCGGTGACCGGCGGACACAGTCCCGTGGCTGCCAAGGACGTGATCCCAGCAATCTGCCCGAGACCTGCCTGCCAGAAAGGGACAACCAGTGACAGCGGCCGCATCCCCGCACAAGACAACTCGACTAAAGGTCGATAACAGAATGTGAGATCGCATCGTCCCAGCCCTGCCGCGGCCGCCACCGCGGCAGGGCGCAGGGCGCGGCCGTGACTCTTTCATCGATCCCAAGGAATCCGTTCCCTTCTAATCCCTTCTAACGGCCCCCGCAGGGGGCACTGGTCGTACCGGAATCGCGGTCAATCGGATGTGCTGGCCCGTCGCGGGCAGGCAGGCGGGTGCCTGATCATCCACGCCGTCCGGTCATCGCACGCAGGGAGGCCATGATGGTGCCGGTGGCGAGGACTGCGATCGAGCCGATGATCACCGCTCCTGCGGTGGGCGGGATATAGGGCACCGGGGTGCCAGTGATCGCCTTGTCGACGGCGGCCAGGGTGCCGGCGGCCACGAGCGCGCCCGCACCGATGCCGGTGACCGTCACGAACAGGGCGTGCCAGCCGAACATCCCTGCCACCTGCCGTGCCGTCGCTCCCGTGCGGGCCAGCAGCCGCACCGAGCGCCGCCGCTCGAACGTCGCGACGGCGAGCGTGTTGACGAGCGTCACCGCGGCCAGTGCCGCGATCACGCCGAGGACGAGCAGGTCACCGAAGCTCTGTTGCGCGTCGCTGGCCTGGATCTGCGCGTCGTAGACCTGCCGCGATGCCACCGTCACGCCGGGATGGACGGCGGTCAGCGCCGCCAGCGCCCGAGGGCTGGCAGCGGAGACCAGGACCTGGGCGTAGCCGGGCGGGGAGCCGGTGTGCCCGGCGGCGACCGAGGCTGGGATGAGCAGGTCGCCGAGGGGCAGCGACCGCGCGTAGATGGCGCTCACGGTGGCCCGGTACGGCGTCCCGTCCGGCAGGAACACGGTCACCGCGGAGCCGAGCCGGACGCCCAGCGTCTGGGCTGAGGCCTCGAGCGCGCTCACCGCGACCTGCCCCGGCCGCAGCGTGTTGAGCTGCCCTGCCACGACGTCCATGTTGAGCACCTGGGCCAGGTCCGCGCCGGTGATCGCGGCACCGCCGATGTACTCCAGGCTGGGGTCGGTGACCGCGAGGCTGACCGGACTGATCCCGGCCGCGCCCCGCGCTCCTGGCAGCCCTAGCGCGTCGGCCAGCAGCCCGCCGGGCAGTACGCCTCCGGGTGTGCTGCCCGCTTCCAGGACCGTGCCGGCGCGGACGGCCGCGGCGGACTGCGCGGTCGTCGCGCGGGCGATGCTGGTGTTGGCGAACGCTATCGCCGCGATCAGGCCGACTGCCATCGCGACCGGGATCACGGCGGACGCGGCGCGGCGGGGCAGTGCGGCGATGCCCGCGAGGGCGAGCCGGGCGGCCGGGCCCGCCGCCCGCAGCGGCCGGGCGGCCGCTGCCACGGCGGCGGCCAGCGCTGGGCCGAGCAGGGCGACGGCCACCAGGCCGGTCAGCAGCAGCGGCGTTGCTAGCTGGATCTGCGCGCCGGGACCGTTCTGGTGCCCAGTGATGATGACGAGCGCCACCAGGCCCGCTGCGGCCACCAGGCCGACAGCCGTCCGGAGCACGGGCAGCTTCCGGCGCTCGGCGTGTGACTCGCGCAGTGCCTGGGCGGGGCTGCTCCGTGCCGCGCGACGCGCGGCGGCCAGCCCGCTGAGCAGGCAGACCGGCAGGTTGACAGCGCACCCGAGCAGAAGGAGCCACGGGCTGGCCGAGTCGGCCGAACCCGGCGGAAGAATGCCGTGGCTGGCCAGCGCGCTGACGCCGAGCCTTCCGAGAAGGGCGCCGGGCAGGTAGCCGAGGAGGCCACCGCCGGCGGCCAGCAGCGTCTGCTCGGCTAGCACCGCGCGCCGGACCTGGCCCCGGGTGGCGCCCACGGCCCGCAGCAGGGCGAACCGGCGGCGGCGCAGGCTCACCGCCAGGGCGGTCGTGGCCGCGAGCGCGAACAGCGCGGTAAGCAAGATGAAGGGGATCAGCGTGAAGCCGAGCTCCTGGCCGTTGGCGCGCTCGGCGTGCAGGTCAAGGTTGGCCAGGTCGCCCCTGGCCGCGCCGGTGGCGATCGTGTACCCGGCGCCGCCGTGCAGGGCGTCACGGACGCGCTGCTCAAGGGTCACCGCGCTGACGCCCCGGCCGGCCGTGATCGCGATCAGGTCCGCGGTGCCCGGTCGCGTGGTGCCATCCGGGAAGCCGGCCTCTGGCGTCGCCCGCGCGACGCCAGGCACTGCCGCAAGCTCGCGTGCCAGGCTGTCCGGGATGCCCCGGTAGGCGGACAGCGGCACGGACTGTGTGCTGGCGCCCGCTCCATGGCCCGTGGTGACCTGCAGGGCCGTGCTGCCTGCCACCACGACGTCGGCGCTGGCCAGGCGCCCGAGCGGGGATGGTGACTGGGCCGTCCCGACCGTGATCGCCGCGACGGTGAGGGTGGCGGTCACCACGGACGCGACGAGCGTCCCCATCACCGGGCCGGGGTCGCGGAGCAGCCCGGCGAGCATCCAGCCATGCCTCATGCCGCGCTCCGGGCCACGTTCATGATCCCGTCCGGGGTGGTGGCGCGCTCGCCCAGGGCGTCCAGGCGCGCGGCGACGGCGCCCGGCTCGGGCCGTTCGATGACGGCGTCGACCTGGCCCGCGTACAGGAACACCGCGCGATTGCAGAACTGCGTGACCTGCGGGTCGTGCGTAACGATGACACCGGTCGCGCCATCGGCCGTCTCCCGCAGCAGGCGCAGCACCCGCTTGGCGGTGTGCGGGTCGAGAGCGCCGGTCGGCTCGTCCGCGAAGATGACCTCGGGGCGGCGCAGCAACGCCCGGGCGATGGCCGCGCGCTGCTGCTGGCCGCCGGACAGCTCAGCGGGCAGCCTGCGCAGCTGCGCGGGGCTCAGGCCCACGCGCGCAGCGGCGTTCTCGATGGCGCCGCGGGCGATGCGCCGGCGGTCGAGCCGCAGCGGCAGGGCGATGTTCTCGGCAACCGTCAGCTCGGGGAGCAGGCTGAAATCCTGGAAGACGAACCCGGCGCGCCGCCTGCGAAGCAGCGTCCGCTGCCGGTCTGACAGGGACGCCGGGTCGGTCCCGCACAGGAACACCCGTCCCGAGCTGGGGCGCTCCAGGCCCGCGGCGCACTGCAGCAGGGTCGACTTGCCGCGAACCGGACGTGCCGAGGACGGCGGTGAACGAGCCGGCCGGGAACTCCAGCGAAACGTCGTCGAGGGCCGTCACCCTGCCGCGGCGACGGCCGAAGTGCTTGCTCAGGTGGTCGATCCGCAGGGGGGCACTGGAGAGTGCCGGCGTCATGTCGTTCACGACCAGTGAGGTAACCAGGCGGCCGACGGACGGTCACTACGACTGGCAACCGTTCTGCGGTAGGGCTAGGTATACCCGCGGGGCTCGCCCTGCCGTTACTGACGGTCACGGCGGGCGTGGCTACCGTGGGAGGCATGAACCCGCAGACGGCACTTGAGGCTGCGGCCTGGCGCCGCCTGCCGGCAAGCAGGTGGCCGTGGCGCTCGGCCTGGTACCTGCTGGCCACGCTGCCCGCGGCGCTCATGGCCGCGCTGCTCCTTGCGGTGCCGGCGGTGCCGTGGCTGGTGCTGGCGGGCGGCCGAATCCACGGCGCGACGATCGGGCTGCTGATCCTCCTGGGCTGTGTCCTGGTCGCGGCGCTCGGCCCGCTGATCGCGATCCCAGTCGCCGCGACGGCGCGGCGGCGGCTGGCGATCGTGGACCGGCGCCCCGCTGAACATGCGCAGCACATGCCGGGCGCCGACGGCGTGCGAGGCTGGCTGCAGGCACGGTACGGCGACCCGGCCGCGTGGCGGGAGACTGGCTATGCGTGCCTGCAGGCCACGGTCGTGCCCGCTCTCAGCCTCGCGTCGCTGTTCGCGGTGATGCTGGCCGGGGCCTTCATAGCCTCCCCGGTCGTCATAGCGCTGGGCGGGGGTTCCGTTCAAGTGGGCGCCTGGCAGGCCTGGACCGTGCCGCAGTCGGTGCCGTTCTTCTTCGCCGGCATCGTCCTGCTGGGCCTGTGCTCGTACCTGGTGACGCTGGTCGCCGGGACGGACGCGGCGGTAGCCCGCTCGCTGCTGTGCAGAGGCGGGCAGGAGGATCGGCTGCGCGCCGAGCTCACCGAGGTCGCGGCGTCCCGTGCCCGGCTGGCCGACGCCTTCGAGGCCGAGCGCCGCCGCATCGAGCGTGACCTGCACGACGGCGCGCAGCAGAAGCTGGTCGCGCTCACCATGCAGCTCGGCCTGGCCCGTCTGGACCTGCCGCCCAGGTCGGCCGCCGCGCAGGCCGTGACAGCCGCGCACGAGCAGGCCAAACAGCTCATGGCCGACCTGCGGGACCTGATCCACGGCATCCAGCCGCAGATCCTCACCGACCTGGGGCTGCCGGCGGCGCTCACCGAGCTCGCCGACCAGGCACCGATCCCCGTAACGGTCGACGCCGCCCTGACCGGGCGGCTGCCAGGCCAGGCCGAGAACACGGCATACTTCGCGGCGGCCGAGGCGCTTACCAACGTCGCCAAGCACTCCGGGGCGGCCAGCGCCAGCGTGACCGCCCGGGTCAGCGACGGCATCCTGGTGCTTGAGGTCCGCGACGACGGCCGGGGCGGCGCGGACCCCGCCCGGGGCAGCGGCCTGACCGGCCTGGCCGACCGGGTGGCCGTGGCCAGTGGCAGGATGCTGCTGTCCAGCCCGCCCGGCGGCCCGACCGTCCTGCGCGTGGAGATTCCGTGCACGAACAGCACCAACAGCAAGCACCAGCGATCCAGGTAGTCCTGGCCGAGGACGGGGTCCTGCTGCGGGAAGGCCTGGCCGGGCTGCTGCAGCGGTTCGGCTTTCACGTCGTCGCGATGGCCGGGGACGCCCCGGGGCTGCACGCCGCCGTCGCGGAGCACGAGCCGGACCTGGTCATCACCGACATCCGGATGCCGCCGTCGTTCACCGACGAGGGGCTGCGCGCCGCGGTGGACCTGCGCCGCACCCGGCCAGGACTGGCCATCGTCGTGCTCAGCCAGTACGTGCAGCACGCCTACGCCGCCGACCTGCTGGATTCCTCCGATGGCCGGGGCGTCGGCTACCTGCTGAAGGACCGGGTCGCCGACGTCGAGGAGTTCATCACGGCACTGCGCCGGGTCTGCTCCGGCGGGACGGTCGTCGACCCGCAGGTGATCAGCCAGCTGGTGCGCCGCCGCCGTGACCCGCTGGCAGCGCTGTCCGCCCGCGAGCGGGAAGTCCTCGCCCATATCGCCGCCGGCCAGTCCAACGCCGCGATCGCGCGCACGCTGGTCGTAACCGAGGCAGCGGTCGGCAAGCACGTCGGAAACATCTTCGCCAAGCTCCGGCTGCCCCAGACTGACGACACCAACCGCAGGGTCCTGGCAGTCCTCGCCTGCCTACGCGACGACGCCTAATTCCCGGGACTAGCGAAACCCTCAATCCTCAGAACAAAGACAAGACTCTAGCTTGATCACCTCGACGACACCAGAGCAGCGCCAGCGACCTTGTGTCCTCTAGGTGCCCCGCAGCGAAGGGCCCAACGGGCGACTTGCCCTGCTCAGCAGGATCACACGCTCACGGTCTCTGGGCCCAAAACAGGCCGTTGCTCCTGCGCGACGCGGCAACTACACGGCGATGGCCTTCACCCAAAGCACCCGCCACGCGAGCCCTGCCATGGAGCAACGGGCCTACGCCTACGCCGCTCTCGTCGAGGACTGCGAGCGGGTCGTCGATGAGGTCGGCGGTGCCGAACTCACACTCCCAGGGCTTCACGGCTGAGGTAGCCTCGGGCCCGACGTAAACGGACATACCTTGGCGCATTCGGGAGTGCGTCATGCCCTACACCGTGGATTTCGACACAGTCTCGACCGTCGGTCTGGAGTCGTCGCCGGTCGCGGGCAGGCAACTCTCGCGAGCGCGAACCGCACAAGACACGGGAAGTCACTCATCTCAGCAACTTCCCAGCCCGGGTCTGGTGAGCTGGCAGGAAGCGGGACCGCTAGCGACCGCTGCTGCCCGCTGCGATCCGGCTGTTCGTAGGCCGGATGTGGCCCTGATGTGGCCCCCACGCGGTTCCCCAGCGGCGAACGGAACGCCGTGGAAGGTCATCGGCCAAGGCGTGTCGCACCACCCCGCGGGCCGTTCAGCCTGGCTGCTACCTCGCCGTCGGCGCTCCGTCGTCCCCCGACGTCTGGTCGCCTCCAGCTCGGGCCTTCTCGCGCAGCGCTGCCTCGTAGGCATCGAGCCACCGCTTGAGCTGGCGCCGTTTGGCGTCCGGCCAGATCTGGACGAAGAACACCACCACGACACCGGTCCACAGTGACCAGCCGAGCGCGTAGAGCAGGTCGGCCACCAGCAACAGCGGCTCTGTCGTCACCGAGGTTTTGAGCAGGAACCCGACGATCTGAGCGGCCAGGCCCACCACGAAGCCGATCCCGAGGATCCAGTACAAGGGCCGCTGCCCGGAAACCTGCTGCCGAAACTCGGGCAGGTGCCCCCGCATCCAGGCCAGAGTGTCAGGATTGTCGACGTCGATGCCTAGCGCTCGGGCCTCGTCGGTGAATGGGCGCGGATCGCCCTTCGCTGCCGATCCTTCGGTCATGGTCGAACCTCCTGCCAGCCACTTCGGGTCCCGGCTGCGCTGCGCCCTGGTCGTCCTGCCCTGCTGTCCATACCCAGGCCGATGGCTCCAAGGCGACCACCCTCGCGCTCCTGCTCGCCCCATCCGCGGGACACGCTCTAGGCGATCTTGCGGTGGTAGGTGGCCATGGCGAGGGCGTAGGCGACGATGAGGATGCCGACGCACCAAGCCAGGGCGATCCAGATGCCGCTGCTGATGGGCTGCTGCGCGTACAAGTCGCGGATCGTGTTGACGATGGGCGTCACCGGCTGGTTCTCGGCGAAGGCGCGCACCGGTCCGGGCATGGTTGCGGTGGCGACGAATGCCGAGCTGATGAACGGCAGGAAGATCAGCGGATAGGAGAACGCGCTCGCGCCGTCCACGGTCGTCGCGGACAGGCCGGCGATGACGGCGAGCCAGGTCAACGCCAAGGTGAACAGGATCAAGATGCCGGCGATCGCGAGCCAGGCAAGCACGCCTGCCCCGGAGCGGAAGCCCATGAGCAGGGCGACACCCACGACGGCGACGACCGAGATCAGACTGGCGACCAGCGAGGTCAGCACGTGCGCCCAGAGCACGGACGAGCGTGCGATCGGCATGGACTGGAAGCGCTCGAAGATGCCGCCCTTCATGTCCATGAAGAGCCGGAAAGCGGTGTAGGAGATGCTCGAGGCGATCGTGATGAGCAGGATGCCGGGCAGCAGGTAGTTCACATACGAACCCGACCCTGAGCTGATCGCGCCACCGAACACGTAGACGAACAGCAGCATGAAGGCGATCGGCATGATCGTGGTCGTGATGATGGTGTCCGGGCTGCGCATGATGTGGCGCAGGGACCGTCCCGTCAGGAGGGCGGTGTCACCGAAGAAGTGCTTGCTCATCGCTGTTCCTTACTCGTCGGTGCCGATGCCGCGGTCATTGCCGGGTCGCCGTCGGTGCCGGTGGCACCGACGATGGCCAGGAAGACGTCCTCGAGGGTCGGCTGCTTCTCGACGTACTCGACTTTGGCGGGCGGGAGGAGCTGCTTGAGCTCGGCGAGGGTGCCGTTGGCGATGATCCGGCCCTGGTGGAGGATCGCGATCCGGTCGGCGAGCTGTTCGGCCTCGTCCAGGTACTGGGTGGTGAGCAGCACGGTCGTGCCCTGCCCGGCGAGCTCTTTGACGCTGTTCCACACTTCGAGGCGAGCTTGCGGGTCGAGCCCGGTGGTCGGTTCGTCCAGGAAGATCACCGGTGGACTCCCGATGAGGCTCATGGCGATGTCCAGGCGGCGGCGCATGCCTCCGGAGTACGTCGCCACCCTCCGCTTGGCCGCGTCGGTGAGCTGGAAGCGGGCCAGTAGATCATCCGCGATCTGGCTGGCGTCCTTCACACGCCGCAGCCGGGCCATCAGGATCAGGTTCTCGCGCCCGGTGAGGATCTCATCCACGGCCGCGAACTGCCCGGTGAGGCTGATGGACTCCCGCACGTCCGCCGGTTGCGTGGCGACGTCGAAGCCTGCGACGGTGGCCGTCCCCGCGTCGGGCTTGAGCAGCGTGGACAGGATATTCACGACCGTGGTCTTGCCGGCGCCGTTGGAGCCGAGCAGGGCGAAGATGCTGCCCTGCGCCACGTCGAAGTCCACGCCGCGCAGCGCACGCAGCTTCTTGTACGACTTCTCCAGACCCTGCACGTGCAGCGCCTGGACCGGCTGTGTGGTCATCGGGACCTCCCCGGGGTTCGGGTGTCTTGTCCGGCGGCGCGCTCGAGAGAGCGGGTCAGCCGTTCCCGTTCCCGGGTGATCCACTGACCCGCCGGGTAGTTGCCCCGGATGGTCCCGGCGTCGGCGGGGATCAGCGTGGACAGGATGCGCACGATCGTCGTCTTTCCCGCGCCGTTCGGGCCGGGCAGGGCGAAGATCGTGCCTTCGGTGACCGTGAGGTCGACCCCCTCGAGCGCGACCTGGTCGCCGAAGGACTTGCGCACCGCGCGGGCGCTGATCGCCAGCGCGGACGTGTTGGTCGTCACGGGTTTCCTCGCTTTCAGCGGTGCTGTTGGGTGTCGGGGAGTTCACCGGCGGCGTGCAGCGCCTCACGGTGGGCTTTCCAGTCCTTCTCCAGCTCTGGCAGCCGTGCCACCAGGAAGTCCGCGAACGCCGCCCACTCCAGCAGCACCGCCCGCCGCTCGGGCGGGGCATCGGCCAGCAGCGCCAGGCCTTCGCGCGCCAGATCGGCCTGTTCCTGGTATTCGGTCACGTCGAAGCCCGTCGACCGGGGCGCGGTCACGTCGATCTGGATACGGTCCATCCGCTCCCCCGCAGCCCGCGAGCGACGGATCAGGCCGAGGGTGTCAAGGGTGTTGACCGCGTTGGCGATCGCGCTGCGGCTGGCCAGCAACGCCTCGGCCAGCTCGCCGATGCTCTGCTCACGCGGGTCGCAGATCGCCAGGTAGCCCAGCAGCCGGCCCACCATCGGCGCCATGCCGTAGCGGCGGGCATAGAGGCGGCCAGCGTGGTCGGCGAACGTGATCTCAGCATCAGTCGGCATGACCAATAGAGTACAAGCAAGACTGAGATAACACAAATCCGTGTTATCTCAGGTGGCATCGAGGCCGCCGCAGCCAACGCACTCACCTCGGCTACTTGTTGACTTGCCCTTGGACCGGCGCCTGGCGAGGCTCGGTTCAGGTGCCCGGTTCGTCGCTCTCATTTCGGCTGCCCGCGCTGGTCGTGTGGCTCTTATCTGGCCTGCGCGGACCGGGTGCCGCCATGGGCGAGGAGAGGCTCAAGAGGGGTTTGTTCTGCTCGAAGTAGCGGTGCCCTCCTGGCTCGGTAACCAACAGCAGGATCGGGCAGGAGGACTGGGCATGGGCAAGGTGGTCATCGGGATGGACCCGCATAAGCGCTCGGCCACGATCGAGGTCATGGCCGGTGATGAGGCCGTTGTTGGCGGCGGCCGGTATGCCACCGACGCGGTGGGGTACCGGGCGATGCTCGCTGAGGCGAGGCGGTGGCCGGAGCGGACCTGGACGGTCGAGGGCTGCCAGGGTATCGGCAGGCATATCGCCAGGCGGCTGCTCGCCGACGGCGAGCGCGTCGTGGATGTGCCACCGAAGCTGTCTGCCCGGACGCGAGTATTCACCGCAGGCCAGGGCCGCAAGACAGACGCGACGGATGCGCACTCGGTCGCGCTGGCCGGCACCCGCATGACCGGGCTGCGCCCGGTCACCGATAACGCCCAGCTCGCCGTGCTGCGGATCCTGGCCGATCGCCGCAGGTCCCTGGGCGAGGACCACACCCGCATGATCTCCCAGCTGCACCAGCTGCTGCTGGAGCTCATCCCGGGCGGTGCGAAGAAGAGCCTGTCCGCGGCGCAGGCCAAGGCGCTGCTGGCCAGAGTCCGCCCGCGGGATGCGGCAGGCCAGGCCCGGCGCCGGGTCGCGGCCGAGCTGATCAGCGACCTGGAGCGCATCTACCAGCGCAAGAAAGCCGCCAACCAAGAGCTGACTGAACTGCTCAAGGCCACCGCCACCACGCTGACAGACCTGAACGGCATCGGCCCGTCCGGAGCCGCCCGGCTGCTGGCCGAAGTACGCGACGTGACCAGGTTCCCGGACCGGGCGCACTTCGCCTCGTGGAATGGCACCGCGCCGATCGACGCCTCCTCCGGCGACCAGGTCCGCCACCGCCTGTCCCGCGCAGGCAACCGGCAGATCAACCGGGTGCTGCACATCATGGCCGTCGTCCAGCTCCGCAACCCCACCGAGGGCCGCGCCTACTACGACCGCAAGGTGGCCGCCGGCAAGACACCCAGGGAAGCCATGCGGTGCCTGAAGCGCAGGCTCTCCGACATCGTCTACCACCAGATGGTCCTCGACGCCCAGGCACAGCAGACGGGCCCGGGAGGACACGTGGGGGCGGCTACTGGCTCCAGCGCGGCCGGCTCAAACCCCAGCACCGGCGCTTCGGAGAAGTCACTTCCCGGACCCGCCATCCACGAGCCTATGCCAGCAAGCCGGCCCATTCCTCAGGTTGCTCCCGGCGCCCCCGGTCCACGCCGGACCGCAGCCGTCGTCAAACGCTGTCTGCTTGACGACAGCGAGGACCGGCGCACACTCGCGAGGCGGGAACAACCACCCTCTTGATGCGATGAAGGAGCGGAGCCTCCCGCTCCCGGGCGGATGCTGGAAGTGGCAATGCATCCGTCTCCGCCAGGCATAGGGAGGCCCCAATGGAGACAGCGTATGACGGCCGGCAGGTCGTGGGCATGGATCTGCACCGCCGCCGGTCGGTGCTGGTGCGGATGACCGAGGATGGCCGGCGGCTGGGGACGGTGAAGATCACGAACAGCCCGGCGGAGCTGCGGGCGCAGATCGCGCGGGCCGGTAAGAACCCGAGGGTGGTCCTGGAAGCCACGTACGGGTGGTACTGGGCGGCGGACACTCTCGCGGCGGCGGGAGCCGAGGTGCACCTGGCGCATCCGCTGGGAGTCAAGGCGTTCACTTACCGAAGGGTCAAGAACGACGAGCGTGACGCGGCTGATCTGGCTGATCTGCTGCGGATGGGCCGCCTGGCGGAGGCGTGGATCGCCCCGCGGGAAGTGCGGGAGCTGCGGGAGCTGACGAGGTACCGGCACAAGCTGGTGGACCTGCGGACCAGCTGCAAGGACCAGGTCCACGCCGTGCTGGCCAAGCTCGGCATCCCGGTGACCTGCCCGGATATTTTCGGGGTGGCCGGGTCGGCGTGGCTGGACGCCCTCGGACTGCCGCAGCCGTATGCCGGGAAGGTGCTCTCGCTGCGGCAGCTGACTGCCGAGCTCACCGCCGAGATCACCATGCTCGGCGCGGTGATCGGGGACCTGCTGGCCGGTGACCGCGGCTACCAGGTGATCCAGGCGCTGCCCGGCATCGGCCCGGTACTCGCCGCGGTGATCACCGCCGAGATCGGCGACGTGACCCGGTTCGGCAACGCGGGGCAGCTGTGCTCATGGGCCGGGCTCACGCCCCGGCACCGCGAGTCCGACACCAAGGTGGCCCGCGGGCATGTCACCAAGCAGGGCTCGCGGCTGCTGCGCTGGGCGGTGATCGAGGCGATCCAGCGGGCGCCCGCGGACTCGGCAGCCGGTGCCGTCAAGGCCGGCATCATCGCCCGCCGCGGGAAGGAAGCCCGCAACATCGCCAAGGTCGCCGCCGCACGCCGGCTCCTCACCCTCATCTACTACGGCCTGCGCGACGGGCAGATCCGCTGCCTGCAGCGATCTCCCGCCGACCCGCCCGCCACCCAACCGCCTGCGCGGACGGAATGAACAGCTTCTCCTGGCCAGCGGCCAGGCGCGAGGTCGCTTCTTGTGTCTGCCCCGCTGTCGTCACCCGGCAGCGCGGGCGCCCTCTTGATTGACCCCACCTGACCGCTTCCTCTGACGCGGACCCGCCCCATGCGGCCCCGGCCCCCGCCGGGGACACGCGAAGGGATGACTGCAGCCAGCGGCACTGCCCGCACCGCGAGACCTGAACTGGGACGGACCTGAAAGCAAACTGAATACCCGCACGTCGCCCGGCTCCCGTTTCCCGCCGCGCCATCATCGGGCTCCCGCCCGGCTCGCCTCAAGGACGCCTCCGGCGCCGCCCCCGGCGGCCGGGCTCCGCCCGGTCCCTGACCCGCCCGGCCGCTCGCCACGGACATGGCAGCTATCAGGGAAACAGCAGACGCCAGTCACGCACGCCCGCAGACAGCCAGAACCCCCCGCAAACCCCCATTGACACGGCCCGCTCCTTCAGGGATGACACAGAGGGGAGCCAGATCCGTGCATCCGGCTCCGCCCGCCTGCTGGGGCTTGGGGACTGGGCACCGATTCCGGTCAGCGCACTGGCTTGGCGTCATGGGGATCGAGCGACAGGACAGCGAGGCGCGGCGGCGGGGCTGCCTTGCGCCGGTCGGCGAATCTCGCTACGGCGGTACCTGTAATGACTGCCTCTGCGGTTATCTGCCCAGTGCCCAATACGTGTCCAGAAGGGTCTCCCGTGGGCACGTTTCCGCTGGTCAGCGCCAGATGATGCAACGCCTTCCGGAGCCGTGAGCGCAGGTTAGAATCCCGTCGGGGACACTGCTCAAAGGCAGAAATTCGAACACTTTTACAATCTTGGCCGAGCCGAGGCCAAAGGCCCCTGACCTGCGGCAACACAGATGCGTTCCAGACCTTGTGCCCGATCCGTGTCCGCAGCTCGGCGCTGGACAGGCTAACTGCCCCGCTCAGCAGCATCTGACATCCACGGTCTCCGGGCCGTTTCGGTAACGCAGACCGTTGCTCCTACGCCGATGCTGCAACTACACGGCGATGGTCTTCACCCCAAAGCACCTGCCGTGCGAGGCCTGCCTGCCGGACGGGACAACCCGTCCTACCGGCCGGGGTACTGGCACGAGACGGCCTTATCGGGCGCGCTCGAGACTGCCGGATGTTTGCGCCGGGCATTATGTGGTTGCTGTCATGCCGGTCAGGGCGGCGCTGACCTGCCATAGCCGGGCGGCGGCTGTGGTGTCGTAGGAGGCCTTGCTGGAGGTCTGGGGTTTGCGGTTGGCGTAGTACCGGCCGGTGATGCCCTCAACCGCGCGTGAGCTGGCGAGGTAGACCGGGGTGAGCGCGCCCTGGGCCGGGGTCTTCATGAACAGGCGCGCCACCCGGATCATGCCGGCCAGGTGCGCCGCCTGGTCTTCGGCGCCGAAGCTGGTGCGCACCACGCCGGGGTGGCACACGGTGGCGGTGACGCCGGTGCCGTCCAGGCGGCGGGCCAGCTCGTAGGTGAACATCACGTTGGCTAGCTTCGACTGGCTGTAAGCGCGCTGCCCGGAGTAGTTCTGCTCGCCCTGCAGGTCGTCGAAGTCGATGCGGCCGCTGGCGTGGGCGCCGGAGGAGACGGTGACGATCCGGGCAGGTGCGCTGGCTGTGAGGCGGTCCAGCAGGAGGCTGGTCAGCAAGAACGGCGCGAGGTGGTTGAGCGCGAAGGTGCGCTCCAGGCCGTCGGTGGTGAGGTGCCGGTGAGCCCAGAACCCGCCGACGTTGTTGACCAGCACGTCCAGCCGCGGGTAGGTGTCAAGCACCCGGGCGGCCAGACGGCGCACCCCGGACTGCACTGACATGTCCGCGGCAAACACATCCACGGCTGGGCTGTCTGGTGCGGCGCGGATGCCGGCCGCGGCCGCCTCGGTGCGGACCTGATCACGGCCGGTGATACCGACGCGGGCGCCCAGCGCGGCGAGCCCGATGGCGGTGGCCCTGCCGATGCCACCGGTGCCTCCGGTGACCAGAACGAACTTCCCGGCCATCAGGGCGGCGTCAGCCATGGTTCCTTCCTACCCCGGCGACCTCCCGAAGGCAGTCACGGACCCGCCCGGCCAGCAGCTCGTCATAGGCCATGCCCGGATCGTAGGCCCCTCACCTTGCGTGATCGACCCCGGCGTAGATGAGCGCGCAGTCCCGCCTGATTGTGCGGCCGTC
Source organism: uncultured Verrucomicrobiae bacterium (assembly GCA_963825355.1). GTDB lineage: Bacteria > Verrucomicrobiota > Verrucomicrobiia > Chthoniobacterales > UBA10450 > Udaeobacter. The sequence continues at coordinate 25,347 of CAWGSY010000011.1, read as the reverse complement.
GGCGCAATTTCGGCCAAGGCCCTGGCCGTCCATATCCGGGCTCTGCGCGCCCACGAGCCGGTGACTAAGAGGGTCGGCCGGCCTGCCTCCTGCCTGCCCGGCAGACCCCTATAGGGAGTCGCGAAGAGGTGTCATGAGGCGTCCGCCGTGCGGCCTGCACGCGGTCAATGGTTTTTGCGAGCTGATTCTCATGGCCGCGCTACGGCGCAGCCCGCGGCCTCAGCCGGCTGCTGAGGGTAACGCCGGCAACCGCGCGCCCGGTGCCGCCAGGGAATTCGTCTTGGGCGGGCTACAGCTAGCGGCGCAGCGCCAGGCGCTGCTGGGTGACTCCGGTCAGGCAGATGGCCAGGCCGAGCACGCCAAGATCGCGGAGCACCAGGTCGGACAGGCCCGCCGTCGCTGCCAGCCAGACGACGATCTCCAGGAGCGTGATGGCGGCGATTCCCGCCGCGAGCCTGGTGGCTATGCCTGCCATCAGCGCAACCGTCAGCATGAGCAGCACCCAGCCATGGGCGAGAACGGCGAGCAAGGCCACCGATGAGCCTGGCGACAGCACGGGCACGTAGCCGGTCCACAGCGCCGGGTGGACAAGTTCGTGATAGCCGAACCAGCCCAGGACCAGGCCCAGCAGGACACGCGCGGCCAGGGGCGCCCACTCCGCGGCCAGCGCGGCGGCCCGGTCCGGCAGCGCCCGCGCATTGCTGGGCACCGCGGCACCGGCGGGTGTCGCGGTGGAACCGCGCAGGGAGGGCCGGGCCGGCCGCGGACGGCTTTGGCTCACCGGATGATCCTGCCCTGGGCGTCGGTGACCACAAGGCCGTCGTCACCGAGGTTGTAGTCGGAGTTGCCCGAATCATCACCCATGGACGCCTCCACCACGTACACGCGCACCCCACCGCGGTACAAGTGGGAGGCCGCCGCGCCCTGACCCCGCGCGGCCGCGGTGACCGCCAGGCCGCTGCCGCGATTGTGAACCGAGATGGCCAGCCCGGTGAGTGCCTGGCGGGCGGTACTGCTGACCGGCCCCGGCCAGATCTGGTAAGCCACGCTGGCGAATGGCTCCGAACTCAGCAACGGCCCGGGCGCAGGTGATGACGAACCCGCTGCGCCCGGCGAATTGGCCGCCGGTGGCGCCGGCGCACCCGCAGCCGAGGTGGCCTGGGAGGGGGAGGGAACCGTTCCACTGGGGGCGGCCGATGCAGCGCCCAGCGGGCCACGGGCCAGCGGCGGGGCGGCGCGCGTGCCACCGCCGGACCAGCCGTGAATGGCCAGCACCAGCCCGGCCACACCGGTCACCGCCAGCACGGCCAGTCCCCAGCGGCCCACCAACTCCCCGCCCACACGCACGTCAGCTCACCCCGGAGCAGATGGTAGGCGGCGACATAGCGGCATCGTAGCCGACACTTCCCTGGCCGATTTCCGGCTGCACGCCAGGCGATGGGCGGCCCAGGACGTCTTTGAACGACGTCAATTGTGAGATCAACCCGGGCTCACCGGCCCGTCTATCTGGATCATTGCGGCTCAATTGCGGATCGTGTACACCCGGCTGGCAGGCAGGGTGACCTGCGCAATGCCGGTGAGCGAGCAGCGGAAACGTCGCCAGCGCTGCTGAGGCGGATGCGTCCGCTCATACGCTGCTGTTGGCGGGCCACCCCGGCCATCGGCGACCGCGGTGCGGACTTCGGGTGAGAGGGAATTCATAGAAAGCCGAGAGAAAGCCGAGAGGAAACCAGGCCAACATTCGAAGTTAGGTGGGGGGTGTTCTCGAGCGCAGGTGGATGCCGGCAATGGCTGCGCCGGGCAATCTGCGTGAGGCCAGGCAAGGGCGCCGTTGGTGGCACGATCTGAGCCAAAGCCTGCGCGGTGTACCGCCCGCGGGAAGCGCGGGACCGGTGAGCCACCTCGCCCATTTTCCGGGTTTCGCCCATTTTCCGGGTTCGGCTCACCGCTCCGCCCATGTCTCAAGGCGAGGGGTGGCTCCTTCCATTGGAGGGCAAAGCAGGATCGTCTTCATGGGTCCTGCTCGGCAGGGTAGGGCAGTATCGGGATGGTGGGAACATCGGCCTACCGCGGCAATCGGCCGCACCACCGGTCTGGCGGCCCGGCCGTCCGCAGACGTGGAGCCGCGGCCCGGGTCCGCCGCAGACGGGCCGCTGCCGTGCTCGCCGCCGTGCTCACCGCCCTGGGCGTGAGCGTGATCCTCGCCGGATACATGTCCCACCTCAGCAGCAGAGCGGCAAGCCCGGCCAGGCAGGCTCCTTCACCTGCCCATGCGGTGGCCGTGCCACGTGGCCTGCCGGCCGCTGAAGCAGGCCTGATGCCATGGCACCTGACGGCCTCGATCAGTCGCGAGGTGGCTGTGGCCGGACCGCCTGGCCGGCTGATCGTGCTCGGCGGGCTGACCAGCGGCGGTGGCTCGGCGAGCGGGGTTTACACCGTTGGCACCGCCAGCGGGGCTGTCCGGCAGGTGGGTGCGCTCAGCGCTGCCCTGCACGACGCCGCGGTGGCCGTGATCGGCGGCCACGCCGTTGTGTTCGGGGGAGGATCGCCGGCCACTGTCGCCACGGTCCAGTCGTTCACCCTCCGCGGCCGTTCTCGCGCCGCGACCGCCACCATCGCCGGGTCGATGCCCGTGCCGCGCTCGGACGCGGTGGCGGTCACCATCGGGCCCACCACCTACGTTGTGGGCGGCTATGACGGGGCCCGCCCGGACGCCGCGGTGCTGGCCACTACGGACGGCCGTACCTTCACCAAGGTCGCCACGCTGCCGGTACCGGTGCGCTACCCGGCGGTCGCCGCGCTCGGGGGGAAGGTCTTTGTGTTCGGCGGCCAGGCCATCACCGGCCCACACGCCGGGGGGCCGGTGGAGGTCATCCAGGCCGTCGACCCGGCCCGGCACACCGCGGCCGTTATCGGCCATCTGCCTGAGCCGCTGGCCGGTGCCGCCGCGGTGACCGTGGGCGGGGAGTTGTTCGTGGCCGGCGGCGACAGCACCGCCGCCCAGCCGCAGACACCGGGCGTCGGCACGACCCAGCTCGGCCCGGGCGGCAAGAGCGCCGGCGCGGGGGCCGAGGCTTCCTCGTCACCGGCCACCACCGTGTCAACGATCTGGGCCTTCGACCCTGCGGCGAAGCGGCTGCTGCCCGCCGGGCACCTGCAGGTGCCGGTATCCCACGCCGCGGTCACGGTGGCTGGCGGCACTGCCTGGATCGTCGGCGGTGAGTCCAACGGCGCACTGGTCTCCTCGGTCCAGATGCTGCGCCCGGACCGGGCCTTCGGGACCGCCGGCGCGCCCGGGGCAGGCTCGCCGTACTTCGGGGCCCGGCTCCTGATCGCCGACCGAGGCAACAACCGGCTCCTGCTCCTGAACGCGGCCATGCACGTGGTGTGGAAGTACCCGCCGGCGGCCGCCCCGCGGGACCCGCTGGGCTTCTACTTCCCCGACGACGCGTTCTTCACCGGCCACGGCACGGCCATCATCGCCAACCAGGAACAGAACGACACCATCGTCAAGATCGCCTACCCGTCGGGGAAGATCATCTGGCACTACGGCCATCCCCGCCGACCGGGCACCGCCCTGGGATACCTGCACGAACCCGACGACGCCTACCTGCTCAATAATGGCCAGATCACGGTGGCCGACGCCGTCAACTGCCGGGTGCTGGTAATCAACCCCAGCGGCACCGTCGCGCACCAGATCGGCACCGACGGCGTGTGCCTCCACCATCCGCCCGCCACGCTCGGCTCCCCGAACGGCGACACCCCGCTCCCGGACGGCAACCTGCTCATCTCCGAGATCAACGGGTCATGGGTGAGCGAGTACACCCCCACCGGGAAGCTGGTGTGGACGGCCCAGCTGCCGATCAGCTACCCCTCCGACCCCCAGCAGATCGGCCCTGCCCGCTACCTGATCGCCGACTACGCCTCGCCCGGGCAGATCCTGGAGTTCAACCGCCAAGGCCACATCCTCTACCGCTACCGCGCGGCGTCCGGGCCCGGCAAGCTCGACCACCCCTCGCTGGCCGAACTGCTGCCCAGCGGCGTCTTCATGATCAACGACGACTACCGCAACCGCATGGTCGCGATCGACCCGGCCACCGGGGCGCTGGTGTGGCAGTACGGCGTCACCGGCAGGCACGGCACCGGGCCTGGCAGGCTTCACACCCCAGACGGCTTTGACCTGCTGCTGCCGAACGGATCGACACCAACGCACCGCACGACCGGATGACAAGTGGCCAGGCACAGCCACAATCAGCTGCCTTTCGGGGCAGTCCCCCCCGGGGGCTCCCCGTTCACGCCGGGTGACCCGGCGGCCCCGGCCGGTCCCCGGATTATTGGGTGAATCTGGGCCTCGGCTTTGGGTTTCCCTGACCGGATTGAGAGGTGCGGCAGAGCCGCCTGGCGGATGCTGGCACGGTATGCGGACCTGGGATCGTTGTTTCTCGCAGGTCCAGTCCCGCTGCTGTCCCTGGCCCAGGGTTGAGATAGAGGCCGGGGACGAACGAAGCCAGGGCGGGCCACCACGGCCACGATCATGACGAGGGACAACAGGCATGCTCCTGCCAGAACACGGCACCCCCCCGCAGCGCGCAGCGAGGCGGCTGATGGCCAGGCGCCCGCCTGCCCGCCACCCAGGCCGTGGCTCCTGGGAAGCCAGTCATCCAGACGCCCCCTGCCGAGACGTCTGGTCCCGGGATGGAGTGGGAGACGACCGGGACCGCGCCGATGGCGGCTACTGGCAGCATGCGGCGGAGGACTACCGCGATGACGCGGACGGCGGGAACCGGGGAACACACCCCGGGCGTGATGCCACCGGAGGTGCGGCGGGGAACGAGCGGCTCACCGCGCTGACCGGCATGGTGCTGCTGGTGCTGCTCGCTGCCGAAGGCGTGACCATCTTGTCGGTCCGCCGGCTGCTCACGCTGCACTTTTTCCTCGGCATGCTGCTGATCGGCCCGGTGGTGCTCAAAACCTGCTCAACCATCTACCGGTTCGTGCGCTATTACACCGGTGCCGCCGGGTACCGGGGCAAGGGCCCTCCAGCGCCGTTGCTGCGCCTGCTGGGGCCAGTGGTGCTGCTCACATCGGTGGCAGTGATCGGGACCGGGGTCATGCTGGCACTCACCGGCCCTGGCGGCCGGGCATGGCTGGTGCTGCACAAGGCTTCGTTCGTGCTGTGGTTCGGTGCCATGACCGTGCACGTCCTCGTCTACGTGTGGCGGCTGCCCCGCCTGGCCCGCGCTGATCTGGCGGGCCGGGCGGGCCGCCGGGCCAGCGAAGTGCTTGCCGGGCGGGCCGCCCGGTGGCTGCTGCTCACGGCGTCGGTCCTGGCCGGGCTGCTCCTGGCCGTGCTCACGATCCACCGGGCGGGCGCCTGGGCAGGGTTGCCCGGCCTGGGGCACTGATGCGCGATACCTCTCAACCGTCCCCGGACCCTGCCGCGCCGCAACCAGGCACGCCACGGAGATGGCGCCCGCTGCGCGGGGCGCCTTCATGGACGACGCCCGGCTACACAACGGCAGCCCGAACAGCGCGGCACAATCCGGGGGCGGCTGCCCAGCCCGCCCGACCGCCGCCGAAGCCATTTGGCCGACGTCTCATACTCCGTCACAAGCAGTCCGCATCCTGACGCACCTGATCCGTTCCGGCGCGGATGCCGGAGACCCCCGCTGTTACCGGCGGATGTGCAGGCACGCTCGACCGCGCCGTGCGGCCGTGCAGATCCAGATGTCCTGGCCCCTATGGGCGGATGCCGCCGGGCTGCCGCTTTTGCAGGTCGATTCGTGGTTATCTGCCCCAGCGGTCTGGGTCAGGCTCGGCGGGCTGGGGAGTCTTGGTACTCGGCGTCGGTGACGTGGGCTCCCCAGTGCGGCGGGCCTTCGGTGATCGACAAGTGGGTCAGAAAGTGCTCGGGCGAGGCGCCATGCCAGTGCTCTTCGCCGTTGGGCGTGTAGATGACGTCGCCCGGCCCGATCTCGACGGTCTGCCCGCCGCGGGATTGGACCAAGCCGAGGCCTTCGGTGACGTAGAGCGTTTGGCCTCCTTCGTGGGAGTGCCAGGCGGTGCGTGCCCCGGGGGGGAAATGCACCGCCCCCATGTTGAGCTGGGAGGGCGGCTCCCCCTGGGTGATCGGGTCGATCCACACATCTCCGGTGAACCATTCGGCCGGGCCTTTGCCGGTCGGCTGCTTGGGCCGTTGTTCCATGCTGTGTCTCCTTGTCAGTGTTGGGCGGGGACCTTGACGCCGGGGCGGTGGGCGATCGGCTGGTACCGTGCGGTCAGCTTCCCTCGATCGCAGCATGGACGGCCGTGCCTGCCCGATCTGCTGGGCGCTGGGTCCATTGCACCCGGGCAATGATCACTGTGGGGCGAGTTCGCCGTAGAAGTAGGAGGCGGTTACGCCGCCATCCATGAGGACGTCGCTGCCGGTGATGAACGCGCCGTCGGGGCCCATGAGCAGCGCGCCGACGGTGCCGACTTCGTCGGGGGTGCCGGCGCGCCCGGTCGGCGCCAGATCGATCATGCGCCGGTATCCCTCACCGCGGGGGCCGGTCAGCTCGTCTTTGGCGAGGGGGGTGATGATGATGCCAGGGCTGATGGTGTTGACCCGCGCGCCGCGCTTGGCCCACCGGAGCCGGTGATGAGCACGCGTGACATCAGCAATTCCCTTCGGACAGTTCATCGCATGCGGGCGCCTGAGTGGGCCATCGCTCGTCTGGCTGGCCTTCTTCCTGCTGGGATCCGGTTGGTTAGGCGCGCAGGTGCTCCCGGGCGGCGTGCATCAGTTCGAGGCGTGGCCGTTCCTCGCCCGGCAGGTTGACAGACGACGTCATCCCGGTGCTAGTGGTCATGGCCCAGGTTCGGCCAGCGGGCTCTGCTCGCGCTGGTGATAACCGGCGGTCATGCCGCCGTTGACCAGCAGCGTCGTCCCGGTGATGAACGCAGCCTCGTCGCCTGCGTAGAAGGCCGCCGCGGCGGCAACGTCGCGGGCCTCGCCGATCCGGCCGATCGGCGGGACCGGCCACTCGCCGCTCGCGGGGCGGTCCTCTTCCCCGGGCGGGGCCATGTGCCGCATCCCTGGCCAGGTGTCTCCCGGGCAGAGCACATTCGACCGGACGCCGTCAGGGCCTCCTTCCAGCGCCAGCATCTTCCCCAGCATCACCACGGCCGCCTTCGAGACCGAGTACAACCCGATGGACTGCTCACCCCAGATGCCCGCGTCGGATGCGATATGGATCATGCAACCGCGGCGGCGGGCCAGGTAGGGATAGGCGGCCTGCGCGTAGAGGAAGTAGCCCCGCACGTTCACGTCCATCAGCCGGTTGTAGTCCGCCAGGGGCGTTCCCAGCAGGCTTGCCTCAACCCCGATCCCCGCGTTGTTGACCAGTACGTCAAGGGCCCCGAGGTGCTCGACGGCCAGGCCCACCGAGCGCGCCACCGCAGCCGGATCGCCAGCGTCAGCGGCCAGGAACCAGCACTGGCCGGCATCACGCAGCGCCGCTTCCGCGCTCAAGCCCAGCTCCTGATCCCGCCCGGTCACCACCACCCGGGCGCCCTCGCGCAGGAATCTCTCGGCAATCGCGAAGCCGATGCCGATCGTGCCCCCGGTGACCAGCACCTGCTTGCCCTGCAGCCGTCCCGTGCCGCCGGCTATCTCCATCTGGCGCAACTGCTTTCAGTCAACGAGCCTGCCCCTGGATAGTTAGCGAAGACTCCATTGTGCCGGCCCATGCTGCTGCCAGCATCTGAGGGTGGATCGCCCCGGCGTTTCCCGAAGCCCGGACCCACCGACGGCGGTTCAACCGGGCGCCGGTCGGCCCGGGCGCCCCACGCACAGAACAGCCAGATGTGCATGCCGCCGACAGCCATGCCAGGCACGTCGGCCAGGCGCCAGATCGGCGGCTACGCGCGGCTATCAGCGTGGACCGGTTCACGCTCCGTGACAGCTGGCGCCTCCGCGCTATTCATAGCCAGACGAGGCTGATCTGCCTGAAGAGCGCAGCCTGTGGCACCCAGGCGTCGGCCCGGTTCAGCCCTTCACGGGTTCCGGAGGCAGTGCTGGAACATAGATCTGTGCGGCAATGGAGCTTAGTCGAATAACGAGCTTTCCGGGCCCGGTGAAAGCCATTGTTCCATACGGTTCAGCAATTCCTCGATGTTGACGGGCTTGGTGACGTAGTCGCTAGCGCCGGCGGTGAGGCTTTTCTCCCGATCGCCGTGCATGGCACGGGCGGTTACGGCGATCACGGGCAGGTGCGCGAACTGCGGCATCTGGCGGATCTCTCGCATGGTCTGGTGCCCGTCCAGCTGGGGCATCATGACGTCCATCAGGACCAGGTCGATGTCACCGGCGGCTAGCTGGCCGATAGCTTTCCGCCCGTCGCAGGCACGCACAACTGTCAGGCCGTACAGTTCGAGCACGTTGGTGAGTGCGAACGCGTTGCGTGGGTCGTCGTCCACGAGCAGGATTTTCCGGCCCCGCAGGCTGTCGTGCCGTGCGGCTATCGGCACGGCGGCCGGCGCAGCTGGCGTCGCGCGGTCTGGTCCTGCGGTGTCTGCCCCATCTGGGCTGGTGCGGCTGGCCCGCGTCGTTGATCCGGGGCTTTCGCCGTTCGCCGATGTTCCCGGCTCATCGGGACTGCTCTGGCTGGCAGCGGCTGTGTTGCCTGGTGCGGGTTCGGCTGCACCGCCGGGCTGGGTCAGTGGCAGGTAGAGGGTGAAGGTGCTGCCGCGGCCCGGGTCGCTATGCACGGCGACCTCGCCGCCGAGCTGGGCGGCGACCTCGCGGCTGATGGCCAAGCCCAGCCCGGCGCCGCCGTAGCGGCGGCTGGTGGTGCCGTCGCCTTGCTGGAACGCTGAGAAGATGGTGGCCAGGTTGCCCTCGCTGATGCCCATTCCGGTGTCGGTCACCGAGAAGTTCGACAACGGCGCCAGCGCCGCGCAGCCGGTGCTCGGCCATGGCGATGCGCAGCTCGACCTGCCCCTGCTCAGTGAACTTGACCGCGTTGGACAGGAGGTTGTGCAGGATCTGCCGGAGTCGCTGCTTGTCGGTGGTCATCTCCGCTGGGGCGCTGGTGGCTGGCTCGATGGTGAACCGGAGTCCCTTTTCCGCCGTCAACGGGCGGAAAACGGCTTCCAGGTCCTCGATCAGCGACGCCAGCGCGAAGCGTTCTGGATGGACCTCCATTTTCCCGGCTTCGACCTTGGACAGGTCCAGGATGTCATTGATCAGCTGCAGCAGGTCGGAACCGGAGGAGTGGATGATGTTGGCGTATTCCACCTGCTTGGGCGTGAGGTTCTGGGCCGGGTTCTGCGCCAGCAGCCGGGCGAGCACGAGCAGGCTGTTAAGCGGTGTGCGCAGCTCATGCGACATGTTGGCCAGGAACTGCGACTTGTACCTCGAGGCCAGGTCAAGCTGCCTGGCACGTTCCTCGATCTCCCGCCTGGCCTGCTCGATCTGCGCATTCTTCAGCTCAATATCGCTGTTCTGCCTGGCCAGCTGGGCGGCCTTGTCCTCCAGGTCGGCGTTCGATCGCTGCAGCTCGTCCTGGCGTGCCTGCAGCTCCACCGAACGCGCCTGCAACTCGGAGGCGAGGCGCTGCGACTCGGCCAGCAGCGCGTCTGTCCGCGCGTTGGCGATCATTGTGTTGACGTTCACGCCGATGGTCTCCATCAGCTGCTCGAGGAAGTCGCGCTGCACCTGGGTAAACGGCCAGAACGAGCCGGCCTCGATGACACCCAGGACCTGGTCCTCGAAGAGAATTGGCAGCACCATCAGGTTGACCGGGGCCGCCTCGCCCAGACCGGAGGAGATCCGCAGGTAGCCCTCCGGGACGTCGGTCAGGACAATCGGCCTTTTGGTCTTAGCGGCCTGGCCAATCAGCGACTGGCCCAGCCGGAACTGACTGGGTGCCTCGATGTGGGTGGTTAGACCGTAGCCAGCGATCAGCCGCAGCCGGGTGTCGCTGTCGCTGGTCTCCGCGAGGAAGAACATGCCGTGCTGCGCCCCGACCAGGGGGATCAGTTCGTTCATGATCAGCTCGGCAACGGTGGTGAGGTCGCGGTGGCCCTGCATCAGACCGGCCATCTTAGCCAGGTTGGTCTGCAGCCAGTCCTGTTCCTGATTCGCCTTGGTGGTCTCCCGCAGCGACTGCACCATCGCGTTGATGTTGTCCTTGAGTTCAGCTACCTCACCTTGTGCCTCGACAGAAATGGACCTGGTGAGATCACCAGTGGCCACCGCGCTAGTCACCTCGGCGATCGCGCGTACCTGGCGGGTCAGGTTGCCGGCGAGCTCATTCACGTTCTCGGTCAGCCGTTTCCAGGTGCCTGAGATGCCGTCGACTTCGGCCTGGCCGCCGAGCCGTCCCTGGCTGCCTACCTCGCGAGCGACCCGGGTCACCTCGGCGGCGAAGGACGAGAGCTGGTCCACCATCGTGTTGATGGTCGTCTTCAGCTCCAGGATCTCGCCTCGGGCATCTACGTCGATCTTCTTCGACAGGTCGCCCTGCGCCACCGCGGTCGTGACCTGGGCGATGTTGCGGACCTGGCTGGTCAGGTTGTTCGCCATGGAGTTGACGTTCTCCGTCAAGTCCTTCCAGGTGCCGGCCACGTTCGGGACGGTGGCCTGGCCGCCGAGCATCCCCTCGGTTCCGACCTCGCGGGCCACCCTGGTCACCTCACCGGCGAAGGCGCCCAGCGTGTTGACCATCCCGTTGATCGTCGCGGCAAGGGCGGCGACCTCGCCCTTCGCCTCGACGGTGATTCGCTGGCTCAGATCACCGCGGGCGACCGCGGTGGCCACCTGAGCGATCGACCGGACCTGCGCGGTCAGGTTGGAGGCCATGACATTGACGTTGTCGGTCAGGTCCTCCCAGGTTCCCGATACCCCCTGGACAATGGCCTGGCCGCCGAGTTTTCCGTGAGTGCCCACGTCGCCGGCCACCCGGGTCACCTCGCCAGCGAACGCAGACAGCTGGTCAACCATCGTGTTGATGGTCTCCTTTAGCTCCAGGATCTCCCCGCGCGCGTCCACCCTGATCTTCTGGCTCAGATCGCCTCTGGCCACCGCGGTAGTGACCGCCGCAATGGCCCGCACTTGGTCGGTCAGGTTCGCCGCCATGACGTTGACCGACTCGGTGAGGTCTTTCCATGTTCCCGACACACCCTGCACATCGGCCTGGCCGCCGAGCTTGCCCTCGGTGCCGACCTCGCGGGCCATCCGAGTGACCTCGCCGGCGAACGCGGACAGCTGGTCCACCATCGTGTTGATGGTCTCCTTTAGCTCCAGGATCTCCCCGCGCGCGTCTACGTGGATCTTCTGGCTCAGGTCGCCCTCCGCCACCGCGGTTGCTACCTGGGCAATCGACCGGACCTGTGCGGTCAAGTTCCCCGCCATGAAGTTCACCGAGTCGGTCAGATCACGCCAGGTCCCGCCCACACCCGGCACTTGCGCCTGCCCGCCGAGTATCCCCTCGGTGCCCACTTCGCGGGCCATCCGAGTGACCTCGCCGGCGAAGGCGGACAGCTGGTCGACCATCGTGTTGATGGTGTTCTTTAGCTCCAGGATCTCGCCCCGCGCGTCAACGGTGATGGTCTGGCTCAAGTCGCCCTTGGCGACGGCGGTCGCCACTTGCGATATGTCCCGAACCTGGCCAGTGAGGTTGCCAGCCATCGCATTGACGGAGTCGGTGAGCTCCTTCCAGGTGCCCGCCACTTCGGGAACCTGCGCCTGCCCGCCGAGCTTGCCGTCGATCCCCACCTCCTTGGCCACTCTGGTCACTTCGGAGGTGAACAGACCAAGCTGATCGTTCATGTCATTGAAGACGGCTGCGATCTCGTTCATCACGGGATCACGGCCCTGTGGCAGACGAGTGCTGAAATCCCCGCCCCGTACCGCTGTCAGGCCGGCCAGCAGCTGCCGCATCCACGTGCCGGGAGCCTGCCGTCCGGGCCGCGTTGCCGTTGCCATCAGGACTCCTCAGCTTCTGGGTCGGCCCGGCTGGCTCACCGCCGGCAGGCCGGGCCGACGCGAAGCTAGCTACCGAGCCCTGTCCTAACATTCGATCACGCACCGCCGCCGCACGGCGGATAATTGCGTACATAACAGTGGGCGATACCGGCAGGGTGCGTAGCCTGCCAGCCAATGCAGCGGGCGATAGAAGGCGCATGAAGACATCAGACAGCGGCGAACGGGCCAAGCTCACCGGCCTGGTCGGCTGGCAGAGGCGTGAGCTCGATCGCATGCGCTCTGAGGCCGCCGCGCGCTCAGTCATAGATGTTGCCACCGGCATGCTGATGGAGCAGCTCAGCTGCTCGGCTGCCGAGGCCAGGCAGCAGCTCGACCGCTTGTCCAGCGCATCCGGTATCACCCCGGCCGATCTGGCCGCCGAGATCACTGGCCAGCACTTGCTGACGGCGTTTGCGCCTGCCCCGCGCAGAACCAGCCCCGCCCGGGCCACGGTCGAAGCTGCGCCTGATGGCGCGCGGCTTGCTGCAGCCCTGCTCGAGGAGGCGCCGTCCGCTAAGGGCGCTGAGTCGGCGGCGATCTGGCTGATGGAACCCGACGGCGGGCTTGAGCTGGCCGGCGAAGCGGGACTCGGGCCGCGGGAAGCCAGCCGCTGGCGGCGCATCCCGCCGGACATGGCGTTCCCCGCACTGCGGGCAGTCCGCGAGAACGCCGAGATCTGGTGGCCGCGCGGGCGGCCGCCGGGCGACGACAGCCCGCTGGCCGGCCGCAGCGCCGACTGTGCCCGGGCGGTCTTGCCGTTGCGCAGCGACGGCGCCAGCTTCGGTGCCCTTGAGATCTGCTGGCCGGCAGCGCTCAGCGCGTTCTCCGCCCCCCTTCGCCGCCAGATCGCCGCGCTCGCCGACACCTGCGCCCAGGCGCTCGGCACCGGCCTGCCACACACCGGCCCTTCCGCCGGCTACGCGGCAGCGTGGATTTTCGGGCTGCTTGACGGGCTGCATGAGTCCGCGCTGTTCGCGCGGGCCGTCCGCGGCGGTCACGGTACGGTGGCCGGACTGGTGGTCGAGTGGGTGAGCCGGGGCTTCCGCGACCCAGCGGGGCGGCCCGTTACCGACATCACCGGGCACCAGCTGCTGGAGCTGTATCCCGAGATGGCGACGACCGGCGGCCTGTGTGACCGGGCGATACAGGTGCTGGCCAGCGGGGAGCCGCAGCACTTCCCCAGCGTCGCACTTGCCGGCGGCGCGAGCGCTGGCCTGCTGCTGGAGGTACGCATCGCCAGGCTATTCGACGGCGTCGTGATCGCCTGGCGTGATCCCGCTGACGCAGAGCGCCTGGCCACACAGCTGCAGCAGGCCCAGTGGCTTGGCAGGATCGGCAGCTGGGAGGAGAACCTGGTCACGGGCGAGGCGCGTTGGACCGAGCCAGCATTCGCGCTCTTCGGGCAGCCGCCGGGCTTTCCGGTTCGGCTAGCGGATCTGCACGACCGGGTACCGGCCCAAGACATCCCCGCCGTGCAGGCGTTCCGGGACCGGCTGCTCCGCCGGCGGGATGCGGCAGCGGCCGTCTTCCGCGTTGTGCGCGCTGACGATGGCAGCGTGCGGCAGCTACGCGCCTTCGCCGAGCCGGTTACCGGGCCAGCCGGGGACCTGCTCGCGGTGCGCGGGGCGTATCAGGATGTCTCGCCGCAGTTCCATACGCAAGCCGCCTTCGAGGTGGCGCGTGAGCAGCTTGCCGATACCGAGGAGCGGGCCAGGGAAGAGCACTGGCTGGCAGTGCGTCTGCAGCAAGCGATCACCCCGCAATCCTCGCAGCTGGTTGAGGCGGTAGGGCTTGACGTGGCCGCCCGGTACCGCCCAGCCGGCCCTGGGCACCTGGTCAGCGGCGACTGGTATGACGCCGTGCTGCTCCCGACGAACGAAGTACTCCTCACGGTCGGTGACGTCGCCGGGCACGGAATCGAGGCTGTCACCGGCATGGTCTCGCTGCGGAACTTCCTGCGCGGCCTGGCCATCACCGGAGCCGGCCCAGGGACCCTGCTTGGCTGGCTCAACAGCGCGGCCTACCACCTCGCCGACGGCATCTACGGCACCGCGATCTGCGGAACCTACGATCCCCGCAACCGAACCCTGCGCTGGGCCCGGGCCGGCCACCTGCCCCCGGTCGTGGTGCGCAGCGGAACCGCACGCACGCTGACCCTCCCCGAGGGAATGCTGCTCGGCACCGAACCGGACGCCTCCTACCAGGAAGCCACCATCAGCCTCAGACCCGGCGACGCTCTGCTCATGTTCACTGACGGGCTCATCGAGCGCCGCGACCAGTCGCTCGACGATGCGCTGCATGCGCTGACGCACCTCGCCAGCCGGCCAGTGCACGACATCGGCACCTTCGCTGATCACCTGCTCGCCCGCTCAGCCTCTGATACCGGTGACGACGCGTGTCTGGTTGCCGTAGCCGTTCAGTGACCGTGAGGGGATGCGCAGGCAGACAGCGCGTTAGTGACCAGCTCGGAGACCACGGTCGGCTCGGTTGTGTCGTTCGCACGTTGTATCTCACCCGAACCGCCACCCATTGCCCTTGCTGAGGCCGCGGCTACGGCACCCAGTGCGGGAGTGAGAGTTAGGAAACCCTTACTACCGGACAGTGCCATGAAGGTGATCGCGCCGAAGGTCGTCGTTTGGTCAGCCTGACCAGGCGTCCTGGTTCTTGCCAGTGATGTTCTCGGCCATCGAGCTCTTCTGGCCTTCACCGGGGATGATGACCCATGCGACCAGGTAGGCCAGCACGCCCGCGCCTCCGGTAATTACAGAGACGATGGCCCAGATCACCCGGACCAGGGTTACGTCGAGGCCGAAGTAGCCGGCGAATGCCGCGCATACCCCGGCCAGCATCCGGCCGTTCCGGGGGCGCACCAGGACCTTGCTTGCGTTTCCAGCTGTCATGTGAACCATCTCCTGCGGTGACCACGGGGGGATAGCTGGCCGCGGCCGGCGGCTGATCCCCGGTGCCTCGCCTCAGACTACATCCGAACTATAAAACTAGCAATTAATTTCTAGAATTTGTGGTAGTCTTTGAAGCATGGAGGGCTGGAGCTTCCTGACCAACCACGCCCGGGTGCTGCTGTGCATCGCCCGCGACCCGGGCGTGCGGCTGCGCGACATCGCGGCCAGCCTGGACATCACCGAACGCAGCGCCCACGGCATCATCACCGACCTGACCACAGCCGGCTACACCGTCAAGCAGAAAGACGGCCGCCGCAACCGCTACCAGATCCAGGCCCACATGCCCTTGCGGGAGCCAGCCAGCCAGGAACCTGCCATCGGCGAAGTCCTCGCTCTCCTCGCCGGCACGCGACCCGCTCGTCACCGGACAGCGCGGGCGAATGACCCTGACGTTGGTGGCATCCGCCAGCCAGAGCCGCAAGCTCCCTGAACCCGCGGGCCGGCAGCACGCGGCGGCCTGCGCAGACCCGGATGGCCCCCGGCATTGGCCGGCCCGTCACCGGGCTGCCCGGCTTGTGACCCTGACGTTGGTGGCATCCGCAGCGCGGAGCCGGCAGGAGGCTCCAGTCCGGCCCGGTCAAGTCTTACCAAAATTTCCAGAAATCTATTACTAGTTTTCTGGAACCAGCGTAGCGTCGGGTGAGAGAACGCCGGGCCCGGATGTCGCCGACCGCCAGGGTTGCTCGGGGTCAGCGAGAGGACCTGGTCATGGGTGAGGCCCGGCTGCATGTGGTGTTCGGGACCGGCCAGGTCGGAAGTGCCCTGGCCGCGCACCTGGCCGGGCTAGGTATCCCAGTCCGGGCGGTGTCCAGGCACCGGCCGCCCGTGCTGGCCGGGGGGACTGACTGGCGGGCCGCCGATGTCACCGATCCCGAGGCGGCCGCCGACGCAGCCAAGGGCGCCTCGGTGGTGTACCAGTGCGTCAACGCCCCGTACACGCAGTGGCCGGAGCGGTTCCCGCCGTTGCAGCGGGGCGTGCTCGCTGCTGCTGAGCGCACCGGTGCGCTGCTGGTGGTGCTGGAGAACCTGTACGGCTACGGCCCGGCCGGGGGCAAGCCGATGACCGAGGATCTCCCGCTGGCCGCGACGACCGTGAAGGGCCGGACCCGGGCGGCGATGACCGCTGAGTTGCTGGCCGCCGCTGAGGCTGGCCGGGTTCGCTTGGCGATCGGGCGGGCTTCGGACTTCTTCGGCCCGGGCGTCACCCAGGGGTCAACGCTCGGCGAGCGGGTCTTCGGCAATGCCCTGGCCGGCCGCCGCGCCGACTTCATCGGCAACCCTGACCTGCTGCACACCTACAGCTACGTTCCCGACATCGCCGCCGGCCTGGCCACCCTGGGCACCGACGCCCGCGCGGCCGGCCAGGTGTGGCACCTGCCCGGCCCGCAGACCGTCACCACCCGGGCTCTGCTGGATCTGGTGGCCCGCGAGATCGGGCATCCGGTCGGCATACGGCCGGTGCCCAAGCTGGCCCTGCGTGCGCTCGGGCTGGTCAACCCGATGCTGCGAGAACTGGCCGAGATGGCCTACGAGTTCGACCAGCCCTTCGTCCTGGACACCAGCAAATACCAGACCGCGTTCGGGACGGCCGGCACCCCGCTGGCCGACGCCATTGCCGCGACCATCGGCTGGTACCGGACCCGGCCGGGCACGCCATGACCACCCAACCGGAGGCGGCCAGCACCGCACCAGCCAAATCGAAGGCAGCACACGCTATGGCAACTCCCTTGATCACCGTGACGGCCGAACCGGCGGCGATCAACGGCGCTGGCCCGGCCGCGGCATGGTCGAGGAAGCCGGCGTCCTGCTGCTGGGCACCGCCGCCGCCGGCTTCCACGACCTCGCCCGCCTCCGGCCTGCTCGAGCGTCAAGCCCGGCCGGGCTCAGCGCGAAGGACCGATGATCATGCCTCAGGCTGATAGCCGCACCGCCAGCTTCCGGCCCTTCTTCAACCCCGCCACCGGCGAGTGGATCGAATACACCGCCATCGCCGCCGACAACCACGGGCAGCTCGTCCGCTTCAACTGGCGCAGCGTGCCCGGCGGCGTAATCACCGAGCACATCCACCCCCACCAGGAAGAACGCTTCACCATCCTGGCCGCGAAGCCCACTTCACTCTGGGCGGCGAGCACCGGGTAGCCACAGCGGGCGAGACGATCATCGTGCCCGCCGGCGTCCCGCACTCCGAAGGAAACCCCGGACCGGGCGAGATCGAGGGCATCGTCGAACTCCGCCCGGCACTGCTGACCAAGGAGTTCCACGAGGCCCTGGCCGGCCTGGTGGCCGACGGCAAGACCACACCCAGAGGCGCGCCAAAGAACCCGCTCCAGCTCGGCGCCACCTTCTGGCACTTCCGCCACGAAAGCCGGATCAGCTCACCCCCCATCGTGGTGCAGAACCTCATGCTCCCGCCGCTGTGGGCGCTGGCCAGGCTCTTCGGCATACGGCCCTACTACGACCGCTGGGACAGCCGGACCTAACCAGCTGGCCTGGATACCGGAGGAACACTGAGATGAACGCGACCGACCCGATCCGCCGGGTGTCGGTGGTGAGCACGGGCCAGGTGCAGATCCGCCCCGACCACGAGGCGTCAACCTGGCGGCCGACCATCTGGTGGCTGCTGGCCTCCCGGCTGCGCCAGCAGTATCCGGGCCTGGTGATCCTGCCCGCACACGACCCGGGAGCGGCCAGCCGCCTGGCCCAGGCCACCGGCCAGGCTCCGGCGGTGGCGAGCGCCTAGCCGTGCCGGGCGCAGATTTGGCGATCGATTCGCTCGAGGCGATCCAGGCCGGCGACCCAGTGGATCCGGTTCGCGGGACGAGCGCTTCCAACCCGGTGCTCCTGCTGATCCAGCAAGGTCCCCGGCCTGCCGACGATCAACGAAACGCGCCGCTCAGGGCACCTCCCCGGGCTGGGAACAGGCCTTCACCGTCATCTACTGGGACCAGCGCGGCTGCGGCTGCGCGCCGCAAACTCCCCGCTGCCACCGTCACCTCGCCGACTGCCGGCCCGCGCAGAGCTAGGCGGACGATCGGCCTCTAGCCGACAGGAGAAGTCAATGGATCACGCGGCCCGGACACGTCAGCGGGTGCTAGCCCTTTTCCTCCCCATCGCGGCGGTGCTGTATATAAGTGCCGAGGCACTCAGCCCCAAAGGCACCGACCAGGTGATACAGACCACGGCCACGGCGTTCAAGGTGCTGGCAATTGCGGCGAAGCACCCGACTCAGCTCTACGTCGCAGGCTCGCTCGCACTTCTCGGGCTCGGGGCTCTGGCCGTCTCGTATGCGGCGATCGCCGCGCTGGTCAGAAACCGCGGTTCGGCGGTCGCCACCGTCGCCGCGCTGATCGGCGGAATCGGTGCCTTCTGCGGAGCCATCACCAACGTCCTGGTCTTTCCTAACCTCGCCGCCGCTGCGACGGCACACCTGTCAGGAGACGCGGCGGCGCGGTTCCTGGTGACAACCTTCAACTCCGGATTCGGCCACGTGTTCCTTTACGCCTATTTCATCGGCATCTACGCCGCGCCGGCCCTCATGGGGTTTGCCCTGTGGCGCAGCCGGAGCGTTCCGCGCTGGCTGGCGGTCCTGTTCTTCATCGGCCTGGAAGTCGCTCAACAGCAGATATCCGCCGGGATCGTCGTCGTCTTGTACATGCTGCCATTTGCGGCAGCGATGTTCCTGCTGGCGGCCCGGATCTGGCAGGCGGCCGCTCCGCCAGCCAGGCCCAACCTGGAACCGGCCGTCGTAGTCACCGCGCCGGCCCCGGCGCGCCCGCAGAGCTAGCCGCGGGCCAGCCGGGACTGGCAGCAGAAAGGCAGCAGCCAGTGGTTCCCGTTGAGTTCACCGCCTACTTCACGCCGCGACGGCCGCCGCCGGAGTCCGCAGCCTCGACGCCCCTAATCGGATGATCTGCGTGCCCGGGCTCGCGCCGCTACCGCAATCTCCGACCGCGCATACTCGGCAGTGGTGGTTGCCAACATTGCCGATCCCGGTGACCGGTTGCTGCCGGTGATGCCCGTGCGCTCGCTGGACCGCGTGGAGTGATGACCTGGGCTCCTGCTATTCGTGGACGTCGGCGGCCAGGTAGTGGCTGGTTTGCGGACCAGACCGTTCCCGCCCATGCGCTATGACCGTTGAGGCACCGGCCGGCAATTCCGGGCCAGCTTCTGGGATGCTCGTTCTGGGAGGTGCGTCTAGCTCAGCTGCGGTGCCGCCGTCGGGGCCGGTGGTAACTGCGCGGAGGGAGGCTCAGATGGCCGCTACGGACAGTCGTGGCGAGAATGTGCGGGTGGCGGTGCTGGGCACCGGCATCATGGGCTCGGCGATGGCCCGGAGTCTCGTCTTGGCGGGGCTGCGCACCACGGTCTGGGATCGGTCGCCGACGGTGACCGCGCCGCTGTCCGATGCCGGAGCGCTGGTGGCGGCGTCGCCGGCGGAGGCGGCCCAGGACGCGCACGTCGTGATCACGATGCTGCCGACCGCTGAGGTGGTCAATTCGGTGATCTTCGCTGGCGGCGTGGTGGAGGCGCTGGCTGAGGGCGCGGTGTGGGCGCAGATGGGCACGATCGGCCTTACCGCAACGACCGAGATCGGGGGCCGGCTCGGTCAGCTGCGGCCCGATGTCATGTTCGTGGACGCACCGGTATCGGGCAGCAAGGGCCCCGCTGAGGCCGGCCAGCTGCTCATCCTGGCGTCCGGCCCGCCCGCAGCGGCTGCAGCCGTGCGCCCGGCGTTCTCGGCGATCGGCCGCAAGACCGTGTGGCTGGGCGAGGCCGGCCAGGGCAGCCGGATGAAGCTGGTCGTCAACGCCTACATGTCCATCTTGATCGAGGGCGTGGCTGAGGCCCTGGAACTGGCTGGGCGGCTGGGCATCGACGCCGCCAAGCTGGCCGAGGCCATCGAGGGCGGCCCGCTGGACGCGCCGATCGCGGACGCCAAGCTGCACAAAATGGAGCGAGGCGATTTCGCGCCCGAGTTCCCGCTGGAGTGGGCGCTCAAGGACGTGGACCTGGCGATCGGGGCTGCGGGCGATGACGAGCTGCCGCTGCTGGCCGCGTTGTCCCGCCAGTGGCGCGCAGCCGTAGACACCGGCCACGGCCGGGAAGATGTCAGCGCCGCCCGCCTAGCGCTCGGCGGCCACTAGCAGCCTTAATCCCCCGGCCCGCAGCCCACGCGCCGCAGCAAATCTGATGGCCGCAGCTGGCACACCCGGTGAGCCGCCCACACCCACCGATGGTGGTCCGGTGCACGCAACGCCGATCGTGCCCATCTGCGCCCACACGCATCCGTCGGCGAACGCGCCAGCCCCACCGCCGCGAAGATCACCCAATCCACGGCATCGGCGGTGCGCAGGCCAGGCGCTCAGAATCTCCCTCCCTGGATGCGGCGGCTACGCTGGGACTGGCCGGGCTCACCGTAGGGGTAGTCCGGGGTGGGCGGCTCGCTCGCCTCGTCCAGCAGCTGGGTCTCCTCCGGCAAGTCTCCGGACGCCCCTGCCCTAAGTACCCCATGCTGCCCGGGCTACCCCGAAGCTCCCGAGGTGGCAGAGCTTCCGCGCAGACAACAACTCACCTATGCCATGCGCCGCAGCGCCCCGTTGCCGGGGACTGCGAAGACGGCAGGCCAGGAGGTGGACTTCGCTGTCCTGCTGGGGCAGGTGCCACAGCCGGTGTGGCGTAGGTTGAAGCATGGACTATCGCCCGTTGGGGCATAGCGGCTGCGCGGTGTCGGCCCTTGGCCTGGGGACGATGACCTTCGGCAGCCCAGCCGAAACCACCGCGCTCACCGCCGCGAGCGACCCGCAGCCCACCGACTATCCCTACGGCGAGCTGGGGATGCAGCAGCGCGACCGCCGCCTCGCCGGCGGCGACTAGCCCGAGGACGCTTGCTCAGCCCACGGTCACTGATGGCCGCTCCCCCGCGGCCGTACACCGAAGGTTCCAGGGCCGCGGGACCCGGCAGCGAGGAATGCGGTTCCGAAGCACAACTCGGTCCAGGAGAGATCGGCCAGTTCTTCCTGCATGGCTGCGCGAATCGCCTCCCACGGACGGCGCATGATCCACTCATCTATGGAGGCGAAAGGCCGCACAATTGCGGTTCCGAGCTGCGCCAGCCATCCAGGCGTGTTGCCGGGAACCTTGAGGTCCAGCACGACCCAGCGTCCGCCTCCAGCGAGGGCCGCAGCGCCGTGGGCGATGACCTCTGCGCACTCGGGCACCTGCGACAGGGCGTACGTGGACAGGATCGCGTCGACCTCGGTTGGGAAGTCGAAGTCGGCCGCGTCGGCTTGCACGAGGCTGATATTGCTCCAGCCGTTCGTCTCTATCCGATCCTGGGCACGGGCGAGCATCGCGTCGGTCAGATCGACGCCGACGATCCGGCCGTCGCGACCGATCACCTCCTCAATCAGCGGGAAGTTCAGACCTGTGCCGCATGCGATGTCGATCACGCTGTCACCCGCGCGAAGGCCGAGCGCTTGTACGGCCCGGAGGCGCTGTGCCCGCTGGGGGTAGCCGGGCGCGGGGTAGAGCCGGGAGGTGATGTCGTAGTGCTTCGCCTTCTTGCGGTATGTCTCGATCAGGTGCTCTCGCGTACGGTCGATCTGGCTCACGGTGTGCTCCTCGAGCTCGGTAGCGTCGCGGTAGAACCGCGCGCCACCCCATCTAGGACTCCGCATCTCCCCGCGTAGCGGACTCGACCGCAGCCTTGATCGCCGCCATCTCGCGATCGCTTACGCGCTGAATATTGCCCTTGAGAAGGCCGGGGACCGCGCGCATGATGCCCGCGAGGTCAACCTCAATCCACATCTTGGCGTCGGTCTGCCTATCGTCCACCGGCTCGAGTTCCATTGCCCAGCGCGCCGCGGACGTACCCATTCGCCCGGCGAACGCCACGTAGCGGGGCGCCTCGACAGCGGTCACCTCCTGGCTCCGGCCGTGAGTCCACCACAGGTCCTTCGCCCGCTGCTCCACCCGCGAGCCGGGCTGAAGCGGCCCTCCTCCGCGAACCCGGCATTCGAGAACCGTTGGCGCCCACTCCGGCCAGCGTCCGACGTCACAGA
This sequence comes from uncultured Verrucomicrobiae bacterium, assembly GCA_963825355.1. Classification (GTDB taxonomy): domain Bacteria; phylum Verrucomicrobiota; class Verrucomicrobiia; order Chthoniobacterales; family UBA10450; genus Udaeobacter. Next base: position 3,316 of record CAWGSY010000011.1, on the reverse strand, counting down.
CATACGCCCACACCTCACCGACGCTGCTGGCGATTGTGATGCGGCTCTCGGTTCTGAATGTCATCGAGCGCACTTTCTGTTGATCAGTTTCCAGTTGCATGAAGTCTCCCGCGACGGTACATCCTGACTGAGACGCCTGTAAGTGCGCTCCGATGACGGCAGGATCAGGCAGATCTCGCCGCCAGGCTTAGCAAGTAGGGGTCAAGGTGAGCCACACCTGCGAGGCCACGTCTGGTGTCACGGGCCGAGGCGGCGGGCGGTTCAAGTCCGACCGCTGGTCTTTCCAGGGTGGTTGTTCACTCCGGGCGGCACAGGCTTACTGCGCCCGTGGGCGGTCAGTGCGTTCGCTATCTCTTGTGTGGTCTGTTCCCAGCCGCGCAGGGTCGACCGCCGCTGTCGTGCGGCGGCCCGTAGCCGGTGTCGGTGGCGCTCGTCACCCAGCCATTCTCCGAGCGCGGCGGCGAGGGCAGCCGGATCGCCGGGAGGGACCAGTTGGCCGGGGTGGGTGCCATCGGCGGTGGAGCCGAGCGCTTCGGGTAGCCCACCGACGGCGGCAGCTATGACGGGCAGGCCGTGGGCGAGCGCTTCGGTGACGGTCATGCCGTAGGTCTCCGAGCGGGACGGCGCGACGAGCAGATCAGCGGTGGTGTACGCGTGGCTGAGCGCCGCGCCGGTCAGGACGCCGGTGAGCCGAACGCGGTGGCCGTAGCCGAGGCGAGTGATGCGGGCCTGCAATTGGTCGACGAAGTCCGGGTCGCGGTCGAGCGGTCCGGCCAGTACGCAATGCCAGTCCCGCTCAGCGAGGTCGGCGAGCGCCTCGACGAGGAGGTCCTGCCCCTTGTGGCGGCCGAGGACTCCGACGCAGATCAGGTGACCGCGGACGGGCCGGGCCGGGGCAGCGACCCGATCGACGCCGGGCCGGGCGACGTGCACCCGGTGGGCCGGGATCGCGTATCGGGTCAGGACCTGCTGGCGGGTCCATTCGCTGGTAACGACCACGCCGGTGGCCGCGCGGAGCACGACCCGTTCGGAGCGCTGCGCGCTGGCATCAGCGTGTGCGTCGAGGACGGTGGCCAGTGGCATGTGCAGCAGCACCGTCATTCGTATCCGGCCGGTGTGTGGCAGCAGCTGCGCGGCGGCCGGCGAGGCGATGAGCCCGTCGATCAGGACGGTCTCACCGTCGGGGATGGCGGAAACGATGCGGGCCAGGTCGGCGCGGGCGCCCGAGCCGGGATCCGGCCACGCCCCGGCGACGGTCGTGACCAGCACATCCCATCCGGCCTCGGCCAGTCCGGCGCAGACGCGCCGGTCGTAGATGTTGCCGCCGGTGGGCTGGCCGGGATTGTCGAACCCCTCGGGGGCTACTACGTGGACCCGCACGATGCTCCCGCCGTCGAGAGCGCCTGCCGCACCGAGCCAGCCTCCACCCTCCGGCCGAGCTGAACCACACCCGCCGCCGGTCCGTCATACCTGACACAGAATGGTACGTAGAAGCGGCAGTCGCGGTTCGACCCGAGACGATCGGCGCCCGCTCGGCACGGGCGCGGCGCGGCCCGGCAAGTAGCTCTGCGGGCCGGGTGGCACCGGCTCCGCCGGGCCGGACAGCGCGCGGGATCTGACGTGAGACAGGATCAGCGAGCACCATTGTTGACGGCGCTAGAGCGGGCCCGGGCGACCGCCTACCCCGCGGATGAGTATGTAGGCCAGGAGAGCTTCATGCGGGCGGGCGAGGTCCGGAAGCTGGCTCACCAGGCCCGGGTCGGCCCCGGCGTCTCCGTGCTCGACCTGTGCTGCGGGATGGCCGGCCCGGCCGGATGATCACGGCGGAGTCGGGATGCCACTACCTGGGCGTCGATTACTCCGCCAGCGCACTGGCCACCGCCCAGGAGCTGGCCGGGAATCTCCCCTGCCGCTTCGAGCAAGCTCACCTCCCGCCTCTGCCCCAGGGCCGCTTCGAGGTGGCACTCCTGCTGGAGACGATGCTGGCCTTCCCCGACAAGGACGCCTTGGTGGGTGAGGTGGCGCGCGTGCTGGAGCCGGGCGGACGTTTCGCTTTCACGGTCGAGGAAGGCCGGCCGCTCACCCAGCAGGAGCGGGCGCGGATGCCCGGCGCCGATACGGTCTGGCCCATCGAGTTGGCGGAATTGACGGGCGTGCTGCGCAACGCGGGGCTGACCGTGATCTGGTGGCAGGAGTACAGCTCCTCCCATCACGCGATAGCGACGGCGCTGCTGCGCTGTTACCGAGCTGATTCTCCCCAGATCGCCGGCGAGATCGGGACGCAGGCCACCGCCGAGCTGATCACGGCCCATCAACTGTGGAGTGACTGGCTCGGCAGCGGGCGGGTGCGCAAGTTCGCGATGGTAGCCGAGAAGCAATGACTTGCTTCGATGAAACTTCGATGACCTCCGACTATGCCCGCTACCTGGCCGCGAAGACGACCGTGGATGACCGGGCGCTTAACCGGCATGTGCTGGCCGAGTTGCGCCGCCTGATGCCGGCGGGTGCGCCGCAGGTGCTGGAGGTCGGCGCCGGCCTGGGGACGATGGTGGCCCGTCTGATGGACTGGGGCGCGGTCGGCGCCGGCGAGTACGTCCTGCTGGATGCGGATCGGCAGCTGCTGGAGTGTTCTCGCCGGTGGCTGCGCGATTGGGCGGCCGCGCGGGGCCTGCGCAGCGACCTGCTGCCGGATGGGCTGCAGGTGGGTGATCTGCGGGTGCGCCTGGTGCACGCCGAGCTCGGCAGTTACCTGGAGGCCGCTCACGGGGCGCGGACCAATGTGCTGATCGCCAACGCCATCCTGGACCTGGTGGACGTGCCTGCCGTCCTGCCCGGACTGCTGCGGCTGCTGGTCCCCGGCGGCGTCTACTGGTTCACGATCAACTACGACGGCGAGAGCATCTTCGCGCCCGGCCACCCCCACGACGACCAGGTCATGCAGGCCTACCACCGCGACATGGATGAGCGCTTTCGCTACGGCCGACCGGCCGGGGAAAGCCGAACGGGCCGCCGCCTGTTTCACCATCTGCGGGATGCGGGGGCGCCCGCGCTGGCGGTGGGGTCGTCGGACTGGGTCGTGTACCCGGCCCCGGACGGGAACTACCCGGCCGACGAGGCTTACTTCCTGCGCAGCATCCTTAACACGATCCGGGACGCATTGCGGAATCGCGAGGACCGGGTGGAACCGGCGGACCTGGCCGACTGGCTGGGCGAGCGCGGCCGGCAACTGGCCGCGGGCGAGCTGGTCTACATCGCCCACCAGCTTGATTTTGTGGGCCGCTCGCCCGGCTAGTGCCCGAGGTGTGCCGGGCCGGCG